>NZ_CP113910.1:4800000-5429404 GCF_024701375.2 Streptomyces sp. KMM 9044 | reverse complement strand
AGCGCGTCGCCGAGGTCCCGGGCCGCTGCTCGGGCGGGGCGTGGCTGGACCGCACGGGCCGGATGCTCGCCCTGGACCGGGAGAGCGGCGGGCGCACCAAGGCGGTCGTCGTGGACCTGGGGCGCGGAGGCGAGGTGTCGCCGCTGCTGCAGATCGCCGAGGAGAGTGACGACCGGGTCCTGCTCGCCGACCCGGACAGCGGCCTGCTGCTGATCCGCTCGGACGCGCCCTCACCGGGGCGGGGCCGGCTGGGCTGGGGCGTGCTGGGCAGCACACTGCCGGTGCGCTTCCCGGAGTGCCTGCGGCTGCCGGACTGCGCGGTCACGCCGTTCGCGATCCAGCCCGGCCAGGCACTGACGCCGGAGGGCTGCGCGGTGGCACTGCGCGTCGACGGGGCGCTCGGCAGCTGGGTCGGGGTGTGGCGGCCGGCCCGGCGGCGGATCGATCATCTCCCGGCGCCCGAAGGGTGGTTGGCCGGGACCGGACGATGGACGACGGACGGGGAGCTGCGCCTGCCGTGCGCCACCCCGGCCATGCCCTGCGCGGTGGCCGTACTGCACCCGCCCGGGCCGGAACGGCAGTCGGGGCAAGAGCGGGGGGAGACCGGGGAGGGCCCCTCCGCGAAGCCTGGGCAGCCCTTCCCGGAAGGGGGGTCCGCACCTTTGGCCGCATCGGCCGTGCACCGTCCCGTACCCCTTCAACAGGCGCCCCTGGGACGGCTTGTAACGAAGTAGCGGCGGTCCGCGCGGCCGCCTGGATCCACCCCCTGGTCCGCCGGATAAACTCGTCCGTCTGCAGGAAAGATCATGTTTACGGGGTGAGTTCCTTCCGATGAACGACGCGAGCACGAACCAGCCGCAGGCCGCCGAGGGCGGGCAGACCGTCACTGGGCACGGCAAGCACCGCGGACCGGTGTCCCAGCAGGACGCCACGGCGGCCCCTCGCGGCCGCCACCGCAGGCCTGCCAAGGAGAACGAGCCTGTGGAGGGAGTGGTCTGACGTCACGTCAGGCACGTTCCACGGGCGCCAAGCGGACAGGTGAGCGGCCCCGCTCGTCACACGACGAGCGGGGCCGCTCACCTGTCCGTGCCTCACGCGCGTCCGGGCTCCGGCACCTCCGTCGGCGGACTCAGGGGGACGTCGCGGCCTTCCGCGGCAGCCACAGCCACATCAGGACCAGGCCGACCGCCAGGATCGCCGTTCCGGCGCGGAAGGCGAGGGCGTAGCCCTCGGTCAGGGCCTGAGGGGTGGTGCTGTCTCCCGTACGGGCCGCCGCGATCGTCGAGAGGACCGCGAGGCCGAGCGAACCGCCGATCGTGCGCGAGGTGTTGATCAGGCCGGAGACCAGGCCGGCCTCCTCCGGCGCGGCGCCGGAGGTCGCGAGCGCGGCGAGCGGGGTCCCGGCGAGGCCCGCGCCCAGCATCATCAGGATGCCGGGGAACAGGATCGCCGTCGGATACGCGCCGTCGGCCGTCATCGTCGACTGCCAGGCGAAGCCGGACAGCGCGACGAGCGTGCCGAGCACGGCCACGGTCCGTGCCCCGGCGGCACGCATCAGCCGCGGTGCGATCTTGGAGCCGACGACCACGGCGAGAGAGCTGGGCACCAGGGCGAAGCCGGCCTCGAGCGGGGTGTAGCCGAGGACGTTCTGGGCGTAGAGGGTCATGAAGAACCACATGCAGAACATGGCGGCGCCGCTCAGGAACATCGCCACGTTCGCCGACGAGACCGACCGCACCCGGAACAGTTCCAGCGGCATCAGCGGAGCCCTGGTCCGGGCCTCGACGAGGAGGAACAGGGCGGTGAGGGCGAGTCCGGCGCCGAGCGGCACCAGGGTGGACGGCGCCGTCCACCCCTCGGCCCCGGTCCGGGAGATGCCGAAGGCCAGGGTGGCGAGGCCGGCCGTCACCAGCATCGCGCCGGGCAGGTCGAGCCGCCGTCCGTCCCCGGCCCGGCCCTCCGCCAGCCACCAGGCCGCCCCGGCCAGCACCAGTACCCCGATCGGCACGTTGATCAGCAGCACCCACCGCCACGACAGGGTGTCCACCAGCGCCCCGCCGACGAAACCGCCGGCCGCGCCGCCGCCCGCGCCGACGGCGGTCCAGGTCGCGACGGCACGGGCCCGCGCGGGGCCCTCCGGGACCGCCGAGGTGACGATGGTGAGGGTGGACGGCGCCAGGACCGCGGCCCCGAGCCCCTGCACGGCCCGCGCCAGCAGCAGCTGCCAGTCGTCCTGGGCCAGCCCGCCCGCCAGGCTGGCCAGCGTGAACAGGCCGAGGCCGACGAGGAACATCCGCTTGCGCCCGTAGAGGTCACCGGCACGTCCGCCCAGCAGCATGAACCCGGCGAAGGCGATCGAGTACGCGTTCACCACCCACTGCAGGCCCTGCTCGCCGAGCCCGAGGCCGGTCCGCATCGACGGCAGTGCGACATTGACCACGGAGATGTCGAGCACGACGAGGAACTGCCCGACGCACGCGAGCGCCACCGCCAGCCACGGGGGCGGCGTACGGCGGGATGCGCGGGCGATGGCGGTGTCCGGGACTCTGAGCATGGGTGTCATGGTCTCAACCACCCCGCGCCCCTTGCATCGGTGTCCCGCCGGGCGAGACCAAGGAGGGGCCAAGAAATCGTTAGTATGCCAAAGCATCGGAATAGTTGCCCCGGCACACAGGTTCCGTACCCACGCATCCGGTACGCCTTGTCCCGTGCCGGCCTCACGTTCCCGGCCTGGAGGCCCCTTTACATGACGCAGTCGACGAACGGCCGTCCCGCAGGCGGGGCGGGGAGGGCCGTGGTCCCGGTGCTCGCCTTCGCGGGCATCGTTGTCGCGGTGATGCAGACCCTGCTCGTCCCGGTGATCAAGGATCTGCCGCGCCTGCTGGACACCACACCCGGCGACGCCACGTGGGTCCTGACCTCGACGCTGCTGTCCGGCGCCGTCGCCACCCCCGTCATGGGCCGCCTCGGCGACCTCTACGGCAAGCGGCGCATGCTGGTCGCCAGCCTCTCGGTCATGGCCGCCGGCGCGCTCGTCAGCGCGCTCACCAGCGACCTGCTGCTGATGATCGCCGGCCGTACGCTCCAGGGCGTCGCGATGGGTGCGATCCCGCTCGGCATCGGGCTGATGCGCGACATGCTGCCGCCGGAGCGGCTGGGCTCCGCGATGGCGCTGATGAGTTCCTCGATAGGCGTCGGCGGCGGCCTCGCACTGCCCGCCGCCGCGCTGGTGGCCCAGAACTCCGACTGGCACGCCCTCTACTTCGGCGCGGCCGGCCTCGGCGTCCTCGCCATCGCGCTCACCCTGACCCTCGTACCGGAGTCCCCGGCACGCGCGCCCGGCACCTTCGACCTGCCGGGTGCGCTGGGCCTGTCCGCCGGTCTTCTCCTCTTCCTCCTGCCCCTCACCAAGGGCAGCGACTGGGGCTGGACGTCCGGGACCACGCTCGGCCTGTCCGGGGCGGCGGTCGTGGTGCTCCTGCTCTGGGGCCTGATGGAACTGCGGGTGCCCGCGCCCCTGGTGGACCTGCGCACCACCGCCCGCCGCGAGGTCCTCCTCACGAACCTCGCGTCGATCATGATCGGCGTCTCCTTCTTCGTCATCTCCCTGGTGCTGCCCCAGCTGCTCCAGCTCCCCGCCTCCACCGGGTACGGCCTCGGCCAGTCGATGGTGGTGGCGGGACTGTGCGTGGCGCCGCTGGGCGTGACCATGATGTTCACGGCCCCCGTCTACGCCCGCCTGTCCGCCCGCTACGGGCCCAGGGTCACCCTCGTCCTGGGCCTGCTGATCATCGGGGCCGGTTACGGCGGCGGTCTGGGCCTGCTGCACGCGGTCTGGGGGCCCGTCGTCATCTCCGTCGTCATCGGAGCCGGCATCGGACTCGCCTACGCGTCCCTGCCCGCGCTGATCGTCGGCGCGGTCCCGGCCTCGGAGACGGGCGCGGCCAACGGTCTCAACACCCTGATGCGCTCGATCGGTACGTCGGTGTCGAGCGCGGTCGTCGGGATGGTGCTGGCCAGTACGGCGAACACGGTGGGCGGGACGGAGATCCCGAGCATGCACGGCTTCCGCCTCTCCTTCCTGATCGCGACGGCGGCGGTGGCCGTGGGCCTGGTGCTGGCCCTCTTCATCCCCGGCCGGCGCCCGCCGAGCACTCTGCGGCTGCGCGCGAGCGGCGGGGAGGACACGGGCCTGGAGCGCGCGGAGCAGGCTCTGCGCGGACCGGTCACGGCCTGACCACCGGGCCGGCCCCGCTCGGTGGTGGTCGCCGCTGCCCCCGCCGGGCCGCACGGCGGGCGGTACGGCAGCATGGACACCCCGACACGCGTCCCCGAGGCGCGTTTGACCGAGAGGACGCCGGAACCGATGCCGACGCCGAACCCCCCGGCACCCCAGCCCGAGGTCCTGGCCGCGTTCGAGGCGGCGAAGGGCTTCATGCCCGTCGGCGAGGGCCTGGCCCTGTACGCGGCGGCGGCCGAGGCGGGACGGCTGGGTCTCCCCCTGCTGGAGGTCGGCACCTACTGCGGCCGCTCCACGGTCCTGCTCGCCGGTGCCGCCCGCAAGGCCGGGGTCGCCGCCCTCACGGTGGACCATCACCGGGGCAGCGAGGAGCAGCAGCCGGGCTGGGAGTACCACGACCCGGAGACGGTCGACCCCGAGCTGGGCGTGATGGACACCCTCCCCGCCTTCCGCCGCACGCTCCACCGGGCGGGCCTGGAGGACCACGTGGTCGCCCTGGTCGGCCGCTCCCCCGTGGTCGCGGCCCTGTGGAACTCCCCCCTCGCGCTGGTCTTCGTCGACGGTGGCCACACGGACGAGCACGCCACGGCCGACTACGAGGGCTGGGCCCCGCACGTCGCCGAGGGCGGTCTCCTCGTCATCCACGACGTCTTCCCCGACCCTGCCGACGAGTTCACCGGCCAGGCCCCGTACCGCGTCTACCTCCGTGCGCTGGCCTCCGGCGCCTTCACGGAGCTCCCGTCGACGGGCTCGCTGCGCGTCCTGCGCCGTACGGGAGAGGGAATCTGAGGCGGGTGCCGCCCGGCCGTCGGCACCGTCGGCGGTGAACGCCTCCCGATCGGGACGATGGCGGTGCGGGCGGCCGTTAGGGTGGTTACGTGTCGTACACAGGGCCCGACTTCGAGCCGCCGCGGTCCCGCCGCCTCCGGTGTGGACCGCTGACCGTGGCGCTCGCCGCGCTCGTACCGGGCACACTGCTCGGCTGGGCCGTCTACGCGGCCGTGGGCGGGTCGGGCGACGACGGAGGCGACGTGAGTACGTCCGCCGGGGCCTCCGCCTCGGCGTCCTCCGGCACACCTTCCGCCTCCGGCGCCTCGCCGTCGGGTGCGTCGGGCGGGGCCGGTGACACGGACGGCAGGAATCCGAGCCCCTTCCCCGGCTCCCCGTCCGCGCCCTCCTCCCCGTCCGCGTCCGCGCCTGCCGGGACCGGGCCGCTCAAGGGGAAGGTCGTGGTCATCGACCCCGGGCACAATCCGGGCAACTTCCAGCACACCGCCGAGATCAACCGCCAGGTGGACATCGGGACGAACTCCAAGGAGTGCGACACCACCGGCACGTCCACCAACGACGGTTTCACCGAGGCGAGGTTCAACCTGGACGTCGCCCACCGGATGCGCGCCCTCCTCGAGGAGCAGGGCGCCACGGTGAAGCTGACGCAGGACGACGACCGGCCGTTCGGGCCGTGCATCGACGAGCGGGCGCAGATCGGGAACGAGGCGGGGGCGGATGCCGTCGTGTCGCTCCACGCGGACGGTTCGGGCACCGGGAACCGCGGTTTCCACGTGATCCTGCCCGGCTCCGTGAACTCCGGCGCCGCCGACACCCGGGCCATCGTCGAACCGTCCCGCGACCTCGGTGAGCGCATCGCGGGCACCTTCGTACGCGTCACCGGTAACGCCCCGTCCAACTATGTGGGCGACGGCACCGGTCTCGTCACACGTAAGGACCTGGGCGGTCTCAATCTGTCAACGGTTCCCAAGGTGTTCGTCGAGTGCGGCAACATGCGCGATAGCAAGGACGCGGCACTTCTGGCCAGCGGTGCCTGGCGGCAGAAAGCGGCGCAGGGAATCTCCGAGGGAATCATGGGTTTCCTGCGCGGGTAGGGATCGGCGCTCCGATCCGGGCGGACAGCCCGATCGTGCGGACGATAGTGTCGTCCTCACGATGAGGGGTCACCCCCGCGCTTCACACCGGGCCCCGAGGGCGACGTGGTGACAGCGACGCCTCTGCCGACGACGAGACGACCGAGAAGGACCTGAAGTGAATATCCGCTCCCTCACTCGAGGCGACGGCGTGGTGATCGGAGCAGCGGTATTGCTGTTCATCGCGTCGTTCCTCGACCTCTACTCGATCGACGGCGCTCCCGACGACATCATCCCGAGCCTGTGGAGCAGTGGCCCGGTCGTGCTCGGTGTCGTGCTGGCGGGCATCATCGGCGCGGCACTGGTCGTCGTGTCCCGCGGGCTGCCGCAGCCGCCGAAGGTCGCGGGGCTGGACCTCGGCCAGTTCGGGGTGGCGTTCACGGTCTTCGCCGCCTGGAGCGCGCTCGGCAACATCTTCGACCCGGCCGGCGGCGCGAACAACGTCACCACCGGTTCGTCCTCCGACGGGCCCGACTCCGGTATCGGCCTCATCCTGGCCCTCATCGCCACGCTGGTCATGGCCGCCGCCGCGGTGGCCACCCCGCTGGTTCCGGCCCTCAAGGGCGTGCTCGTGCCGGCGGCCCGTCCCCCCGCCCCGCAGCCCTACGGTGCCCAGCCGCCCGGTGGTTACGGCTACCCGGGTGCGCAGCAGGCCGGCTTCGGCGGTCAGCCGCAGCCGGGCCGGCCCGGCCCGGGTCAGCCCGGCCAGTCGTTCCCCGGTCAGCCGGCCGCGCCGCCCGCCGGTGACTTCTCGCCGTTCTGGTTCGCGGTGCCGGTGCCCCGGCCGCTGTTCCCGGAGGACGGTTCGCAGACGCCGGTCGCCGAGCTGGCCCCCGGTACCTGGTACCTGGCCGTCGAGCAGCGCGGCCCGGCCCTCGTCGCCCAGACACAGGACGGCCGTCGCGGTGTCCTCCAGGACACCTCGGGCATCCAGCGCGGCTGACCCGCAACTCCGCATCCGCGGCACGCGCGGCCTCTCGCCCTTCCGGCGGGGGGCCGTTGTCGTACGGCAGGCGTCCGGCCGACCGTGCGGTCGTGCGGGTTTCAATCGCGGTTCCGGGGTCAGACGGACACCATGTCCCCACGAAATCGCAGTGGTTCCAACTCCGCAGGAACGGTCGTCGCGGTGATCGCGGACATCATGGCCGGCATTCTCGGGCTCTGGATCCTGATGTATTTGTTGGACGCCAACCGGGCCAACGAGCTGGTCCGGTTCGTCCATGACGCGGCCGACTGGCTGGCCGGCTGGTCACGTGACCTGTTCACGTTCGACGAGGCGTGGGCCCGTGTCGTCGCCGGTTACGGTCTGGCCGCCGTGGTCTACCTCCTCGTCGGCCACGCCGTCGCCAACCGCCTCCACCGACGCTGACCGGCCCCTCCCGGGCCCCCACCCACGGCCTGCCCGGCCCACGGGCGCGTGACCCGGGGGCCCGGGCGCGCCCCCGGAGACCACAGCACGTTCGACGAGGCGTGCACCCGTGGCGTCGCCGGTCGAGCTGCCGCCGGTGTGCGGTCCGTCCGCAGTGTTGCGTCCGATGCACTCGCGGCCACGTGGAACACCGGGACGAAAACCGGCGCCAAGAGGTCGCGCCGACAGGCGCGGCGGCGCTCCCGTCAACGAAGCAGGCACAGTTCCCGTCGATCCCGGAGTTGCGACGCTCTGTGATCATCAGGGAGACCTGTGCCTGTCCTGTCGTCTCCTGTCGTCATGGCGGACCGCACCGCTCTGGGACCGATTCGCCGCGCTGTTGCCTGGGTGGTCGGCCTACGACCCGACCCGTCCGCCGGGCTGCCGCCCGCCACGCATCAGCGACCCGATGGTTACCAGGCGGCCGGGCCGGTCTTGTCGAAGAAGCCGCCGGTCGGACCGTCGGCGCCGATCAAGGCCATACGGACGATGATCTCCGCGCCCTCTTCGGCGGTCTGGGTGCCCTGGTGGCCGTTGAGGTCGGTGGCGGTGTAGCCGGGATCGACGGCGTTGAACCGGATGGTGGGGTACGCCTTGGCGTACTGCGAGGTGACCATGACCAGCGCGGTCTTGGAGGAGTTGTAGTCCAGCACCGTCACCTGGAACTCCACCCGGCTGGGGTCGGTGGTCGCCGCCCGAGAGCCCAGACCGCTGCTGACGTTGACGACGACCGGGGCGTCGCCCGCTTCCAACAGCGGCAGGAAGGCGTGCGTGACGCGCACGACGCCGAAGACGTTCGTGTCGTACGTGGTCAGCATGTCGGCCCCGGTGACCTCGCCGACCCGGCCGAGCTTGCGCGCGCCCGCGATCCCGGCGTTGTTGATCAGGACGTCGAGGCGGCCGGCGTCCGCGCGGACGAATTCGGCGGCAGCCTTGACGGAATCCTCGTCGGTGACGTCGAGCTGAACGAAGCGGGCGCCGAGCCGCGCGGCCGCCTCCCGGCCGCGGTGGGCATCGCGCGCCCCGACGTAGACGGTGTGCCCGGCCTCGACCAGGCGTCGGGCCGTCTCGAAGCCGAGGCCCTTGTTCGCTCCGGTGATCAGTGAGGTGGTCATGGGTGTTCACTCCGGTGATCGGTTCAGGTGGTGACGCCTGCACCCTCCCCGCCCCGCGGACGGACAGACAGTGCCCGCCGTTGCCTGTGGACTGCCAGTACCAGGCTGTCCAGGCGCGGTGGCCGGATAATGGGGCCGTGAGCGGATCCAGAGAACTGGGCAGGGCGCTGCGCGGCTGGCGCGACCGTACGGCCCCCACCGCGGTGGGAGTGCCCACCGGCGGAGTACGGCGGGCCGCCGGGCTGCGACGCGAGGAACTGGCGCAGCTCGCCAGTCTGTCGGTGGACTACATCGTCCGCCTGGAGCAGGGCCGGGCCACCTCCCCGTCGGAGCAGGTCCTGTCCGCGCTGGCCCGTGCCCTGCGGCTGTCGGCGGCCGAGCGCGAACACCTGTATCTCCTCGCGGGCCAGTCGCCACCGGGCCCCGGGCAGGTGTCGGCACACATCCCACCAGGAGTCCGCAGGGTGCTCGATCAGCTGGACGGCGCACCGCTGAGCGTGTATGACGCGGCCTGGAACCTGGTCCTGTGGAACCCCTTGTGGGCCGCCCTGCTCGGGGACGCGTCCGCGCTGCGCGGACGCGAGCGCAACATCGCCTGGCGGCATTTCGCCGGTCTGCCGGGCCGGGTCAGCCACACCCCCGAGCAGGAGGCCCGGTTCGAGGCGGCCGTGGTCGCCGACCTCAGGGCGGCGACCGCCCGCTACCCCGCCGATGCCGGCCTGCGCTCTCTGGTCAAGGACCTGCGGGCCATCAGCACCGGCTTCGCGGTCCTGTGGGACACCGGGATCGTGGGCGTCCACGAGACGCACACCAAGACCGTCCACCACCCTGTTATGGGAACACTTGTCCTCGACTGCGACCTGCTCACTGCTCCCGGCAGCGATCTGCGCATCGTCGCCTATACCGCCGCCTCCGGTAGCGACGCCGCCGACCAGCTCAAGCTCCTCGGCGTCATCGGCACCCAAGCCCTGGCCGAAGACGGCACCCCTGGATAGCCGCCGGCGGGCGCACTTGACCCCACGGCCCGCAGCCCGGCGCGCCGGCCACCGGCGACGGCTCGCTGACGCATCCACCGCACAGATCACGAAACGACACGGGAGTCGACGCCGTCGGTCGGGGACCGCACAACGGTCGGCTCCGGCCCGTAGTCGGTGGTGACGCCGGGCAGCCGTCCTCGGTCCCGATCATGTGATGGATGTCGGCCCCCTTGCCGATACGGCCTTTCCCGGGCTGTCGGTGCTGGTCGTCGAGGACGCGGCGGACGATGGTGACGCGGTGGTGGTCACGTCTCGCACCCGGGAGGCGGCGGTACCGCGCCCGGTACGACGGACGTGCCGGTCGACGGCCACGGACCCGTCGATGAACAAGTGACCTGCTTACTGCGCCTTGTGGCGATCCGGCCAGCAATGTGACCTTGTGGAACACGCTACTTATTCTCCGCCGGTCCCACCTGCACGTTCAGCGGTCGGTCTGTCCGGTCCCGGGCCGCCGACGGCAGACCCTCCACGAGCGGATTCCCGGACTGCTGGAGCACCGTCGACGCCGCACGGTGCGGCCTGCCCGGCAGACATCCCCGGCGGCACGGGAGGTGTGCGGCCGGACCGGCGCACACCTCTCCGGCCTGCCGGCCGTACCCGTTTCCCCCAGCACCGCGCTGCACCACCCGCTGCCACCACAACCCGCGGTCCCACAAGTGATCGGCGTGGACGACTTCGCCCCGCGCCGCCGCCACCGCCGCGCCACGATCGCCACGGCGCCGGGACCGGCCGACGCGTCGCGGTCCCGCCCGGCCGAAAGAGGGCCGCCCTGGAGCCCCGGCCGCGCGAACATCCTGGTGCCGAGGCCGCCGGGCGAGGGCAACGACGTGAAACTCACCGGATGGATCACCACCGCCCGCGCCGTCGACCTGCCCCACCTGCGCAGCTTCACCAACGGCCGCGAAACCGACCGGCCTGCCGTGCACGCCGGCCTCGCCTTGCCCCACCACAACGGCCGCACCGAAGGCGTCAGCACCCGCACCAAAAGGATCATGAGACAGATACACGGACGCGCCAGACTCGGCCTCCTCCGTCACCGCGTCCTCCGGCTCTGACGGACACCCGGCGTCACCACCGGCTACGGGTCGGAGCCGAACGCTTGACGGACCGGCCCCCGGCCGCAGCATCGGGCCGGCTCGTCCCCCGGCGGCCGTACCGCTCAGGCCAGGGGGCAGCAGTCGGGGGCGAGGCCCCTGGGGAGGCGGTCGCCGCCGAAGACGGCGCAGGTGGCCTCATGGCCGCCGAGCGCGGCGACGGCCAGCAGCAGTGAGCCGGCCGTCCAGGACGTCAGCTCGACCGGCCAGAGCGCCTCGTCGTCGAAGACGTACCCCGTCCAGTACAGACCGCTCTTCGGATCGCGCAGGTGCTGGATGGACTGGAGCACCTCCAGCGCACGGTCGGACTCGCCCATCACCCAGAGAGCCAGGGCGAGTTCGGCCGACTCACCGCCGGTCACCCACGGGTTGGGGGCCACGCAGCGGACCCCGAGCCCGGGGACGACGAAGCGGTCCCAGCCCTCCTCGATCCGCTCCTTGGCCTCGGCGTCGGTGAGGGCTCCGCCCAGCACGGGGTAGTACCAGTCCATCGAGTAGCGGTCCTTGTCGAGGAACCGCTCCGGGTGGTGGCGGATCGCGTGCCGGAGCGCGCCGGCCGCCAGCTCCCAGTCCGGCTGCGGCTCTTCCCGTTGCTCGGCGATGGCGAGGGCGCAGCGCAGCGCGTGGTGGACGGAGGAGCAGCCGGTGAGCAGCGCGTCCGTGGTGGGCGTGCCGTCGTCGTCGCGCCGCCAGCCGATCTGTCCGCCGGGCCGCTGCAGCCGCAGCACCCATTCCACGGCCGCGTACACGGTGGGCCACAGACGGTCCAGGAAGGGGTCGTCGCCGGTGGAGAGGTAGTGATGCCAGACCCCGACGGCGACATAGGCGACGAAGTTGGTCTCCCGCCCCCGGTCGGTGACGTCGTCCGGGTCACCGTCGGCGTACGCCGCGTACCAGGACCCGTCCGGCAACTGGTGTCCGGCCAGCCACAGATAGGCCTGCTCGGCGGCCTCGTGGGCGCCCGCGGCGTCCAGTGCCATCGCGGCCTCGACGTGGTCCCACGGGTCGAGGTGGTGACCCCTGAACCACGGGATGGCCCCGTCCTCACGCTGCACGGCGAGGATGCCGGCGACGGTGTCGGCGGCCTGCTCGGCGGTGAGGACCCCGGGCAGGACGAGGTGTTCTGTCCGGGGGGTCGTCACGAGGTGGCCGTTCCGGCGTCGGCGGTGGCGGCCGTCGTGGCGTCGGCGCGCGGCAGGTGCGGCTTGGTCGCGTACGCCACGAAGCTCTTGCCCATCACCGGGTTCAGGGTCCGCTCCGCGAGGCGGGTCGCCAGCGGCTTCTTCATGATGTCCCAGACCAGCAGCTTGTGGTATGCGCGCACCGGCAGCGCCTTGTCGTTGTCCACGCCGAAGGCGCACTTGAGCCACCAGTACGGCGCGTGCAGCGCGTGCGCGTGGTGGGTGCCGTAGGGGCGCAGGCCGGCCTCGCGCATCCTGGCCAGCAGTTGGTCGGCCCTGTAGATGCGGATGTGGCCGCCCTCGACCTCGTGGTAGGCGTCGGACAGGGTCCAGCACACCTTCTCGGGCCCGTAGCGCGGCACGGTGACCGCGATGCGGCCGCCGGGCCTGAGCACGCGGACCATCTCGGCGAGGACGCCCTTGTCGTCGGGGATGTGCTCCATGACCTCGGAGATGATCACGACGTCGAAGGACTCGTCGGGGAAGGGCAGGGCGAGGGCGTCGCCCTCCATCGCCGTGGCGGTGGCCCCGGCGGGCGCCTCCCCGGCCTCCTTCATCGCGGCGAACCACTGGGCGACCTCGCGGATCTCCTCGCCGTTCCGGTCCAGCGCCACGACCTGCGCCCCACGCCGGTAGCACTCGAACGCGTGCCGGCCGGCACCGCATCCGAGGTCCAGGACACGGTCGCCCGGGGCGAGCGGGAACCGGGAGAAGTCGACGGTCAGCACGTGGCCCTGCTTTCACGGTCGGAGGTGACGGATTCTTCTGCGACGGGCGTCCGAGCGGCCCCGGGCGCCGGGCCGGCGTCGGGACCGGCGACGACAGGACCGGGCCCGACGCCCCCGGCTGCGGCCCCGGCGCGGGCCATCGCCTCGCGGTAGCGGGCCACCGTGCCTTCGGCCGCGCGGGCCCAGGTGAAGTGCCGCAGCACCCGTTCCCGTCCGGCCGCGCCGAGACGGGCGCGCAACTCCGGGTCGCCGAGCAGCCGGTTCAGTCCGACGGCCAGCGCCTGTGCGTCACCGGGCGGGACCGCCAGGCAGGTCTCGCCGTCACGGCCGGCGACCTCCGGGATCGCGCCGCCGGTCGTGGCGAGCAGCGGGGTGCCGGTGGCCATGGCCTCGGCGGCCGGCAGCGAGAAGCCCTCGTACAGCGACGGTACGCAGGCGACCTGGGCGGAGCGCACGACGTCGACCAGTTCCGCGTCCGAGATGCCCTTGACGAAATCGACGGCGTCGCCGAGCCCGTGCCGCTCCATGGCCTGCGTGACGGGCCCCTTGACGGGGCGCTTGCCGACGACGACCAGGTGCGCCCCGGGCTGTTCGGCGCGGACCTTCGCCAGCGCCTCGACGAGGAAGACCAGTCCCTTGAGCGGCACGTCCGCGCTGGACGTCGTCACGATCCGGCCCGGCACGACGGGCACCGACGCGTCCGGCGAGAACAGGTCGGTGTCGGCGCCGATGTGGACGACGTGGATGCGGTCCTGCCGGACGCCCAGATGGTCGACGATCTCGTCACGGGAGGTGCCGGAGACGGTGAGCACGGAGGGCAGACGGCGGGCGACCCGCTTCTGCATGGTGGTGAACGCGTACCAGCGGCGCACCGACGCGCGCCGGCGTCTGCTTCCCGCCGCGTCCAGTTCCAGCTGCCGGTCGACGGTGATGGGGTGGTGGATCGTGGTCACCAGGGGCGCGCCGACGTCGCCGAGCAGGCCGTAGCCGAGCGTCTGGTTGTCGTGGACGACGTCGAAGTCGCCCCGCCGGGCCCGCAGATGACGGCGGGCGCGCAGCGAGAAGGTCAGCGGTTCGGGGAAGCCGCCGGTCCGCATCGTGGAGACCTCGAGCGCGTCGATCCAGTCGCGGTACTCGCCGCGGCCGGGTGTGCGGAAGGGGTCCGGCTGGCGGTAGAGGTCGAGGCTGGGCAGCTCGGTCAGGCTCAGCCCGTCGTAGCCCTCGTCGAGGACGGGGTACGGCTGGGCGCCGATGACCTCGACCCGGTGTCCGAGGCGGGCGAGCTCACGGGAGAGGTGACGGACGTAGACGCCCTGCCCGCCGCAGAACGGGTTCCCCTTGTAGGTGAGGAGCGCGATGCGGAGCGGTCGCAAGTCATCGGAGGCCGGGCCCTGCGAGAGCCCGGTCCGACTGGCCTCAGCGGTCACTCTGGGCCCCCTTCTCCCTGCATGGTCCCGCGACTGTACGTCGGGACGCTAACCTAGAACAAGTTACAGAGTTGATCGTTCGGAGGCTCCGAATCTACCGGCAGGTAAGGACGCGGCGGGCAGTGGATCAGGTGATTCACGCCACGGCGGGATGCGTGCCATGCTGTCCGATCACCAACCCTCACCGACGGTCACGGAACGGGGCCCATGCCCGCAGAAGCCCGCAGGGGCAAGGCGGCCGGGCGGCGGAGCCGGATGAACCGGCCAGGACCCACAAGGCGAACAAGGCGGCGAAGATGGAAGCCGGCACCACTCGAACCTCCCCTGCCTCACCCCTGACCGAGCAGCAGGAGGCGCGCAGGCGCCGCATCCTGCGCGCGAGCGCCCAGCTGGCCGGCCGGGGCGGTTTCGACGCGGTGCAGATGCGCGAGGTCGCGGAGTCCTCACAGGTGGCGCTGGGCACGCTGTACCGGTACTTCCCATCCAAGATCCATCTGCTGGTGGCCACGATGCAGGACCAGCTGGAGCACATGCACGGCACCCTGCGAAAGAGGCCTCCGGCGGGCGAGACGGCCGCCGAACGGGTCGCCGAGACCCTGATGCGGGCCTTTCACGCGCTCCAGCGCGAGCCGCAGCTGGCCGACGCGATGGTGCGCGCCCTGACGTTCGCGGACCGCAGCGTGAGTCCGGAGGTCGACCAGGTCTCCCGTCAGACGACGATGATCATCCTGGACTCCATGGGGCTCGAGGATCCCACGCCGGAGCAGCTCTCGACGGTCCGCGTCATCGAGCACACGTGGCACTCGGCGCTCATCACCTGGCTGTCGGGGCGGGCCTCCATCGCCCAGGTCAAGATCGACATAGAGACGGTGTGCCGTCTGATCGACCTGACGGCAGCGAAGGATTTCGACTGAGAACGTCGAAACTTTCGACGCTGGACCGATACACCTGCCTTCGCTCCGCACCCGTCACCCTTCGGCCATCCGCACTCCAGTTGCGCGCGGACGGTTGACCGCCCTTCCGTTCGTTCATATCGTCTGCGCTGCCATTCGGAATTCATTTCGAAACATTCGGGCGCCCGGAGCGGACCTCGGACGCCTGGGCGCGCAGAGCGAGCGCGGCAGCAGTCGCACCCCGCACACCCGCACCACTACGGCACCCCCACCAGAGAAAGGATGACATGCGCATGATCAAAATGGGAGTCCGAGAGATGAGAGCCAGGGAGGCCAGAGGCCCGCTGGCCGTCGTCGCGACCGCGCTGCTCACTGTGACCGCGCTCGTGGCGCTCCCCCAGAGCACCGCGCACGCCGCCGACACCCTGGGTGCGGCGGCGGCCGAGAAGGGCCGCTACTTCGGTGCCGCGGTCGCCGCGAACCACCTGGGCGAGGCGCAGTACGTCAACACGCTCAACACCGAGTTCAACTCGGTGACGCCCGAGAACGAGATGAAGTGGGACGCCCTCGAGCCCAGCCGCGGTTCGTTCCGCTTCGGAAACGCCGACCGCATCGTGAACCACGCCCAGAGCCGGGGCATGGCGGTCCGCGGGCACACCCTGGTGTGGCACTCCCAGCTGCCCGGCTGGGTCTCCGGCCTCGGCACCTCCGACCTGCGCTCGGCGATGAACAACCACATCAACCAGGTCATGGCGCACTACCGGGGCAAGATCCACTCCTGGGACGTGGTCAACGAGGCCTTCCAGGACGGAAACAGCGGCGCCCGGCGCAGCTCGCCCTTCCAGGACAGGCTCGGCAACGGCTTCATCGAGGAGGCCTTCCGCACCGCCCGCGCGGCCGACCCGAACGCCAAGCTCTGCTACAACGACTACAACACCGACGGCATCAACGCGAAGAGCAACGCGGTCTACAACATGGTCCGGGACTTCAAGTCCCGTGGCGTGCCCATCGACTGCGTGGGTTTCCAGTCCCACTTCAACAGCGCCTCCCCGGTACCGTCCAACTACCGGGCCAACCTCCAGCGCTTCGCCGACCTCGGCGTGGACGTGCAGATCACCGAGCTGGACATCGAGGGCTCGGGCTCGACCCAGGCCACCCACTACGGCAATGTCGTCACGGCCTGCCTCGCGGTGGCGCGGTGCACCGGCATCACGGTGTGGGGCATCCCTGACAAGTACTCGTGGCGGTCGGGCGGAACACCCCTGCTGTTCGACAACAACTACAACAAGAAGCCCGCCTACCACGCGGTGCTGAGCGCCCTCGGCGGGGGCGGCGACCCCGGCAACCCGGGCGCGGGCTGCACCGCCGTCTACAACAGGGCGGAGGTGTGGGGTGACCGCTTCAACGGCAGGGTGACCATCACCGCGGGCAGTTCGGCGATCAGCAACTGGTCGGTGAACGTCACGGTGACGTCCCCGCAGAAGGTCTCGGCCACCTGGAACGGCTCACCCAGCTGGGACAGCAGCGGCAACGTGATGACGATGCGGCCCAACGGCAACGGTTCACTGGCGGCCGGGGCGTCGACCAGCTTCGGGTTCACCGTCATGACGAACGGCAACACGGCACCGCCGAGCGTCGGTGCCTGCACCGCGTCCTGACCGCTCCCTCCCTGCACCACAGGCACCACAGGCAGACCCGCCGGCCCGCCCCGAGCCCACGGGGGCGGGCCGGCGGCGTGAGCGGCGACCTACGCCGCCGGTGACCCCGGCCACCCTCTTCGGGCCGCTCCTGACCGCTTTCCTACGGGCGGGTACAGTGGCGACGTCGTCATCACACCCGTACAGGGGGAAGCCGGTGCAATTCCGGCGCTGACCCGCAGCCGTGAGCCGTCCGCCGAGGCGGCGAGCCGGAATGCCCCGGGCGGAAAGTGACCGGCTCACGCGTCCGGCGGTCCGCCGGTGCGCGGCACCGTCGAGGTATACGGAGCCGAGCCGCCGGGGTGTCCCGTGCTGCCCGGCTCCCCCACAGGGAGAGGCACCCGCCGATCATGAACGTCCGCAGCAGCGCAGCGGCCCTGGCCGCCGTCGCCGTGATCGGCGCCGCCGCACCGGCCTCCGCCGACCCGTCCCCGTCCCCCTCGCCGTCCCGGCAGGCCCTGCCCTCCGCCCTGTACGGGCAGAGCGACCCGCAGTACGACGGCGTGTGGCGCCAGTCGCTGGCCCTGCTCGCCCAGGACACGGTGGGCGTCGAGCCGCCGAAGGCGGCCGTCGACTGGCTGGCCGGCCAGCAGTGCGCCGACGGCTCCTTCGCCCCGTTCCGCGCCGACCCCGGCACGGCGTGCGACGCCGGGACCATGGTCGACACCAACCAGACCGCCGCCGCCGTGCAGGCCCTCGCCGCGCTCGGCGGGCACGACGCCGTCACCGGCAAGGCCGTCGACTGGCTGAAGTCCGTGCAGAACGAGGACGGCGGCTGGGGCTACACGGCGGGCGGGGCCAGCGACGCCAACTCCACGTCCGTCGTGGTCGGCGCGCTCGCCGCGGCGGGCGAGAGGCCGGCCGGGGTGGTCAAGGACGGCAAGTCCCCCTACGACGCCCTGCTGACGCTGGCGATACCGTGCGACACCGAGGGCGCGGGCAAGGACGACGGCGCGGGTGCCTTCGCCTTCCAGCCGGACAAGAAGGGTGAGCTGATCGCCGACGCCGACGCCACCGCGGCGGGCGTGACCGGCTCCCTCGGCGCGGGCTTCGTGGTCGAGCCCGGCGCGGACAAGACGTCGAACGAGGCGGACGACACCGCGTGCGAGGAGGCCGGGACGCCCGGGCAGGCCGCCGCCAACGGTGCCGCCCGTCTCACGGAGGCGCTCGCCGCGGACGGCCACCTCGTCTCCTCGCTCCCCGGCGCCGAGGACCAGCCGGACTACGGCAACACCGCCGACGCGGTGGTCGCGCTCGCGGCGCAGGGCGCCACCGGGCCGGCCGCGAAGTCCGCGGCCTGGCTGGAGGAGAACGCCGCCGACTGGGCCGCCGGGAGCGGTCCCGCCGCCTACGCCCAGCTGATCTTCGCCGCCCACGCGACCGGCACCGACCCGCGCGCCTTCGGCGGCACGGACCTGGTGAAGCAGCTGACCGCCACCGGGCCGGCCGCGCAGGCTGCGGACACCTCCGGCGGGCAGGGCGAGAAGGACGCGAAGGACGCGAAGGGGAAGGACGACTCGGGCTCCGGGTCCGGCGTCTGGTGGGTCCTCGGGGCCCTCCTGGTCGCCGGTGCCGTCGTGGCCTTCCTGGCGAACGGCAGGAAGAAGAGGCAACAGCCGTGATCCGCCGAGCCGGCGCGGCCGGCCGGGCCGCCGTCCTGTTCCTGGCCGCGCTCCTGTCCCTGTCGGCGGGCGCGGGCCAGGCGCAGGCCGCCGGCTACCGGTACTGGTCGTTCTGGGACCTCGACGGCGGCACCTGGACGTACGCCACCCAGGGTCCGTCCGTCGCCCGCCCCGCCGACGGCGACGTCCAGGGCTTCCGCTTCGCGGTCAGTGAGGAGTCCGGCGACTCGGCGCAGCCCCGGGGGGCCGCCGACTTCACCGACATCTGCGCGCAGACCCCGGCGAAGGAGGGAAGCAAGCGGGTGGCCCTCGTCATCGACTTCGGTACGGCCGGCGACGCCCCGTCCGGCGAGACCCCGCCCGCGAACCGCACCGCCTGCGCACGTGTCGCCCCGGACGCCAGTACGGCCGAGGCCCTGGCCTCCGTCGCCGAGCCCCTGCGCTACGACGCCGGAGCCCTGCTGTGCGCCATCGCCGGATACCCGCAGCGGGGGTGCGGGGAACAGGTGTCGGGGGCGGACGGGCCGGCGACCGGCAAGGAGACCGAGGACGGGGCCAAGGGCGAGTCCGCGTCCGAGGACAGCGGTGGTCCGTCCCTCGGCCTCGTCGCCGGGATCGCCGTGGTGGCGCTGCTCGGGGCTGCGGCCTTCTGGCAGGTACGCCGTCGTGGCTGAGCCCGGCGGCGACCGGCCACGGAAACGTCCTGTCTCCGCCCCCGCCCCCCGCCGGCGGCAGGGCACCCCCCTGCACCCCGGCGCGTGGTGGCTGTGGGCGCTGGCCCTCGGGGCCGCCGCCACCCGCACCACCAACCCGCTGCTGCTCGCCCTGCTGGTCGTGGTCTCCGCGTACGTCGTGGCCGTCCGCCGGCCGGACGCCCCCTGGGCCCGTTCGTACGGCGCGTTCGTCAAGCTGGCACTGGCCGTGATCGTCGTCCGGCTGCTCTTCGCGATCGTCCTCGGCTCCCCCGTTCCCGGTACGCGCGTCCTCGTCGATCTGCCCGAAGTCCCGCTCCCCGACTGGGCGCAGGGCATCCGCCTGGGCGGCCGGGTCACGGCCGAGGCGCTGGCGTTCGCCCTGTACGACGGCCTGAAGCTGGCCACGCTGCTCATCTGCGTCGGCGCCGCGAACGCCCTCGCCAATCCCTCCCGTCTGCTGAAGTCCCTGCCCGGCGCGCTGTACGAGACGGGCGTGGCCGTGGTCGTGGCGCTGACCTTCGCTCCGAGTCTGGTCACGGACATCCAGCGGCTGCGCGCCGCCCGCCGGCTGCGGGGCCGTCCCGACCGCGGGGTCCGGGGTCTGCTCCAGGTCGGACTCCCGGTGCTGGAGGGCGCGTTGGAGCGTTCGGTCGCGCTCGCCGCCGCGATGGACGCCCGCGGCTACGGCCGTACGGCACAGGTCCCGGCAGGGGTCCGGCGTACCACCGCCGTCCTCACTCTCGGCGGACTGCTCGGCGTCTGCGCGGGTACGTACGGGCTGCTCACCGCCGAAGGCGCCGCGTACGGCGTCCCCGTGCTGCTCGGCGGTCTGGCGGCCGCGCTCGCGGGGCTGTGGCGGGGCGGCCGGCGTTCCGTGCGCACCCGGTACCGCCCGGACCGCTGGGACGCCCGCGCGTGGCTGGTCGCCGGCTGCGGCACGGCGGTCGCGGCACTGCTGGCCCTCGCCTCCGTACGCGATCCGGCGGCCCTGCACCCCGGCGTGGTGCCGCTGGTCGCGCCCACACTGCCCCTGTGGCCGGCGGCGGCCGTACTCATCGGTCTGCTCCCCGTCATCGTCGCCCCCGCCCCCGCCCCCGAGGACACCACCGGCAAGGAGCCGTCGTGATCCGCTTCGAGAACGTCTCCGTGACGTACGACGGCTCCCCCGAACCCTCCGTGCGGGGCGTCGACTTCGAGGTCCCGGAGGGTGAACTCGTCCTGCTCGCCGGGCCGTCCGGGGTCGGCAAGTCCACAGTGCTGGGCGCGGTCAGCGGCCTCGTCCCGCACTTCACGGGCGGCACCCTGCGCGGCAGGGTCACGGTGGCCGGCCGCGACACCCGTACGCACAAACCGCGCGAACTCGCCGACGTGGTCGGGACGGTGGGTCAGGATCCGCTGTCGCACTTCGTGACGGACCTCGTCGAGGACGAACTCGCCTACGGCATGGAGTCGTTGGGCCTCCCCCCGGACGTGATGCGCCGTCGCGTCGAGGAGACGCTGGACCTGCTGGGGCTGGCCGGCCTGCGCGACCGTCCCATCTCCACGCTCTCCGGCGGCCAGCAGCAGCGCGTCGCCATCGGCTCGGTCCTCACCCCGCACCCCCGGGTGCTGGTCCTCGACGAGCCGACGTCCGCGCTGGATCCGGCGGCGGCCGAGGAGGTCCTCGCGGTGCTCCAGCGTCTGGTCCACGATCTCGGCACCACCGTCCTCATGGCCGAGCACCGTCTGGAACGCGTCGTCCAGTACGCCGACCGGGTCGTGCTGCTGCCGGGACCGGGCGAGCCCCCGCTGCTCGGGACCCCGGCGGAGGTGATGGCGGTGTCGCCGGTGTTCCCGCCGGTGGTGGCCCTGGGCCGGCTCGCCGGCTGGTCCCCGCTCCCGCTGACCGTACGCGACGCACGCCGCCGCGCGACCCCACTGCGCGAGCGCCTCGCGGAGGCGGGGGCGGAGGCCGTATCCGCGACGGCACCGGCAGCGGTACCGGCCCCCGTCCGGAGATCCCCGGCAGCCCTCACCTCCTCCACCACCCGCAGGCCCCCCCGCTCCCTGTTCACCCGCAAGCGGCCGGGCACAGCAGCCACGGTCTCCCCCGCTCCCGCCCCCCTCCACGTGGCCGAGGTCCGTGCCCTGGCCGTCCGTCGGGGCGGCGTCCGGGCGCTGCGCCACGTCGATCTGACGGTCGCCCCCGGCGAGACGATCGCGCTCATGGGCCGCAACGGGGCCGGCAAGTCCACGCTGCTCGGCGCGCTGGTCGGGCTCGTGGAACCGTCCGCCGGTTCGGTCCGCACCGGTGACGTCGTGCCGCACCGCACCCGCCCCCGCGACCTGGTACGCCGGGTGGGACTCGTCCCGCAGGAGCCGCGGGACCTGCTGTACGCGGACACGGTGGCCGCGGAGTGCGCCGCCGCGGACCGGGACGCGGCGGCGGAGCCGGGCGCCTGCCGCGCCCTGCTGTCCGAGCTGCTGCCCGGCATCGTGGACGGCAGCCACCCGCGTGACCTGTCCGAGGGCCAGCGCCTGACCCTCGCCCTGGCGGTCGTCCTCACCGCCCGTCCGCCGCTGCTCCTCCTCGACGAGCCGACCCGCGGCCTGGACTACGCGGCGAAGGCCCGCCTGGTGACCGTCCTGCGCGGGCTGGCCGCCGAGGGGCACGCGATCATCCTGGCCACGCACGACGTGGAGCTGGCGGCGGAACTCGCCCACCGGGTCGTTCTCCTCGCCGAGGGCGAGGTCATCGCCGACGGTCCGGCAGCCGAAGTGGTCGTCGCGTCACCGTCCTTCGCCCCGCAGGTGGCGAAGATCCTGGCCCCGCAGCACTGGCTCACGGTCTCCCAGGTCCGGGAGGCCCTGTCATGACACCCGCACCCACCCCGGTCACGGGCAGGGCCGCCCCGGCCGCCGGCACCGCCGTCGGCACCTCCACCGGCATCCAGCGCCAGGCGCGGGCCGTCCGCCTGGGCCCGCGTTCGCTGATGGCGCTGGCCCTGGTGAGCGCGGTGGGCGTGGCGGCGTTCGGCTGGCCCTTCCTTGCCCCGCCCGCCTCCACGCTCAACGCCCACGCGCAGGACGCGCCCTGGCTGTTCGCGGGGCTGCTCGTGCTGCTGGTCGGGGTGGTGGCGGCGACGATCTCGGAGTCGGGCCTGGGCCCGAAGGCGGTGGCGATGCTGGGCATCCTGGCGGCGACGGGCGCGGCGTTGCGCCCCATCGGGGCGGGGACCGCGGGCCTGGAACCCATGTTCTTCCTGATGGTCCTCAGCGGCCGGGTCCTCGGGCCGGGCTTCGGCTTCGTGCTCGGCTCGGTGACGATGTTCGCGTCCGCGCTGCTCACGGGCGGGGTGGGCCCGTGGCTCCCGTTCCAGATGCTGGCGATGGGCTGGTTCACGATGGGCGCGGGCCTGCTCCCGGGCCCGGACCGGCTGCGGGGCCGGGCGGAGCTGTGCGTGCTCGCCGTCTACGGCTTCCTGGCGGCCTTCGCCTACGGCACGGTGATGAACATGGCGGGCTGGCCCTTCATGGCCGCCCTCGCCTCGAACATCTCCTTCGACCCGGACGCGTCGGTCCCCGCCAACCTGGCCCGTTTCCTGGCGTACTGCCTGGCCACGTCGCTGGGCTGGGACCTGGGCCGGGCCCTGCTCACCGTCGTCCTGGCCCTGACCCTGGGCGCCCCGGTCCTCCGCGCCCTGCGCCGCGCCACCCGCAGGGCGGCCTTCGAGACGCCGGTCACCTTCACCACCCACCCCTGAGTGGCCCCGCGCACGCCGACAGTGACGCAGCTGACGGCCCGCCGTGAGGCGCCCCACATGACCCGGGTCACATACGAAGCGGGGTCGTAGCCCTCACCTCCTCCCTGCCCTCTCACCCGTCGCCCCGACCTGCGCAGATGGCCACCGGCCGCGGAACCGCACTCTCCTTGAATGCGACCAGGACTAGTAAAAGGGATGTTTGCGGACAAACGCCGGAAGCTGTTTCTGTGGAGCAGTCGCCAGGCGCCGACGTGCCCCCCACGGGCCGCGGCGCCGCCGTGTGCCCCGCCCCACGCACCCCAGGTGTCCGGGCACCGGGCCCACGACGACGCCCCGTACCCGAAGAAAGGCTCCACGTGTCCGCTGTTTCCATCCTCCGCACCGTCACCACCCCGAAGAAGGCCGTCGCCGGTGCCGCCCTCGCTGCCGCCGCCTGCGGCACGCTGATCGCCGCCGCCCCCGCGCAGGCAGCCACCACGGGCTCGGCCCAGGCGACCGCGCAGTCGATGATCGGCGACTCCGCGCAGTACCAGTGCTTCTCGAACATCGTCCAGCACGAGAGCGGCTGGAACCCGACCGCCACCAACGCCTCCAGCGGCGCCTACGGCCTGGTCCAGGCCCTGCCCGCCTCGAAGATGGCCTCGGCCGGCTCGGACTGGAAGACCAACCCCGCCACCCAGATCTCCTGGGGCCTCAGCTACATGAACGAGCGCTACGGCAGCCCGTGCGCCGCCTGGGACTTCTGGCAGGCCAACAACTGGTACTGACCGGCCCCGGCGCCACCCCGGCGCTCCACGCACCACCCAGCACCACCCCAAAGACCGAAAGCGGCGGCCCCCAGATCCCCGGGACCGCCGCTTTCGCCGTGCCCGGCCGAAGCCGCGCCCGCGTGTACAACGCCGTGCTGCTACTTCCGGGCCGGCTCCTCCTGTACGGGTGGCGTGGGGGCGGGGCCCGGTGGCTTCGCGTGCATGGCGCCCGTGGCGCCCGTGGACTCCGGCGCCGTGCCGGTGACGGCGGTGGCGGCCGTCACCACCCGGGCCCGCGGCCCCTGCAAGAGGTACGTCAGGCCGAAGCCGGCCGCGACGACGAGGGCGCCGCCCACCGCGTCCAGAACCCAGTGGTTGCCGGTGGCGACGATCGCGGCGACGGTGAACAGGGGGTGGAGCAGGCCGAGCGCCTTCATCCACATCCGGGGTGCGATGATCGCGATGACCAGGCCGCACCACAGGGACCAGCCGAAGTGCAGGGACGGCATCGCCGCGTACTGGTTGGTGAGGGCGGTGAGGGCGCCGTAGTCCGGCTTGGAGAAGTCCTGCACGCCGTGCACGGTGTCGATGATCCCGAGGTTCGGCATCAGGCGCGGCGGGGCCAGCGGGTAGAGCCAGAAACCGAGCAGGGCCAGCAGCGTGGCGAAGCCCAGGCTCGCGCGTGCCCAGCGGTAGTCGACGGGGTGCCGCCAGTACAGCAGGCCGAGGACGGTGAGCGGGACGGCGAAGTGGAACGACGTGTAGTAGAAGTCGAAGAAGTTCCGCAGCCAGCCGATCTGTACGACGGCGTGGTTGACCGCGTACTCGATGTCCAGGTGGAGCAGACGCTCGAGGTCGAGGATCTGCCGGGCGTGCTCCTCCGCGCGCTCCCGGCCGCCGGTCGCCGCGAGCCGCACCTTGGAGTAGGCGGCGTAGGTGACCCGGATCAGCAGCAGTTCCAGCAGGAGGTTGGGGCGGGTCAGGACCCGGCGCAGGAACGGCGGCAGCGGAACGTACCGCAGGCGGGTGGGAACGGGGTCGGCGTACCGGGTCGGGACGGGCGCCCGGAAGTACGGCGAGGTGCGCGACAGGAACGGGATCACCGTGGCGGCGGCGAGCGCGGCGAGCAGGACGATGTTGTCGCGGACGGGGTGGAGGGCCGCCATGTTCGGCAGGGTCATGGGGGCCGGCAGCGTCATCACCAGGACGACGGCGACGGGCCACACCAGCCGGTCGGAGGCGCGTGTGCCGACCGTGCCGACGAGGGTGAGCAGCACCCACAGCAGCTGGTGCTGCCACGCGGTCGGGGAGACGGCGATGGCGGCGCAGCCGGTGATCGCGACGGCCAGCAGCAGCTGGCCGTCGTGGGCGTAGCGCACCGCACGGCGCAGGCCGAGGGTGGCGACGGCCGCGCCGACCAGCAGGAAGAGCCCGATCTCCAGGGGGCCCTCGACGCCCAGGCGGAGCAGGGCGCCGTGCAGGGACTGGTTGGCGAGGTCGTCGGCCCGGCCGCCGAGTCCGACGCCCGCCATGTGGTGCACCCAGTAGGTGTAGGAGTCCCGGGGCAGCGCGGCCCAGGCGAGCACGGTGCCCGCGGCGAAGGTGGTGCCGGACGCGGCGGCGGCCCGGCGGCGGCCGGTGAACCACAGCAGCGGAGCGAAGAGCAGCAGGGTCGGCTGGAGGGCGGCGGCGACACCGATCAGGATGCCGCCGGCCCGCTGCCCGCGGGCGACGAAGCAGCCCAGCAGGACGAGGAGGACCGGGATGATGCTGGTCTGCCCGAGCCACAGGGTGTTGCGCACCGGCAGGGACAGCATGAGCAGGCTGACCGCGACCGGCGCGGCCAGCAGCACGGTGCGGCGGCCGACCGGCTGGGGCAGGGCGCGGGCGACGATCAGGCCCAGCGCCACAACCAGCAGCAGCGTGCCGAAGGTCCAGCCCCAGCCGAGCGCTTGTTCAGCCGATCGGGTGAGGGGTTTGAGGACGAGCCCGCCGAACGGCGTACCGGTGAACCGGGTCGACTCGTAGAGCGACCCGCTGACCTGCAGCACGCCGTCGTGTCCGAACCAGGTCTCGAGGTCCGTGAGCCGCTCCCCGCGCGGGGAGGTCAGGACGGCGGCGACCTGGCGTACGGCGAGGACGGCGGCGAGCAGCCACAGTCCGAGTCGCACCGTGTGCAGGCGTGTTCCGGTGTCGCCGACGGCCGTGGCCGGGAAGGCCTCCGCCGGTCGCCCTCTGTGTTCCGCGTTTGCCACGCCTCGTCGGCCTCCCGCCCCGTTGGTCCCCCGCGTCCGCGCGCGAGGATCCCTCTGCGAACCCTATGAGGCTCGCACTGCCCCCGGAAGAGACGCAGGCAACCCCCGATTCACCTGACGTCCGTCCCTCTTTGGTCCAGTTGTAGGTTCTGCCCGGCGAATCAGGCCGGAGATGCGGGGGCCGGCACGCCCTCCCTCCCCTCCCTCCCCCGGGCTCTTCGAACAGGGGGGCGCCCCCGGCGGCGTTCTCGTCGGTTGCCGCCTCCCCCGTTCTCGGCTGTGCTCTCCTCCGCCTTGCAGCTGAACGCGCCAGCTCCCGCTCGCCCCGGCTGGACAGATGCCGCCGGTCGACTCCGACGTGCCCCGCCGGACAGTCCCTGGTCCGGATGACGGTAGACGGAGGAGCGTCGGGTTGTTCCCTGGGGTGCGAGATGGATCACACGGGAGGCCGGAGATGTACCGTCACCCGCATGACCGGTCGGACGAACCGGCTGGCCCGGTCGGCCGGCTGAGCCAGGAACGAGATGAAGGACGAAGGTGTGCGCACATGAGCGAGTCACAGCTCTGGCACCAGGTGGACGACTACTTCGCCGCCCTCCTCTCACCGGAGGACGAAGCCCTGACGGCCGCCCTGCGGGACAGCGGGGCCGCCGGCCTCCCGCCCATCGCCGTCACCCCCGCCCTGGGCGGGTTCCTCCAGTTCCTCGCCCAGGTGCAGGGCGCCCGGCACATCCTGGAGATCGGCACCCTCGGCGGCTACAGCACCCTCTGGATGGCCCGTGCCCTCCCGGCCGGCGGGCGGCTGATCTCCCTGGAGCACGACCCGCTCCACGCCGAGGTCGCCACCCGCAGCATCGCGCGCGCGGGTCTGGGCGGGCTCGTCGAGGTACGCGTCGGCCCTGCGCTGGAGTCACTGCCCCGGCTGGCCGACGAGCACCCGCCCCCGTTCGACCTGGTCTTCATCGACGCCGACAAGGCCAACAACCCGCACTACCTGGAGTGGGCCCTCGAGCTCACCCGCGCGGGCAGCCTGATCGTCCTCGACAACGTCGTCCGGGGCGGCCGGGTGATCGACCGGGACAGCACCGACCCGGACGTGCTGGGCATCCGCGCCGCCCTCGACCTGATCGCCGGCCACCCGAGGCTGAGCGGTACGGCGATCCAGACGGTCGGCGCCAAGGGGTACGACGGCTTCGCCCTGGCGCGGGTGCTGGAGTGAGCCGTCCCGCGGCGGTCCCCGGCGGAACCCGTGCGGAGCCGGCCGGCCTCACACCTCGTGGTAGAAACCCACGTTGACGCTGCGCGGGGCCGCGCGGTCCAGGATGACGACCTCGCCGTTGCCTCCCCGGGGCAGCGCGACACCGCCGCCGTAGGCTACCGGGTGGGCCTGGCCCCCGATGGTCAGCCGGACCTCGCAGGACGGCTCGGGGAGCGAACCGCGCAGCCAGCTCAGGTACCAGATGCCGTCCTGGGCGCACTGGAACTCCAGGTGGACCCTGGACACGAACAGCCAGTCGTCCGGCGTGGAGAGACGGCACACCGACCTGTCCCGGCCCACCCGCAGCACGGCGCCCGGCTCGGTGGGCGCGTCGGCCATGAGCATGCCGGCCGTGGCCCCCGATTCCGCCGACGACACCGTGGCCATGGTGAGTTCGAGCACGCGCGCTCCTCCTGAGACGTTCTGGCGGGCCGGCGGTACCGGCCCGGCAACGACCGGAACGGCCTGGTGCGCCGACCGGAACGACCCGCTGTCGCCGCATGATAAAACGCCCGGCTCCCTCCCGTCCGTCCGTTTGGCGGCCGCAACGGCCTCATGACCGAGCGGAGGCCGCCGGATGCCGGTTTCGAGGTGGGGCCGCCCCGCTCGAGCGGAGTCGGGAGTGGGGGGGGGAGGGCGGACAGGCAGACTCGTGGCGCCGAGGCACGCGACCGGGAAACCGCGTCCGACGAGACGTGCTGCCGCCGGCACCGGCACTGCGCGAGGAGGCCGGGGACATGCCGTGGAGGCGGCCTTCGCGGCCCCCGCGGAGCGGATCGTGCGGAAGATCCTCACGGAGGCCGACACCAGGATCCGCGACGTGATGTACAAGCCCCCGCCCGGCCCCGCCGGGCAAGAAGCCGTACGACGTCGAGGACGTCGTACGGCAGTGGCGGGAACGCCGGGCGGGTGCGGACGGGCCGGCGCCCGGGGATGTCTGACGGCGGCCCCGGGCGCAGGAGCCGGTCAGGCGCGCAGGAGCCGGTCCGCCAGTTCGCGGTAGTCCCGCAGTGCCAGGCGCAGTTGCTCGGTGCCGGTCTCCGCGGCGTTCGGGCCCTCGCCGACCTCCGCGGTCTGCCAGGACCGGCGCAGGGTACGGCGCCGCTCGGTGACCGCCTCCGTGAAGCCGGCGGCGAGTTCCTCCAGCAGGCGATCGGCCTCCTCGACGGAGTCCCTCGGGGCGTCCACGAAACCGGCCACGGCGTGCTGCAGTTGCGCGGAGAGCTTGTCGCCCTCGTCGAGCGGGAGCAGACCGGGGCCGTGCGCCGTGCCGGGGGCGCGGTCGCCGTCGTGGCGGCCGTCCAGGGACGTGTACGTCTCCGGCGTGCCGCCGGTCCGCGAGCGGTCGGCACCCGGAGAGTCCACGCTCTCGTGGGAGGGCGTCACTGTGCCGGTGTCCTCGCGGAGGTCCGGGGTGCCTGCTCGGGCGCCCTTCTCGTAGGCGTCCCGGCGGGGGTCACCGTGGAGGTCCTGGGGGAGGTCTCCGTGGGCGCCGTCACGGGTCCCGTGAGTGGTGGTAGGGGTGGGGGTGGGGGTGGTAGGGGTGCGGGGCGTTCCGGTCAGCGGGTCGCCGCCGGGGCGCCGGGTCCTGTCAGTCATCTCGCTCAGCTCTCCTTCGCCTGTCGCCGGTGGAGCAATGAGGGGGTGTGGGTGCGGCCGTGTTCGGCCGTCCCCGCGCGGTGGCCGTCCGGGCCGCCGCGGTGGTCTCCGCCGTCGTGGCGGGAGGGGCGCACCAGGTCGTCGAAGAGGGCGCGGGCCTCGACCATGGCCTCGCGCATCTCCTCGGTGCCCGCGCCGCCTTCGTGCCCGCCGTTCACGCGGGCCTGCGCGACCCGGTGCACGCGCCGGTAGCCGTCGACGTGGTGGGCGTGGTGCACGGACAGCGCGGCGAGCTGCTCCTCGTACTGTCCGCCGCCGGGGAAGCCCCGGGCGGCGGCGAGGTCGGCGAGCAGGCGGTCCGCCTCGGCGACCGCCTCCCGCGGCGATTCGACGAACCGCTCCTGCGTGGCCGTCCAGCCCGCCTCGTACCGCTCCTGTTCGGCGGGCTCCAGCGGTCGTGTCCGCAGGTCGCCGTGGAGCTGTACACGCTGGGCCAGTTCACGTTCGGCGGCCTCGGTGTCCCCGTCGTGCCGGGCGACGGCCCGGTCGTACTCGGGGCCGAAGCGCCGTTTCAGGTTCGCGCCGTGGCGTGGGCCGCGGGCGCGCAGGGTCAGTACGGCCGCCGCGACGACAACGACCGCCACAATCACGATCAACGCAATGATCAGGCCAGTGGACATGGATGCCTTCCGGTGTGTCGGCCAACCGGCACCTCTCGCGCGCCGGTTCTCCGTTCGTGTTGCCCGAAGACCCGCCCGCAAACAGGGTTGCGGAACCGGTGTCGGAGGAGCGGAGAATGCGGTGATGGTCTGGACCGTCGCCCCCGAACTCCCCGGCTCCCCCGTCGCCGCCGCGCTCTGGCGGGCGTCCTACACCGAAGTGAGCGACCGCTGGTACCTGCTGCACGAGGGGCGCCGGACCGACCCGGCGGAGCTGGAGCGCGAGATCGCCGCGGAGTCGGGCGCCGACCTGGTTGCGCCGCGCGGGCATCTGCTGGTCGCGCGGTACGGGGGCGGGGCGGCGGGCGGCGCGGGGGTCCGGCTGCTGGACGGTGCGACCGCCGAACTCACCCGGGTCTTCCCGCACCGGAGGATGCGGGGCAGGGGCGGTGCGGCGCTCCTGGTGCGGGCCGCCGAGGACGCGGCCCGCGCGTCGGGGGCCGCCCGGCTGATCCTGGACACGCGCGGCGACCCGGTGGAGGCCCGCGCCCTGTACGCCCGGCTCGGCTTCACCGAGACGCGACCGCACAACAGCGAACCGACCGCGGAGCACTGGTTCACCAGGCAACTCGGGTGAGCGGGCGGCCCGGGTGACTTCGCGCCGGCTCAGCCGACCGGCGTACCCGTACCCGGGTGCCCGCCGTCGCCGTGCGGACGTTCTCCGCGCGATCCGCCCAGTTCCCCCGACAACTCGTGCACCAGCTGGACCAGGTCGGTCGGCCGGTCCGGCCCCCACCAGTCGCCGAGCAGTTCGGCCAGGGACTCCTCCCGGGCCCGCGCCAGCTTCTCGGCGGCCTCGAAACCGTCGTCGGTCAGGACGAGGCCGAGGCCCTCGCGCCGGGCGAGGTGCCGCACCTCGGCCTGGCGGGCGGCCTCCAGGACGACGCCGAGCGGGACGGGGCTGCGCGCGGCGAGCAGGGCCGGTTCCACCGAGCCGTGCCTCCTGATCCGCAGCAGCAGCCAGCCCGTGGCGGGCAGCAGGTCGTAGCCCGCGCGGACGGTGGTCTTCTGGTAGATGTCGCGCCGGCCCTCGCGGGTGCCGAGCAGGGACAGCGCGCGGCACACCTCGTCGTACGAGGAGCGCTCCACCGGGTTGCTGGCCAGTGTCTCGGTGCCGTCGGGCGCGGTGACCGAGGCGCGCAGTCTGTCCTCCTTGAGGAACCAGGCCAGGACGAACCCGGCGAGGACGACGGGAACGGCGTACAGGAAGACGTCGGTGATGGAGGAGGCGTACGCGTGGACGACCTCCGGACGCAGGGCGGCCGGCAGGTCCGCGATGCCACGCGGGTCGGACTCCAGTGCGTCGGCGGACACACCGGGCGGGAGCTGGACGCCGCGGAAGGCGGCGGTGAGTTTGTCGTCGAGACCGTTCGTGAAGATCATGCCGAAGACGGCGACGCCGAAGGAGGCGCCGATGGAGCGGAAGAAGGTCGCGCCGGAGGTGGCGACGCCGAGGTCCTGGTAGGAGACGGCGTTCTGCACGATCAGTACCAGGACCTGGATCACCAGGCCGATCCCCAGGCCGAAGACGAAGAAGAAGGCGCTCATCACGAGGGTGGAGCTGTTCTCGTCGAGCTGGTGGAGCAGCAGCAGGCCGACGGCGATGAGGCCGGTGCCCGCGATCGGGAACACCTTCCAGCGGCCGGTACGGCTGACGATCTGTCCGGAGGCGGTCGAGGCCAGCAGCGTTCCGGCCACCATCGGCAGCATGTGCACACCGGACATGGTCGGGCTGGTGCCTTGGACCACTTGGAGGAACGTCGGCAGATAGACGCTCGTGCCGAACATGGCGAAGCCGACGATGAAGCTGATCACGGCGGTGAGCGTGAAGGTGCGGATCCGGAACAGCCCCAGCGGCAGCACCGGTTCGACGGCCCGGCGTTCCACGGCCACGAACGCGACGGCGAGGACGGCGCCCAGTACCGCGAGGCCGATGATCTGCGGCGAGCCCCAGGCCCAGGTGGTGCCGCCGAGGGAGGCGACCAGGACCAGGCAGGTCGCGACGGAGGCGATGAGGAAGGTGCCGAGGTAGTCGATGACGTGTTGGGTCGACCTGCGCGGGATGTGCAGCACCATGGCGATGACGGCGAGGGCGAGGATCCCGAGGGGCAGGTTGATGTAGAACACCCAGCGCCAGCTCAGGTGCTCGGTGAACAGTCCGCCGAGCAGCGGCCCGAGGACGCTCGTCGTGCCGAAGACGGCACCGAACATGCCCTGGTACCTGCCCCGTTCACGGGGCGGCACGAGGTCGCCGACGATCGCCATGGACAGCACGATCAGTCCGCCGCCGCCCAGCCCCTGGAGCGCGCGGAAACCGATCAGCTGGGCCATGTCCTGCGCCGTGCCGCACAGCGCGGACCCCACCAGGAAGATGACGATGGCGGCCTGGAACAACCGCTTGCGGCCGTACTGGTCACCGAGCTTGCCCCACAGCGGGGTCACGGCGGTGGAGGCCAGCAGATACGCGGTGACCACCCAAGACAGATGTTCCAGGCCGCCCAGTTCACTGACGATGGTGGGCAGCGCGGTGGCCACGATGGTCTGGTCGAGGGCGGCGAGCAGCAGGCCGAGGAGCAGGGCACTCATCGAGACGACGACGTTGCGGGACACCTGCTCCGGAGGGCCGCCGGAACCACCCGGACCACCTGGACCTCCCGGACGGCCCGGGCCTGCGTCGGAGGCCGGTGGTCCGGAACCGGGCGAGGGCCGCGTGCTGCCCGCCCTCTCCGCCCTGCCGTGCGCGTGCCCGGACATGACCACCTCCACAAGTTCTCGATTCCACGGTCCATCGTGATCGGTGTGACCGGTTATGGCCTGTTGAGTCCCTCCGGAAGTCCGCATTCCGGGGGCGTGCGCGCCGGGGTGCGGAGGAGATCTGCATAATCTCTGGAGATCGCGAGGGGAGGGACTACGCGTGAACGACTCGACGGGCACCCCGTGCCCGGAATGCGGTACGCCCAGAAAGAAGGACAACACCCCTTCCTGCGCCTGCACTCTGCACGCGTCCGACGCCCTCCGCGACGCCCGTGCGGCGCAGGCGGCACAGGCGGCGGACTTCCCTCCGCTCCGCATCCGCCCGTACGTCGGACTCGACGACGGCACCACGGCGGCGGGAGCAGGGGCGGAACCAGGAGCAGGGGCGGAACCAGGAGCAGGGGCGGCGAGTACTCCGAACGCGGCACCGGAGCCCTCCGCACCGGCCGACGGGGCCCCCGGCACACCGAAGGACGGTGACGCCCCGGCAGACGGCGGTGCGCCGGACAGCGGCCGCGCTTTGGAACGGGAGGCCGGGCAGGGGGCCGAGGAGACCCGCACACCTGCCGGCCCGGGCCGGCAGGGCGCACCCGCGGCCCAGGCCGGCCGAGCGGCGCAGGACGGGCGGACCGCGGACGGCGGGCGGACGGCTCCCGGTGAGCAGACCGCCCAGGCCGGGCAGACGGCACCCGGCGCACCGCGGCCGGCCGCGGACGCCACCATGCAACTGCGCGCCGTCGCCCCCGACACACTCGCCGCACCCGGCACCGCCGGAGCTCCCGCGGCCCCGGCCTCCCGGCCCGCGCCCCTCGCCGCGCCCCTCGCGCCGCCCACGACCGAGCCGAGCGCCACCGACCTGCACCTGTTCGACTCCACCCGCCCCTTCAGGACGGTGTCCGCCGCCACGGGTCCGCCCGCAGGCCCGGCAGCGTCCCCGCTCCCGGCCGCCGGCGGCCCCACTCCCCCCGGCGGTGGCCGCCGTCGCCGTGCCGCGCTGCTCGTGGCCGCCGGGACCGTGGTGGCGGTGATCGGGGCCGCCGGGTGGGCGAGCGGACTGTTCGCTCATGAGACGCCGTCCCGGGACGGCGCGACGGCGGACACCGTACGGGCGAGCGTGCCGAACGCGCCGTCCGGCACACCCTCTGCGGCACCGGCCACGAGCGCGTCCGGCTCGCCGGAGGCGTCCGCCCCGGCGTCGGTCTCGGCCCCGCCGTCCGAGAGCGCGAGCCCGTCGGCGTCGCCGTCCGGCTCCGAGTCGGCGGAGGCCAGTGCTTCGGCGGCCCCGTCGGACGAGCCGGAACCGTCCGCGACCCCGACCACCGGCCCGCCGGCCGACGCCCCCGAGGACGCGGAGGAGCTGGACGGCGGCGACGCCACCGGTCCCACGCTGAGGCGCGGCGACCGGGGGCCGGAGGTCGCCGAACTCCAGGAGCTCCTGAGCAAGGTGTACCTGTACAACGACGAGGTCAACGGCCGGTTCGACCGCCGCACGGCGGGCGCCCTCCGCAACTACCAGTGGTCACGGGGCATCCGTGGCGACGAGCTGGGTGTGTACGGGCCGGAGACCCGCAACCGGCTGGAGTCCGAGACCCAGGGCCTCTGAGGCGACGGGGCCGGCCTCGGGCGGGCCGGCCCTACCGGCCCGCCGTGTGTCCGGTTTCCGTGATGTGCAGCAGGACCGTCCCGTCCGCGCCGCGCTCCACCCGTACCCGGGTCAGGTCGCGTGCGACCACGTCCGGGGTGTGGAATCCGGCGCGCGGGCCGATGCCGACGACGCGCATGCCGGCCGCGCGCGCCGCGGCGATCCCCGCCCCGGAGTCCTCGAGGACCACGCAGTCGGCCGGGGCGATGCCCAGTTCCGCCGCGCCCTTGAGGAAGCCCTCGGGGTCGGGCTTGCTCGCGCCCACCGACTCGGCGGTCACCCGCACCTGGGGCTGCTCCAGTCCGGCGGCGGCCATCCGTGCCGCGGACAGGGCGACGTCGGCGGAGGTCACCAGGGCGTGCGGCACGCCGTCGAGGGAGGCGAGGAAGTCGCGGGCGCCCGGTATCTCGACGACGCCCTCGGCGTCCGCGGTCTCCTCGGCCAGCATGCGCGCGTTGTCGGCGTAGTTCTGCTCCACGGGCCGGTCCGGCAGCAGCAGGGCCATCGAGGCGTAACCCTGCCGCCCGTGCACGACCTTCATGACCTCGTTCCCGTCGAGCCCGTTCCGCTCGGCCCAGCGCCGCCAGACGCGCTCGACCGAGGCGTCCGAGTTGACGAGGGTGCCGTCCATGTCCAGCAGGAGGGCACGGGCGGTGAGTACGGCGGTGGCTGTCATCGGCAGCTCCAAAGCACGGGAAGGGGACAAGGCGGCCCCGCCCGCCGGTCAGGGAAAACGGGCGGGAGCCACTTTGTTTATTAACGATACAAAACAAACCCGGTCTCCCGCCAGCTTCTCCGCCAACCATTCACGGATCGTTGGCCGCGCCATCACCGCCGCCCGCACCCCCACAGCCACAGCCACAGCCACCGCCACCGCCACCGACGGAACCGGCCGGGCGGCCGACCCGCCGTTCGCCCCCCCGGTCCGCCACCCGCCGGCCACGGCTCGCCCCGCTCAGCCGGTCACCGCTTCCCACAGGCTCCACACGCCGAGCCCCAGCATCAGCAGCGCCGCGATCCGGGTGATCAGCTTCAGCGGCACCCGCTTCATCAGGGCCTTTCCGCCGACGATGCCCAGCCCGGCCACCGCCCACAACGCCAGCACCGCGCCCAGACCGACCGAGAGCGGGTCGCCGTAACGGGCGGCGAGGTTGGCCGTCATGATCTGGGTGAGGTCGCCGAACTCGGCGACCAGGATGAGCATGAAGCCCGCCCCGGACACCTTCCAGAAGGACTGGTTCTCCGGCTTGCGGATCTCCTCGTCGCCCTCGTCCTTCTTGAACAGCAGCATCGCCGCGCCGCCCAGGAAAAGCACGCCCGTGACCGCGTGCACGAGCTGTTGTGGGAGCAGGGTGAGCACGCTGCCGGCCGCCACCGCGAGCACGACGTGCACGGCGAAGGCGGCGGCGACGCCGGCGAAGACGTAGGAGGCCCGGTAGCGGGTGCCGAGGACGAGGCCGGCGAGCGCGGTCTTGTCCGGCAGCTCGGCGAGGAGGACGACGCCGAACACGACGGCCGTCACGGTCGGGTTGATCAAGGTCCCTCGATCGGTCGGGGCTGCCCCGCCGAGAGTCTGCGCGTGTCCTGCGTGTCCACGGGACGCCTCGGCACGGCAGCACACATGACGCCCGTACCGAGAGGCACGAGCGGTGCACTGCTTGCCGAAGGTCTCGCCGGCCGGCCCCTGTACGGGACCTGCCTCCGGGCGCCGGCCCAGACGGGCTGAGCAGTATGTCGACGGTCCGGCGAAGGGCTACTCCCCCTCTGCGCCGTCCATCGTACGCGAGCCCGGCCCGAGTCCCCGTACGCGCGTCTCCGTGCGGACCCGCACCCTCCTCCGCGCCCCGTCCGCCCCTGCGGGGCTCCCGCGGAAGCGTCACGCCCGCACGGCATCCGCACCACATCGGCACCGCAGCATGCCTAGACACGCCATGCACACGTCATTAACTTCTCACCGGGTCCACTCCTCCCCGTAATACCGCGAGGCGAGCATTCCCCTTGCTCGCACTTCAACGGCCCCATGCCACAAGGGAGTTCGCATGCCGAAGTTCTACGCGCGTCGACGTCTGGGCATAGTCGCGGCGCTCACCGGGCTCATCGCCTCCGCCGGAGCACTCAACGGCCCGAGCGCCTCCGCGGCCCTCCCCACCCCGGTCAGCGCCTCCACCGCCCGCACCTACCTCGCCTCTCTCACCGTGTCCACGGAAAGCCGCACCGGCTACAACCGCGACCTCTTCCCCCACTGGATCACCATCAGCGGCACCTGCAACACCCGCGAGACGGTCCTCAAGCGCGACGGCACGAACGTCGTCACCGACTCCGCCTGCGCCTCCACCAGCGGCAGCTGGTACTCCCCGTTCGACGGCGCCACCTGGTCAGCCGCCTCCGACGTCGACATCGACCACCTCGTCCCGCTCGCCGAGGCCTGGGACTCCGGCGCCGGGTCCTGGACCACGTCGCGGCGCCAGTCCTTCGCCAACGACCTGACCCGCCCGCAACTGCTCGCGGTCACCGACAACGTCAACCAGTCCAAGGGCGACAAGGACCCCGCCGAGTGGATGCCGTCCCGGACGGCCTACCGCTGCACCTACGTCCGCGCCTGGGTGCAGGTGAAGTACTACTACGGCCTGTCGGTCGACTCGGCCGAGAAGTCCGCCCTGCAGGGCTACCTCGCGAGCTGCTGAGGCCGCCGACCGCGCAGAACGCCGCGACCGGCCCGAGATCCCCCGGACCCCTCCGCCGTTCCGTACCGTACGGGGCGACGGAGGGAAGGGATCACCACCATGACCGGACTGCGCCTCGGACCACTGCTGAGGTACATCGACGGCTCGTCCGCGACCGTCTGGGCCGAGACCGACCGGCCGGGCACCGCCGAGGTGCGCTGCGCGGACGGATCCGGCGGGACGGCCCGCACCTTCCAGGTCGCGGGGCACCACTACGCGCTCGTCGAGGTGACCGGCCTGACCCCGGGCACGACGACGCCGTACGAGGTGTTCCTCGACCGGGCCCGGGTGTGGCCGCCGGCCGGGAACGCCGAGGACAGGGCCTTCGCGTCGCTGCCGCCCTCCGTCATCGCCACTCCCGGCTCCGGAGCCGGTGACGGCGTGCGGGTCGCCTTCGGCTCCTGCCGCTGGGCGTCCCCGCCGGCCGGCGAGCACGATCCCGTCGGCCCCGACGCACTGCACGGCCTGGCCGCGCGCATCGCAGCCGACCCGGACGGCGAGCGGCCCGACGTGCTGCTCCTCCTGGGCGACCAGGTGTACGCCGACGAGACCTCCGACGCCACCCGCGCGTATCTCGCCGCCCGCCGCGACCTCGCCGACGCGCCGGGCGACCAGGTGGCGGACTACGAGGAGTACACCCACCTCTACTACGAGTCCTGGCTCGACCCGCAGGTGCGCTGGCTGCTCTCGACGGTTCCCACGTGCATGGTCTTCGACGACCACGACGTGATCGACGACTGGAACACCTCCGCCTCGTGGGTCGCCGACATGCGGGCCACGCCGTGGTGGGGCGAGCGGGTGCGCAGCGGCCTGATGTCGTACTGGGTGTACCAGCATCTCGGCAATCTCTCCCCGCGCGAACTGGCCGCGGACCCGCTGTACGCGTCCGTACGGGAACTGCCGGACGGCACGCACGCGTTGCGGGCCTTCGCCGCCGGCGCCGAGGCGGACACGGCCTCGGCGCGCTGGAGTTACCGGCGCGACTTCGGCCGGGTGCGGCTGCTGATGGTGGACACGCGGGCGGCCCGGGTCCTGACGGAAGGCGAGCGTGCGATGCTCGACCCCGCCGAGGTGGCCTGGCTGCGCGAACAGGCGCTGGACGGGCGCGGCGGGTACGACCACCTCCTCATCGGCACGTCCCTGCCCTGGCTGCTCCCGCATCTGGTGCACGATGTCGAGGGGTGGAGTTCCGCGCTGGCCCGGGGTGACAAGGGGCCCCGCTGGGCCCGGTTCGGGGAGTGGCTGCGGCGGGCGGCTGATCTGGAGCACTGGGCGGCGTTCCCGGAGTCCTTCGGGGAGCTGGCGGAGCTGATCGCCGAGGCCGGTACGGGGCCGGACGCGCCGGCGACCGTGTGCGTGCTCTCCGGGGACGTCCATCACGCGTATGCGGCGGAGCCGAGCTGGGGCGCGGACGGGCCGGAGCGGGGACTCCGGGGCGGGAACGGGCAGGGGCGCGGGCCGGATGCCCGGGTGGTGCAGCTGACCTGCTCCCCCGTGCACAACTCCATCCCCCTGTCGATCCGGCTCGGGTTCCGCTTCGGCTGGAGCGCCGTCGCCCGGGGCGTCGGCCGCGTCTTTGCCAGGCACGGGCGCGCGGGGCAGCCGCCCGTCAAGTGGCGCAAGACGGGCGGGCCCTGGTTCGGCAACCAGCTCATGACGCTGACGATGCGCGGGCGTTCGGCGGTGCTGCGGCTGGAGCACGCGCGCGCGGCGCAGGACCCGGCGCCGGAGACGGAGGCGGTGCGGCCGGGAGCGGGGCCGGGTGTCCGGCTGGGAACGGTGACGGAGACCGAACTCAGCAGGTGACACGAGGTCGAACCTGTGAGTCCGCTGTGACGCCGGGGGTGTATTCGGTCACCCCGTTGAGCGCGAGGACGGGGAGCGGGGAGCGTTCACGTGCGGCAGCAGGCGGCCGGCCCTCCGTTTTCCACGGCACCCCGTGGCCAAATGTTGAACTTGCAAGCATAAGGGGGGGCACCTAACGTGGGTTCTCGGCTCGGCTCCCGTCCCGGACCGGCCCGTTCCGGGACGGCCTACCGAAGGAGACCCCCCACATGCCCGAACGTCTCAACAGCGCCCAGCCGTACGCCCTCGGCCTCTTCCGCATCGTCGTCGGCCTGCTCTTCGCCTGCCACGGCGCCGTCGCCCTGTTCGGCGTGCTCGGCGGCACGGACGGCAGCGGCGGCACCGCCGGGACCGGTGCCTGGCCCACCTGGTACGCGGCGGTGATCGAGCTCGTCGGCGGCAGCCTCGTCCTGCTCGGACTGGGCACCCGTGCCGCCGCGTTCATATCGTCGGGCGCGATGGCCTACGCCTACTTCAAGGTGCACCAGCCTGAGGCCCTGTGGCCGATCCAGAACAACGGCGAGGGCGCGGCCCTGTACTGCTGGGCCATGCTCCTGCTGGTGTTCACCGGCTCCGGCGCCTTCGGCCTGGACCGCCTGTTCACCCGCCGCGCCCGGACACGGACCGTGGAGCAGCACACGGCCGAGCGGACCCCGGTGACGGCCTGACCTTCCGCGGGCCCCCACCCCCGCCCCCGCCCCCGCCCCCACGGTGCTCTCCCCGGTTCTCACGCCCCGGGGAGAGCACCGTCCGGTGCCGGAGGGGGAGTTCGCGAACGGAGGCCGCAGGGGAACGCGAACTCCCGGTGCCGCACGCACGAACCCTTCGTGACCTTTCCGTCATCTGCCCGGCGTACTCTCAGTGACTGTCAACAGTCATTCTCCTGCCGCTCCCCCCGCGACACCGCGGCACGGTCTGGCCGACGGAGGAGCAACGGGGAGTCCGGGTGGAGAGTTTCGGGTCGCTGATCGGCAGCCCATGGGTCTATGCGGTGGTGGCCCTCTCGGTCCTGCTCGACGTGTTCCTGCCGGTGCTGCCGAGCGGGGTCCTCGTGATCGCCGCGGCCACGGCCGCCGCCGCGGGCACCGCGACCGACGTGCCCGGCATCCTGATCCTGACGCTGTGCGCCGCCACCGCCTCCGTCCTGGGCGACCTGGTCGCCTACCGTCTCGCCTGGCGCTGCGGTGACCGCCTGGACCGGGCGCTCGCCCGGTCCAGACGGCTGACCGGCGCGCAGGAACGTCTCGGCGGCGCGCTGGCCCGGGGCGGCGGAGGTCTGGTCGTCCTCGCCCGTTTCGCCCCGGCCGGCCGCTCGCTGGTCTCGCTCGGCGCGGGAGCCGCCCGGCGCCGGGCCCGCGACTTCCTCCCCTGGTCGGCGCTGGCCGGGCTGTCCTGGGCCGCCTACAGCGTGGCCCTCGGCTACCTCGGCGCCCACTGGCTGGGCGCGACCTGGCTCGCCACCGCGGTGTCGGTCGCCGCGCTGTTCGGGGCGGGTGCGGGGGCGGCCTACCTGATGCGCAGGCGGCCGATGCCCGGCGCGGGCGTCGTCGCCCAGCCGGCGAAGGCGTCGTAGCGCGGGCAGCGGCCCTCACCGCCCTCCTCACCGCCCGCCGCGTCGTCCGCCCCGCCTGCCCCGCCTATCCGTCCCGCCTCTCCACCACGCCGGTGCTCGCGCCGCGCACCTCCAGGCCGTCCAGCAGGTCGGCCGTGGCCTCGACGACCGCGTCCACGGCCCGGTCGAAGACCTCACGGTTGTGGGCGGCCGGCGCCCGGAAGCCGGACACCTTCCTCACGTACTGCAGGGCCGCGGCCCTGATCTCGTCCTCGGTGGCCTCCTCGGACAACGCGGGCGGACGCAGGGTCTTGATACTCCGGCACATGCCCCCAGTCTCACCCCGAGGGGCCCTGAAAGCCATGCCGGACGACCGCGTTCCGGGACTTGCCCGATCGGGTGAACCGGCCGAGGCGACCCCCTGGTTGACTCGCCACCCAAAATCGAACAGGCGTATCATTAGCGCGTGGCTGCGACCTATGACTTTCCAAGTGACCTCCTCGCCGGTCAGGAGGAGCTGCGTCAGGTCCAGGCAGAGCTGTCGGCCCTGTTGAGACGGCTTCCCTGGTCGGTGGAACCTCTCGACGGGTTCAGCGACGACACCGGCTGGCGCCTGGTGGAGCGCCCCGCCTCACCCGGCTGGACGGACGACGAGCAGGCCGAGGTGGAGAAACTCCGGCGCCGGGAGCACGAGCTGGTGGTGTTCGTCAGCACCCACCGGTACTGGGCGGACCTGGCCGGCGTCGACCGCGTCCAGGCCCGCTCCCGGCTGAAGCACGCGCACGGGACACCGCCGCCGGGCGGGAGGGAGCCGTCCCCTTAGGGGCGTTCCCGGTGCGAACGGCACAGGGCCCTCCGGAGAAGTTCCGAAGGACCCTGGTACCGGTGGGCGCGGACGGTTTCGAACCGCCGACATCCTGCTTGTAAGGCAGGCGCTCTACCCCTGAGCTACGCACCCGGGCCCCGGGCGCAGCGCCCGGGCCGAATCGACACCCTACATGGCCCGGGGAACGATCCGGGCTCCCGGGTCCTGCCGCGATCCGTCCGGGCGGCATTCCTTCCGGGTCGCCTCCGGGTTCTTCCCGGGGGCCTGTGCGGGGGCCGTGCTGGGGACAACCCCACCTCGGTTCCGGTAGCGGCCCGGATCCCCGGGCGGGGCCCGTTTCCGCACGGCCGAAGAGCGCCGGAAAGCGCGACCGTCCATCCCGGGGGAGACCGTCATGACCCGCACGTCCGACACCACCGGCACGACCCGCACCCCCACCGGCTCCTCCCGTGGCGTGCGGTCGCGTGCGGTCGCCCTGGGCGGGGCCGCCGTGGTGCTCGTCGGCGGGCTGACGGCCTGCGGGGCGGCGGCCTCGGACGACACCGGCCCCGACCGCCGGTCCTCCGGCCTGCCCGGCAGCACCCTCACCGTCGACTCCGACGCCTCCGCGCCCGACCGTCGCCACGGACCGCAGCCCGTCGGGGAGGATCGAGGTCGCCCGGTGGTTCCAGGGCGCCGTCGCCCTCGGCACGGACCCGGAGGCCGCCTGGTCACTGGAGGGCGACCGGCTGAAGCCGCGGATCAAGTGCTCCGGCATCGTCGCCGGCTGCTCGGCCAAGCACCGTATCGAGCTCCCCCGCAAAGCCGCCGTGAAGGTCGAGGAGGGCGACGGCAGTGTGCGCGCCCGGGGCTTCCGTGACGCGCGGGACATCCGTACCGGGGACGGCTCCGTGCACGTCACCGAAACCACCGGTCCCCTGGACGTGCGGACCGTCGACGGGTCGGTGCGGGCCGAGGTCGCCTCCCGCACGGTGCGCGCCCGGACCGGCGACGGCTCGGTCCGCCTGGAACTGAGCACCGTCCCCGACCTGGTGGAGTCCCGCACCGGCGACGGTTCCGTCACCGTCGAACTGCCCCGGGCCACCTACCGGGTGACGACCGGGACCGGTGACGGCGCAGAGAAGGTGCCGGTGCCGCGCGACGACACCAGTTCCCCTCTGGCCGACGTCCGCACCGGCGACGGGAGCATCACGGTCCGTACGGCGAACCGAACGACCCGTGTGTTCGTCCCTGACCGGTGGGACAATGGCCATCGGGCAGGCGAACGACAGTACGACGGGAGAGGGATGTGACGGCGATACCAGGGCAGCCGTACTCGCCGTCGGGACCACGCGTGCGCCGCATGCGTGGTCTTCCGTCCCGGGACCCTGTCTCCCGGGGCCGGGCCGCCGGTCCGCTCCGTGCCACGTTCGCGCTGACGGTCCTGCCGCTGGTGGCGGCACTGGTCCTGCCCGCCGCGTTCGCCGGCGGCGGCACCCGGCGCTGGTTCGGCGGGCGGGCCGAGAACCAGCGGGCCGAGGCGCAGGACGCCAAGGACGCGGCGGCGGCCGCGTTCTACGAGCTGGACACCGCCCAGCGGGACCTGCGGATCTCCATAGAGACGATCACCGCCGTCGACAGTTCTCCCGCCGCCCGTCGCGCCGTCGCCGACTTCGAGGCGCTCGGCCGCCGGATCGACGAGGCCAGCCACACCTACATCGCCGCCGTCGACGCCCATGATCTCGACCGCGACGGCCTGGAGGCCTCCGTCGCCTCCCGGGCCCGCACCGAACTGACCGCCGCCAAGGGCGAACTGGACCGGGTCAAGCGGGAACTGGACCGCTTCACCGACGGGCTCGGCCCCCTCCTCGACAAGGCCGAGACCCAGCTGGCCCGGCTCGCCCCCGCCGTAGAGCGGGCCCGTCAGGCGCTGCTCGCCGCGTCGAACGCGCTGGACGCCGCCCGCGCGTCCGGGCTGCGGGCCGACGACCTCGCCGCCCGGCTCGCCGCGCTCTCCCCGGAGCTGACCAAGCTGAACCAGGGCGCCGGGCAGCACGGCGTGCCGCAGACCCTGGAGCGGACCGAACAGGTCATCCGCCAGGCCGAGGCCATTCGCGCGGAAGCCGACCGGCTGCCGGAACTGGCCGCCGAGACCGGCCGCCGGCTGGTCTCCCTGCGCACCCGCGCCCAGGCTCTCACCACCCGCAGCGAGCAGGTGGAACCGGTGCTCAGCGAGCTGCGCCGGCGCTTCGCCGTCGCCTGCTGGCAGGACCTCCAGGGCGTTCCCGACGTGGCCACCGAGAACGTGCGGCAGGCCGAGAGCAGGCTCGCCGAGGCGGGCACCGCACGCGACGAGCAGCGCTGGGCGGACACCACCGTTCTGCTGTCGACCGTACGGGCTCTGCTGAACACGACCGACGAGGCCGTGTCCGCCGCCGGGGACCGGCTGCACCGGCTGAATGCCGTGCAGAAGGACCCGGAGCAGGAGATCGAGCGCACCCGTTTCGCCATCCGGGACGCCCAGCGCCTGGCCATGGCCGGCCGTCACACCCCCGACCCGCGCCACGCCCACCCGCTGGACAGCGCCGTGGCCCGGCTGGAGCGGGCCGTCGCCGGGCTGGAGGAACGCCATCCCGACTACTGGCACTTCCTGACGGAGACGGAAGCGGTCCGCCGGTCGGTGGCGCAGGTGGTGACCCTGATCCGCGAGGACCGGGGCGGCTCCGCCGGCTGAGCGGTACGCATCCGGCCGCCCCGCTCCCCCGTGACCGGCCGCAACCCGCCGTCGGCCGGTTAGCCTGTGCTCATGCCTCGCTACGAGTACCGCTGCCGGACCTGCGGCGACACCTTCGAACTGAGCCGTCCCATGGCGGAGTCCTCCGCCCCGGCCGACTGCCCTGCAGGACACGACGACACCGTGAAGCTGCTGTCCACGGTCGCCGTGGGCGGTGCCGCCTCCGCACCGGCCGCCGCTCCCCGCGGGGGCGGCGGGGGCGGCTGCTGCGGCGGAGGCTGCTGCGGCTGACGGCCTCCGCGCCGGACCGCCCCGGCAGCCTCCGGGATCTTCCTCAGGTTCTCTTCAGCTACGCGTTTGTACGGTGGCCCGCATGACAGCCATCGCAGCGCACAGCGTGTCCGCCGCGGCGGGCGGGGAAGCCGGACCCCAGTGGGTCAACGACCTCATGGACGCCATGGGCGCGCCGGGGGCGGGGCTCGCCATCGCGCTGGAGAACCTCTTTCCGCCGCTGCCGAGCGAGGTGATCCTGCCGATGGCCGGGTTCGCCGCGAGCAGTGGCCGGATGGGTCTGCTCGCGGTGCTGCTGTGGACGACGGCCGGTTCGGTGATCGGCGCGCTCGCCCTGTACGGCGTGGGTGCGCTGCTCGGCCGGGAGCGGACGGTGGCGATCGCGGGGCGGCTGCCGCTGGTGAAGGTCTCGGACATCGAGAAGACCGAGGCGTGGTTCCTGCGGCACGGGACCAAGGCGGTGTTCTTCGGCCGGATGATCCCGATCTTCCGCTCGCTGATCTCGGTGCCGGCCGGCGTGGAGCGCATGCGGCTGTCCGTGTTCCTCGGCCTGACCACGCTGGGCAGTGCCATCTGGAACACCGTCTTCGTCCTCGCGGGCTACGCGCTGGGCGAGAACTGGCAGCAGGTCACGGCCATCGTGTCGGGCTACTCCAAGGTGGTCCTCGGCCTGGCCGCGCTGGCGGTGCTCGCGTTCTTCGTCACGCGGATGCTGCGGCCGGGCGCCGGCCGCAGGCGGCGAGACCGGCGGGCGGGCCCGGAAGAGGTATGGACGTCGGACTCCCCCGAGGGGGACGGCCCCGCCGACCGGTACGGCCCGGCCCGCCGGGAACGCGCCGGCTGAAGCCGCCTCACCGGGCCGACCGCGCCACCCCCAGGAACTCCCGCAGGATCCGCTCCCCGGCCGTGACCCCGCGCTCGGGGAGCGCGGTGATGCCCGGGGCCGTCCAGTCGGCGTCGGCCAGTTCGCCGTGCCCGGGACGCCATCCCCGGTCGGCGGTGAGGAGCAGGTCGGCGTCGAGGAGCGAGTCCCCGGCGGCGAGGGCGAGGTCGGCGCCGGTGCGGCGGGCGACCTCGCGCATGGCCGCGCTCTTGGTGAGCGGTCCCGGTACGGCGTAGATCTTGCGGCCCTGCAGGGAGACCGTCCAGCCGCGGTTCTGCGCCCAGACGGCGAGTTCCTTCACCCACTCCTCGGGCAGCAGTCCGCGCTCGACGACCAGGTAGGCGAAGAGGTCCTCGGCGACGCGGTGCTTGCGTGTCCAGGCCGGGTCGGCGGTCTGCTCCAGGTGGGCCCGCACCTCGGCCAGCGGGGCGCACTCGGCGGCGAGGCGGGCACTCACCCGGGCGTGCCAGTCGTGGTCGGTCTCGCCGTCGACCAGGAGGTGGCCGCCGTTGGCGCAGATCGCGTACGCCGGGGCGGGGCCGGGGAGGCTGACGCGCCGGTACTGCTCGCGGGTGCGGGTGGTGGTGGGTACGAACACGGTGGCGTCGCCGAGTTCGGCCAGGAGCCCGGCGGCGGTCTCCGTCATGTAGGACAGCGGACGGCTCTCGTAGACCTCCACGCACAGCAGGCGCGGGGCATCGGTGTCGGGCCCGGTCAAGGCGAGGGCGTTGGCGGAGTAGATGAGGGTGCGGTCGAGGTCGCTGGCGACGAGGACGGTCATCAGGGCGTCACCGCGTGCCCGTCAACACCGGTCGCGCCGCGCGTGTACCGGGGGTGGATCAGGCCGACGCAGGTGTACGGGAGGTCGGCGACCTCCTCTACGGGGACGCCCCGCTGCTCGGCCAGCAGCCGTACGTGGTCGAGGTCGTGGCCCGCTCCGGCGCGCGCGAGGATCTTCCACGGCACCCGGCGCAGCAGGACGCGGGTGGTCTCGCCGACGCCGGGTTTGACGAGGTTCACGTCGTGGATGCCGTACTCCTCACTGATGCGTTCGACCGCGGCCCAGCCCTCCCAGGTGGGGGTGCGGTCGGCGGCGAGCAGCTCCTTGGCCCGGGCGCAGGCGGCGTCCGTGACCTCGGGGAAGCGGGCGCGGACGGCGTCCAGGAAGGCCACCGAGGCGTCCGCTCCGGCGAGTTCGCGGTAGAACTTGGCGCCGTGGAAGTCGTCGGGACCGACCAGGTCGGCGCGCAGCACGGTGCGTGAGATGAGGCCGGAGACGGTCGAGTTGAGGCAGGCGGACGGGATCAGGTAGTCCTCACGGGTGCCGTACGTCCGTACGCAGGAGCCGGGGTCGGCCAGGACCGCGATCTCCGGGTCGAAGCCGGTGACCCCGTGAGCCTTCTCGAACTCCTCGACAGCCTGGGCGAGTTCGCGGGTAATGGCGCCCTTGCCGGTCCAGCCGTCCACGAAGACGATGTCCCGGGGGTCGTGGTGCTCCGCCAGCCAGCGCAGCGCGTTGGCGTCGATGCCCCGGCCGCGCACGATGGAGACGGCGTAGTGCGGGAGGTCGAGCTGGTGCCGGTGCTGGGCCCAGCGGCGTATCAGGATGCCGACGGGGGTGCCGGCGCGGGCCAGGGAGACCAGGACCGGTCGCGGTGACCGTTCGGCGAGGACGGTCTCGGTGACCACGCCGACCGCGTGGGCGAGGCGTGCCGCCGAGGTCTCGAGGGCTGCCCGGAACAACTCCTGGTACTGCTCGCTCGGCTGGTACTCGACGGGCAGCGACTCGGCGTAGTGCGCGCCGCCGCTCTGGATGGCCTCCTCGCGCTCCTCGGTGGGCGCCTCCAGCGTGACCCCGGAGAGGTCCTGGAGCAGCCAGCCGACCTCCTCGGGCGCGTACGAGGAGAAGGCGGGGCCGCGGAGGGGCTCGGGCAGCATGGAGGCGGGCCTTTCGGGGGCGTCCGGTCCGCCCGGACGGTGGAGGTCCGGGGCGGCGGGCACGTACGACGGTACGACGGCGAGGAGGACCTGCGGGGTGTGTGCGGCGAGCTCGGCCAGCAGCCCGCCGGGCGCGTGCAGCGCGGGGGTGTCGGCGGCCGAGTCGACGACGGCGACGACGGCGTCGAAGCCGGCGCCTGCGACGTTGTAGGCGTAGCGCTCGCCGGGGCCGTCGGCGGGGTCGTCGTGGGCGGGAAAGGCCAGCCGGGTGCGTATCGCGTAGCCGGGGTCGTCCACGGCGAGGACGGGCGAGCGGGTGGTGGTCGAGAAGCGGACCTCGGTGCCGCCCGCGCGGGCGGGCGGTGCCTGTTGCGGCGTGCGGTCCTGCTCCAGTCGCTGTTCCAGCGCGTGGGCGAGGCGGAGCGGGGCGTACATCAGCTCCTCGAAGCCGAGGACGAGGACGCGCCGGGCGCCGTCGGGCAGCGCGTCGGCGATCCGGCCGGCCATGGCGGGCAGGGCGTCGTCCAGACGGGCGCGGTGCGCGGGCGTGAACCCGTGCCGCCCGCCGTCGGGCAGCCTCTCAGGCCAGCCCAGCTCGATGCGCGCGACCCGGCCGGTCCGCGTCTGCGGACCGGCCGCCGGCTGCGCGGCCTCCTGTGCCTCCTGTGCCTCCTGTGCCTCCTGCCGGGCGACGAGTTCCCTGCCCTTCTCCAGCACGCCCTCCGGGAGCCGTACCGTGCCCGAGACGGTCGTCACCAGGTCGACACGGGCGCCGATCCCGCGGGCGAGGTCGTCCAGCCGGCCCGCGTCGGCGGGCGAGCGCATGTCGACCAGGGCGACCACCGCGTACCGGCGCCGGGGGTGGCGTGCATGCAGGTCTCGGATGGTGTTCAGGATCGTGTTGCCGGTGGAGAACTCGTCGTCGACCAGGACCAGCGGCCCGTCCCCGGCGAGCAGCCCGGGGTCCTCGGGAAGCAGCAGGTGCGAGGTGGCGTGGGAGTGGGACTCCTCGAAGCCGCCCGCCGTGGCGACCTCGGGGACCGGGCGGCGGGTGGAGTGCAGGCAGGGGGCGACGCCCACGCCGTCGGCGACCGCGTGGCCGAGGCCGGTGGCGGTCTCGGCGTACCCGAGGACCACCGCCCGGTACGCCTGGTCGCCGAGCAGTTCGCGGACCCGGCGGCCGAGCTCGACACCGTGGCCGTACACGACGGCGGGTGACTGCGGTACGTGCTTGCCGAGGACGTTGGACACCAGCAGGTGCGCCCGCTTGGGGTTGCGGCGCAGCGCCAGCCCGAGCAGTCCGGTCAGCCGGTCGTCGCCGGCCAGCTCGACGCCCAGCCGCTCGGCGACCCAGCTGCCGGACCAGACGTCCCCGGCGGGCAGGTCCCCGCCGGCCCGCGATCCGTCGCGCACCACGTCGTGTGCCCCGCGGCGCGCTCCCTCGTTCACTGCCTTTTCCATGAATCCCTTGCTGTCGATCCGGTCGTGTCAGGTCGGTTCAGGTCGGTCACTTGACCAGGCCGGCCGCGAGCAGCTCCACGAACCCGATGTCCTCGTTCGTGACGCCGAACACCTCGGCGCGCAGCACGGTCCGCTCGGCCCACGCGCGGTGCGGCTTCACCTCGTTCATTTTGTTCGTGTACGCCGACCTCATGACACCACCACCGCCGCGTTCCGGCCGCAGGATGTCCTGGGCGTCGCTGTACTCCTCGTGGCTGACGACGGACAGCGCGTGCACGGGCAGGACGTGCGAGGGGTGGATGCAGGTCTTGCCCTGCAGTCCGTTGGCCCGGTCCAGGGAGATCTCCCGCAGCAGGCCGTCCATGGCGTGCTCGATCAGTGACTGGCGCAGCTCCGTGGCCTTCACCTCGAGGAACGGGCTCTGCCGCAGTTGTGGCTTGAACATGCGCTCCTGGGCCCGGAAGTACTCCCAGACCGGCCCGGTCACGGTGAATCCGGTGCCGTCGACGCGGGCCAGCATGTTCACCACGTCGGCGATCACGGAGGCGACGATCTGGAGGTCGTAGGCCGTCATGTCGGGGCCGCGGCGCAGCCCGTACGGGGAGCAGAAGTCGGTCACGCCGAGGCGCAGCGCGAGGACCCGGTCGCGGTACTTGTCGACCGCGCGGAGGATGCCCTCGAGGGTCTCCACCCGGGTCTCCCGGTAGAGCAGCTCGGGCGACTCCAGCACCGGCATCGCGAAGAGGCGGTGGCCGTAGGAGGCCTCGGCGACGGTGAGGGCCTCGAGGAAGGGCATGCCGCGTTCCTCGGTGAACTTCGGCAGGACGAACCCGGACAGCAGGGGGGCGGTGGGGCCGAGGCGCCGGACGAGGTCGGGGATCTGCTCGGGGGTGCGGACCCGGATGAACAGCAGCGGCAGGTCGGCTCCGGGCCGGTCGGCCAGGTCGGCGAACTGGGCCACGAGGTTCGCCTCGCCGGCGCTCACGTCGTCGTCTCCGATGGAGTCCTCGAGACACAGCACCATCGAGACCACACCGTTCCCGGCCTGCTTGACGATGTCGTCGGCGAGCCGGGGGCGGGTCGCGGGGCTGTACAGCGTGGCACCGAGGGCCATGGAGAGCAGACGGGCCGGGGACTGTGCCGTGAACAGGCCCGGCTCCCGGTAGAAGAGACGTTTCCGCACCGCAGGGGCGAACTGTCCGAAGTGACGCATTGAACTCCCCCGTGACCGTTGGGCATGGCGTGAAATGGCTGTGGAATGTCGGAAGGTGGCCGGTAATAGTACGTAGGTATCGATGTCGGCGGTTCCCGCCGGGCGTGAACTTCAGGTGTCCCGGTCGTGTCGGTGACGGACGGCGCCGGCGCGCCTCCGCACCCCGCATTGTCGTGACCAGGACGGAGAAGGCAGGATGACCGCATGACGCACGCCATGCTGAAGGGGTCGAACGTCCCGCTCCGAACCACCACGGTACGCGCCGTCCTGCGGTGGTCGCCCGGCCAGGGTGTCCCCGACGTGGACGCGTCCGCTCTGCTCCTCGGGCTCGACGGCCGGGTCCGTTCGGACGGGGACTTCGTCTTCTACAACCAGCCGCGGCACCCGTCCGGCAAGGTGTGGCGACTCGGCAAGAAGCGCGTCGCCGAGGTCCTGACCGACACGATCCAGACGGATCTCGGCGGGGTCGAGGAGGGCGTCGGGCGGATTCTGCTGGTGGCGTCGGCGGACGGTGTCACCTTCGACACCGTGGACACGCTGCGCATCCTGCTGTACGACGCGCAGGCCCCGGACGCGGAAGCGCTGGCGTACTTCGACGTCACCCCGGAGACGGGCCAGGAGACCGCGCTGATCTGCGGTGAGCTGTACCGGCGCGGGGACGGCTGGAAGTTCCGGGCACTCGGCGAGGGCTATGCGAACGGGCTGAAGGGCCTGGCGACGGACTTCGGGATCTCGGTGGACGAGTCGGAGGCCGCGCAGGAGCCGTCGGCCGCCGGCCCCGCCACGTCCTCGCCCTCGGTTTCCCCCGAGGCCCTGACCCAGGTGCACGCCCCCGCCGCGGCCGACCGGTCCGGCCCGCTGCCGCCCGAGCAGCCGCCGGGCGTTCCGGCTCAGCCCGCGTACGGCTATCCGCCCCAGCAGCCGCCGGCCACGCAGCCGGCCTACGGCTACCCGCAGCCGGCCGGCCGGCCCACCTACGGCTACCCCCAGACGTCCCCCGTGCCCGCCACCGCGGCGGCCCCGTCCGGCTACGGCTACCCGCCCCCGGCTCCCCACTCCCCCGACCCCGACTTCCGCCTGCCCCCGCAGGGGCCGCAGTTCATCGGACGGTAGGGCCCGGCCGGGCCCGGCCGCCGGCCGGACAGGCCCGGGGTGTGCCGTCCAGGGACATTGGCCGCCGCCCGCGCCCTCGGCTTCGACAACCTCCTGCCCTCCACCAGCGCTGGTCCGGCCGCGGTCGTAGCCGTGCGGGAGTCCGCCGGGTGCGCGGGCCGGAGCGTCCTGGGCGGTGCGGATGCGGAGTTCGGCCCTGTACACACTCCACCAGCGTGCCGAGCGCCCCGTTCGACACCCGCGCCGGGCGGGGAAGCGGTCGGCCTCGACGCCCGGGACGGGCGCGGTCGGCCGCACCATGTCGTGCCGGGGCGGAGCGGTCGTAGCGTCCTGCCCTGACCACCGCGGACGACACGGCTTACCGGTACCGCACCGCCGTTCCCGGGGATGCCGAGGCCATCGGGGCCCTGGACGGGTCCTTCACCACCGGCACCGTCTTCCGGATGACCGTTGCCGAGGACGGGTTCGCGCTGCGGGAGGTGCCGGTGGAACCGCCCGTGACCAAGGTGTTCCCCGACGACGGGTCGGACGACGACGGGGACGGCGAGGGCGGCGCGGACTCCCGTACCTTCGTCGCGCACGGGAGGGCCGGCGACCTGGCCGGGTTCATGGCCGTCTCGCACTCCGGCTGGAACCGGCGGCCGGCCATCGAGGACATCGAGGTCGCTCCGGAGCACCGGGGGCGGGGGGTCGGGGGCCTTGATGGGGCTCGCGGTGGAGTTCGCGCACGCGGGGTGCCGGGCACATCTGGCTGGAGGTCACCAACGTCAACGCGCCGGCGGTCCACGCGCACCGGCGGGTGGGCTTCGCCTTCTGCGGGCTGGACACCACCCTGTACGACGGCACCCCTCGGAGGGCGAGCAGGCGCTTTACATGAGCATGCCCTGCCCTTGAGCCGGCAACAGGCGCACCACGCGAGGAGCGGCCCTACGACCAGGCCGAGATCGACCCGCCATCGATCCGTGGCGGTACCCGGCGGACCGGTTCGCGGGGTGACGGAGGACGGGCACGCGAGATACGGGAGGCCCTCGGGCCCATCGCCGCGCTCGTGACGACGCTGCTCGACGTGTCCGAGGAGCCCGGCTCGAAAGACTAGCGGCCCGTCTTCGACTTGAAGCCGCGCCCCCACTGCAGGCCCCAGCCGTAGAGGCGGTCCAGTTCTCCCTGGAAGCCGTAGACGAACTTCACCTCGCGGTGGACGATGAGCTCGTCCCTGGCGTTCTCGATCATCACCACGGCGCAGGAGCGGGCCTGCGGATGGCGTTCGTCCAGGCCTATCTCGATCCGCGGGCCGTTGCTGGGGTAGAGCGTGACCATGGCCTGGGTCCGGTCGAAGGCGGGCGTCTGGTCGTAGATGTACACGAAGACCAGCAGGCGTTTGATGTTCTCGCGGTGGTCCAGGTTGACGTAGATCGTCTCCCCGGAGCCCGAGCCGAACCGGTCGTCGCCGCTGAGCTTGACGTACGGCGGCCCGTTGACGTCGCCGAGGAGGCCGCCGAGCGGCTGGACCACGCCCTTGGTGCCGTCCTGGAGCTCGTACAGGCAGCCGAGGTCCAGGTCGACGTTGACCATGCTCTGGCTGTGGGCGATGACCTCCGGAGGCCTGAGCGCCTTGAGGGGGTGGCGCAGCAGGCTCTCCCGCTGGGAGCCGCCCAGGTCGGAGGTGCGCATCCGCCAGCTCAGGTTGATCCGGAGGTTTCCGGTGGCCGCGCCCTGTCTGGTCAGGGACACCTGCGCATTCCGCTTTGTCAGCTCGATGGCGTTGGTGGCCGCGTTGCCCGAGTCGAAGGCACTGTCGTTTCCGCGCCGCAGTCCGTCCAGGAAGCCCATTCCCGCCCCAAGTCCATTCGTCGAACCCCGCTGCCCCGCTGGTCCTGCTGCCCTGCTGCCCTGCTGCCCGCACGTGTCCGGCCGTCCGGCGCCCGGGCGGGCTCCGGACGGCCGTCGGGGCGGCCGTCGAGGACTGGTCCGCGACGGCCGCCCCGAACAGAGCGTTCCTCACCCGGAGGGCTGTCACACCCCGGAGGAGACCTCGGTCTTCTCGGCCGTGCCGCCCTCGGCCTCCGCGAGTGCCCTGTTGCGGCGCACGGAGGACCAGAAGGACAGGCCGATCAGGAAGACACCGATGAGACCGGTGATGATCTCGTTGACCTCGTACTGGATCGTGATGAGCAGGAGCGCGGCGAGGGCGCCGATCGCGTAGTGCGCGCCGTGCTCCAGGTAGACGTACTCGTCGAGGGTGCCCTGGCGCACCAGGTAGACCGTCAGCGAACGGACGTACATGGCGCCGATACCGAGGCCCAGGGCCATCAGCACGATGTCGTTGGTGATGGCGAAGGCGCCGATCACGCCGTCGAAGGAGAAGGAGGCGTCCAGGACCTCGAGGTAGAGGAACATGAAGAACGCGGCCTGGCCGCCGATGGCGAGGGCCGTCTTGGGCTTGCCGGCCCGCTCGGCCTTCTCCTCGGCCTCGTGCTCGCGTTCCTCCTGCTCCTCGAGCCGGTTCTCGAAGAAGCCGGAGAGCCCGCTCACGATCATGTAGGTGATCAAACCGCCGATACCGGCGAGGAGAACCGTTTCCGCCTTGTCGACATGGGTGCCGCCGTGCTGGTGGGCATTGACCCCGACCGTCAGGGAGGCGGTCAGCAGGACGACCAGCGCGATGCAGACCGACAGCATGTCGACCTTGCCGAGCTTGGCCAGCGGACGCTCGATCCAGGTCAGCCACTTGATGTCCCGGTCCTCGAAGACGAAGTCCAGGAAGATCATCAGCAGGAACATACCACCGAAGGCGGCGATCGACGGGTGCGCGTCGGTGACCAGCTCCTGGTAGCGGTCCTTGTCACTGAGAGCGAGATCGACCGCTTCGAGCGGGCCGAGCGAGGCGCTGACGGCGACGATCACGACGGGGAAGACCAGCCGCATGCCGAAGACGGCGATCAGGATGCCGATGGTGAGGAAGATCTTCTGCCAGAAGGCATTCATCTTCTTCAGGATTCCGGCGTTGACCACCGCGTTGTCGAAGGACAGCGAGATCTCGAGGATCGAGAGGATCGCCACGATACCGAAGGCGGTCCACCCCCCGAAGAGGATCGCTGCGACCAGGCCGAGCGCGGTGACCGCGAACGACCAGCCGAAGGTTTTCAGAACCACTGGCTACCCCATCATGTGTGGGGAGCTCCCCCGGACGATCTCCGGAGGAGACTCTCCCCGTCGCCATAGTCGGCTTTACGAAACATTGACTCCGAAGTCTAGGGCGATACCCCGAAGCCCCGACGCGTACCCCTGCCCCACCGCTCTGAACTTCCACTCGCCCCGATAGCGGTAGAGCTCGCCGAAGATCATCGCGGTTTCCGTGGAGGCGTCCTCCGAGAGGTCGTAGCGGGCGAGCTCCTGACCGTCCGCCTGATTCACCACTCGGATGAAAGCATTGCCGACCTGACCGAAAGCCTGACCGCGGTCGTCGGCCAGGTGGATGGAGACCGGGAAAACGATCTTGTCGCACCGGGCCGGCACCTTGGAGAGGTCGACCATCAGGGACTCGTCGTCGCCGTCGCCCTCGCCGGTGAGGTTGTCGCCGGTGTGCTCGACCGAGCCGTCCGGGCTCGTGAGCTGGTTGTAGAAGATGAACCACTCGTCCCCCATGACCCGGCCGTCGCTGCACACCAGCGCGCTGGCGTCGAGGTCGAAGGGGGCTCCCGTGGTGGAGCGTGCGTCCCAGCCGAGCCCGATCATCACCTGCGTGAGGTTCGGTGCGGCCTTGGACAGGGAGACATTGCCTCCCTTGGCGAGCGTGACGCCCATGTTGCTGGTCCCTCCCCTTGGGGCCTGTCTTCCGGTTCGTCCCGGGGGACGCGAGGCCTGGCACGCACATCTGCCGCGTTGTCGTCGGCCGCCGACTCCCCCGAGCCCTCGACGAGCTCGAGCAGGGACCGTCTCCCCTCGCGCCGGCTTCCTCCTCCGCCTTGCAGATGCACGCACCAGCCCCCGCGCGCCGGGGCCCTGCCAGGCGTTGTCGCCCGGAGTCCGGACGAACCCAGAGACAGGCCCGTGATGTTTCTCAGGTGGTCTCCTGCGCGTCCGGCGCCGCGCGTAAACCGTGCGGCGCCGGACGGAACAGCCGTGCGAGACGGCCGGCCCCGGGGTGCGAGCGTCTCAGACGTTCACGCCGAAGTCCTGCGCGATGCCGCGCAGACCGGAGGCGTAGCCCTGGCCGATGGCGCGGAACTTCCACTCGGCGCCGTGCCGGTACAGCTCACCGAAGACCATCGCCGTCTCCGTGGAGGCGTCCTCCGACAGGTCGTAGCGGGCGATCTCGGCACCGCCGGCCTGGTTGACGACGCGGATGAACGCGTTGCGCACCTGGCCGAAGGACTGCTGACGGTTCTCGGCGTCGTAGATGGACACCGGGAAGACGATCTTCTCGATCTCCGCGGGCACGCCCGCGAGGTTGACCTTGATCTGCTCGTCGTCGCCCTCGCCCTCACCGGTGAGGTTGTCGCCGGTGTGCTCGACCGAGCCGTCGGGGCTCTTGAGGTTGTTGAAGAAGACGAAGTTGGCGTCGTTGGTGACCTTGCCCGTGTTGTTCACCAGCAGCGCACTGGCGTCCAGGTCGAAGTCGGTGCCGGTCGTGGTGCGGACGTCCCACCCCAGTCCGACGATGACCGCGGTCAGGCCCGGCGCCTCCTTGGTCAGCGATACGTTGCCGCCCTTGCTGAGGCTGACTCCCACGAGTCCTCCATTGATGTCCGGGGGCGGGAAGCCCCGTCGTGCGTTGGATATCGGATCAACGAGTCGATCCTAGTAACGGGTTCCCGGCCACCGCAGGCCCCAATACCCGGAAATCACCGCTGCCGGACGTGCTCACAGCGCGTCGAGCGCCTCGATGTAGCCGTCCAGGTCACGTGCGTCGGCCAGCGCGTTGACGACCGTCCACCGTACGAGACCCTCGCGGTCGATGACGAAGGTCCCCCGAACGGCGCAGCCCTTGCCCTCGTCGAAGACGCCGTAGGCGCGCGAGACGTTCCCGTGCGGCCAGAAGTCCGACAGCAGGGGGTACTCCAGGTTCTCCTGCTCGGCGAAGACGCGCAGGGTGTGGACGGAGTCGGTCGAGACGGCGAGCAGTTGGGTACCTCGGCCGGCGAGGCGGTCCAGGCCGTCACGCAGGGCGCGCAGCTCGTCGGTGCACACGCTGGTGAAGGCGAAGGGGTAGAAGACGAGCACCACGTTCCGACGGCCGCGGTGGTCGGACAACCGCACGGGCGCGCCGTGGTTGTCCCTGAGCTCGAAGTCGGGGGCGTGATCGCCGACCTGGATCGCCATCGCCTGGTTCGTCCCTTCGGGGGGGGGTGCTGTGCCCGGCCTGTTCCCTGGGAACACCCTACGCAGGGGGTACGACAACGGTCCGGACGGGCTGAACCGGTCAGCCCGTCCGGTGGAAAGACGGGATACGGCTGCCCGCCGGGGCGGGGCCGTCGTGACTACCTCCGGGACGCGGCTACCTCCGCGACTTGGCCGCCTTCGGCGTCGCCAGCCGGCTGCCGCTCCAGTCCTTGCCGACGCTGACGCTCTTGGCGGCGGTCAGGCCGGCCGTGGTGGCGGCTTCCGAGATGTCGCTCGGCTCCACGTACCCCGAACGGCCGGTCTTTGGCGTGAGGAGCAGGATCGCCCCGCCCTCCTCGATGTACGTGCCGGCGTCCACCAGCGCATCCGTCAGGTCGCCGTCGTCGTCGCGGAACCACAGCACAACGGCGTCAGCCACGTCGTCGTAGTCCTCGTCGACAAGGTCGCTCTCGATGACGCCCTCGATGGCCTCGCGGAGCTCCTGGTCGACGTCGTCGTCGTAGCCGATCTCCTGGACCACCTGCCCGGGCTGGAAACCCAGCCTGGCGGCAGGGTTCGTCCGCTCCTCCGCGTGGTCCGCGGTCGCGCTCACGGGGTGCCTCCTGATCATGGTTTGGGAATATCTCAGCCACGCGCGGGCGCGCGGCATTGGCCGTAGTCCACACGGGCAGGGCGGATCGCGCAAGTACCCGGCCGCCCGGACCGCCTAAACGGTGACGATCCTGACCGGGTCACCGCAACTCCAGGCACATCATCCTGGCCCACAGTGACTCACACCACACCCTTGTGCCCCGAATGGGCGTTTGGGAACTGCATACGGGTACGAGACTCGCATGAACGCGAGATTCGCTCCGTACGCCACCGTACCGGTGTCGCGTGCCGGCTACCTATCGGTAGAGATGACGTGTGCGGCCCCGGGGTGGACCATGGGGAGCGCGCAGACCCGGCTACGTCAGTGAAGCAGCGGGCTCCTCAGGGCCCTTCGACAGGTAAGGAACAGCGTGGCTTCCGCATCCGATCGCAACCCGATCATCATTGGTGGCCTTCCGAGTCAGGTGCCTGACTTCGATCCCGAGGAAACCCAGGAGTGGCTCGACTCCCTCGACGCCGCCGTCGACGAGCGCGGCCGGGAGCGGGCCCGCCACCTGATGCTGCGGCTGATCGAGCGGGCCCGCGAACGGCGTGTGGCCGTGCCCGAGATGCGCAGCACCGACTACGTGAACACGATCCCCACCCGCGCGGAGCCGTTCTTCCCCGGCAACGAGGAGATCGAGCGCAAGGTCCTCAACGCGACCCGCTGGAACGCGGCGGTGATGGTCTCGCGCGCCCAGCGGCCCGGGATCGGCGTCGGCGGCCACATCGCCACCTTCGCGTCCTCGGCGTCGCTGTACGACGTGGGCTTCAACCACTTCTTCCGCGGCAAGGACGGGGGCGACGGCGGCGACCAGGTCTTCTTCCAGGGGCACGCCTCGCCGGGCATCTACGCCCGCGCGTTCCTGCTGGACCGGCTGAGCGAGCGGCAGCTGGACGGATTCCGGCAGGAGAAGTCGAAGGCCCCCGAGGGCCTGGCCTCGTATCCGCACCCGCGTTCGATGCCGGAGTTCTGGGAGTTCCCGACCGTGTCGATGGGCCTCGGTCCGATCAGCGCGATCTACCAGGCCCGGATGAACCGCTACATGCAGGCGCGCGGCATCGCCGACACCTCGAAGTCGCACGTGTGGGCGTTTCTCGGCGACGGCGAGATGGACGAACCGGAGTCGCTGGGCCAGCTGACGCTCGCGGCCCGCGAGAACCTCGACAACCTGACCTTCGTCGTCAACTGCAACCTGCAGCGCCTCGACGGGCCGGTGCGCGGCAACGGCAAGATCATCCAGGAGCTGGAGTCGGTTTTCCGGGGCGCCGGCTGGAACGTGATCAAGCTGGTCTGGGACCGCTCCTGGGACCCGCTGCTCGCCCAGGACCGGGACGGCGTGCTGGTCAACCGGATGAACACCACGCCGGACGGCCAGTTCCAGACCTACGCCACCGAGTCCGGGGCGTACATCCGCGACCACTTCTTCGGTGACGACCACCGGCTGCGCGCCATGGTCGAGAGCATGACCGACGACCAGGTGCTGCACCTGGGGCGCGGCGGCCACGACCACAAGAAGATCTTCGCGGCGTACCAGGCGGCCATGGACCACAAGGGCCAGCCGACGGTGGTTCTCGCCAAGACGGTCAAGGGCTGGACGCTGGGCCCGAACTTCGAGGGCCGCAACGCCACGCACCAGATGAAGAAACTGACGGTCGACGACCTCAAGGGTTTCCGCGACCGGCTGCACCTGCCGATCCCCGACAAGGACCTGGAGTCCGGCCTGCCGCCGTACTACCACCCGGGCCGCGACTCGGAGGAGATCCAGTACATGCACGACCGCCGCACGTCGCTCGGCGGGTACGTGCCGACACGTGTGGTGCGCTCGAAGCCGCTCGCACTGCCCGAGGACAAGACATACGCGAACGTGAAGAAGGGCTCGGGGCAGCAGTCCATCGCGACGACCATGGCGTTCGTCCGACTCCTCAAAGACCTCATGCGGGACAAGGAGATCGGCAAGAGGTTCGTACTGATCGCACCGGACGAGTACCGCACGTTCGGCATGGACTCCTTCTTCCCGAGCGCGAAGATCTACAACCCGCTCGGGCAGCAGTACGAGTCCGTGGACCGTGAGCTGCTGCTCGCGTACAAGGAGGCACCGAACGGGCAGATGCTGCACGACGGCATCTCCGAGGCGGGCTGCACGGCCTCGCTGATCGCGGCCGGCTCGGCGTACGCCACGCACGGCGAGCCGCTGATCCCGGTGTACGTCTTCTACTCGATGTTCGGTTTCCAGCGCACCGGCGACCAGTTCTGGCAGATGGGCGACCAGCTGGCGCGCGGCTTCGTTCTCGGCGCGACCGCGGGTCGTACGACCCTGACCGGTGAGGGGCTGCAGCACGCGGACGGCCAGTCGCAGCTGCTGGCTTCCACGAACCCGGCGTGCGTCGCCTACGACCCGGCCTTCGGGTTCGAGATCGCGCACATCGTGCAGGACGGCCTGCGCCGGATGTACGGCAGCGACGAGCAGCACCCGCACGGCGAGGACGTCTTCTACTACCTGACCGTCTACAACGAGCCCGTCCAGCACCCGGCCGAGCCCCAGGACGTGGACGTGGACGGCATCCTCAAGGGCCTGTACCGCTTCCGTGAGGGGACGGCGGGCTCGAAGCCGGCGCAGATCCTCGCCTCCGGTGTCGCGGTGCCCTGGGCCCTGGAGGCGCAGCGGATCCTCGCCGAGGAGTGGGATGTGCGGGCCGACGTCTGGTCGGCGACCTCCTGGAACGAGCTGCGGCGCGAGGCCGTGGAATGCGAGCGGCACAACCTGCTGGGCCCGGAGGAGGAGCAGCGGGTGCCGTACGTGACGCGGAAGCTGGCCCCGGCACAGGGGCCGGTCGTGGCGGTGTCGGACTGGATGCGGTCGGTGCCGGACCAGATCGCGCGCTGGGTGCCCGGGACGTACCAGTCGCTGGGCGCGGACGGCTTCGGCTTCGCGGACACACGCGGGGCGGCCCGCCGGTTCTTCCACATCGACGCGCAGTCGATCGTCGTGGGAGTGCTGACGGAGCTGGCCCGGGAGGGACACGTCGGCCGGTCCGTGCTGAAGCAGGCCATCGACCGCTACCAGCTGCTCGACGTGGCCGCGGCCGACCCGGGTGCGGCGGGCGGCGACGCCTGACACACCCGCGGGCGGCGCATGCGGAAGGGCCTCCGGCGTTTCGCCGGAGGCCCTTCCGCCGTTCCGCCGCGGAGATTTCCGTCGGGATCGACTCTGTTGCTCCATTGCGGAGAGTGACACCGGCCTGTCGACGGGGCGCAGGGAACGGGCCTCGCGAGGAGGCGGTCCGGCCCCGGCCGGCCCCTCTCGGATGCGGTGCGTGACCCTCCCCCGAATAGAGCAGCAGAGTCGGGATCGACTCTGCTGCGCAATTACCCGGCGTGATGACGCCGTGCCGATACGGCCTTCAGAGCGCGTCGCAGATGCAGGCAGGCCGGGCGCGGCCGAGCCCTGAAAGCATGGCACGTGATCGCTCGCCGAATTGAGCAGCGGAGTCGGGATCCGGGCCAAAACCCGGGGTGGTCAGAACATTCCGTAGCCCGATCCGGTGGCCGAGGCCAGCCAGATGATCGCCAGCAGCGTGTCGATGGCGCCCAGAACCAGCGCGACCACCGCCTGGACCGGGCGGGCCCCGGACCAGCTGCGGCCCATGGCGAGCCAGCCGCAGACCATCGCCACCGGGCCGAGGACGATCCCCAGTACGAAGAATCCGGCGACCGCGCAGATGACTCCGATGATTTCGAGCGTCGCGCGATCCGGCCCTCCCCCAAGCTCTCGGCTTCGCTCGAGCAGGGGGGACCCCCATCCTGACCACGCCCGGCCACGTGAGCGGGGGTGCCCGCGCGCGCTGTCTCCGAAGCTCGCCATCATCAACTCCCTGAACGCGGTAGTCGGTTGGGGTGTAGTGGGGTTCGACACGCGAGGACCCCCACTCGGGGCGTGAATGCCCCCGGAGCGAGAACGGGCGAGCCGCTGCCGGCGCGCTGCCCCCCTCCAGCAGCGCGCCGCACCCGGCATCCTCCAGGCCCTGCGGAGGACCTGACCCACTGTGACCTGCGGCACCCTCCGAACGGGAGGGATCACCCCAGCGGTTCACCCTGATGAGCGAACCCGGTCACCGGAGCCGTCAGATGTGGCCGCCGCCCGCGCCGGCCTCCGCGTTCTCACCGCGCTTGGCGAGGAGGGCGACGCCCACCGCCACGACGGCGACCGCGGTGGCGACCAGGGAAGCCGTGCTCATGCCGGAGAGGAAGGTGTCGTGCGCCACCCCGGTGACCGTCGCGACCATCTCGGGGGGCATCTGCTCGCTCACCGGGGGCACGCCCACCTGGACGGCCTCGGCGGCCTGCGCGCTCTGCTCCGGGGTGAGCGGCGGGAGCCCCGCGCCCGCCCAGTTGTCCGCGAGGTCGCTGTCGACCTCGGAGGCCATCACCGCACCCAGCGCGGCTGTACCGAGGCTGCCGCCGACCTGCATGGCGGCCTGCTGGAGACCGCCGGCGACACCGGAGAGCTCCAGCGGCGCGTTGCCCACGATGACCTCGGTGGCGCCGACCATGACGGGCGCCAGGCCGAGACCCAGCAGGGCGAACCAGAGGGACATCACGCCGCTGCCGGTGTCCTTCTCGAGTGTGGAGATGCCGAACATGGCCATCGCGGTGCAGGCCATGCCGCCGGCCAGCGGGATCCGCGGACCGGCCTTGGTGATGACCACGCCGGCCAGCGGGGAGCCGACGATCATCATGCCGGTGAGCGGCAGCAGGTGCAGACCGGCGTCGACCGGGCTCAGGCCGTGCACGTTCTGCAGGTAGAAGGTGACGAAGAACAGGCCGCCCATGAAGGCGATGGCCATGAGGACCATCAGCACGACACCCGCGGACAGCGGGACGGAGCGGAACATCGCCGGCGGGATCAACGGCTCCTTGACCCGCTTCTCCCAGAGGGCGAAGACGGTGAAGAGCACCCCGGCGACGGCGATGAAACCCCAGGTCTTGAGGTCCCCCCAGCCCCACTCGGGGGCCTTGATCAGCGCCCAGACGAGGCAGAACATCGCACCGGACAGCAGGCCGATGCCGGGGATGTCGAAGGAGTGCGGGCGGTTCTCCGCGCGGTGGTCGAGCAGGATCCACACGCCGAGGGCGAGCGCGACGACGCCGACCGGGACGTTGATCCAGAAGACCGACTGCCAGCTGACGTGCTCGACGAGGACACCGCCGAGGATCGGGCCGCCGGCGGTGGAGGCACCGATGACCATGCCCCAGATGCCGATGGCCATGTTGAGCTTCTCGGCCGGGAAGGTCGCCCGCAGCAGGCCCAGCGCGGCCGGCATCAGCAGCGCGCCGAACAGGCCTTGCAGGACACGGAAGACGATGACCGACGCGATGCTGTCGGACAGGCCGATCGCACCCGAGGCGGCGGCGAAGCCGACGACGCCGATGAGGAAGGTCTGCCGGTGGCCGAACCGGTCACCGAGCTTGCCGGCGGTGATCAGGGAGACCGCGAGGGCGAGGAAGTACGCGTTGGTGATCCACTGGACCTCGGCGAAACGGGCTCCCAGATCACTGGCGATGACGGGGTTGGCGATGGCGACGATGGTGCCGTCGAGGGCCACCATCATGACGCCGACGGCGACGGTGAAGAGGGTGAGCCAGGGGTGGCCGCGAAGCCCTCTGCCGGGTGCCGTGTCCGACGGGGCGTCCGAAGGTGTCCCGTCCCCGGGTCCCGTCGCGTCGATGATGGTCTGACTAGTCATATCTTCGAGGCTAATGACAGCCACTGACAGTTGACAAACCAATTCACCGACCAGCAACTGAGCCGACATGTCCGTATAGCGTGAACTGCGCGAACAGTTCCGGAAAGGACTTGGGGCCCACCGGAAACCGGCCCGGAAGCCGGTCCGCGAAACGGACCGGGGGAAGCACGGGAGGAACGATGGAGACGATCGGGACCGTCGCCGGCGCGATGCCGGCGCCGGGGACGGGCCTGCGGGAACGCAAGAAGCGGCTCACCCGCGACGCGCTGGTCCGTACCTCCCTGGAGCTGTTCGCGACCCGCGGCTACGAGGGGACGACGGTCGACGACATCGCGGCGGCCGTCCACGTCTCGCAGCGCACTTTCTTCCGCTACTTCGCCAGCAAGGAGGAGGTCGCGTTCCACGTCCCGCACCTCGCGGAGTCCCTCGTCGTCGACGCCGTGCAGGGGCGCCCGCCCGGCGAGCCGCCGCTGGACGCGCTGCGCGGCGCCCTGCGGGAGAGCTGGGACGGCATCAACCAGGCCGTCGAGCAGGTCGTGCCCCTGGAACTGCATCTGCGGGTGTACCGGGTGATCGAGTCGACGCCCGCGCTGCTCGCCGCCCATCTGCGGCGTTCGAGCGAACTGGAGGAGCGGCTGGCCCATGTGATCGCCGACCGCGAGGGCGTCGACCTGGACACCGACCCCCGGCCGCGCGTGCTGGTGGCCGCCGTCTGCAGCGCGATCCGGGTGGCGGAGCGGTCCTGGTCCGCCGGGGACGACGCCGGCCTCACCGCCCTGCGCGAGCTGATGACGGCTCACCTGGACCAGCTGGGGCCCGCCCTGGCAGGATCCTGGAGCAGCACCTGAGCCGTCTCCCGGGTGGCACCTGGTCGGTCGGCGGGTGCGCCCTGCCCCCCGGTGACGCACCGAAACGTGATACCCGTCACTCGATTGACGCGAGGCCCTCCCGTTCTCCTAGTGTGTCCTTTCAGTGACTTCCTTCGACGCCTCCCCGCAACTGAACGTGTGGCGCGCGCTCCTCGCACTCGCCGTCGTCTTCGTGATGCTGGCGAGCACCGGCTGGACGGCCCTGCGCCGGCAGCCGGTGACCTCCTATTCGGCCCCGCTCCCGGCCTCGCTCAGTGCCTGGGAGCACGGCCGAATAGGAGGTCACCGGCTGCCGGACCCCCGGTCCGCGCCCGCCGCGCTGGCCCGCTTCTTCGCCTCCCTCTCCGAGGTGCAGCGGGTGAGCCTCGCCCACCGCTTCCCGCTCGCGGTCGGCAACATGAACGGCGCCCCGGTCGAGTTGCGCTACCGCGCCAACCGCCTCGCGCTGGGGGAGGCCCGTGAGGTCGAGCGACAACGGATGCGCGACGAGCGGCTCACACCCGCAGGACAGCATCAGGCGGGCCGCCGGATGAACCGCTTCGGGGCGCTGCTGAACCCCGACCGCCAGCTTCTCGCCTTCGACCCGTCGGGGTCCGGCCGGGCCGCCGAGGTCTTCGGCGACCTGCGCGAGGCCGAGCGGGTCTCGGTCGTCGTCCCCGGCGTCGACACCGATCTGCTGACCTTCCAGCGCACCTACCGCCGCTGGTCGGCACCCGTCGGTATGGCCAGGTCGCTGTACGCGGCCGAGCACACGGCGGCCCCCTCGACGCGCACCGCCGTGATCGCCTGGGCCGACTACACCGCGCCCAGCGGGCTGGGCATGGAGGCGGCGATGGCGACGCGCGCCGAGGACGGCGCGGTACGCCTCGACTCGCTGCTGCGCGCCCTGCCCGGCGAATCCCACGTCTCCCTGTTCTGCCACAGCTACGGCTCCGTGGTGTGCGGGCTGGCCGCGCCCGCACTGCCCGGCCGGGTGACCGACATAGCGGTGGCCGGCAGTCCCGGCATGCGGGCCGAGACCGTCTCCGAACTGCGCACCCGCGCACGGGTGTGGGCGATGCGGGACGCCGACGACTGGATCCGGGACGTGCCCTACCTGGAGGTCGGCGGACTGGGCCACGGCGCCGACCCGGTGTCCCCGGCCTTCGGGGCGCGCGTGCTGTCGGCGCGTGAGGCGGACGGCCACGGCGGGTACTTCGTGCCGGGCACCGACAGCCTGCGCAACTTCGCCGAGATCGGCGTTGGCGCATACCGCGCGGTGGACTGCGCGCACGGGAGTGGCGTATGCCGGGCGGGTTTGTCGGACGCCGCCGCATCAAGACGCGCGTAGAGAACGGAGGAACTGCGGTATGCACGGGGAGGGGACGAAAAAGCTCGTGCCGCATACGATGAGCCGCATGGGTGACGTGCTGGCCGGATTTCACGCTGACTGGGAGTTCGAGTCCGACTCCGTGCTCATCCGGTACGAAAGGGGGATTCGAACACCCAAGCTGTTTCAGGCACTCGGGGAACGCCGCATCCCCCTGGAGGCCGTCGCCGGAGTGACGCTGACCCCCGGCAGGCGCGACACCGTCGTGCTGCGCATCGAGCCGCGGCCCGGCGCCGATCCGCTGATGGAGGCGGCGGCCGGGCAGCTGAAGGACGGCTGCGACCCCTACCGTCTCGTGCTGTCCGCCGAACGCGAGACGCTCGCCGAGTACTACGCCGACGAGCTCCTCGCCCTGATCACCGAGTCGGGCCCCGCCGAGCGCCATCTGGTGGCCGCCCCTGAGGGGCCGCTGCACTTCAAGGCGTACGACGGGCGGGCCTCCTTCGACGGGAAGACGGTCTCCTTCCGCTGGTCCTGGACCGGCGCCTCGTCGACGAAGTGGAAGGCGGGTGACCAGCGCTTCCCCGTGGGCGAGTTGAGCGGCGTGGAGTGGCGGTCACCGGAGGTGTTCGAGGGGCATCTGCGCCTGCTGCGCCGCGACGAGCCGGCCCGGCTGCCGCACGCCGACCAGGACCTGGCGGCCGTGGTGTTCGGGCTGGGCTACGGCCCGGTGCACGAGTCACTGCCGTTCGCGGCGGCCGTCCTGGCGGCGGCACGGACGTCCGCGCCGGTACCCGCGGTCGCCGTGGCCACCGTACGCCGCGACCCCGCGGACATCGCCGAACGCATACGCCACCTGGGGGAACTGCACCAGGCGGGACTGGTGACGGCCGAGGAGTTCTCGTCCAAGAAGGCGGAGTTACTGGCGGAGCTGTAGGGCTCCGCCGTTCCGACGTGCGGGTCACTCCTCCCGTCCGGCGGACGTGAAGGCCATGTCCGCATAGCGGGTGCCCGCCACCTTGCCGGCGATCGGGTCCAGTCGGGCCAGTTCCGCGTCCGTGAGGGCGATCCGGGTCGCCGCCGTGTTCTCCTCCACCCGGGACGGCTTGCGCGTGCCCGGAATCGGGACGACCGGGAGGCCGTGCACGGCAGCCCGCTGATGGACCCAGGCCAGGGCGATCTGGCCGGGCGTGGCACCGTGCGCGTCGGCGACGGCGCGGACCGGCGCGAGCAGGGCCGCGTTGGCTGCCGCATTCTCGCCGGTGAACCGGGGCATGAGACGGCGGAAGTCGTCCGGTGTGAGGTCCTGGCCGGCATCGGCGAAGGAACCGGTCAGAAATCCCCGCCCGAGCGGCGAGTACGGCACCAGCGTCACGCCCAGGTCCCGGGCGGCCGGTACGACGTTCGCCTCGATGTCGCGGCTGAACAGCGACCACTCCGACTGCACGGCGGCGATCGGGTGCACGGCGTGCGCGGCCCGCAGTTCGCCGGCGGTGACCTCGCTCAGCCCCAGCTGCTTGACCTTGCCCTCGTGCACCAGCCCGGCCATGACGCCGACGGTCTCCTCGATCGGCACGTTCACATCGCGCCGGTGCATGTAGTAGAGGTCGATGGTGTCGATGTCCAGGCGCTTCAGGCTCGTCTCGACGGCCTGCCGGACGTACGGGGCGTCGTTGCGGACGATCCGCCGGGTCGGCTCGTCGGGCGGGATCGACAGCGCGAACTTGGTCGCGATCAGGATCTCGTCCCGGTGCGCCTTGAGGAATGGGGACAGGAACCGCTCGTTCTCCCCCGCCGCGTACGAGTCGGCCGTGTCGTAGAGCGTGACGCCCAGTTCCAGGGCCCGCTCCAGGGTCGCCCGGGAGGCGTCCGCGTCCGCGGGGCCGTAGGCGAAGCTCATGCCCATGCAGCCCAGGCCCTGCACGCCCACCTCGGGGCCGCCCGCGCCCAGTACCGCCGTCGTGATCCTGCCGCTCGCGCTGTTCGTGCCGTTGGTCATCGGGACCTCTCCGACGCCAGGGCGCGCCCGGCGTCCGCGTAGAAGCTGATCTTCCGGTCGAGCACGGCGAGGGTGCCCTGGAGCTCCGCGATCCGGGCCACCACGTCCTCGCGGGTCGCCTTGAGGAGGTCGAAGCGGTCGGTGTAGGTGTGATCGCCCTCCCGCACCATCTCCGCGTACCGGACCATGTCCGCGACCGGCATCCCGGTCAGACGGAGCTTGCCGACGAGGGCGAGCCAGTCGAGGTCGCGGTTGCTGTAGCGGCGCTGCCCGGTGTGCGACCGGTCGATGTGCGGCATCAGCCCGATGCGCTCGTACCAGCGCAGGGTGTGGGCGCTGAGCCCGGTGAGGGCGGCCACCTCGCTGATCGTGTACTTGTCCGCGCCGTCCGGCCGCCGGTCGCCCTGCGGCGGACCTGCGCAGGTGTCGGTCGTGGCACCCGTGCTCTCACCCGTGGTCTCCGTCACCGTCATGCGTCCACGCTAAATCCCTGGAGTGCACTCCAGGCAAGCACGACCGGCGGGAAAACGGCAGGAGGGCGGACATTCTGGCCGATTACCATGCCGGCCATGACACTCGTACGCCGTGCGGTGCCCGGGGACGCGGAGGAAGTACCGCGCCTGCGCCAGGCGATGATCGACTTCATTGGCCCGCTCCTCCCCCGCCACGGACTGGCACGCCGCCGCACTGCCGGTCCTGCGCGCGAAGCCGGCCGAGCCGCAAGGCCCGTTCGCGGCGTTCGTGGTGGGCCGGCCCGGTCTGCCGGAGCGGGGCGGGCCGACGGCGCTGGTGGCCGGCACGATCGGGTACCGCATCGGCGGCGCGCCCAGCCCGCACGGCACCGACGGCTACGCCTTCAGCGTCGCCACCGACCCGGACGCCCGCCGCCGGGGCTACGCGCGCCTGCGTGGAGGAACTGCTGGACCGGTTCCGTGAGCGGGGCGCCCGCCGCGTCCGCCTCACGGCGTCCGCGCAGGCCGAGCCGCTGTACGCCTCGATGGGCTTCACGCGGAAGCCGGACCCCTTGCCGGAGCCGACCCTGTGAGCGCTTAGGCTCGACGGCATGTCGCTCAAGAGCCCCGTGCTGATCGAGAACTGGCCGGTTCCCACCGCGGCGGCGGGCGTCGTCCGGGCGGACGGCACCGTCCTGGGCACCCACGGCCCCACCGGCCATCGCTTCCCGCTGGCCTCGGTCACCAAGCCGCTCGCGGCGTACGCGGTGCTCGTGGCGTACGAGGAGGGCGCGATCGAACTGGACGAACCGGCGGGCCCGGAGGGCTCGACGGTCCGCCACCTCCTCGCCCACACCTCCGGCCTCGCCTTCGACGACCACCGGGTGACCTCCGCCCCCGGCGAACGCCGCCTCTACTCCAACGCCGGGTTCGAGCAGCTCGGGGACCACATCGCGAAGGCGACGGAGATCCCGTTCGCCGAGTACCTGCGGCAGGCGGTGCTGGAGCCGCTGGGGATGACGTCGACCTCCCTGGAGGGCGCCGGCTCCCCCGCGAAGGACGCCACGTCCACGCTCGACGACCTGCTGCGCTTCGCCGCCGAGGTGCAGGCCCCGCGCCTGCTGGACGTCCGTACCGTCGCCGAGGCGATGACGGTCCAGTACCCGGGCACGAAGGGCGTCCTGCCGGGCTACGGCCACCAGAACCCCAACGACTGGGGTTTGGGCTTCGAGATCCGCGACGCCAAGTCCCCGCACTGGACGGGCGGTTCCTCCTCGCCCCGCACGTTCGGCCACTTCGGCCAGTCGGGCACGTTCCTGTGGATCGACCCGGCGGCGGACGTCGCCTGCGTGGCCCTGGCCGACCGCGCCTTCGGTCCCTGGGCGGTCGAGGCCTGGCCGCCCTTCACGGACGCGGTGCTGGCGGAACTCCGCGGAAGCACCGGCGCGGCCACCTGACCGCCGGCAGCGGCGGCGCCCGCCGGTGTGCCCGTGTGGTCCGCCAGAGGGCAGAGCGGCCGACGACACGGTCTCCGGCCATGGCGTCACCCTCTGGCCGGCCGTACGACCCAGGGTTTGTTCGAGTTTCGCGCAGCACCCCGTGCGAGACCAGAACCTTTGCCGTACTGCACGACCCTCGGCGGCCCGGCCGTTCACCGGGGTGGTGCCGACCGGGGCACGGAGCCGGACGACCCCGGCCTGTCCCGAAGAGGCCGTTCACCCACCCCGGGAACTCTTCGTGGGCTTCACGCCGGTGACGCGGTGGCGGTCAGGAACCCGCGCATGTACCCGGCCACGGTGTCCAGGTGGCTTTCGAGCAGGAAGTGTCCACCTCCGGGAACCAGGTGGATCTCCGCGTCCGGCAGGTCCCTGGTGAAGGCGCGTGCTCCGTCCGGGCCGAAGATCTCGTCGTTCGCGCCCCAGACCGCGAGGAGAGGAACCCGGCGTTCCCGGAAGTAGGCGTGCACCTGGGGGTAGAGGGGCGGGTTGCCGGCGTAGTCGCGGAACAGGGCGAGCTGCACGAGGTCGTTGCCCGGCCGGTTGACCTCGCGGTGGTCGGCGACCCAGGTGTCCGGGTCGACCAGCTCGGGTCGGTCCACTCCGTGCAGGTACTGCCAGCGGATGGCGTCGAGCGAGAGGGCGGCGCGGACGGCGGGTTCGGTCCGGGGGCCCGGATCCTCCGCGTAGGCCCATACGGGCTTCCAGAAATCCGGTACGAAGCCGTCCTCGTAGGCGTTGCCGCTCTGCGTGATCACCGCGGTGATCGCGTCCGGGGCGCGCAGGGCCAGCCGCCAGCCGATGGGGGCGCCGTAGTCCTGGACGTACACGGCGTAGCGGGTCACGCCGAGCTGGGCCAGAAGGGCTTCGGTGATGTCGGTCAGGGAGTCGAAGGTGTAGGTGAACTCGTCCACGGCCGGGGCATCGGAGGTGCCGAAGCCGAGGTGGTCGGGGGCGACGACGTGGAACCGGTCGGCCAGCGCCGGAATGAGCTGGCGGAACATGCGTGAACTGGAGGGGAATCCGTGCAGGAGTACCAGCGTGGGTGCCTCGCGGGGTCCTGCCTCGCGGTAGAAGACGCGATGCCCCCGCACTGTCGCGTACTGGTGGCGGACCTCGACCATGACTAACCCCTTTGACTCATATTGACGGTTACTCTTCGGCGCCCAGTAGACCCCCCCTGGAGTAACCTGTCAAACGACTTGATGGAGTTAGTTGGGAAGGTGAGGTCCGTGCTGGACGACCAAGCCCTGATGCAGGCGCTGAACAGCACCCCTGTCACGGATGGCCGACGCCGGGACCTGTGGCGCGACGACCACGAGGTGGACAGGTGGGCGCGGGAGCACGGGGGCCTCGGCGGCGACGAGGAGCGCCGGTGGCTGCGCACCGCCCGGGACGCGCTCCAGGCGGTGGAGTCGGACACTCCGGCGGAGCCCCGGCTGCGCCGGGTCCTCGCAGGCGTTCACAAAGTCCCGCAGCCCGGCACGTCGGGCATCGAGTGGCACCTGGAGGTGCCGCCGGAACGCAGGCTCGCCGTGGAACTCGTACTCGCCTGGGCGGACGTCAAGGAGCGCATGCCCGGCCGCCTGCGGCCGTGCGGGAACCCCGAATGCCGCCTCTTCCTCCTGGACCGCAGCCGCGCCAACACCGCACGGTGGTGCTCGATGAAGACCTGCGGGAACCGGCTCAAAGCCCGTCGGCACCAGGCCCGGACGCGCGAGACCCCACACCCCGGATAGGGCACCGGCGAGTCGACGGGGCCCCACCGCGCCCCGGCCCGACCGGTGCCGGGGCGCGGGCCCCGGCACGAGACGCCCAGGAGATGCGTCGGGTCGACGCGGCAGAACTGATCACACGCCTCATGGAGGAACGCCGTGGAGACCGACTCCGGCCTGCGGAACACCCAAGGCTTCGGCGTAGTCGGCCGATGTCCGGTTGCTGACGTCTCGTCATGTCGGGCAGGGCCCGACGCAGAGCAGGCACGTACGTCCGTGATCATGGAGTCCTACCTTTCGGGTGTGGGTTTCCGCTGGTCATTCGTAAGATTGGTGGGCCCGGGGGCTCCGGGTATGGCTCTCTACGCGCTGTGCCCTCGGGCTGCCCGCGCCTGCCGACGCATCGTCTCTGATCTCCCCTGCCTTCGACCGGCTCGGACCGCATCCGGCAGTGTCCGGGAGCGAGCTCCTGGATCTGCTGGAACGTCTCGCGCAGGTCCCGGACCCGCGGGGGGCGCGGGGGGCGCGGGGAAGGTGCGGGGAAGGTGCGGGGGAGGTGCGGGGGGCATCCACTCGTGACGCTCCTGGCACTGACGGCCTGCGCGGTCCTCGCCGGAGCGCGATCCCTGCTCGCGGTGGGTGAATGGGTGGCCGACGCACCGTCGGCCCTGCCGAGGCGGCTCGGCACGGTCATCGACCCGCTGCCGCAGCCGCGCCCCGGCCAGGATGCCGCCGAACCCGCCGCCGACCACGGCGACGTCGGCGGTGTCGTGCAACGGCTCGCGCCCGGCGGCCTCACCGACGTACGGGTCGGCGGCGTAGTAGCCGAACTCGGCTTCGGTGGCCTGGTACTGGGCCGCGCCGTCCGGGCGTACGCGCCGCTCGCGCTCGACGCGGTAGCGCTGCCGCAGCGCCTCCAGTTCCTCGGGGGACGGCGCTCGGTGGGGCATCGTGCGGGGGATCGTCATGTGGGGGCCCTGCCTCAATCCTCATGGTGTTCCGGCCGCGTCGGCCCGTGCGGCCGTCGGCTCCGCTACGGCAACAACTACCGGACAGAATTCTCCGGTTGGGGATCGGACGCGCGGTGGCGCGTACTGGTCCGTCCCGGCCCCACCGCCGCCGGCACCCCCACCCCCACCCCCACTCCCACTCCCACCCAGCAGCCGACAGGAAGAGTGACCCCCATGCGACGACTCCCCCTCCGCTCCCTCGCCGTACTCGCCACCGTCGGCGCCCTCGCCCTCACCGGCTGCGGCACGCAGACGGGTGACGTCGGTGAGCGGACGGCCGGGGCGCCCGGTGCGGGTGGCCGGACCCTGCGCGCGCAGCAGGTGACGCAACTGACCGAGGTGCACGAACAGACCGGGACGACGCTGCTGGAGGGGCCGGTCTTCGGCGCGGACGGCCACCTGTACGTCAGCGACTCGCGCGGCCTGACCGAGGGCCGGGCGCTCGGCCGTGTGGTGCGGATCGACCGCGACGGCGGGCAGGCCACCGTCCTGGCCGGCAAACTGGCCGCGACGAACGGGATCTCCTTCGACGTGGAGTACCGCGGGCTGTGGTTCGGCGAACTGACGGAGAACCGGATCTCCTACCTCCCCGTCGGCGGCAGGGGCGGGGTCACCGCCCGGCACACCGCGATCCGGGTCGACGGCGGGATCGCGCAGACCGACTCGATCGCCGTGGACGCGGACGGCAACCTCTGCCAGGGGCTGCACGGGCGGCCCGCGATGGTCGTGTACGACCGCACGGTGAGCGGCTGGCGACGGTCGAGGTGCCCGCGCGTGCCGCCGAGGGCCCCGAGTCGGCGACGAACGTGGCGATCACGCCCGGCGGGGCCAGGGCGTACATGACCGTCAGCGGGCCCGCGGGCGGGTACCTCTACACCTTCGCCGCGCTGGCGGAAGGCACCCGGCAGTCCAACGGCGGCTGACGCCCCCGACGGGGAAGCCCGCTACCCGTGGAAGGGCCGCACCGGCCCCACCTCGACGCCGAGGAGCCGCCAGGCCGCCAGTGCCCTGCGCTCCCGCTCCTCGTGGGAGGGGCCGGTGGCGGCGCCGGAGACCATGGCGACGGCGAGCATGAGGTCGTCCGCCGTGGCCAGCCGGCGGCCGGCGGCCGGCAGGTGCACGCGCAGGGCGTGTTCGACCCGCCGGGACAGGGCCAGGGCGTGGGCGCGGACGGCGGAACGGTGGTCCGACCCGTCGGCGTGCAGGAGGCCGATGAACGCCGCCGACTCCTTCAGGTGCCAGGTCAGCACCCCGAGCACGCCGGCGAGGGTCGCGTCCTCGGCCGCGGCCGCCTGTTCGACCTCCCGGACGTTCTCCTCCAGTACGGCGGTCGTCACCGCGGCCCGGTCGGGGAAGTGCCGGTACAGGACGCCCTGCCCGACCCCTGCGCGGCGCGCGATCGCGGACAGCGGAGCGTCCAGACCGTGCTCCGCGTAGATCTCCCGGGCGGCGGCGACCAGCGCGGCACGGTTGCGGGCGGCGGCCTTCGGCCCGTCGTTCGCGGGCCGCCGCTGGTCCGGCACGGGGTGCTGCGTCATCCCGGAAGGCTACGACAACACCCGCCCACTACCATCGCGGACAGGCGCAGGTTTGACGTCGCATTCGAACCACACGGTCTTACCACCACCGGTCGGAGACGACGTCACACCCCACCGGTCGGTCACCGCCTCGACGAGCAGCAGCCCTCGCCCGCCCTCGGCCAGCACGTCCCGGCCCGCCGGCACCGGCAGTCGCGGGCACCTGTCGGAGACCTCCACCCTCACCGCGCCCGGCAACAGAAGGAAGCGGATGCCGCAACGACGGTCGGGCACGGGCCGGAGACGTTGGCGAGGCGTTCCGACACCGCGAGTTCGGCCGCGTCCGCCACCTCCAGCAGGCCCGAACCCTTGAGATAGAGCCGCAGGATGCGGCGCAGATGCCGGACCGAGTGCTCACCCAACGCGAACTCGGCCCGATAGTGCGTCTCGAAGTCCGTCGTACGCGGACCAGTTGCGTGATCCACATCACCAGATTGCAACGCGGCGCATGCGATCGGCCACGCAAAGAAATCAACGCCGGGAGGCGTTTCAGGCCGGAGGCACCACCGTGGCCAACATCCAGACGCTCGGCCCCACGGCGTCCCCACTCGACTACTACGGCTGGGAACCGCGCCGCCAACGCGAGGCCCACGGCCTCAAGCAGGGACAGCTCGGCGAGATCATCTTCTGTACGGGCTCGCTGATCTGCCAGATCGAGACCACGAAGAAGGTCCCCGCCCGCGACTTCTCCGAACGCGTGGACGCGGCCCTCGGCACGGACGGCCTCTTCTCCCGCCTGATCGGCCTGGTCCTGCGCAGCCAACTGCCCACGTGGTTCCAGCCGTACGCGGAGATGGAGGCGAAGGCGGCGTACATTTCCACGTATCAGGTGCAGGTGGCGTACGGGCTGTTGCAGACGGAGGAGTACGCGCGGGCGGTGCTCGCCACCGGAGCGCCGGACGATCTGGAAGGTCTGGTGACCGCCCGGATGGAACGCCAGCGCATCTTGGAACGAGAACAGCCGCCGCTGGTCTGGGTGGTCCTGGATGAGGCGGTGCTGCACCGGCCGATCGGCGGCACCGGTGTCATGCGACGCCAACCGGCCCGCCTGTTGGAGTTCGCCGGTCACCGGTGGATGCATGTGCAGGTCCTGCCGAATAGGGCGGGTGAACACGCCAGCCTGGACGGGGCGTTCAATCTCCTCCGCTTCGAGGACGCCCCGGACATCATCTCCACAGAAGACCTCATCTCTGGCCACATGACGGCCAATCCCGAGACCATCAAGGAAGCCTCGCTCCGTTACGCTCGCCTGCAGGCTGCCGCTCTCCCGGTCGAGGAGTCGGTGGAACTGATCGCCCGCCCGATGGAGGAACGCTATGGAGACCGCTCCCAGTTTGTGGAACGGCCAGTGGCGTAGGTCCAGTTACAGCGGCAGCACTGGCGGCGACTGCGTCGAGGTCGCCGACGGCTGCCCCACCGGCGCCGTCCCCGTCCGCGACAGCAAGGACCCGTCCGGCCCGGTCGTCACCGTCGGCGTCGACGCCTGGCGAGCATTCGTCGACGGTCTGCGGTAATCCACAGACCCGTTCGACTGTCAGTGGCACCCCCTGCTCTCGACTGCGTGGTCGCTCGTGCGGCGGAGGCCATCAGGTAGGGGGAAACACGTTGGGAACGTCATCGACGTCTGCGGCTCGGGTGCGCGCGCCCGAGCCCACGATCGCGCCCATCACCTCACTCGCTTCGCGGGTTCTGTCGGGCGACATCGTTTTACCCAAGTTCCAACGGGCGTTCGTCTGGACCCCGCAGCAGATCCTGTACCTGCTCGACTCGGTGCGCCGGAACTACCCCATCGGCAGCCTTCTCATGTGGCGTACGACGGCCAAGCTGGCCAGCGGGCAGAGATCGCGGGCCTGGACACCGTGCCCCAGCACGAGGGCGCCCCGGTGCACTACGTCCTCGACGGGCCGTCAGCAGCTCCAGGCCGCCGTCGCCGACGCGGGGAAGGCGGCCGCACGAGCCGTGGACTTCCTCTCCACCCAGATCCGCACACCGCAGGCCGAAGCACTGCCCTGCTACAACCAGTTCGCCGTCCCGGTCGAGCTGTTCAGGCAGCTGCCCAAGCCGACGGCGGCCCAGTACGAGGCCGTGACGCGCTGGTTCTGGCTGACGGCGAGCAGCGAGTACTTCAAGGGGTGGCGGGAGTCGCAGATGGGGCCGGACCTGTCGGCCGTCACCGAGTTCGCGGCGGGGCGCTCGACGGAGGTCGAGACGGCAGCCGCCCTTCCCCGAGCCCTCCTCTGGCAGCGTGCGCAGTTCTCCCGGCAGAACGCCCCCGGCAAGCTTCTGGTGCTGCTGATGTCGTACGAGAAGTCGGTCGACCTGAACACGGGCCTCGTCATCGACGTGGCCGACGCGCTGTCCTGGCAGAACGGTAAGCAGCTCCACCACTTCTTCCCGCGCGCGTACCTGAAGAAGGAAGGGGTGAAAGCGGGGAGGGACAACGTCTGCGGCAACCTGATCATGCTCAGCGCGATCACCAACAACTGGATCTCCGACCGCCGCCCCTCCGCCTACCTCAGGGACCTCGCCGTCTGGCACGGCGAGGACGTCCTGCGGGAGCGCCTGCGCACCTGCCTGATCGAAGAGGACGCCTACCAGGCCGCACTGCGTGACGACTACGACGCTTTCCTGCGGGCCCGGTCAAAGACGCTGCATCGGCGGCTCATGGAGCTCATCGGCTCGGCGGCGGGAAGCAGCGGAGACTGGCGGTCAGCCCGATCTGCGCAGCGGGCGAGAAGTGCTCCAGCACCTTGCGCCACCGCGAGTCGCTGCTCGCACTGCCCCGGTGGCACTCGTCGACGATGACGATGTCGAAGTAGTCCGGCGGGTACTCCCGGAACAGCCCGGTCTGCGCCTCCCCCTGCTCCAGGGACTGGTAGAGCGCGAAGTAGATCTTCCGGCCTCGCTTGGCCTCACCGCCACCGATCTTGTGGACGTCGTCCTCGCCGAACACCGGCAGGAAGTAACGGTCCTTGGGGTCGTCGACCAGCATGTTGCGGTCCGCGAGGTAGAGCACCCGGGGCTTGCGCCCTCCGAACGCTCCGGGAGCCTCGGAGAGCCGGGCCACCAGTTGGAGGGCGAGCATGGTCTTGCCCGTACCGGTGGCGAGTACCAGCAGGATGCGGCGCTCGTCACGGGCAAGCGCCGCGAGTGCCCGGGTGATGGCGACCCGCTGGTAGTAGCGCGGGCGCTTCACGGAGTTGTCGGTGTTGCGGAGGGTGTAGTCGTACGGAGCCGGCATCAGCTCCTCGCCCGCCTCGGTGCCACGGACTCCCTGATCACGCAGGAAGCGCGCCCAGAGGTCGGCGGGCGACGGAAACCGGCGACAGGCCGGATGGCCGGCTTGTCCCCGCTGAAGTCGATCTCCACGATGTTGCGGCCGTTGGTGGCGTACGCGAAGGACAAGCCCAGCTTGCGCGCGTAACGGCGAGCCTGTTCCACCCCGTTCTCCTCGCTGAGCCGGTAGCGCTTGGCCTCCACCACTGCGATCGGCACATCGGGGATGTACTCGAGCACACACTCGGCGGCGAGCGCCGCCCCCCGCTTGTGGCGCCTGCGCGTCGGCACCAACCGGCCGTCGTTGATCCGGTGCTGCGGACGGATCTGCTTCTCGCTCCACCCCGCTGCCCGCAGAGCGGGAAGGACGAACCGCTTGCAGGTCTCGTCCTCGTTCAACTCGTATGCGTCGGTCCCCATGGACACAGATGTACTTCATGCCTCTGACAATCGCGCCGAAACAGCGAGATCCATCAGAGTCGTTCATCCGCAGGGCAGAGACGCTCGCCCATTACGGTGCCCGCGCATCGGTCACGCGCCGCGCATCTCCCACAGCAGCAGCTCGGCCCCGGTCACCGCGACCGCCTCGGCGTCCCTGGTGTCCGTGAGGCGGGCCGCGTCACCCGGCCCCAGCCGGGCCCCGTCCAGCAGCACCTCACCGCGCACCACATGGGCGTACACGTACGCGGCGTCCGGCAGGGCGGTCCGCTCCCCCGCCGACGGCCGGCGGACGTGGAGCACGGCGCCCGCCTCGGGGAGGGCGTACGGGGTGGAGTCGGCGACGCCGCGGACGACCTCGTAGAAGGGGTCGCCGCCGGGTTCCAGCGGGGCCAGCCACATCTGGAGGAAGGTCAGGGGCCCGGGGCCGTCGTTGCGTTCCACGTGCCGCACGCCGGACGCGGCGCTCAGCCGCTGCACGTCGCCGGGGCGGACCACGCTCTCGTGGCCGGTGGAGTCGCGGTGGGTCAGTTCGCCCTCCACCACCCACGTCACGATCTCGGTGTGGCGGTGCGGATGCTCGCCGAAGCCGGCACCGGGGGCCAGCCGCTCCTCGTTGCAGGCGATCACCGCGCCGAAGCGGAGGTTGTCGGGGTCGTAGTGGGGGCCGAAGGAGAAGGCGTGCCGGCTCTCGATGCCGGCCGCCGGATCGCCGCCCTGGAAGCGCCCGTGCGCGCGCCGTACGTCCGTCACGCCGTCCACGGTAGTCCCGACGTGGGCCTCTCGGTCCCGGCGGGAGACCTCGCAGCAGACCCGGCGACGCGTCCCGGCGTCCGGATGAGGCAGTCTTGTCACCGTGCCCGAACCCGAAACCGGCAAGCCCGAGACCCCGGCAGGCCCCGCCCACCCGCATCCCGCGACGCTGAAGCGGCTGGAGAGATCGTCCGGCCACCTCGCCGCGCAGGCGATCCTGCGGATGGACGAGACACTGCCCTGGTACCGGGCGATGCCCCCGGAGAACCGTTCCTGGATCGGGTTGGTCGCCCAGGCCGGCATCGCCGCCTTCACCGAGTGGTTCCGGCGCCCGGACGCGCCGCAGGCCATCTCCACCGACGTCTTCGGGACGGCGCCGCGCGAGCTGACCCGGGCCATCACGCTGCGGCAGACCGTGGAGATGGTGCGCACCACCATCGAGGTCATGGAGAGCGCCATCGACGAGGTGGCCGCGCCGGGCGACGAGTCGGTGCTGCGCGAGGCGCTGCTGGTGTACGCGCGGGAGATCGCGTTCGCCACCGCGCAGGTGTACGCGCAGGCCGCCGAGGCACGGGGTGCCTGGGACGCGCGGCTGGAGTCGCTGGTCGTGAACGCGGTGCTCAGCGGCGAGGCCGACGAGGGTGCCGTGTCCCGGGCCGCCGCCCTGGGGTGGAACTCGCCGGAGCACGTGTGCGTGCTGCTCGGCACCGCGCCCAACGGCGACTCGGAACTGACCGTGGAGGCGATCCGGCGGGCCGCCCGGCACGCCAAGCTCCAGGTGCTGACGGGGGTGCTCGGGGACCGGCTGGTGGTGATCGCGGGCGGCAGCGACAACCCGCTGGCCGTCGCCAAGTCACTGATCGGGCCGTACGCGCAGGGTCCGGTGGTGGCGGGGCCGGTGGTGCCGGACCTCCAGGCGGCGACCCGGTCCGCGCAGGCCGCCGCGGCGGGCCTGAAGGCGTGTTCCGCCTGGGAGGACGCGCCGCGTCCGGTGCTGGCCGACGATCTGCTGCCGGAGCGGGCGATCGCCGGTGATCCCTCGGCCCGCGAGCAGTTGGTGGAGGAGATCTACAGACCGCTGGAGGAGGCCGGGTCCGCACTGCTGGAGACGCTCAGCGTCTACCTGGAGCAGGCGAGCAGCCTCGAGGGGGCCGCACGGATGCTGTTCGTGCACCCCAATACCGTGCGTTACCGGCTCCGACGTGTGACAGACGTCACCGGATGGTCACCCTCCGATGTACGCTCTGCGTTCACACTGCGGATCGCGCTGATCCTGGGGCGTCTGGTCGACGGCGATCTTCAGCTCTAGCTTCTTGTCGGGGTTCCACAAAACCCCCTCGTGTTCTTGGTCTCTGTCCCCACGGGCGGCTTCGGCCGTCGTCAAGAGAGAGTGTGAGAGTGCTCGTACTCGTCGCTCCCGGCCAGGGCGCTCAGGCGCCCGGCTTCCTGACCGAATGGCTCGACCTTCCCGGTGTCGCGGACCGCGTCGCCGGCTGGTCCGACGCCATCGGACTCGACCTCGCCCGCTACGGCACCGAGGCCGACGCGGACGCGATCCGCGACACGGCCGTCGCCCAGCCGTTGCTGGTCGCGGCCGGGCTGCTGTCCGTCTCGGCACTGGGTGCCGGTGCGGCCGACGCCGCCTCGGCGGTGGCGCGGATCGCGCCCGGCGCGGTCGCCGGTCACAGCGTCGGCGAGTTCACCGCGGCCGCGTTCGCGGGGGTCCTCGACGACACGGCCACGCTGAGTCTGGTCCGCAGGCGGGGGCTGGCCATGGCCGACGCCGCCGCGGTCACCGAGACCGGGATGGCGGCGCTGCTCGGCGGCGACCCGGACGTCACCGTGGCGCACCTGGAGAAGCTGGGGCTGACCCCGGCGAACGTCAACGGCGCGGGCCAGATCGTGGCAGCCGGCACCAGGGAGCAGCTGGCGGCGCTGGAGGCGGACAAGCCCGAGGGCGTGCGCAAGGTCGTCGCGCTCAAGGTGGCCGGCGCCTTCCACACCCACCACATGTCTCCCGCGGTCGACACCCTGGCGAAGGCGGCCGAGGACCTGACACCGGGCGACCCGAAGGCCGTGTACGTGTCGAACAGGGACGGCGCGACGGTCGCGACCGGTGCCGGGGTGCTGGAGCGCCTGGTCGGCCAGGTGGCGAACCCGGTCCGCTGGGACCTGTGCATGGAGACGTTCAAGGAGCTCGGGGTGACCGCGCTGATCGAGGTGTGCCCCGGGGGAACCCTGACCGGCCTCGCCAAGCGTGCGCTGCCCGGTGTGAAGACGCTGGCCCTGAAGAGTCCCGCCGACCTCGACGCCGCCCGCGAGCTCGTCTCCGAGCACGTCTGACGCCCCAAGGAGCAGAATCCGCATGGCGAAGATCAAGCCCGCGAAGGGCGCCCCGTACGCCCGCATCCTGGGGGTGGGCGGGTACCGGCCCACCCGGGTCGTGCCGAACGAGGTGATCCTGGAGACGATCGACTCGTCCGACGAGTGGATCCGCTCACGTTCCGGCATCGAGACCCGGCACTGGGCGTCGCCCGAGGAGACCGTCGCGGCGATGTCCGTCGAGGCGTCGGGCAAGGCGATCGCGAACGCGGGCATCCACGCCGGGCAGATCGGCGCCGTGGTCGTCTCGACCGTGTCGCACTTCAAGCAGACCCCGGCCGTGGCCACCGAGATCGCCGACCTGCTGGGCACGGACAAGGCCGCCGCCTTCGACATCTCGGCCGGCTGCGCGGGCTTCGGCTACGGCCTCACCCTCGCCAAGGGCATGGTGGTGGAGGGTTCCGCCGAGTACGTCCTCGTCATCGGCGTGGAGCGGCTGAGCGACCTGACCGACCTGGAGGACCGGGCCACCGCCTTCCTGTTCGGTGACGGCGCGGGCGCGGTCGTCGTCGGCCCGTCCGGGGAGCCCGCGATCGGCCCGACCGTGTGGGGGTCGGAGGGCGACAAGTCCGAGACGATCAAGCAGACGGTGGCGTGGGACCGGTTCCGGATCGGCGACGTCTCCGAGCTGCCCCTCGACCGCGCGGGCCACGTGAAGTTCCCCGCGATCACCCAGGAGGGCCAGGCGGTGTTCCGCTGGGCCGTGTTCGAGATGGCGAAGGTCGCCCAGCAGGCGCTGGACGCGGCCGGGATCACCTCGGACGAGCTGGACGTCTTCATCCCGCACCAGGCCAACGTGCGGATCATCGACTCGATGGTGAAGACCCTCAAACTGCCGGAGCACGTCACGGTCGCCCGTGACGTGCGTACCACCGGCAACACCTCGGCCGCCTCGATCCCGCTCGCGATGGAGCGGCTCCTGGCGACCGGCGAGGCGAAGAGCGGCGACACCGCGCTCGTCATCGGCTTCGGGGCGGGTCTCGCTTACGCCGCATCGGTCGTTACCCTCCCCTAGGCACTCCGTGCCGGATCACCCCGGTCCGGTACGGGAAACGCACCACCTGCCGCTGTCGCGGCAGGCGCCACACCCTCAGGAATCACAGCGAAGGAGCCCTCATGGCCGCCACTCAGGAAGAGATCGTCGCCGGTCTCGCGGAGATCGTGAACGAGATCGCCGGCATCCCGGTTGAGGACGTCCAGCTGGACAAGTCCTTCACCGACGACCTGGACGTCGACTCGCTGTCCATGGTCGAGGTCGTCGTCGCCGCCGAAGAGCGCTTCGACGTCAAGATCCCGGACGACGACGTCAAGAACCTCAAGACGGTCGGTGACGCGACCGAGTACATCCTCAAGCACCAGGCCTGAGCAACGCTCGGGCCGGGAAATCCCGGCCCCGCCACCCGGCGGTGGCGCCGTACGAATCCTCGTAATCCGTTGGAGAAAGAATTCCGATGAGTTCGACCAATCGCACCGTGGTCGTCACCGGTATCGGCGCAACCACACCGCTGGGTGGCGACGCGGCCTCGACCTGGGAGGGTCTGGTCGCCGGACGTTCCGGCGTCAGGGCCCTGACCGAGGAGTGGGCCGCCGAACAGGCGGTCCGGATCGCGGCCCGCGTGGCCGTGGAGCCGACCGAGACCATCCCGAGGCCGCAGGCCCGCCGCCTCGACCGTTCGGCGCAGTTCGCACTGGTCGCGGCGAAGGAGGCGTGGGCCGACGCCGGCTTCGAGGGCAGGGCCGGTGAGGACCCGAACGTCGCCCCGGACCGGCTCGGCACGGTCATCGCCTCCGGCATCGGTGGCGTGACGACCCTGCTGGACCAGTACGACGTGCTGAAGGAGAAGGGCGTCCGGCGCGTCTCCCCGCACACCGTCCCCATGCTGATGCCGAACGGCCCGTCGGCCAACGTCGGCCTGCTCGTGGGCGCCCAGGCGGGCGTGCACACGCCCGTCTCCGCCTGTGCGTCGGGCGCGGAGGCCATCGGCTACGGCATCGAGATGATCCGTTCCGGCCGCGCCGACGTCGTCGTCGCGGGGGGCACGGAGGCGGCGATCCATCCGCTGCCGATCGCCGCGTTCGGCAACATGATGGCGATGTCCAAGAACAACGACGACCCGCAGGGTGCCTCGCGTCCCTACGACGTCGGCCGGGACGGCTTCGTCCTCGGCGAGGGCGCGGGTGTGATCGTCCTGGAGTCCGCCGAGCACGCCGCGGCGCGCGGCGCCCGCGTCTACGCGGAGGCGGTCGGCCAGGGCGTCTCGGCCGACGGCCACGACATCGTGCAGCCGGAGCCGGAGGGCCGCGGCATCTCGCACGCCCTGCAGAACCTGCTGGACGCCACCGACCTGGCGCCGTCCGAGATCGTGCACGTCAACGCGCACGCCACCTCGACGCCGGCCGGTGACATCGCCGAGCTGAAGGCGTTGCGCAAGGTGTTCGGCGACGACGTGGACCACATGGCGGTCTCCGCGACCAAGTCGATGACCGGGCACCTGCTCGGCGGTGCCGGTGGTGTGGAGTCGGTGGCGACGGTCCTCGCGCTGTACCACCGGGTGGCTCCGCCGACCATCAACATCGACACCATCGACTCCGAGGCCGAGGCGAACGCGGACGTGGTCCGCGGCGAGGCGCGCAAGCTGCCCGTCGAGGGCCGCATCGCCGCCCTCAACGACTCGTTCGGGTTCGGCGGGCACAACGTGGTGCTGGCGTTCCGGTCGGTCTGACCGGCGCCGGTGCGCCATGTGCGTACGCGGGAAAGGGCCCCACCTCACGAGGTGGGGCCCTTCGGCGTGCCGGAGGGAACGTGGTGGGGGACACGCGGTGCGGCTGTGGTCAGACGACCTGGTGGAGCCAGCGGACCGGGGCGCCCTCGCCCGCGTAGCGGAAGGGTTCCAGTTCGTCGTCCCAGGGCTTGCCGAGGAGCTTGGCGATCTCGGCCTCCAGGTCGGTCCCGTCGTGCTGGGACCTGACCAGGGCGGCGCGCAGCCGGTCCTCGGGGATCATGATGTCGCCGTGGATGCCGGTGACGGCGTGGAAGATGCCGAGGTCGGGGGTGCAGCTGTAGCGCTCTCCCTCGGCGGTGGGGCAGGGCTCCGAGGTGACCTCGAAGCGCAGCAACTGCCAGCCGCGCAGCGCGGAGGCAAGCTTGGACGCGGTGCCGGCCTGGCCCTTCCAGGAGAACTCCGAGCGCCAGGTGCCGGGGGCGGCGGGCTGTCGGATCCAGTCCAGGCCGACGCGCACGCCGAGCACCCCGGCGACAGCCCACTCGACGTGCGGGCACAGCGCGCGCGGCGCGGAGTGCACGTACAGGACTCCACGTGTCGTCACCGGAACCTCCGGGCAGAGCGGGACAGGTCGGAAAAGGCCGATCAGCGGGGGCCGGGAGGGCCCGTTGTGGCGAGGCTACCGCGTGGTGGGGGAAGGAGTGTGACGTACCGTCCGTCCAGGTGCCCGGAAATCTCCGTCATTCACCCGGCAGGCCGACAACCCCGGGGGCTTCGGCTCCGGATCGTGTGAACCGTCCCATGGGCGCCGCTCCGCCCGGGCCGTTCGGCATGACCCGTTCGGGGCGGATGGCAGGACAGGCGGGAACTCCCGTGCGTTGTTATGCAGGGGGGACGGTGACGACGATGTGCGGGGAGGCTGCGGGATGGACCAGGGGACGCGGTGGAGGGGCCGGGAACGCGGCGGCCGGTCGCGGGCCGTGCTCGCCGTGGTGGCGACCGCCGCCGTGCTGGGGACCGCCGGCTGCGACGCCGTCGGCGGTGACGGGGCCGCTCCGCCCGGCACCGGGGAGAAGAAGGCCGCGCCGGCCTCGTCGCCCACCCCGGTCTGGGACACCAGCCCCGCCTCCGTGGCCGCCGTGGGTGATTCGATCACGACCGGTTTCGACGCGTGCTCGGTGCTGACGGACTGCCCCGAGGTGTCATGGGCGACGGGCACCAGCGAGAAGGTCGACAGTCTGGCGGTGCGGCTGCTGGGTCCGGCGGGGGCGGCCGAGCGGAGCTGGAACTACGCGGTCACCGGGGCGCGGATGGCGGACCTGCCCGGTCAGATGGCCCGGGCGGTGAGTCGCGCACCGGAGCTGGTGGCGGTGATGGCCGGGGCGAACGACGCCTGCCGGGCCACGACGTCGGCGATGACGCCGGTGGCCGACTTCCGCGCGGACTTCGAGGACGCGATAGGCACCCTGCGCAAGGCGCTGCCCAAGGCCCAGGTGTACGTGGCGAGCGTGCCGGACCTGAAGCGGCTGTGGTCGCAGGGGCGGACCAGCGCGATGGGCAAGCGGGTGTGGGAGCTCGGCGTCTGCCCGTCGATGCTGAGCGACCCGGACGCCCTGGACGCGGCGGCGAACGAGCGGCGCGAGACGGTGCAGGGCCGGGTGGAGGAGTACAACGAGGCACTGGAGGAGGTCTGCGCCGAGGACGGGCGGTGCCGTTACGACGGCGGGGCGGTGTACGAGTACAGGTTCGGCACCGCGCAGTTGAGCCGCTGGGACTGGTTCCATCCCGGTGTCGACGGTCAGGCCAGGCTGGCGGAGATCGCCCACCGTACGGTCACGGCGGTGAAGCCGTGACTTAGTGTTTCACACATGAACGAACTCTTCGGCACACTTTCCGACGGCACCCCGGTGCACCGCTGGACCCTGGAACGGGCCGGCGTGCGGGTGCGGGTGCTGTCGTACGGCGGGATCGTGCAGGCCGTAGAGGTGCCGGACCGTCAGGGTCGGTCCGGGAACGTGGTGCTGGGCTTCCCCGCCCTCGACGGCTACCTCGCCCGTCCGGAGCCGTACCTGGGCGCCCTGGTCGGGCGGTACGCCAACCGCATCGCGGGCGCCCGCTTCGCGCTGGACGGCCGGGTCCACACGCTCGTGCCCAACAACGGGCCGAACTCGCTGCACGGCGGTGAGCGCGGCTTCGACAAGCGCGTGTGGGACGTGACGCCGGTTGCGCACGGTCTGCGCCTGACCCTGGTCTCCGCGCACGGCGAGGAGGGCTTCCCGGGCCGTCTGGAGATGTCGGTGACGTACACGCTGGACGAGCGGGGCGCCCTGGGGATCGCGTACGAGGCGGTGACGGACGCGCCGACGGTCGTCAACCCGACGAACCACTCGTACTGGAACCTGGCCGGCTCCGGCAGCGCGGCCGGGCACGAACTGCGGATCGCCGCCTCCCGGTTCACGCCCGTCGACGCGGATCTGATCCCGGCCGGCGACCACCAGGAGGTGGCCGGAACCCGCTTCGACTTCCGCGAGGCGCGCGGCACCGGCACCGGGTACGACCACAATCTCGTGCTCGACAAGGGCGTGACGCCGGCTCCGGCGGAGGTCGCCGAGCTGTACGACCCGGCGTCCGGGCGGGTGCTCACGGTGGCGACCACCGAACCCGGGGTGCAGCTCTACACCGCCGACCACATCGGGGAGCCCTTCGCTCCCGGCGCCGGCATCGCGCTGGAGACGCAGCACTTTCCCGACTCCCCGAACAGGCCCGGCTTCCCGAGCACGGTCCTGCGGCCGGGCGGGACGTTCCATTCGGAGACGGTGTACGGCTTCGCGGTGCGGCAGTAGCGGGGCCCTGGGGGGACGCACATGAGCCCCGGTCCGGGGTCAGGGTCCCGGACCGGGGCTGCTCATGCAGAGGAATACCCCGGCCTGCGGGAACTACCCCGGTCCAGACGGTAATCGTCGCGGTGATCCAGCGGCCCGCGATCGGGCATTCGGTCAGAAGTTCGCACGAACCCTTCGCAAAGGACCACGGTGTGGTCACCTCGTAGCACGCTCAGTACTCCTCCCCGCGGATCGCCGGGGGCGGCTGCGACGGCGCCAGGGGCTCCTTGGCACCGTTGTCGTCCCTGGTCTCCTCGCCGAGCAGGTCCCGCGCCATGAGGGTGGCGCCCGCGACCGCGCCCGGCATCAGGAAGACGGCGACGAACGGGACGAGGAAGGCCAGCCCCAGCGGCGTACCGAAGCCCCAGACGAGGGACTTGCGGCCCCGCAGCAGGGCCAGCCGCGCCCGCAGCTCGACCCCGCGCCGCTGCAGGGCGACCGCCGTCAGCTCCTCGGTGAGGAAGAACCCGGTGACCATGAAGCCGATCACCGGTACGACGGTCTGCCCGGCGAGCGGGACGAACCCGAGCGCGAAGAGCAGCACCGCCCAGAGCAGGGCCCGTACGACGATGCGGAGGCTGTCCCGGCCGGAGATCCACAGCTCCCGCCACAGCGGCAGGCCGGACTCGGGGGCGGTGCCGTCGGGTGAGACGTCCCGGTCGACCCTCTCGGAGAGGCTCTCGTAGAAGGGCTGGCCGATGAGCAGCGTCACCGCGGTGAAGGTGATGACGGAGAGCAGCAGGCCGAGCGCGAAGAGGAGGACGGTGAGCAGGCCGCGGAACAGGCCGGGCCAGGGGCTGGACCAGTCGTCCGCGAACGGTGTCGCCCAGCCGACGAAGTCCGTTCCCCACACGGCCAGCGCGATCAGCGCCGCCGCGTAGAGCACCAGCGTGACAAGTCCCGGCAGCAGACCGAAACCGTACTGCTTGCCGTGCCGGGCCACCCATCTCTGGCCCTTCAGGAGATACCGGAAACCCACCCCAAGATCGCGCATGGGGGAACTATAGGGGCCCGGCGACGGCGTGTCGTCGGCCGCCGGTCCGGCCCTCGGACCGCCTGCCGACGGACGGCGTCAGAGCTTGACGACCATTTTTCCGGTGTTGTCACCGCGCAGGACGCCGAGGAACGCCTCGAGGGTGTTCTCGATGCCCTCGGCGACGGTCTCCCGGTACTTGAGCTCGCCGGAGGCGACCCAGGGACCGACCTCCCGCACGAACTCCGGCTGGAGGTCGTAGTGGTCACCCACCAGGAAGCCCTCGACGCGGCCCCGGGTCTGGATGAGACGGGCGAGGTTGCGCGGGCCCGGCGCCGGCTCCGTGTTGTTGTAGACGGAGATCATCCCGCACACGGCGATCCGCCCGCCCCGGTTCAGCGAGCCGATCGCGGCCTCCAAGTGCTCCCCGCCGACGTTGTCGAAGTAGACGTCGATGCCGTCCGGCGCGGCCTCACGCAGCTGCCTGCTCACCGGGCCGCTCTTGTAGTTGAAGGCCGCGTCGAATCCGTACTCCTCGAGGAGCAGGGCGACCTTCTCGTCGGAGCCGGCGGAGCCGATCACGCGCGAGGCCCCCTTGAGCTTCGCGAGCTGTCCCACCTGGCTGCCGACGGCACCGGCGGCACCGGACACGAAGACGGTGTCGCCCTCCTTGAAGGCGGCGGTGCGCAGCAGTCCCGCGTAGGCGGTGAGCCCGGTCATGCCCAGCACGCCCAGGTAGGTGGAGAGCGGCGCGGCCTGCGCGTCCACCTTGACGGCGCCCTCGGCCTCCACCAGCGCGTACTCGCGCCAGCCGAGACCGTGCAGCACGTGGTCGCCGACGGCCAGCCCCTCCGCGCGGGAGGCGACGACCTCGCCGACGGCACCGCCCTGCATGACCTCGCCCACCGTGTACGGCGCCGCGTAGGACTTGGCGTCACTCATCCGGCCGCGCATATAGGGGTCGACGGAGAGGTACGTGTTCCGCACCAGCACCTGGCCCTCCCCCGGGGTGGGGACCTCTGCCTCCACCAGGGCGAAGTCCTCGGGCGTCGGCCAGCCGACGGGCCGGCTCGCCAGGTGCCATGCGCGGCCGGTGGCGGGGAGTGCGGGGGTGTCAGACATGGGGTGGAGCCTCTCCTCGAAGTGTTTCACTACCTGAAACAACCATGCAACTGGATATTTCAGAATGTCAACCATGTGGGTACCCTGGAGGCATGGCCGCCACACCCGGTTCACCCCATCGCCCCGACGACCTGACGCTGGAGGTCGTCGGCCTCATCGGCTCGGTGGTGGCCCGCTACCACGAGGAGTACGAGGAGGCGGCGGCCGGACACGAGCTCACCGGCGCACAGGCCCGGCTCCTGAACCTGCTCTGCCTGGAGCCCCTGCCCATGCGGAAGCTCGCCCACCGCCTGAAGTGCGAGCCGTCGAACGTCACCGGCATCGTCGACCGCCTGGAGTCCCGCGGCCTGGTCGAGCGCCGCCCGAACCCGGCGGACCGCCGCGTGAAGGTGGCGGCGGCGACGGAGGAGGGCCGCAGGGTGGCCCGCAGTCTGCGTGAGTCGCTGCGCTTCGCCCGCGAGCCGCTGGCGGCCCTCACGGACGAGCAGCGCCGTTCGCTGCGCGACACCCTGCGGACGATGCTGGACACCGGCCCCCACGGCTGAGGGCGCCCGGCCGCGAGGGGTCCCGCACCGGCCGAGCGGGACAGGACACCGGCCCGCCTTTACCGCTCGGAGCAGCCCCCTCCCGGCACAGCGCGGCCTCCGCCGGATCGGAGCGCTCCGACACCCCGTGCGGCCGGGCGTGGGCCGGGCGTGTCCGGTCAGATGGCGCACCCCCACAGGAAGCGGTCGCAACTCCGGGAGGGTTCCGGCTCCGCCTCCCGCTCCGGGCCCGGCAAACCGCTCCCGTGGGCCGCCGCCCCCGGAGAGGCGTCCGAAGTCTCCGGACGGGCGGCGCGGCTCTCGGCGGGGGCGCCGCGCCCGGGGCGGGCGAGGGCGCCGTTGAGGTGCTTTCGACACGGGTGACGGTAATCCATGACGCGGGAAGACCAGGTTCCGCTCACTCCCGACTCCTGGAGCGGGGCGTAGAGGTTTGACAGAGACCAATGCCCGATGGTTTCGAAACTGTCGAAACCGTTATGCGTGCGACCCATTGACACGTCCCCCGCGACGTCCTTACTGTCACGCCAGCATTTCGAACGTGTGACGAAATATCGAACACGTCGCACCGCACCACCGACCGGTCACAGGGTCCACCAACGCAGCGAGGGGCAACGTCCGTGCGTATCACCGGAATCAGCACACACGTGGTCGGGACGCCGTGGCGCAACCTGACGTACGTCCAGGTGCACACCGACGAGGGAATCACGGGAGTCGGCGAGACTCGGATGCTGGGGCACACCGACGCCCTTGTGGGTTACCTGAAGGAAGCCCAGGCCAACCACATTCTCGGCTCGGACCCGTTCGCTGTCGAGGACCTGGTCCGCCGGATGAAGTACGGCGACTACGGCCGCGCCGGGGAGATCGTGATGTCCGGTATCGCCGTCGTCGAGATGGCCTGCTGGGACATCAAGGGCAAGGCCCTCGGCGTCCCCGTCTGGCAACTGCTCGGCGGCAGGGTGACCGACAAGGTCAAGGCGTACGCCAATGGCTGGTACACCACGGAGCGCACCCCGGAGGCGTACCACAAGGCCGCGCAGGCGGTGGTGGAGCGCGGCTACCGGGCCCTGAAGATCGACCCGTTCGGCACCGGGCACTTCGAACTCGACCACAAGGAGAGCCTGTACGCCGTCTCCCTGATCGAGGCGGTGCGCGACGCCATCGGCCCCGAGGCCGAGCTGATGCTGGAGATGCACGGCCGCTTCTCCCCCGCCACCGCCGTCCGCCTGGCCAAGGACCTCGCCCCCTTCAAGCCGGCCTGGCTGGAGGAGCCGGTCCCGCCGGAGAACCTCAAGGCGCTGGAGAAGGTCGCCGCCAAGGTCGACATCCCGGTCGCCACCGGTGAGCGCATCCACGACCGCATCGAGTTCCGTGAGCTGTTCGAGAGCCAGGCCGTCGACATCCTGCAGCCGGACGTCGGCCACGTCGGAGGCATCTGGGAGACGCGCAAGCTCGCCGCGACCGCCGAGACCCACTACATGCTGGTCGCGCCGCACAACGTCGGCGGCCCGGTGCTCACCGCTGCGTCCCTCCAGGTCGGCTTCACCTCGCCGAACTTCAAGATCCTGGAGCACTTCAACGACTTCGCCGACGCGGAGATCAAGAAGGTCGTCAAGGGCGCACCGCAGGTGAACCCGGAGGACGGCTGCTTCCACCTCTCCGACGCCCCCGGCCTCGGCGTGGAGCTGGACGTCGACGCGGCGGCCGAGTTCCCGCAGCAGCAGGCCCGGTTCGACCTGTGGGCCGAGGGCTGGGAGCAGCGCAAGCCCAAGGGCACGCAGTGACCGGCGCCGCGGGCGCGTCCTCCGTGGCCGTCGTCGTCGAGGGCCCCGGCGCTCACCGCCTCGTCGCCCACGAGCCACGCGATCCCGGCCCCGGCGAGGCGCTGGTCCGGGTGCACGCGACCGGTATCTGCGGCAGTGACCGCGAGGTGTACCAGGGCAACCGCCCCGAGGGATACGTGCGCTACCCGCTCACCCCGGGCCACGAATGGTCCGGGACCGTGGAGCGGGTGGGCGCGGGAGTACCCGCGTCGCTCACCGGCCGCAAGGTCGTCGGTGAGGGCTTCCGGAACTGCCAGGTGTGTGACCGCTGTCATGCCGGTGAGACGACGCTGTGCTCGGCCGGTTACGAGGAGACCGGGTTCACCCAGCCGGGGGCGATGGCCGCCACGCTGACCCTCCCGGCCCGCCTGCTGCACGTCCTGCCGGACGACGCCGACCTCACCGCGGCGGCGCTGCTGGAGCCGGCGGCCTGCATCGCCGCCGCCGCGCTCAGGGCGAACACCGTGCCCGGCGAGCGGGTCGCCGTGGTCGGTACGGGCACCCTCGGCATGTTCGCGGTGCAGTTCCTGCGCGCGAACTCCCCGGCCGAGCTCCTGGTCGTCGGTACCCGGAACGACCGCGAGGAGCTGTCCCGCCGGTACGGCGCCACCGCCTTTCGCACCAAGGACCAGCCGCTCCCGGACGACTTCGACGTGGTGATCGAGACCGCCGGGTCCGCCGACGCGGCCCGCACGGCCGCCGCGCTGTCAAGGCGCGGCGGGCGGGTCGTCCTGACGGGCATCCCGGCGCCGGGCGCGGACGGTCTCGACCCGACGGACCTGGTCGTACGGCAGCTGGAGGTGCACACCGTCTTCGGGGCGCCGCCGAACGCCTGGGCGCACACGGTGCGGGTGTTCGCCGCCGGGCTGCTCGATCCGCTGCCGCTGGTCACGCACGAGCTGCCACTGGCCGGGTTCTCGGAGGCCATCGAGCTGGTGGGGTCCGGTGACCCGAAAGTGGGCAAGGTCCTGCTGCGCCCGTAGGGCCCCGCTGGTACGCGCGAGGGCGGGGTCCCTCCACCGGCCCCGTACCTGCGCGCACAGCGCCTCCTCGGCTCCCCGCCCCGCCCGGCTCCTCCTCGGGGCCACGAACCTCGTCCGACATACCGAACAGAAGGACATCTTGTGACCGACGCTTCCGCCAAGGCAGCCCGCAGGCCCGGTGAGCAGGCACTCACCGCGCTCGGCCTGGGTGCTCCCGCCCCCGACCCCGCCGACGCCTCGCCGCACTCCTTCCCCGGCGGCGGCCTCTGGCGCACCGAGGTCCCCTCCTGCGAGGGGCCCGAGGCGCTGGCGGTGGTCCTGAAGGAAGCCTCCCGGCTGGACGTACCGATCCACCGGATCAGCCAGGGCAGCGGCGTCTGGATGCTGACCGACGCCGAGATCACCGAGATGGCCGGGGCAACCGCCGAACGGGACATCGAGCTCTGCCTGTTCACCGGCCCGCGCGGCACCTGGGACATCGGCGGCTCCACCCGTACCGACTCGCGCGGCGCCGGGCTGCGCGCCCGGGGCCACGACGCGGTCGCCGGCTGTATCGAAGACGCCGTGCGGGCGACGGAGCTGGGCGTCAAGTGCCTGCTCGTCGCCGACGAGGGGGTGCTGTGGACGCTGCACCGGGCACGGGTGGCCGGGATCATTCCGCAGGACACCACACTGAAGGTCTCGGCCCTCGTCGGACCGGTCAACCCGGCCTCGTACGCGGTCTACGAGCAGCTCGGCGCCGACTCGGTCAACGTACCGAGCGACCTGACGCTCGATCACCTCACCGAGATCAGAAGGGTTTCGACCGCTCCGATGGACATGTACATCGAGGCCCCCGACGACCTGGGCGGTTACGTCCGGATGTACGAGGTGGCCGAACTGATCCGGCGCGGAGCGCCGTTGTACCTGAAGTTCGGACTGTCCAAGGCGCCCGGGATCTACCCCTACGGACACCACATGCGGGACGTCACGCTGACGAGCGCCAAGGAGCGGGTGCGGCGCGGCCGGCTCGCCCTGGACCTGCTCGCCCGCCACGGCGCGGACCGCGACATGGACCCGCTCGGTTCACGGCTTCCGGGGAAGCTGCACAGGTTCGACATCTCGTCATAACGTTCCGGAAACTCGACTTCACAGAAGCAGACACAGACCCGCACAATCCCACACACTCCCTGTCGGTTCCACCCGGCGCCTCCTGCCCACCGCACCTCCCCGCCCCGCCCCTTCGATCCGCCCTTCGCCATCAAGCGCCTCGCCCCACAGGCGAGTGCGCACCTCCGGACCGTCACTGCACCCACATCAAGGATGATGATCATGCGTAATCGCAGAGCCGCCCTCGCCACCGTGGCCACCGCCGCCTCCCTCGCCCTCACCCTGTCCGCCTGCGGCCAGAGCGGCGAGGGCGGCAGCGAGGAGGACAAGTCGAGCTCCGGCGGAGCGACCGTCGGCATCGCGATGCCGACCAAGTCCTCCGAGCGCTGGATAGCCGACGGTGACAATGTCGTCAAGAACCTGGAGTCCAAGGGCTACGAGACCAAGCTGGTCTTCGGCGAGGACGACCCGGACCAGCAGGTCGCCCAGGTCGAGAACCTGATCACGCAGGGCGTCGAGGCGCTCATCGTCGCGGCCATCGACAACAAGTCGCTGAACAACGTCCTGCAGCAGGCCAAGGACGCCGACATCCCGGTGATCTCCTACGACCGCCTGATCCTCGGCACGGAGAACGTCGACTACTACGCCTCGTTCGACAACGAGAAGGTCGGCGAGCTCCAGGGCGACTACATCGTCGACAAGCTCGGTCTGAAGGACGGCAGCGAGAAGGGCCCCTTCAACATCGAGCTGTTCGCCGGCTCCAACGACGACAACAACACCCGCTACTTCTTCCAGGGCGCGATGAACGTCCTGCAGCCGTACATCGACGAGAAGCAGCTCGTCGTCCGGTCCGGCCAGACCGAGCTGAACCAGGTCACCACCCTGCGCTGGGACGGCGGCACCGCCCAGAAGCGCATGGACGACATCCTGACCTCGTCCTACAAGAGCGAGGCGGTCGACGCGGTCCTCTCCCCGTACGACGGCATCTCCATCGGCATCCTGTCGGCGCTGAAGTCGGACGACTACGGCTCCAAGAACAAGCCGCTGCCGATCGTCACCGGCCAGGACGCCGAGGTCGCCTCGGTGAAGTCGATCATCGCCGACCAGCAGTCCATGACCGTCTACAAGGACACCCGTGAGCTCGCCAAGGTCGCCACGAACATGGTCGACGCGCTCCTGAAGGACAAGGAGCCCGAGGTCAACGACACCGAGACCTACGACAACGGGTCGAAGGTCGTGCCGGCCTACCTGCTGGAGCCGGTCGCCGTGGACAAGGCCAACTACCAGGAGACCGTGGTCGACTCCGGCTACGTCAAGGAGAGCGACCTCAAGTAGGCGGCCTCAGCAGGCGACCCAACCACCGCCGTACCCCTACGGATTGGAAGGCACGACCATGGCGGGACCCGTCCTGGAAATGCGCTCGATCGTCAAGACCTTTCCCGGCGTCAAGGCGCTGTCGGACGTCACTCTGACCGTCCAGCGGGGCGAGGTCCACGCCATCTGCGGCGAGAACGGCGCCGGCAAGTCGACCCTCATGAAGGTCCTCTCCGGCGTCCACCCGCACGGCACCTACGAGGGGGAGATCCTCTTCGAGGAAAACCCCTGCCGGTTCAAGGACATCAGGGCCAGCGAACAGCAGGGCATCGTGATCATCCACCAGGAGCTCGCCCTGGTGCCCTACCTCTCCCTCGCGGAGAACATCTTCCTCGGCAACGAGCACACCAGGCACGGCCGCATCGACTGGCACGAGACGCTGCGGCACGCCACCGAACTGCTGCGCCGGGTGGGGCTCGACGACCACCCGGAGACCCGGGTCGCCGACATCGGCGTGGGCAAGCAGCAGCTGGTGGAGATCGCCAAGGCGCTGTCGAAGAAGGTCAAGCTGCTCATCCTCGACGAGCCGACCTCCGCGCTCAACGACGAGGACAGCGGCAAGCTGCTCGACCTGATCCTCCAGCTGAAGGAGCAGGGCATCACCTCGATCATCATCTCCCACAAGCTGAACGAGATCCGCAAGGTCGCCGACTCGGTGACGATCCTGCGGGACGGGCGGACCATCGAGACGCTCGACGTGGAGGCCGTGGAGACCACCGAGGACCGGATCATCAGCGGAATGGTCGGCCGCGACCTGGAACACCGTTTCCCGGAGCGGACCCCGCACCACCCGGAGGAGGGCACGGCCCCGGCTCTCGAGGTGCGCAACTGGACCGTGCACCACCCGATCGACCAGCAGCGCAAGGTCGTCGACGACGTGTCGCTGGAGGCCCGGCGCGGCGAGATCGTCGGCATCGCCGGTCTGATGGGCGCCGGCCGCACCGAGCTGGCGATGAGCCTGTTCGGCCGCACCTACGGCCGGTACACGGGCGGCACCGTCCTGCGGGACGGCAAGGAGATCCGTACCAAGACCGTCCCCGAGGCAGTGGGACACGGCATCGCGTACGTCACCGAGGACCGCAAGCACTACGGCCTGAACCTCATCGACACCATCAACCGCAACATCTCGCTCAGCGCGCTGGGCAAGGTCGCCAAGCGGGGAATCGTCGACGAGCACGAGGAGCGCCAGGTCGCCGAGGGCTTCCGCAGGTCCATGAACATCAAGGCGCCGACGGTCTTCGAGCCGGTGGGCAAGCTGTCCGGCGGCAACCAGCAGAAGGTCGTCCTCAGCAAGTGGATCTTCGCCGGTCCCGAGGTGCTGATCCTGGACGAGCCGACGCGCGGTATCGACGTCGGCGCCAAGTACGAGATCTACACGGTCATCGACCAGCTGGCCGCCCAGGGCAAGGCGGTCGTCTTCATCTCCTCCGAGCTGCCCGAACTGCTCGGCATGTGCGACCGCATCTACACGATGGCCGCCGGACGGCTGACCGGGGAGTTCTCGCGGGCCGAGGCATCCCAGGAATCGCTGATGCGTCAGATGACGAAGGACAAAGAGGTAACCCGATGAGCACGGATGTCACCGACAAGAACCCGGCCGCCGCGCCGCCGGGCAAGAACGGGACGGGCACCGGTGACGGCCTGCTCCGGCTGATGCTGGACGGCATGCGCCGCAACATGCGCCAGTACGGCATGCTGATCGCCCTGGGCCTGATCGTGGCGCTGTTCGCGGTGTGGACCGAGGGCGACCTGCTGCTGCCGCGCAACGTGTCCAACCTGGTGCTGCAGAACAGCTACATCCTGATCCTGGCGATCGGCATGATGCTGGTCATCATCGCGGGCCACATCGACCTGTCGGTCGGTTCGCTGACGGCGTTCGTCGGTTCGATGGCCGCCGTGTTCATGGTCCGCAACGACCTGCCCTGGCCCGTCGCGGTGCTGCTGTGCCTGGCCGTGGGCGCGATCGCGGGCGCGGTACAGGGGTGGTTCATCGCGTACGGCGGGCTGCCGTCGTTCATCGTGACCCTGGCGGGCATGCTCACCTTCCGCGGTCTGACCGAGATCTTCCTCGGCGGGCAGACCCTCGGCCCGTTCCCGAAGGGGCTGCAGACGACGGCCAACGGCTTCCTGCCCGAGGTCGGCCCGAACACGAACTACCACAACCTCACCCTGTTGCTCGGCCTCGGACTGATAGCCCTCGTGGTGCTCCAGGAACTCCGCGACCGGCGCCGCCAGCAGGAGTTCGCCCTCGACGTCCTGCCCACCAGGCTGTTCCTGCTGAAGCTGGTGGCGCTCACCGCCGCCATCCTCACCGTCACACTGCTGCTGGCCAGCTACAAGGGCGCCCCGATCGTGCTGCTGATCCTCGGCGCGCTGCTCGTCGGCTTCGGCTACGTGATGCGCAACGCCGTCATCGGCCGCCACATCTACGCCATCGGCGGCAACCTGCCCGCGGCCAAGCTGTCGGGGGTACGGGAGAAGAAGGTCACCTTCCTGGTCTTCCTGAACATGGGCATGCTCGCGGCCCTGGCGGGTCTGGTCTTCGCCGCCCGCTTCAACGCGGCCTCGCCCAAGGCCGGCCTCAACTTCGAACTCGAGGCGATCGCGGCCGCGTTCATCGGCGGCGCGTCGATGAGCGGCGGTGTCGGCACCGTGCTCGGCGCGATCATCGGCGGCCTGGTCCTGGGTGTGCTGAACAACGGTATGAACCTCGTCGGCGTCGGCACCGACTGGCAGCAGGTCATCAAGGGCCTGGTGCTCCTGGCGGCGGTCGGCTTCGACGTGTGGAACAAGCGCAAGGTCGGTTCGTAAGTCGGCTCGGGCCCCGCCGGAAGGCGGGGCCCTCTTCTTGAGGGAGCTTGATAGTGGAACTGAACAGACGCACGGTCATCGCAGGAGCGGCGGCCGCGGCCGCCGGAGTCACCGCCGCCACCACGACCGGTGGGACGGCACACGCCTCGGGCGGCGGCCGGGGCCCGGGTGCGGGCGGCAGGAAGCCCGTACGGACGCTCTTCGGCACACTCGCTGACGGCACGAAGGTGCACAGCTGGTCGCTGGCCAACGGCAGGACACGGCTGAAGGTCCTGTCCTACGGCGGCATCGTCCAGTCCCTGGAGATCCCCGACCGCCGGGGCCGCTACGCCAACGTCTCGCTCGGCTTCGACACCATCGAGGAGTACGTCGCGTCCAGCCCGTACTTCGGCGCCCTGATCGGCCGCTACGGCAACCGGATCGCCGAGGGCCGCTTCACCCTCGACGGCACGGCCCACCAGCTCTCCGTCAACGACGGCGCCAACAGCCTGCACGGGGGCGCCCAGGGCTTCGACAAGCGGGTCTGGGACGTCGAGCCGTTCGCCGAGGGCTCCGACGTCGGACTGCGCCTGTCCTACGTCAGCGCCGACGGCGAGATGGGCTACCCGGGCACCCTGCGCACGAAGGTGACGTACACCCTTACCCGGCACGGCGACTGGCGCGTCGACTACGCGGCCACCACCGACCGGGCCACCGTCGTCAACCTCACCAGCCACGTCTACTGGAACCTCGCCGGCGAGAGCAGCGGTTCGGTCGACGACCACGAGCTGACCATCGCCGCCAACCGTTACACACCGGTCGACGCCGGGCTGATCCCCACCGGCGAACTGGCCCGGGTCGGCGGCACCCCGTTCGACTTCCGCAGCGCCAAGCCGATCGGCCGGGACCTCCGCGTGGCGCACCAACAGATGCTGTACGGGCAGGGTTTCGACCACAACTGGGTGCTCGACAAGGGCATCACCGCGCGCCCCGGACACGCCGCGACCCTGCGCGACCCGTCCTCCGGCCGCACCCTGCGGATCGCCACCAACGAGCCCGGACTGCAGTTCTACTCGGGGAACTTCCTCGACGGCACCCTCGTCGGCACCGGTGGGCGGGTCTACCGCCAGGGCGACGGACTGTGCCTGGAGACCCAGCACTTCCCGGACGCGCCGAACCAGCCGTCGTTCCCGTCGACGGTGCTGCGTCCGGGCGAGACGTACCGGACGACGACGGTGCACTCGTTCGGCGCCTGAACCACGGGCGCCGTCCGTGGTGGGGCCCCGCGCGGGGGCGCGTGACGCGTAAACCGCGCCAGAGGTTCACGCCGTCACACTTTTTTCACATCGGCTGAACAGCGCCACACCCCCCTCCGTATGTACGGGTGGCCCGTGCTCCCCCGCGCGGGCCACCCACGCATGACGGGCCCGGTACGTCCCCGGCGGGCCCGCCGTACACGGAGGTTCCATGGCCGACAACGTCACCTCGTTGTTCCGCAGCACCGCGGCACACAGCCCCTCGATGGCTGCGCTGGCACGGGAGAGCGACGGGGTCGGCCCGGTGGACTTCTGCATTCCGTGCAATCCGTACTTCCCCACCCCGGCCATGTTCGAGGACATGGCGGCGCGGCTGCGCGACATCATCACGTACTACCCGAGCAGCGCCGACACCATCACGGCCGAGCTGTGCAGTCTGCTCCGGCTTCCGCCGCAGTGCGTGGCGATGGGCAACGGCTCGACGGAACTCATCACCTGGATCGACCACCTGCTGGTCCGCGAGTCCCTCGCCGTCCCCGTCCCCACCTTCGGCCGCTGGACCGACCAGCCCATGGAGACCGGCAAGCGGGTCGACATGTTCCCGCTCCAGGAGTCCAGCGGCTTCGCCCTCGACCTGGCCCAGTACGGCGAGTTCATCCGGGCGCGGGGCACCAGGGTCGCGGTGATCTGCAACCCCAACAACCCCGACGGCGGGTTCCTGCACAAGCACGCGATCGTGCAGTTCATGGACGCGATGGCCGACCTCGACCTGGTGGTGATCGACGAGTCGTTCCTGGAGTTCGCCGACGCCGAGGTGGAACCGTCCGTGGTGCAGGAGGCGATGCTGCGCCCCAACGTCATCGTCCTGCGCAGCCTCGGCAAGAACTTCGGGCTGCACGGCATCCGTTTCGGCTACCTCGTCGCCAACCCCTCGCTCGCGGGCCGCGTCCGCTCGATGCTGCCGAAGTGGAACCTCAACTCCTTCGCCGAGCACGTGGTGTTCATGCTCAAGGAGCACGGCACCGAGTACCAGCAGAGCCTGCACCAGGTGCGCCGCGACCGGATGGACATGTCCGGCCAGCTCTCCTCACTGCCCGGTCTGACCGTCTACCCGTCCCAGGGCAACTTCCTCTTCGTGCGCCTCCCCGTGGGCGCCGAAGGCACCGTGGTCCGGGACCGCATGCTCACCGAGCACCGGCTCCTGGTCCGCGAGTGCGGCAACAAGATCGGCTCGTCCAGCCGCTTCCTGCGTCTCGTGGTGCGCCCTCAGGTGGACGTGCGCCGCCTGGTGTCCGGCCTGGAACAGGTGCTCTACGGGACCTCCAGGAGGGGAGCCGCCGTGCCCGAACAGGCCACGGGGACCGGCTACAGCTCGGGCACGGCGGCGATAGACCGCCTGGTCAGCGAGACCAACGGCGCCGGCACCCAGGGCCTCGCCGCGCAGGCCCTCGGGGCCGGTGCGGGTGTCCCGGGCCTCCCCGCCGCTCCGGCCGCCGGCATCGGCATGCCGCTCACCGCCGCCCCGCCCCCGGGCACGGTGGGCACGGGCGGCGGGATGCCGATGCCGGCGGCAGCCTCGTCGGGGCCGCTGCAGGAGCCACCGCCCCTGCAGCCGCAACCCGTGCAGTCGCAACCCGTGCAGCAACCGGTTCCTCAGCCCGTACCGCAGCAGGTGCCCCAGCACATTCCTCAGCAGCCGGTCCCCCCGCAGATGCCCCAGCAGATGCCGCCGCAGCCCATGGCGGCTCCGGTCCCGGCACCCGCGCCGGCCCCGATGTCCGCCGCGGCGTCCTTCGCCCCTTCCCCGATGCCCACCGGCCCCACCCCGCCCGGTGTCCCCGCTCGCGGCGGCCTGACGGCGGCGCAGGTCAGGGGCACCGACGGCCTCTCCCCGGCCCCGGCGACGGGCTGGCCGGCCGGGGCGCAGAGCTGGCCGGAGGCGGCGGGCGTGGGCCAGGTGGTCTGACGCCCGGGCTTTGCCGATCAGGCCGGATTGAGCCGCCACTGCTGGCAGTGGTTGTTCAGCCAGGTCCACTGCCGTACGTCGGCCGAGTCGGCGGTGGAGCAGTCGGCGACGTCGGCGACCCTGCCGGTGGCCTGGTTGACGATCCGGACATGACCGCCGTCGGTGGCGACGAACCGGAACCGCTGACAGGTGTCGTCCAGCCACGACCACTGGCGCAGGCCGGCCCCGTCGGCGGCGGAGCAGTTCTCGGTGTCCAGCACCTTGCCGGTAGAGGCGTTGACCAGCCGGTGGGGGTCATCGCCGAAACCCTCCAGCCGCCAGCGCTGGTTGGCGCCGCCGTTGCAGGTGTACTGCCGCACGTCGGCCCCGTCTGCGGATGAACTGTCGGCGACTCCAAGGCACTTGCCACTGTTGCGGTGGGTGAGGGTGTAGGTGGTGGAGACGCCCGACGGCTCGCCCGGGGGCCCGGTCTGGCTCGCCCCGGGCCGTACGGGCGTGCCAAGGTTCGGTGAACCGCCGGAGTTCCGGATGAACTTCTGCGCCCGGGCGGTGCGCCCGTTGTCGCAGCCGTCCGACGCCGAGTCGTTGGCGTGGTAGACGATCCGGCTCTCGCTCCCGTCCGGGGAGGCGAAGAACCCGTTGTGCCCCGGCCCGTACACGCCGTTGCCGTCGCTGCGCTGGAAGACGGGCGTGGACTTCTTGCTCCGGGAGGAAGCGGAGGTGGGGTCGGAGCCGGTGAGGGAGAGCCGGCCGAGCTTGTAGTCGGGGGTCCGGCAGCCGCCGGCGGAGCAGACGAGGAAGGTCCGCCCGCCCCGCTGCAGGATCTCCGGCCCCTCGTTGACGGCCGCGCCCTGCCGCTCCCAGTCGTAGGTGGGCGTGGACACCGGCGTAGCGGTACGGCTGCGGAACCGCCTCGGTGGGGGTGGTGCGGGGCAGGCCGGTCGGCCCGTACGCGTAGGTGCGGGTGTGCCTGCCCGCGTCGTCGACCAGTCCGAGGACGTTGCCCGTCACGTCGGTGAGGTAGTAGAAGGACTTTCCCCCAGTGGTCATGGAGTTCAACGTGCCCGCCGGTTCCCGGATGAATCCGGTGTCCACGCCGTCCGTGGTGGTGCTCGCCAGTCCCGGCGCCGTGGGGCGGAGCCAGGTCGATCCACCGCCCGGAGCGGCGGGTCTCGGTCGGCTTGAAGCCCTGTGCTCGGCGCCTTCGTCGTGCTGGTCGACGGTGGTCGTGCGTGCCCGCGAGGAGGCCGCGCAGTCCCCACCGAACGAGGACGATCTCCAGGACAGCTGGGACCAGGCCGTGCAGGACCTGCACGTACCCACGAGGCGGGGGGTGCCGCTTCCCGCGCGACCGACCGCCGTGTTGCGCCGGGTACTCGGCAGGTGCCCTGCGAGGGGCCGGTCACCGTTGTGCGATCTCGCCCCTTGCCCGGGACGTCGCCTCAGCGGCGTTGTACGGACGCCGGGGCGGCGCTGTGGCTGACGTCCCTGCAGGGAAAGCGGTCATGCCGTCGGAGACGGTGGCACGCGCCGGCCTCGCCACCCCGTCAGGGTGGCGAGGCCGGCGGGCGTGCGTGCGGGGTGGTAACGGAGAACAAGTCCGTCACCACCCCGCACGCGTGCCGGTACGGCTGGTCTACCAGCGGTACCACCGGCCCTTGTTGCCGCCCGCGCCTGCGGAGCGCATGACGAAACCGAGCAGCCACACGGCGAGCACGATCACCGCCACGATCCACAGGGCCTTCAGAGCGAATCCGGCACCGAAGAGGACGAGGGCCAAAAGAAGAACAAGAAGCAGGGGAACCATGATTATCAACCTCCGATGAACCGAATGCCCCGGAGTTCTCACACCACGCACATAACCTGATGTTTCTTTCACCCCGCAGGGGGAAGGCGCGCGCATGTCTACGGCGGCGTGACCTGTCCCGCACCGATGGATCCGCTCAAGATGCGCGTCCGACGGGAAGGGCGAAACTGACCATATGGCACCACCACGTCGTACACCCGCCGGGAATACCAAAACGGCGCCCGCTCGCCGTACCGGATCCGCGCGAGGGCCCGATCACGCGGCCCGTACCGCCCTCCAGACCCTGGAAGGGCTGATCGACCACCCGGCGGAGGGCGTGTCCGCCGTCCGCCGTTCCGACGACGGCTGGTGTGTGGTGGTGGACGTTCTGGAAGTTCCACGGATTCCCGACACCACGAGCCTCCTGGCCTCCTACGAGGTGCAACTCGACCGGGCCGGCGAGCTCCTCGAGTACCGAAGGGTCCGCCGCTACCGCCGCGGTGCGGCCGACGAGTGATCCGTGTTCGCTCCCTCTGCTGGAAGGACCTTCCATGCCCGTGACCACCTACTCCGACGAAGGAGTGGCCTGCCCGCCTCGCGCCGGCACGCTGTACGACGTGCTGGAACTGATTCTCGACCGCGGCATGGTCATCGATGTGTTCATAAGGGTCTCGCTGGTCGGGATCGAGATCCTCAAGATCGACGCGCGCATCGTCGTCGCGAGTGTGGACACCTATCTGCGGTTCGCCGAAGCGTGCAACCGGCTGGACCTCGAGCGTGATTCCGGCAGCACCACGGTCCCCGAACTGTTCGGCGGCGGTGCGGCCAAGGCCGTCGGCAAGCGCAAGGTGCGCAAGGCGGCCGACACCGTGGGCGACACCATGCGCAGGGCGGTCGGCGGCGGCGACTCGTCCGACGACGAAGAGGACGAGGACGAGGACGAGCGGCAGGAACGCCCGAAGAAGCGTGCCCCCGCGCGCAAGAGCAGCCGACGCCGCGTGGAGGCATGACCGTAATGACCGACGGTGTGTACGTCTACGCGATCCTGCGGGCGGGAACGGCGCTCCCGAAAGGGCTCGGCGGCGTGGGCTCCCCTCCCGCCCGGGTCCGGACGATCAGGCAGGGCCCGCTCGACGCGGTCATCAGCGACGCGCCGCCCGAACTGCGCGCGCGACGTCGCGACCTGCTGGCACACCAGGAACTCCTCATGCGCCTGACGGACGAGGGGCCGGTGCTGCCCATGCGGTTCGGCATGGTCGCGCCGGACGAAGAAACGATTCTGCATCAACTGGCCGCCGCCGGGTCCCGCCATGCGGCCACCCTGGAACAGCTGGCCGGCCGCTTCGAGATCAACGTCAAGGCGCTTCCGGCACAGAACGCGCTGGCGGCCCTCGTCGCCGAGGAGAAGGACGTGCGGCGGCTTCGCGTTGCCGCACGGCGGCGCCCCGGCTACGAAGCCAGCATCAGACTGGGCGAGGCCGTCACCACCGCACTCACCCGCAGAGCGGCGGCGGCAGGGCAGCGCCTGCTGCGTGACCTCACACCCAGGGCCCGCGCCGTGGCAGCAGGCCCCGCCGTCCCGGGCTGCGCCCTCAACGTGTCCTTCCTCGTCGACCGCGGCGACAGCGACACCTTCCTCACCAGGGCCCGGGACTTCGCGGACGCTCATCAAGAGCACCTGGAGGTCCGGCTCGCCGGCCCGCTCCCCTGCTACAGCTTCGTCTCGTCGGAGGCCCGCCCCGCCCCCGTGGGCGGGGCGTGACATGGGGCTGATCACCGGCCTGCTCACGCTGCCCATCGCACCGGTCCGCGGCGTGGTCTGGGTGGCCGAGAAGCTCCACGACGCCGCCGAGCGCGAGTTGCACGACCCCGCCGTGCTGCGTACGCAGTTGGCGGTACTCAACCAGGAACTCGAGGCGGGCGAGATCACTTTGGAGGAGTTCGAACGGGAAGAGGAAAGGCTGCTCGACCGGCTGCACGCCGTGCGGGTCGGCCCGGCGAAGAGCGATCACGATCGAAGGTGACGTGCTGATGGAAGACCAGTCCAAGGTTGTCGTGGGGGCCGCGCTGCTCGGCGGCTACGTGCTGGGCCGGACCAAGAAGGGACGGGTGGCCCTCAGCGTCGCCACGTACCTGGCCGGCAGGCGATTCGGCCTGGAGCCCCGCCAACTCGCCGCGGAGGGGATGCGCCGGCTCGGCGAGGTTCCCCAGTTCGCCGAACTCCAGAACCAGTTCAAGGGCGAGGTCCTCGACGCGAGCCGCAAGGCCGCGACCGCCGCCGCCAACCGCCGCATGAGCTCGCTGGCCGACGCGGTCAGCGCCCGCACGGCCCGTCTCCTCGAAACTCCGCAGGGCGAAAACAAGGACAAGGACAAGGACGAAGACGTCGACGAGGAGCTCGAGGACGAGTACGAGGACGAAGAGTACGGCGAGGGCGAGGGCGAGGAGGAAGAAGAGGAAGAACCCAGCGCCGAGGAAGAGGAGGAAGAGGAAGAGGAACCCGACGCAGAGGAGGAAGGAGAGGAAGGAGAGGAAGGAGAGGAAGAAGAAGGCGAGGAAGAGGAAGAGGAAGAGGAAGAGGAGAGCCCCGAGCAGAAGCCGGAGAAACGGCCGTCGGGAAAGCGTGCCCCCAGGAAGCCCCCGGCCAAGAAGTCCGCCCCGGCCAAGAAGACCGCGGCCAAGAAGACGGCTCCCGCGAAGAAGGCGACCGCCAAGAAATCCACCCCGGCCAAGAAATCCACCCCGGCCAAGAAGTCGGCCTCCAAGAAGACCTCTCCTGCGAAGGGGACCGCATCCAAGCGCACGAAGCGTCGGAGGTAGCGAGTCATGGCCAAGACGAAGAACGAAGAGCCCGAGGCGGAGGAGTCCGGACTGAGCAGGCTCCGGCAGGAGATGTCCGGCTTCCTCGGTGCGCAGACGGAGAAGCTCGCCGGGAAGGCGAAGGACAAGCTGACCGACGTCACAGGCCGACTGACCGACGTCGCGGAGAACGGCGGGTCCCTGCCCGCGATCGGCTCACGCGTCCTCAAGGGTGAATCGCCGGTGAAGGCGTTCGCCTCGGAAAAGGTCAAGGGGGTCAAGGACGGTGTCGTGGGCAAGGTCAAGGAGACCTTCGGCGGCGGGGGGAAGGGCAAGCGCAAGTCGGGCGGCGGCAAGCTCATGAACATCATCGAGGTACTCGATGTGGGAGTGCCTCTGCGGACCGCTTACGACCACTGGACCCAGTACGACAAATTCAGCGGTTTCGCCAAGGGTGTTCAGGACGTCTCGATGGATGACGAGACGGGCAGCAACTGGAAGGTCAAGATCGGACCGTCTTCGCGCAGCTTCAAGGCGACGGTGCAGGAGCAGGTGCCCGACGAGCGCATCGTGTGGACGTCGGAAGGCGCCAAGGGCACCACGCGGGGTGCCGTGAGCTTCCACGAACTGGCTCCGTCCCTCACCCGTATCGTCCTGGTCCTCGAGTACTACCCGGCCGGGTTCTTCGAGAAGACGGGCAACATCTGGCGTGCCCAGGGGCGCCGTGTTCGCCTGGACTTCAAGCACTTCCAGCGGTACGTCACGCTCACCGACGAGGAGCCCGAGAGCTGGCGCGGCGAGATCCGGGACGGAGAAGTCGTCAAGTCCCACGAAGAGGCTATGGAGGAGGAACAAGAGCGCGAAGAAGGCGAGGAGGGCGAGGAGGGCCCGGAGGCGGAGGCTCCCGAGGACGAGGAAGAAGGCGAGGACGGCTGGGAGGACGGCGAGGCCGAGGACGACGAACTGACGGGCGAGGACGAAGAAGACGAGGAAGACGAGGAAGACGAGGAGGACGAGGAGGACGAGAAGGACGAGGAGGACGAGAAGGACGAGAAGGACGAGAAGGACGAGAAGGACGAGGAAGAGGACGAAGACGAGGAGAGCCCGCCCAAGAAGCGTGCGGCTCCCGCCAAGCGGCGCCCCCGGAGGGCCCGGTGACCGACCTCGACTTCAGGCAGGACGCTTGCTCCCCTGTCCCCGGGCCGCGGAACACCGACCTCGCCGACATCCTCGAGCGCGTGCTCGACAAGGGCATCGTGATCGCCGGCGACATCAAGATCGACCTTCTCGACATCGAGTTGCTGACCATCCGGCTGCGTCTCTTCGTGGCGTCCGTGGACACCGCGAAGAAGGCCGGCATCGACTGGTGGGAGACCGACCCGGCGCTCAGCTCCCGAGCGGCGCGAAGCGCTCTGCAGGCCGAGAACCGCGAACTGCGCGCCCGCCTGGAGGCACTCGAGTCCACCTCCGCATCCGCATCATCGAGCCGGGGAGAAACAGAGGAATGACGGAGCGCAGTCCCAGGGCTTCGGAAACATCGGAAACATCGGAACCGAGCGCCCTCTACGTGTACGCGGTCTGCCGCGCCGACGGAGGGCCGGCCCTCGACGGGGTGTCCGGGGTCACCCGGGGCGAACCCCTGCGTTCGCTGTCCTTCGGTTCCCTCACCGCGATCGTGCAGACCGTTCGGGCGGCCGAGTTCACGGACGAGGCCTGGCAGGAGCGTCTGGCGGACGAGCCCGAGCTCGAACGGTATGCACGCGCCCACCACGAGGTCGTGTCGGCGGTCGCCGCCCAGGCGCCCACGGTCCCCTTGCCACTGGCGACGCTGTACAACGGCGAGGACAGGGCCAGACGCGTGCTGGGCAACGAGTCGGCGCGCTTCCACACCGCCCTGAAACGTATCGCGCACCACGCCGAATGGGGCGTGAAGGTCTACGCGGCCGCCGCTTCGGGAGATGACGCCTCGGGCGGCGGCGAGAGAACGGCGCAGCGGCCGAACCCTCCGGGCGACCGGGGCAGCGGTCCGGCTCCGGGAGCGGGGCGGGCGTATCTGGAGCGCAGACGGAACCTGCGGGCGCGGCGCGAGCAGCACAGGGAGGACTCCCTGCGCGTCGCCGAGACGGTGGACGCGCAGGTGTCCCGCATCGCCACGGCGTCCCGCCGGCTCCGGCCGCACGGTCCCCGAACGGCCGACGGCGACCACCGGGTCCAGGTCCTCAACGCCACCTACCTGGTCGCCGAGCACCGGTCGGCCGAACTGAACATGCTCGCAAGGGACTTGCGGGAACGTACCGGCGCACGGATCGAACTCTCGGGCCCGTGGGTGCCCTACTCCTTCGTGGGAGAGGTGTGAGGGATGACGCACGAGGCTGTTCCCTGGGACACCCCGGGCCCCTTGAGCGGTCCCATCGGGGTGCCGCTGGTCGATCTCCTGGACCGGGTCCTGGCGACCGGGGTCGTCGTCAGCGGGGACCTGGTCATCGCGATCGCCGATGTCCCTCTCGTACGGGTCTCGTTGCACGCCCTGCTGTCGTCGGTCAGCGAACGCGTACCGGCCCCGTGGGCCGACAGCGGGCCGCTGTGACGGCCTCGCGGGTGGACCTGGACTCCGAGCAGGTGGGACGCGATCTCGTCACCCTGGTCCTCACCGTGGTCGAGCTCCTCCGGCAGCTGATGGAACGGCAGGCCCTGCGACGCATCGACCAGGGCGACCTCACCGACGACCAGACCGACGAGATCGGCACCACACTCATGCTGCTCGACCAGCGCATGACGGAGCTCTGCGAGCAGCACGGCGTACGCCCGGAGGATCTCAACCTCGACCTGGGGCCGCTCGGCACCCTGCTGCCCCGGGACTGACGGGGCGGCGATGCGGGCGGAGCAGAGCAGGTGAAGCCGCCGGTCACCACCCGAATGGCGGATGGCCGGCGTCCGGAGCACAGTGGAAACGAGGGCGCAAAACGGCGGAAGACATCTGCCGGCTCCGGACCGCCCTCTCACCGAACGACGCTGTGCGAGGGAACTCATGACGACGACGACCGGCAGTCGGAGCGGTACCGCACTGGACACGAGCGGCGCCGAGGGCGCGACCCGCGGAACGACCACCATCGCGGACACCGTGGTCGCGACGATCGCGGGCATAGCCGTACGCGAGACCGAGGGGATCCACGCCCTCGGCGGCGGTGCCTCGCGAGCGCTGGGAGCGGTCAAGGAGAAGGTGTCCCGCTCCAGTGATCCGAGGCGCGGCGTGAAGGTGGAGGTGGGCGAGAAACAGACCGCCATCGACGTCGACGTCGTGGTGGAGTACGGAGCCCGGATCCGCGACACCGCGAAAGACCTCCGTAAGCAGGTCACGGACGCGGTCGAGACGATGACCGGGCTGGAGGTCGTCGAGATCAACATCAGGGTGCTCGACGTCCATGTCCCGGGCTCCGACGAGGACGAGGACACGGAGGGCGCGTCCTCGTCGTCCCGCGTCGAGTGACACGGCAGCCTTCGTGACGTGCGGCAGGATCCGCGCTGCCCCCGGAGGACCTCCCCGTGCAGCCGGCGCGAACGGCCCGTCGAGACCCTCCGGGTCCACGTCTCCACCCGGGCACCCGCCGAGCAGATGGGCGAGATACTGGGCGTCCACGCCCAGACCGTCCGCTACCGCCTGCGGAACCTGGACAGTTACCTGGGCGACAACCTCGGCGACCCCGACCACCGCTTCACCCTCGAAGCAACCTTGTGCGCCCTCCACCTGTGCGCCCTCCACCTGCGCGGCCTCGACAGCCAGGAGTGACGCCCCGCAGCCGGCCCTCTCCACCGCGGCCCGGGCCGGCTTGCCCACGCACCGTGCGGTGGCGCGACAGGACGTCGCGCCCAGGGGTTGCCGCCGGCAGAGACCGGTGTGCGGCCCGTGCGGCCGGGGGCCGGCCCCACGGGCCGCGCACCGGTCGCCCCGTCAGGTGCCGGGGCACTCCTTCCAGGCCATGTGGTAGGTCGTGCTGATGTCTCCGTCGGTGGAGTCCATGGTCATGAAGCTGACCTTGTCGGGGGACGAGGTGCCGGCGCTGACGCGCAGCTCGGTGTTGATGTTGAAGTTGCGCTGGATGCCGCAGGGGGCGTAGACGAGCTGGGCCCAGTCGGTGGTGTCCGTGGCCTGCCAGTTGTCGTCGTAGGGGCCGGCGAACGAGTGGCTGCGGTACTCCGTGCTCGGGGAGCCCTGGAAGTAGTACGAGGCCCGCTGCATGCCGCTCGCACCGGTCTGGAGGGCGGCGAAGCCGCGGTAGTCGGCGCTGGCGATGGCGTAGGTGAAGCCCTGGGGGACGTGGACGATGAGACTGAGCTGGCAGTTCTTGCGGGATGCCGTGGGGTCGGAGGTGCCGCCCGCCTGGGCGAGGTAGTCGCTGTACGTCACCGTGAACGCGGTGTTGTCCTCGGAGACGGCGACCGCGGTGGTGCCCCGGGGGCAGCCGGAGCCGTTCACCGTGGCGACCTTGATGACGATCTTGTCCGGGGGCGGGTCGACGAACCCGGCGGACGGGTCGTGTGCGGGTGTCGCGGCGATGAGCAGCGCGGCCACCGCGGTACTCAGAAGCAGGCCACCAGCCATGGTTCTCCCTCTTCGTTCAGTGGGGGGTGAGTGGGACGTGACGATTGAAATATCATGCACCTGACAAGGAGCGAGCGGACTTCCGATCCTCGCGCAGGAGGCGTGGAGAGGACGTGAAGTCCGGGAGCGCTCGCATCGTAGGCGGCGCGACGGGGGGCGGACAGGACGAACTCCGGCCATTCGGTCCCGCCGCGCCGGCCCGGCGTTCACAGGGAACGGGCGGGGGGAACAGCCCGCGCGCGTGTCACTCGTACCGGGTGAAACGGACGTACCGGGAACCTGGCGTGAACGCAGTGGTGCTCCGGCATAGACAATGGCCCACCAGGACCACCCGTCCCGGGGGGACCAGGACCATTCGACGGCACCACCCGCGGCCCCATGCGGCCGCACCAGCGGCACAACAGGAGGCGGCTCCCTTGGAGCTCAGCAGGCGTACCTTCACCGCGCTGGCCGGCACGGCGGCGCTCGGCCTCGCGCTGGCCGGCAGCGGGGCGGCAACCGGCTCGCGCGGGGCGCGTGCCGTGCCGACGGGGCCGCCGCCCGCCCCGCCGCGCGCGGACGGCAAACGGCACGAGGTCGGCTTCGACCGGTACTCGCTCCTGGTCGACGGCCGGCGGCTGGTGCTCTGGTCGGGCGAGATGCACCCCTTCCGGCTGCCGGGCCCGTCCCTGTGGCGGGACGTGCTGCAGAAACTGCGCGCCCACGGCCACAACGCCGTCAGTGTCCCCGTCCCCTGGAACCTCCACTCCCCCGCGCCCGGCACGCACGACTTCACCGGCGTCCGCGATCTCGGCCTGTTCCTCACCATGGCCGCCGAGGAACGGCTGTACGTCGTCCTGCGCCCGGGGCCGTACCTCGGGACCGCCGATCTCGACGCCGGGGGCTTCCCCGGATGGCTGACGGTCGCCGAGGGCGCGGCCGGCACCGCCGACACCGCGTACCTGCGGCACGTGGACGCCTGGCTGGGAGCCGTGAACTCCATCGCCGTCCGGCACCTGTTCACCGGGGGCGGCGGCACCGTGCTCCTGTACCAGGTCGAGGACCGGTACGGAGAAACACGCCCCGGGGACGGCGCGGGGGCCTACATGTCCCACCTCTGCAAGAAGGTGCGCGCCGACGGGATCGACGTACCGCTGTTCCACAACGACGGCGGTGCGGACGGGCTGTGGGCACCCGGGTCCTTCCCCGCCGGCACCGAGAAGGGCGAGGCGAACTGGCTGTACGGGTTCGAGTCCTCGCCCGTGCCCGGTGAGGTGCCTGCCGATCTCGGGTACTTCGGCAGGCACGGGACGGGGGCCGGGGCGAGTGCGCGCACGCCCGGGTTCGTGGCCGGGGCCGCCGTCGGCGCGTCCGATCCCTGGGGCGGGGCCACCTCCGCGGGCAGGGGGTACGTGCAGGTGCGCGAGGAGTGGGACCCGGCGCACGAGCGGAGCGGCCTCCTCACCAGCCTCGCCAACGGGATCACCGTGCACAACGCGCGTGTGGTGGCCGGCGGCACCTCGTGGGGGTGGCTGGCCTCGCCGGACGTCTACACCTCGTACGACTACGGGGCCCCGGTCGACCAGGCCCGCCGGCCCACCGTCAAGCTGGGCCCGCTCCACCAGCTCGGGCATCTGCTGCGGACCGTGCCGGACCTCGCCCGCCTCGAACCGGCGTCCGCGGTACGGCCGCAGGACGACCGGCTGAAGGTCTACCACCTGGCCAACCCCGACACCGACGCCCAGGTCTACGTCCTGCGCAACGACTCCGACGACGAGGTCAGGTCGGCGCTGCCGGGCACCGACGTCGACGTGCCGGTCACGGTCGGCCCACGGGACGCCAAGCTGCTCGCCACCGGGCTCGGGCTGGGACGGCGGAAGCTGGCGTTCTCCACCGCGCAGCCCCTGTTCGACGTGACCGTCGGGCGCCAGGACATCGCCGCGTTCGTGGGCCGGACCGGTGAGACGGCGCACGTCGCCCTCGACTGCGGCGTCCAGCCGCTCACCAACCGGCTGGACGTCGAGCCCGCCTGGTCCTACGACCGGGGCAGGCTGAACGTGGTCACACCGCTCGGCGTGGGCGGGCTGAGCCGGGTCCTGCTCGAGGGCGGCGACTCCGACACACCGATGCTGCTGCTGTTCGCCGACGACGCGACCGCCCAGCGGCTGTGGCCCTGCGAGACCCCGTCCGGTCCGCTGCTGGTCTACGGTCCGCCGCTGCTGCGGTCGGCCACGCTGCGCGGCTCCACCGTCCGCCTCACCGGCGACATCACGGGCGAGACCGGCCTGGAGGTGTGGGCGCCCCGCGGGATCACCGCCGTGACCTGGAACGGGCAGCCGGTGCGCACCATGGTCAGCCGGTCCGGGTCCCTGCTGATGGAGGGGCTGCTGCCGGCCACACCCGCACCGTCCCTGCCCGCCCTCACCGGCTGGCGGCGGCGGGCGGAGAACCCGGAGTCCGAGCCGGACTTCGACGACGCGGGGTGGACGGCCGCCGACCGCACCGCATCCGTAGGCACCACGCCCGTGCCCGAGGGGCAGCCCGTGCTGTTCGCGGACGACTACGGTTTCCACTACGGCGACGTCTGGTACCGGGGACGCTTCGAGGACGCGCGCGGCACCGAGTCGGTGTTCCTGTCCTACAGCACCGGTACGCAGGGGCTGTTGATGGCCTGGCTGGACGGACGGCCGCTGGGTACGCACCGGATGCCGGTGCCGGACGAGGACACGGCGGGCCGTGGCACCTGGACCGCGACCGCGGCCTTCCCCGTGCCCGGGAAGCTGCGCGGGCGCGGTGAGCACGTCCTGTCCGTGCTCGTACGGCGGATGCAGCAGGAGGAGGACGGCGCAGCGGGCGCGGGCTCGCGCGGCACGCGCAGGCCGGCCCGCGGACTGACCGGGGTCGGCTTCGAGGGGGCCTCCCCGGAGGTGAGGTGGCGGATCCAGGGGGCCGGGGCGCCGGACCGGGTGCGCGGGGCGCTGAACAACGGCGGGCTGTACGGGGAGCGCGAGGGCTGGCACCTGCCGGGGCACGGCGACGACCGGGACCAAAGCGCCTGGGAGGCCGTGGACCGGCCGCGCGAGGACCGGCGGCGGCAGGGGGTCACCTGGTACCGGACGGAGTTCCGGCTGGACGTCGACCCGGATGTGGACGCCTCGGTCGGGCTCGTCCTCGAGGACGAGCCGGAGCGCGCCTACCGCGTCCAGATCTTCCTCAACGGCTGGAACATGGGCCAGTACGTCAACGACGTGGGCCCGCAGCACACTTTCATGCTGCCGAACGGGATCCTCCGCACACGTGGCGCCAACACACTGGCCCTGGCCGTGCTGTCCGACGGGACCACACCCTCGGGGCCGGACCGGGCGCGGCTGACCCTGGTGGGCGCGGCGCGCGGCGGGGTGCCGGTGGAGGCGGTGGAGTCACCGGGACCCTGACCCCACCGCCTCCCCGGCCCTTTTCCGTGCCTGCCGCTCACGCCAGCCGGATCACGTTCCACGACAGCGGTTCCAGCACGGCTTCGAGCCCGCCGTCGGTCAGGACCGTGCCGTCGACCGGGTGCGGGGCGACCCGCTCCGGTTCGGCGAGGGTGTTGCGTGCGTCGGGGTCGGCGTCCGCGAGGACGGTGTGCTCGACGACCGAGGTGAGGCCGAGGTCTCCGAGGGTGACCTCCAGCGGCAGCGCCTCGGTACGGCTCCGGTTGACGGCGAAGACGGTGACCGCGCCGTCGTCGGCCCGTACGGCGGTGGCGTGCAGCAGGTCGGTCGTGCCGTACTCGGCGGTCTCGTACGTCGGTGAGTCCACACGGACGTCGAGGACCTCGCCGCGCCCGTAACGGGACGTCTGCGCGAAGGGGAAGAAGGTCGTCTGCCGCCAGGCGGGGCCGCCCGGCTCGGTCAGGATCGGGGCGATGACGTTGACGAGCTGCGCGAGGCAGGCGATCTTGACCCGGTCGGCGTGCCGGAGCAGCGCGATCAGGAGCGAGCCGAGGACGACGGCGTCGGTGACGCTGTAGTTGTCCTCGAGGAGACGCGGCGCCTCGGGCCAGTCGTCCTGCGCGAAGGTCGTCGCCTGCTCCTGCCAGCGGGTCATGTACCAGACGTTCCACTCGTCGAAGGAAAGGTTGATCTTCTTCGTGGACTTGAGCTTCGCGCCGACGTGGTCGCAGGTGGCGACGACGTTCTCGATGAAGGACTCCATGTCGACGGCGGAGGCGAGGAAGGAGTCCAGGTCGCCGTCGTGCGGCTCGTAGTAGGCGTGCAGGGAGATGTGGTCGACGAGGTCGTACGTCTCGGTGAGGACCGTCGCCTCCCATGCGGCGAAGGTGGGCATGGACTGGCTCGAGGAGCCGCAGGCGACCAGTTCGACGCCGGGGTCCTGCTGCCGCATCGCGCGGGCGGTCTCGGCGGCGAGGCGGCCGTACTCCTCGGCGGTCTTGTGGCCGGTCTGCCAGGGACCGTCCATCTCGTTGCCGAGGCACCACAGGCGGATGCCGAAGGGGTCCTTGTCGCCGTGCGCGACGCGCAGGTCGGACAGGGCGGTGCCGGCGGGGTGGTTGGCGTACTCCTGGAGTTCGAGCGCCTCGGTGATGCCGCGGGTGCCGAGGTTGACGGCCATCATGGGCTCGGCCTGCGGGCCGACCTTCCGCAGGAAGGCGATGTACTCGGACAGGCCGAAGCGGTTGGTCTCGGTTGAGTGCCAGGCCAGGTCGAGGCGGCGCGGGCGGTCCTCGGCGGGGCCGACAAAGTCCTCCCACCTGTGGCCGGAGACGAAGTTGCCGCCGGGATAGCGGATCGCGGTGACGCCGAGTTCCCGGACCAGGTCCAGGACGTCGGTGCGCAGTCCGTCGGCGTCGGCGGCGGAGTGGCCGGGTTCGTGGATGCCGGTGTAGACGCAGCGGCCGAGGTGTTCGACGAAGGAGCCGAAGAGACGGGGGTCGACCGGGCCGACGGTGAAGGCGGGGTCGAGGGTGAAGCGGGCAGTACGCATGGGGTCCTCTCAGGGGTTCGCGGGTGTCCACGAGGCCGGTACGGGTGCCGGTGCGCCGGCGGGCGCCACTGGCCGGCCGGGCCAGTGTGGGCGACGCCCGCCACGATCCGGCGCTGGAAGTCCGAAGGGACACCGGTTCGCATGACGTGGACCCTCACGGCGCGTAGTCTCGAACGGCCTTGAGATCACCCCGGGGGAACAGGGAACAAGGGAGTAAGCGGTGCGTACCAGGAAGGAGATGCGTCGTCTCGCCGACGCGCTCATCGAGCCCATCCGGGTGCCGGTGCCCGCCGAGCCCGAGGCCCTGTTCAACGCGCTCGTCGACTCCGTCGGCGCCTGGCGGGGGCGTGAAGTCCTGGTCCACCGGGCGGCGTTCCCGCCGCACACCGCGAGCGGACTGTGGCTGGAGCGGGAGAGCCACGACGACGTGGTGGTGGACGAACGGGCCGCCGTGTGGCACCAGATCGTGATCTTCTGCCACGAGGTGTGGCACATGAACCGGCGGCGGATGGAGGAGGAGGCCGGAGCGAAGGCGGGAACGGCATCCGACGGGAGTCCGGGTGGTCCCACGGGACGTCGGCCCGTCGCCGCCCGCACCGACTTCAGCCTCGCCGAGGAGCAGGAGGCCGACCTTTTCGGCATGCTGATGGGCCGTCGGCTGAGGATCTGGCTGGACGCCTCCACCGACTCCGTGTTCGCCGCCGAGGGCGGCGGCTCCGGCGAACCGCAGGACCTCGCCGGACGCATCGGGGCCGCGCTCAACCACCGCGGGACGAGACGATGAACGGCCTGATCAACTACGTGAGCTGCGGGGCGCTGTGGCTCGGTCTGCTGGTGCGGTCCCCGGATCTGCTGCGGCACCGGCACGATCCGTATCTGCGGGCCATCTGCGCCGTGCTGGGGCTGGCCGGGCTCTGCTTCTTCCTCGGGGCCCCGCCGACGGTCGGCGCTGTCAACCGGCTCGGCGGGGTGCCGAACCTGGCGGCGCCGCTGACGTACGCAGCGATCATCGCCTACTGCGCCGCCTCCCAGGTCCTCGTCGTCCACTGGCGCGGCGGTCCCGGGGTGCGCCGTACCTCCCGCCGCTGGATCCTCGCCTGCACCGGCGTCATCGTCGTCGTCGCGGTGGCCTTCGCCCTCGGGGACGCCCCGGTGGAGCGCCGCACCGACCTGGACACCTACTACGCGACGACCCCGTTCCTCGCCCAGATGATCGTGCTGTACCTGGTCACGCACCTCACCGCGGTGACCGTGACCGCGGTGACGTCGCTGCGCTGGGCGCGCCGGGTGCGGGGCGGGCTGCGGGCGGGCCTGACACTGATGGGGGCGGGCGCGCTGTGCGGCGCCGGCTACAGCGTGGCCAAGCTCGTCGCGGTGGCTGCCCGCTGGTCCGGCCGGGACTGGTCGGCGCTCGGCACCGCCGTCTCGCCGGCCGCCGCGGGGCTGGGCGCGCTGCTGACGGTCGTCGGGGTGCTGGTGCCGCTGGTGACGCCCCGGGCGGCCCGGTGGAGCGGGGCCCGGCGGACGTACACCCGGCTCGAACCGCTGGAGCGGGCGCTCGACGACCTGCTCGTCCGCCGCACGCTGCGGCTGCCCCGGCCCCGCCTCACCTCCCCCGCCGCCCTTCTCATGTGGCGCCAGACCAGCATCCACAACGCGCTGAGTCACCTGGACGCCTACTTCGACCGGGACCTGTTCGACCGGACCCGCGCGTCCGCGCTCGGCACGACTGCCGACCCCGAGTGGGCCGAGGCCGCCGCCTGGGCCGCCGTGATCGTCACCGCGGTACGGGACGAGGCCGCCCTCGGACACCACCTGCCGCCGGCCCGCGGCGCCGGGCGGCTCCTCGGCCGGATACCGGGACCCGCCGGACTGGCCCGCGTCGCCGACGCGCTGGCCGGCACGGGACCGGCCGCCCCGGCGACGCGGGCCGGGACGGCTCCTCGGGCAGCCCCGGCGGCACAGACCGCGACAATGCCGCAACCCGCGCCCACGACACCGACCGCACCGGCATCCGCCGCACCGACGGGGGCCACGTGAACCACGACGAACACACCGCCCACGACCGGCAGACCCGCCGAACCGGCCCGAACCACCGGCCCCCTGCCTGGCACAGCACCCTGCGCACCGGCGACGCAACCCGCACCCATCACACCGACCGCACCGACCGCACCGACGGGGGCCGCACGAACCGCGACGGACGTGTCGGCCGTGGCGGGCACGCCACGCCGCGAGGGGGGTGTACGGGATGAGTCTCGTCGTGTATGTGGCGGCCGTCATGCTGGGGATCTCCTCCGTCCTTGTGCGGCGCCGCCCGCGCACCGCCCTGCGCGACCCGCTGACGCTGTCCACCTGCGTGGCGATCGCGCTCGCCGCCGTGGTCTTCGTCTGCGCCGCCCCGGCGACCCTGGCCGCCGTCAACGAGCTCACCGGCGTCCCCAACTTCGGTGCCCCGCTGACCTACGGGATGCTCTCCGCGTACAGCTGCGCCGCGCTCGTCCTGCTCGTCAACTGGCGGGGCGGGCCCCGTGAACTGGTGCGGTGCCTGGTGCTGCGCAGCGTCGCCGCGTACGGGCTGCTGGTGCTCGCCATCGTCGTCCTGTTCGCGCTCGCCGACGCGGACACCGAGCGGCTGACCGACCTCGACACGTACTACGCCAACACCCCGTTCATGCGGGAGATGATCCTGCTGTATCTGCTCGGGCACAGCGCGGCCATGCTGGTCATGTGCGCCATGTGCCTGAAGTGGGCCCGCGAGGTCACCGGGCTGCTGCGCACCGGGCTGCGGCTGATCCTGCTGGGCACCCTGCTGGACGTGGTGGGCTTCCAGCTGACCAAGTACACGGCGGTCGTGGCCCGTTGGAACGGACACGACCTCGATTTCCTGTCCACCGTCGTCGCCCCGCCGATGGCCTCGCTGGGCGCGGTGCTGTGCTCGGCGGGATTCGTGCTGCCGAGGCTGCTGCCGCCGACGCTCGCCCAGTGGCGGGGACTGCTCGACCACCGGCGGCTGGCACCCCTGTGGCACCTCGTGCGGTCGGCGTCCACCGCTCCCAGGCCGCCCACCGCCTGGTGGCAGCTCCCCCAGGTCCGGCTGCAGTGGCGCGAGGTGTCCATCCACGACGCCCTGCTCGCCCTGGCGCCGTACTTCGACCACCGCGTCCGTGAACGGGCGCGGGACGACGCCCTGGCCACCGGGCTCTTCCCCCACGCGGCCCGGCTGGCGGCGGAGGCCGCCATGCTCGCCGATGCCGCGCGCCGGGCCGCCGCCCGCGAGGAACCGCCCGAGGCCGACGGCAGCTACCGGCTGCACGCCACCGAGGTGTCCGGCACGAGCGGTCTGGTGGAACTCGCCCAGGCGCTGGAACGCGTGCGGGACCGCCCTCCCGCCGACGCCACCGCCGCCACCTCACCCCTCATGCCCCCCGCACCCGACGGCGCGGGGCCGAACTCCATGGCTGGACCCATGGCAGAACCCGAGGAGCCCCATGTCGCGTAGAGCTGTCGTCATCGGTGCCGGGCTGGCCGGCATGCTGGCCGCGGCCGCCCTGTCCGACACCGGAGCGGACGAGGTGATCGTGCTGGACCGTGACGATCTGCCCGAGGCCCCCGGGCACCGCCGGGGCCTGCCGCAGGGGCACCACGCGCATCTGCTGATGCCGGGCGGGCTGGACGCGATGGAGGAGCTGCTGCCGGGCGGGGATCCCCGGGGGCGGCTGCTCGCCGCCGGGGCGCACGAGGTCTCCCTCAGTTCGGGCATGCTGGCCCTCACCTCCGAGGGCTGGCTGCGGCGGTGGCGGCGCGCGGGACCGGTGATGCTGACGTGCACCCGGCCGCTGCTGGACTGGGTGATGCGGACCGCGGTGCTGGAACACGCGCCGGTGGAGATCCGCAGGGCGGCGGTGACCGGGCTGACCGGCTCCGCCGGGCGGGTGCACGGGGTACGGGTGGCGGTGGCCGACGACGGCGAACACCGTGACGAGGAACTCGACGCGGACCTCGTCGTCGACGCGAGCGGACGCGGTACGCGGGTCGTGCCCTGGCTGAACGAGCTCGGCCTGTCCGGCATCCGGAAGCGGACCGTGGACTCCGGGCTGGTCAACGCGTCGCGCCTGTACCGGGTTCCGGAGGGTGCAGAAAGGTTCCCGCTGACGATCGTGCAGGCGAACCCGTTCGTCTCCCGGCCGGCGCGCAGCGCGATGGTCATGCCCGTCGAGGGCGGCCGGTGGCTGGTGAGCTGCGGCGGCTCGCGCGGCGGTGAGCCGCCCGCCGACCCGGAGGGCTTCCTGCGGTACATGCTCGACCTGCCGGACCCGATCGTGGGCCGGCTGGTCTCCGGCGCTCAGCCGCTCACCGACATCCATCTGAGCCGGTCGACGAGCAATGTGCGGCGGTATCTGGAGAGGGTGCCCCGGTGGCCGGACGGCTTCGTGGCGCTCGGGGACGCGCTGGCCACCTTCAACCCGGCGTACGGGCACGGCATGTCGGTGGCCGCGTTCGGCGCGCAGGTCCTCGGCCGGGAGCTGAACGGGGTGGCGGGCGACCTCGGCGCGCCCGGTCTCGCCCGGCGGGTGCAGCGGGGTGCGGCACGGGTGGCGGAGGGGGCCTGGGCCATGGCGGTCAGCCAGGACGTGCTGTACCCGGGGGTGCGCGGTGGTACGCCGACCGCCGCCGACCGCGTCGTCTCCGCGTACACACGGCGCGTCACACGGGCGGCCACCGGTTCGTACCCGGCCGCCTCCACGCTCTGGGGCGTCACCGGTCTGCGGACGCCCCCGGCCCGGATGTTCCACCCGGCCACGGTGCTCGCCGCCCTCGCGGGCTCCCCGCTGCCCCCGTCGGCCCTGCCGCCGATGACTCCGGGCGAGCGGAAGGTCCTCGAGCGGCTGGATCGCACGGGGGTCTGAGCAGGAGGGTCGCCCCGGAGGGGAGCCGGGCCCTGCTTCAGCCCGCGAAGGCGGGCTGGGCCACGCCCTCGCCCGCGCCCGGGACGACCAGGAGCGAGCCGGCCAGCGGGGGTGCGGGGTCCAGGCCCACCCGGGCCGTGGTGATGTACAGGTCGGTCAGGTCCCGGCCGCCGAAGGCGCAGGCCGTGACGCGCGGGACCGGGAGGCCGATCACCCGGTCCAGGGCGCCGGCCGGGGTGTAGCGGCGTACCGCCGCGCCGTCCCACAGCGCCACCCACACACAGCCCTCGGCGTCGACGGTGAGGCCGTCGGGGAAGCCCGCGCCGTCCTCGACCTCGGCCAGCGGGCGCCGGCCGGTGACCCTGCCGGTGTCCGGGTCGTGGTCGAACACGTCGATGCGTCGGGTGGGGGTGTCGATGTAGTACATCAGACGCCCGTCGGGACTCCAGCCGGTGCCGTTGCTCACCGTCACGTCGTCGAGGACGGGTTCGGCGGTGCCGTCGCCGGTGACGCGCGAGAGCGTGCCACCGGCGACGGCCTCGTCGTAGCGCATGGTGCCGGTCCACAGGGCGCCGTCGGGGGCCACGGCGGCGTCGTTGCCGCGGCGGCCGGGGACGGGCTCGTGGCGCAGCCAGCGGAAGGTGTCGTCGGGGTCGAGCAGGCCGATGCCGTCCCGCAGGTTGAGGACCAGGCCGCCGCCCGCACGCGGCTTGACCGCGCCCACGTGCTGTTCGCCGCGGCGCAGGGTGCGCCGGCCGGTGGCCGGATCGTAGGTGTGGATCCGGGAGCCCAGGATGTCGATCCACAGGAGGCGGCCGGCCGCCGCGTCCCAGGTGGGGCCCTCGCCCAGGGCGGACTCCGCCCGGACCGCGACCTCGTACGGGGTGGCATCGCTCTTCGTCGTCATGACACCCTCCGGTGGCCGAGGCGCTCGGACAGGTCGTCGGCGCCCTTGGCGGCGAGCTGTTCCAGCTCGGCGAGACGGTCGTCGCTCCAGCGGATCATCGGTACGGAGATGGACAGAGCGGCGACCACCTGTCCGGTGCGGTCGCGGACCGGGGCGGCCACGCAGCTGACGTCCGGGTTGGACTCGCGGCTCTCCACCGCGACGCCCCGGGCGCGGATCTCCGCGAGGGCCTCGCGCAGGGCGGCCGGGTCGGTGATGCTGTTGGGGGTCATCGCGGCCAGCCCGGCGTCGTCGGGCAGGCGCGCGGCGAGTTCCCTCTCCGGGAGGGAGGCCAGCAGCATCTTGCCCACGGAGGTGCAGTGCGCGGGCAGCCGACGGCCGGCCGCGGACACCATCCGCACCGCGTGGGTGGAGTCCACCTTGGCGATGTAGATGACGTCGGTGTCCTCCAGGATCGCCACGTGCACCGTCTCGTCGCAGGTCTCGGCGACGGTCCGGGCCACCTGCTGGCCCTCGGCGGCGAGGTCGAGGTACTCGGCGTAGCGGGCACCGAGCTGGTACGGGCGGACGCCGAGCCGGTAGCGGCCTGGCTGGCCGGTCACCGGGACGATGTACTTCCGGGCGGCGAGCGTGGTCACCAGTTCGTGCACGGTGGTGCGCGGCAGCTGGAGCCTGCGCACGATGTCGGGGGCGGAGAGCACCCCGTCCCCGTCGAGGAAGAGTTCGAGAATGTCGAGAGCCCGGGTCACCGCTGGTACAAGGCGTCCCACGACCGGCCCCCCTCCCTGTGTCTCAGCCCGTTCGAGATATCAACAGGCGATCGGAATGACGAACACACAGGCTAACCATCCGGCCCCACCCGGGCAATGGCCTGCCGAGGAGCCGACACGGTTCCCGCCCCCCGGGTCCCGCCGGGGCGGTCGCCCCGTTCAGCGGCGGGGGCCGGGGGCTCCCAGCTCGCCGCGGAGGCGTTGGGAGCGGAGGACCAGTTCGAGTTCGAAGCGGCGGTCCGGGTCGTCGATCTCGTCTCCCCACAGTTCGCGGATCTGCCGCAGCCGGTAGCGGACGGTCTGCGGGTGCACGCCGAGCCGTGCCGCCACCTCGGGCGCGCCGCCCCGGGTCTCCAGCCACGCCAGCAGCGTTTCCGCGAGCCGCCTCGCGTTCGTGGGGGCGCAGTGGCCCAGCGGGGCGAGGCACTTGAGCGCGAGGTCGTCGATGAGTTCCTCGGGCTGGAGCAGCACCAGCGCCTCGGTGTGCCGGGTGCAGCGCAGCATCTCACCGTCGGGCAGCAGTCCGCGTTTCATCAGGCGCAGGGCGGCCTCGGCCCAGCGTAGCGACTTCGCCGCGTCGGCCGGCGGCACCGGCGGGCCGATCGCTCCGGACCAGCCGGTGAGCGCGCGGTGCAGCAGTTCGGAGCGGCCGGCGGCGTCCGGCTCGGGGACGATCATGCGGGGCTGCTCGGACTCCATGTCGAGCAGCACCTCCTGGCCCACGGCGGGCGCGACCGCCTCGCGCGCGGGGCGCCGCAGCACGCCCACCGCGACCTTCCCGGGCAGCGGCCAGCCGATGCGGGCGGCCCGCTCGGCGAGCGCGTCGGCGGGATCGCCCCGATGGTGCTCGGTGAGCAGGAGTTCCATCAGCCGGCGCTGCAGCCGCAGCCGCTCCCCGGCCTGGCGGGCGGCCGCCTCGGCGTAGCCGCGTACGGACTGGTCGACCAGTCCGTCCAGGTACTCGTAGCCCGCGTCGACGAGTTCGTACATCGCGGGGGGCGGGATGTCGATGCGCTGGCCGATCTCGGCGAGCCGGCGCCAGGCCAGCCGGACACCGAGCCGGTAGATCGCCTGGAGCGAGTCGAGCGACCGTCCGTGCAGGCCCTCACCGCGCCCGAAGTCGTGGAACATGCCGGGCGGAACGGTGGGACGGCCGACCGAGTAGTCGGCATGCTCGAGGTGCTGCACGAACACCTCGATGGCACGGCGGATGCCGACGAGTGCCATCGGTTCGCCCGAGGCGTCGAGGACGACGGGGAGCTCCGGGTACTCGCGCTGGATCTCGCTCATGATCTCTTCGGCGAGTCCGGGTATCTCGGCCATGGCGGTCTCGGCGAACCGGTGCACCTGGGTGCGCGGTACGTCGTGCCAGGCGGAGCGGGCCGCGACGGTTCTGGACGCCGTCACCGGTCAGCTCCCCTGGCCCGCTTGTTCGTAGGTGATCAACGGTGTGTTCGGCTGGTCGGGCCGGGCCTCGAGCAGCGCGACCACGCCGAGCGCGGCACCCACGGCGAGGACCGCGGCGAGCGCGACCGTCAGGGCGGCGGCAAGCAGTCTGGACATCTCAGGGACAGCCTCTCTGTCGGAGGTTTCCCCACCCCCGTACGTTCGTCCGGCCACTCCTGCCCGTCGCCCCCCAGTGTCGAGTGCACATTGACACTGAGTCAAGGGGCGCCTACGGTTCCCGGCCCAGAGGGAGTACGGTCCCGGCCCGCAGGGGGTGCCGGATGGCTCCGCCCCTCCCGCACGCGCGTTTTCCTCCACGGAGTCGGCCTGTCCGCGCCGATCCGTCCCGAGCCTCTGGAGTGCCCGGATGCGCCGTACCGCCTCCCCTTTTTCCCTGGTCCTGCTGGGCCTCGGCACGTTTCTGCTGGTACTGGCCCCCCTGCTGGCCTGGTACGTGCAGCCACGTGCCGCGGTGAACCCGATCGACATCGACACCACCGCCGTCTACAAGGGCCGAGGCAGCGTGATCGACCTCGAGAAGGTCGAGACCGTGCCAGGCCAGACGATCACCGTCACCCAGAAGGTGCGCGGGAACGTCGAGGACAGCGAACGCAGCGGGAACGCCGTGTGGGACGTGACGACCACGGTCGACACCGACAAGTCGCTGCCGGCCGCCGACCCTCACGACGCGCTGGACTTCACCCCGCACCGCTGGGTGCTGGACCGCAGGACCACGAAGCCGGTGCACTGCTGCGAGGAGACGCCGCGCATCGAGGGCGAGGCGTACCTCAAGTTCCCCTTCGACGTGCAGAAACGCTCCTACCAGTGGTGGGACAACACCCTCGGCGACACGGTCGTGATGCGCTACCGGGGCACCGAGAAGGTGCAGGGGCACACGGGCTACCGGTTCACCGCCTCGGTGCCGGCGACGAAGACCGGCACCCGGCTGGTGCCGGGCGCCCTCGTGGACGAGCCGGACCGGCCGCAGGTACTGGCCGAGGAGTGGTACTCGAACCACGGCCTCGAGCTGGTCGTGGACCAGGCCACCGGCCGGGTGGTCTACGCGCAGACCGGCCCGCGGCGCACGCTGCGGGCGCCGGGAGGGGACGAGGACGCGGCGGTGCTGCTGGACGCGGAGAAGCTCTCGTTCACGACCAGCACGCAGAAGGAGGCTGTGCGGCAGGCCAAGCGCGACAGCGGACAGCTGCGCCTGGTGGGGGAGACCGCTCCCGCCGGCGCGGCCGTGGCGGGTTTCATGCTCGCGATGGCCGGTGGGTTTATAGTAGCGCATGGCAGGAAAAAGGAAGAGTGTCCTGATTCGTCCCGTACTGCTCAGTAGACGCTCACGGAACTACGTGACTTCGGGTCCAACAGGGCCCGAAATTGTCACCCCGGTGAGTAGCACTGGGGAACGTCTGGGCGAAAACTGTCCACCCCCACCCCAGCACAAGCCGCGCACAGCTCACGCCCGGGAAGGGCCCGAACGCTCCTCCGAAGCACGTGAGTTCCGACCGACGTCACCCCGCCCGTCCGAAAACCGTACCCACCCGCCCACCCCGTTCCGCACCCCCTGCACCACCGCACCACTCTCCGACCTTCGCACATCCCACCCCACCCCACCCCGCACCTGTCCCGCGTACCCCACGCATGGTTCCGCACTCCGAGACGAGTTGGAGCACCGATGCCCCAGCACGTGCCCTCCCGGCTGCGCACGCCGCTCCCCAGCGTGCCGCAGCACCCTCCGGCACTCCCCGCACATCCCCGCCGGATCGTCTTCCTCGCCCACCGCGATCTGGACAACCCCTCCGCCGGCGGCTCCGAGCTGCTGGTCGACCGGCTGGCCGGCGGCCTGACCCGCATGGGCCACCAGGTCACCCTGTTGTGCGGGGGTCCCGCGGCGTTCCGCGACTACCGCGTGGTGTCGGCGGGCGGCACCTACGGTCACTACCTTCGTGCCCGTTCCGCCTTCACCCGTCAGGTCGGCGACTGCGACCTGCTGGTCGAGGTGTGCAACGGCATGCCGTACCTCGCGCCCCTGTGGCATCGCGGGCCGACGCTGTGCCTGGTCAACCATGTGCACACCGACCTGTGGGGGATGCGCTTCGGCGGTCCGCTGACTCCGGCCGCGCGGGTCGGGCGCAGGCTCGAGCACTGGGCGCTGACCGGTGCCCGGCAGCACGGGCTGCTGATCGCCGTCTCCCCGTCGACCGCGAACGCGCTGCACGGCATCGGCGTGCCGCGCGAGCGGATCAGGGTCGTGCACAACGGTGTGGAGGAGCCCGGTCCGGGCACCGGGCGTTCCCCGGAGCCGCTGTTCGTGGCGGTGGGCCGGCTCGTCGAGTACAAGCGGATCGACCTGCTGCTCAGGCTGTGGGAACGGGTGCGACCGGTCACCGGCGGCCGGCTGGTGATCGTCGGCGACGGCCCCGAGCGGGAGCGTCTCGAACGTCTCGCCGGTCCCGGTGTCGAGTTCACCGGCCATGTCTCCGAGGCGGAGAAGCACCGTCTGCTGTGCGCGGCCTGGCTTCTGCTGCATCCCTCCGCGGTGGAGGGCTGGGGCCTGGTCGTCACCGAGGCTGCCACGCGCCGGACCCCGGCCGTCGCCTTCGACGTGCCCGGCCTGAGGGACTCCGTGGTGGACGGCGAGACCGGTGTGCTGGCGCGCGGCGAGTCCTCGTTCGCGGCGGCCTGGTGCGCCCTCGCCCTGTCCGGGGCCCGGCGGGAGCTGATGGGCGGGGCGGCCAGGGAGCGCGCGGCCCGTTACCGCTGGGACCGTACCGTGCGGCAGTTCCGCGCGGTGGCGGCGGAGGCGGTGCGGAGTCACCGGCCATGAGCGAGGGACCCATGGGTGACAGGAGCATGACCGACAGCGGATCGGGTGGCGGAGAGCCGGGTGGCAGACGCAGGGGAGGCGGGGCGGGCGACAGAGGCACGGCCGGCGGCGCACTGGCCGGGAGCCGTCCGAAGGACCCCTCACCTCACCGCTCCCTCGCCCTCTTCCGCGCCTTCCTGCGTGAGCAGGAGGACCCCGACACCTGCTACGCGCTGCTCGCCCGGGACGCCGCCGACCAGGTCGAGGCGTACGGCGGTCCCGTGGCGGGCCGGGTCGTGGTCGACGTCGGCGGCGGCAGCGGGCACTTCACCGAGGAGTTCCGCCGCCGCGGCGCGGACGCCTTCCTGTTCGAACCGGACGTGCGGGAGCTGGCCCGGAAGCCGCCCGAGAAGACCGTGGTCGCGGACGGCTATCTGCTGCCGCTGTGCGACGGCGCCGCGGACGTGACGTTCTCGTCCAACGTCCTGGAGCACGTGGCCGATCCGCAGACCTTCCTCAGCGAGCTGGCCCGGGTGACCCGGCCGGGCGGGCTCATCTACGTGTCGTTCACCAACTGGCTTTCGCCGTGGGGCGGGCACGAATGGGCCCCGTGGCACTATCTCGGCGCCGAGCGGGCCCGCGCCCGCTACCGGCGCCGTACCGGAAGACCCGCCAAGCACACGCTCGGCGAGAACCTCTTCCCGGTGCACATCGGTACCACCCTGCGGCAGGTACGGGGCCGCGCCGACGTACGCATCGTCTCGGCGCGCTCCCGCTACTGGCCGTTCCTCACCGAGACCGTGGTCAAGGTGCCCGGTCTGCGTGAGTTCGCTACGTGGAACCTCCTCCTCATCCTCCGGCGGTGTCCCGAATGACGACCACGGTCCAGGCTCCCCCTCCGGCAGCCGTCCCTCGTACCGCGACCGCCGCGGGTCCGCCCCGGGGCCCGCGGCGGTCGCGGCGCTGGCTGCTGGGCTTCTGGGCGGTGATGTTCGTCCTGCTCCTGGCGGTGCAACCGGGGCGGCAGACCTTCGACACCAAACTGGGTGTCACCGTCGACCCGGGGCGGTTCCTCGCCGCCCTCGGCCAGCTGTGGCAGGACCAGGGGTCGTTCGGCGGGGTCAACAACCAGTACATCGGCTACCTGTGGCCGATGCTGCCGTTCTACTGGCTGTGCGACCTGGTGCAGCTGCCGGTGTGGCTGGCCGAGCGGCTGTGGCTGTCGCTGATCGTGTCCGTCGCGTTCTGGGGCGCTCTGCGTCTCGCCGAGCGGCTGCGTGTGGGCAGCGGAGCGTCCCAGCTGCTCGCGGCGGCGGCGTACGCGCTGTGGCCGCTGTTCACCACGGTGATCGGCTCCACGTCGGCCGCCGCCCTGCCGGGCGCGTTGCTGCCGTGGGTGCTGCTGCCGCTGACGGACGAACGCTACACGGCCCGGGTCGCGGCGCTGCGTTCGGCCCTGCTCGTCCCGTTCATGGGCGGGGTCAACGCCGCCTCGACGCTGGCGTCGCTGCTGCCCGTGGGCCTGTACCTGCTGTCCCGGCCGCCGGGACCGCGACGGCGGAGGCTGATCGCCTGGTGGGCTCCCGCCGTCGCGGTGGCGACGGCCTGGTGGTGGATCCCGCTGCTGCTGCTCGGCGTGTACGGCGAGAACTTCCTGCCCTATGTCGAGACCGCGCGGACCACGACGGACACCATGGCGGCCACCGAGGCACTGCGCGGGGCCGGGAACTGGGTGGCGTATCTGCACTTCGGTGAGGCGTGGCTGCCCGCCGGCTGGACCGTCGCCTCCTCGGCGCTGGTGATCGTCTGCTCGGCACTCGCGGCCGGTCTGGGCCTGGCGGGGCTGGCCCGGCGGGACCTGCCGGAGCGCCGCTGGCTGGTGCTGACGGTGCTGGTGACGGTGCTGGTGCTGCTCGCCGGGTACGGCGGCGCGTTCGGCGCTCCGTTCCACGGGGTCGTGCAGGACTGGCTGGACGGCTGGCTGTCGCCGTTCCGCAACATCTACAAGTTCCAGACGGGCCTGGCGCTCGCCCTGGTGCTGGGCCTGGGCCATCTGGTGGGCACGGCCGCCCGCTCACGCGGCGCCGACGAGGCCGGCCGGCCGAACGGAACACACGGAACACACGGGACGGACGAAACGGGCCGGATCCGGCGGCGGGTGCGGGGCGGGCGCTTCGCGCCGCTGGTCGCCGCGGTGCTGATCCTGCCGGGGCTGATGTGGCCGTACCTCAACGGGTCGATCCCCGGTCCGGGTTCGTTCCAGGAGATCCCCACGTACTGGCGGGCCACGGCCGACTGGCTGGAGGAGAACTCCCCGGACTCGCGGGCGCTCGTCGTGCCGGCGACCGCGCACGGCATCCACACCTGGGGCTCGACCATCGACCAGCCGCTCGACGTGGTCGCCGAATCCCGCTGGGCACAGCGCGATTACGTCCCGTTCGGCACCCCGGGCAACCGGCGGGCCATGGACGCGGTCGAGCAGGCCCTGCTGACCGGCGCCGAGGTGCCGGGGCTCGCCGACTACCTGAGCCGCGCCGGCCTCTACTACGTCGTCGTGCGCAACGACCTCGATCCGGACCAGGTCGGGCATGTGCCGACCACGACGGTCAAGCGCACCCTCACGCAGTCCGGGTACGAGCGGGTCACCGGGCTCGGTCCGGTGAAGACCGGCGGAGTCATCGCGAACGACACCCCGCTCCAGGTCGAGGGGCTGTACCCGCAGCAGCGGGCGGTGGAGATCTACCGTCCGACCGGGGCGGACGTCCGGCGTCCGGGGCAGGCCTCGCTGGCCCCGATCGCGGACACCGCCGTGGTCTCCGGCGGCCCGGAGGCGCTGCTGCCGCTGGCCGGCGAACTGCGCGGCCGGCCGACCGTGCTGACCGGTGACGCCCATCCCGGGCTCGGCACACCGGCGTTGCAGGTGACCGGCGACGGGATGCGGTACGCGGACACCCGGTTCGGCCTGGTCAACTCCAACACGTCGTACACGTACACCTCCGACGAGCGCAACGCGCCCGACGCCACGCAGGGCGCGGGTGAGAAGCCGCACCAGATCCTGCCGAAGGAGGGCCTGGACCACCAGACGGTGGCCGAACTGCGCGGCGCCCGCGCGGTGTCGGCGTCCTCGTACGGCAACTGGCTGTTCCATCTGCCGCAGTACGACCCGGTGAACGCCTTCGACGGCAACCCGGAGACGGCCTGGGCCGAGGGTTCGGCCGGCTCACCGGACGGGCAGTGGCTGCGGATCGCCTTCGACGACAGCTACGAGATGCCGGACTCCATCGGCATCGTCCCGCTGCCGCAGGGCAGTGTGCGGGCCGCGGCGACCAAGGTGCGGGTGGAGACGGAGCGCGGCTCCGAAACCAGCTTCCTCCAGGCGAACGGCATCAAACAGGACGTCAAGGCGCCCGAGGGCGCGACGGGCTGGATGAAGCTGACGATCGTCGACTCGGTGGCCCGGCACTCCGGTCTGGGCGGCGCGGGCTTCTCCGAGATCGACCTGCCGGACGTGCAGGTGACCCGGCTGCTGCGGCTGCCCACGGACGCGGAGAACTCGACCGCCGGCGCGCAGGTCGTCTCGCTGCACCGTTCCGCCGATCCGACCGGTCTGTCCCCGACGGGCACCGAGAACGGGCTGCACCGCGTGTTCACCACGGGCACGGCGGGCACGTACGAGGTCGAGGCGAGCGGCGTGGCCGTGCCGGGCGAGGCGCTGGACCGGCTGCTGTACGACGTGGCGCCCGAGCAGCAGGCCCGGATCACCGCCACCGCCGACTCCACTGCCCGCCTCGGCGCGGGCCTGACCGCGCGCAACCTCACCGACGGTGACCTGACCACCTCATGGATCGCGGGCGACAGGCCCGTCGTCCACCTGAGCTGGGACGGCAAGCAGCCGGTGGGCGAGATCGTGCTGGCGGCCGCGGGCGGCCTGTCCACCCGGCCGACCGAGGTGCGCATCAGCTCCCCGGACGGCGCGGCGATCGCGAACGTCGACGACAACGGCATGGTCCGCTTCCCGCCGATCACCACGGACCGGCTCGACATCGCCATCACCCGGACCGCCCCGCTCACCCTGCACAACCCCGTGGTCGGCGACGACCTGAGCCTGCCGGTGGGACTGACGGAGGTCTACATACCGGCGCTCGACGAGTACCGCACCCCGCAGCCGTCCGCCGACCGGGAGTTCACCCTGGAGTGCGGCAGGGGGCCGGTGCTCGCCGTCGACGGCGAGCTGTACGAGACCGGCGTGAAGGGCACGGTCGGGGACCTGACCGAGCGGCGTCCGGTGGACGTGACGCTCTGCCAGCAAGGAGAGGTGAGGACGGTGTTGGAGCTGTCCACCGGCAAGCACCGGGTCGAGGCAGGTGACGCGGGACCGCTCACCGTGACCTCCGTGACCCTGACCCGCGGCACCGTGCCGGACGCCTCGGCGGCCGAGCGCGAACTGGAGGTCAAGGACTGGCTGGGCGACCAGCGGGAGCTGTCGGTCGGCTCCGGAGCCGCCTCGTACCTCACGACGTACGAGAACTACAACGACGGCTGGACAGCCACCCTGAACGGCGAGGAACTGACACCGCTGCGGCTGGACGGCTGGCAGCAGGGCTGGCGGATCCCGGCGGGCGAGAGCGGCACCGTGAAGCTGTCCTACGGTCCCGCCACGGCCTACGACGCCGCTCTGATCGGCAGCGGGGTCGGGATCGCGGTGCTGATCGGGCTGGCGCTGTGGCGCCGGAGGGCCGAGAACCCCGACGCCCCGCAGCCCGAGCCGGCGGCGCCCGGACTGTGGCTGGGCACGGTGGCGCTGACGCTGGTCGGCGTGGTCGTCGCGGGCTGGTGGGCCCTGCTGGTCCCGGCGCTGGCGCTGCTCGCGTGGCGCAGGGCCGCCCTGCTGGTGCCGGTGGCGCTCGCCGCCCTCACGGGAGCGGGGATCGCGTCCGCCCTCGGGGCCGGGGAGCCGGCGGGCGCGGGCGAGGGCGCCTTCGGGCACGTGGCGCAGCTGCTGGCACTGATCGGACTGTTCGCGGCGCTGGTGAGCCTGGGCGGCCCCGGGTCCGGGCGGGCGGTGCGGGAGGACGGCCGGGGGTCCGGGCGGACGGACGACGGGGCCGGGACGGCCGCAGGCGGGCCCGCGGCGGCCAGGGCCGGTTCCACCGAGTGGCAGCGGTCCTCCGACAGACCGGACCACCGTACGGCCGAGCTGCCTCCGGTGCGCTCACGCGTTCCGACGCACCGGCCGCCGCCCGGCCTGGAGAAGTCCACCCGGCAGCTTCCCCGCACCCACGGCACGGGAGGCCCGGACGACCCGAACCACTCGAACGGCTCGGCGGGAAAGGGCGGCACCGGATGACCACACCCCTTCGCATCCCGTTCCCCGTGGTGGACGAGGTGTCCCGGCACTGTCTCCAGGAGGAGGAGCCGGAGACGGTGCACGTCGAGGTGCATCTCCCCGGGGAACTGGACCCCGGCCGGCTGCGCAAGGCGTTCCTCGAGGCCCTGCACCGGCACCCGCGCATCCTCATGCGCGAGGCCCCGGGCCCCTGGTACCGGCGCCGCTACGAGTGGGAGCTGACCGACGAACCCGACGTGGAGGTGGTGCGCTTCGCGCCGCCGGGCCCGGGCGCCCTGCGGGACGCCCGCGCCCGGACCCTGACCCAGGCACCCCCGCTCACCGCCTCCCCGCCGATCCGCCTGGAACTGGTGAACGCCCCGGGCCCCGGCGACACCGTCCAGGCCGGCGCGTATGGCGGGCCCGGCGGGGCGGACGGGAACGGCGGGAACGGCGGGAACGGCGGGGCGGATGCCGGGGTGGGCGCCGCGCTGCTCCTCACCGTCAACCACACCGCGCTCGACAGCCCCGCCTGCCTGCGCATCCTGGCCACCGCCGCCGAGATCTACGGCGGCAGGGACAACTCCGCCGCCGCCCCGCCGGTACGGCGGTCCGCACCCGCGCAGGCCGGCGCGCCGGACGCGCCCTCCCCCTGGTCGCCGCCCGCCCGGGTGGCCCCCGGCACCCCGGACCCGGGCCACCGCACCGGCAACGGGCTGATCGTCTCCGAACTCCCCCTGCCGCACCGGCCCAAGGGGGCCCCGTACACCGTCAACGACCAGCTCATGGTCGCCACCGCCCTGACCCTCGCCCGCTGGAACCGCGAACGCGGCGCCCGCCCGCGCCCGTTGCGCATCACCATGCCGGTGGACGACCGCCCCAGGGACGCCACGATGCCCATCGGCAACGGCACCCGGCTGGTCGAAGTCCCCTTCGCCCTCACGGAACTGGACACCTGCGACCTGCCCGGCCTGCTCCACCGCACCGCTCTGCGCACCCGTGCCCTGAAGTCCCTCTCCCGTCCCCAACTGGGCCGCGGGGCGAACCTGCTGACAGCGCCCTGGGCCCCGGTCGCCGCCCGCCGGGTCCTCACCCGCGCCCTGCGCAGGACCGCGGCGCCCCTGCTGTCGACCACGCTGCTCAGCAACATCGGCCGCATCCCGTACCCGCTGGACTTCGGCGAGGAGGCGGGCAGCGCCCACGCGGTGTGGTTCTCGGCGCCGTCCCGGATGCCGCGCGGCCTCACCTTCACCACCGCCTCCACCGCGGGCCGTCTCCATCTGTCCGTGCGCTGGTCCCGGGCGCTGCTGGGGCGGGCGGACGGCGTCCACCTCCACGACCTCTTCGCACACCATCTGCACTCCACGGAGGCAGCCCCGTGACGACCACCGCGACCACCGCCTCCCCACCCCGCGACCTGCGCGACTTCTACGAGAACCCTGCCGTCCCGGTGGCTTCGGGCCCCTCCCGCAGCCTCCGCCAGGCCCGGATGCTCGCCCGGGCGCTCGGCCCGGCCGGTGCCCGGGGCGCGCGGACGATCCTCGACATCGGCTGCGGCGACGGCTCGGCCGCGGCCACGGCCGCACCCCTCCTGCACGGCCACCGCCTCGTCGGCGTCGACTGGTCCCAGGACGCCCTGGCGCGGGCCCGCACCCGGATGCCGTACGCGGTGCGCGGCGAGCTCACCGACGGCGGGCTGCCGTTCGTGTCCGGGTCGGCCGACGCGGTGCTGTTCAGCGAGGTGATCGAGCATCTCGTCGACCCTGACGCGGCCCTGGAGGAGATCCACCGGGTGCTGCGCCCCGGGGGCCATCTGATGCTGTCCACCCCCAATCTGGCCGCCTGGTACAACCGTGCGCTGCTGCTGGCCGGAGTGCAGCCGGTGTTCTCCGAGGTCAGCCTGCGCGGCATCCACGGCAGGCCGGGATCGGAGGTGGTGGGACACCTGCGGCTGTACACCGCCCGTGCGCTGCGGGAGTTCGTCGACGCGTCCGGTTTCACCGTCGTACGCCTCGAAGGCGCTCCGTTCCACGGGGTGCCGCGCCCGCTGCGGATGATGGACCGGCTGGCCTGTGCCCGGCCACCGCTCGCCTCGATCCTGCTCCTGCACGCCCGCCGGACGTAAGGGAGGCCGGGGACGATGTGGTGGGGAGTGGCCGCTGCCCTGGTGTCGAACGTCCTGTACAGCGGCGGGTTCGTCCTGGAGAAGCGAGCGCTGTCCACCCTGCCCGAAGTATCGGTTCACCGGCCGGCGCGGCTGCTGCGGCTGGTGCTCGGCAACCCGTTGTGGATCGCCGGGGCCCTGTCCCTCGCCGCCGGTTTCGCCGCACAGCTCGCGGTGTACCGGACCCTGCCGATCGCCGCCGCCCAAGGTCTGTTCGTCTCCGGCCTGGTACTGCTCGTGATGCTGTCGGCACGGCTCCTGGGTGAGGAGACCACCGGCCGGGAACGGTACGCGCTGGGCGCCATCCTGCTCGCGCTGCTGATGGTGGTGCTGTCCCTGAAGGAGGGCGTCGAGGGCGCCGACACCGTCGGCCGGGATGCGCCGCACCGGCTGATCCTGCTGGTGTGCGTGCCGTCGCTGGCGACCGGGGTGTGGCTCTACCACTCCGCCGAGCGCCGGGCCCGGCGCCGGCACCGGATGCCGACCACCGGCGTCGAGTACGGGGTCGCCGTCGGCCTGCTCTACGGCGTCAGCTCGCTCGCCATCAAGGGCGTGTCGAGCCATCTGACGACCAGTGGCGTCGGCGACGCGGTGCTCGGGCTGCTGCGCTCCCCGTATCCGTATCTGCTGCTGTTCACCGGCGCGTTCGGCCTGGTGCTGTCACAGGCGGCGCTCCAGCGCTGCCGGGCCTCGCTGATCGTGCCGGTCTGCACGACCGTGACCTGCCTGTACACGGCGGTGCTCGGCACGCTGTCGTTCGGCGAGGAACTTCCCGACGAACCGCTGCGGCTGGGCCTGCGCGTGGCGGGCACGGTGCTCGCGGTCACCGTGCTGCTGGCCATGCCGAAGCACGACACCGCCTCGCAAAAAAGTACCTCTACGAAGGAGCTGACTCCGCCGTGAAGCCCGACGACCCACTGCTGAGGATTCTGGCCTGCCCGCTCGACAAGGGACCGCTGCACCTGCTCCCCGCCGCTGCGGACGCCGAGGGCCACGAGGAGGCGTTGTACAACCCCCGCCTGCGCCGCCGCTATCCGATCGTCGACGGCATCCCGCAACTGCTCCCGTCCTCCGGCGAGCAGGTCTCGGGCGAGGAGCACGAGAGACTGCTGGCGCGCGTGTCCGGGGGCCGTACGCCCACGGACCCCGCCGGGCGTCCCTGGGCCCCGGGGGCGACCCCATGACGGAGAGCCTCCCCCGGGTCACACTCGCCGCCCGTGCTGCGTCCGTCCTGCCCACCCGGGCCGTGGCCGCCGTCGCCCGCGCGGTCTACCCGCGCTTCGAGCCCGAGCTGGCCCGGCTCGCCGACCTGTGCCCGCCGGACTGCGGCACGGCGGTCGACGTCGGCGGCTGGTACGGCCCCTGGACGCACCGGCTGGCCCGGCGCGCCCGCCAGGTGGTGACCGTCGAACCGGTCCCCCACCTGGCGCGGCTGCTCATCTCCGGCGCCCCGCCGAACGTCCGCGTGATCCGTGCGGCGGCCTCGGACCGCACCGGGATCGCCCGGCTGTGGCTGCCGCCGGACGACGGCGGCGACCGGGGCGTGTCCTCCCTGGTCCGCCGGGACATCCACGGCCACGCCCTGGACGTCGCCTGCGTCACGCTGGACGAGCTGGGCCTGGAGGACGTCGGTTTCATCAAGATCGACGTGGACGGCAACGAGTCGGCGGTACTGCGCGGCGCCGCCGGCATCCTCGCCCGCGACCGCCCGGCGCTCTTCGTGGAGCTGGAGTCCCGCATCCAGCCGATCGCACCCGTGGTAGCCCAGCTGTCCCTGCTGGGCTACCACGGCTGGGTGCTGCCCGACGACGCCTGGGTCCCGCTGGCCCGTTTCCCGCTGGAGGCCCACCAGGCCAGGGCCTCCTACGTCGTCTCGCACGGCTTGCTCCGCCGCGTCCTGCCGCACGGCGCACTCAGGGGCCCGCGCTACGTGAACTCGGTGCTGTTCCTCCCGGACGGCCGCCGCCCCGGAGCGCCCGCGGTGAGCGACGATGGTTCCCGTGCCTTCCGCGAGAACCCCCGGTAGCCCGTCCGGCCCGTCCGGCCCCTTCACCCCGCTCGACTTCCAGCTCGTCCTGCTGCGCCGCATGGCGGACCACAATCCCGGCCCGGTCGAGGACGCCCGTCACGAACTGGGCGTCTCCCTCGCCAGAATGCGCGAGGCCAACAAGCGCTGGCAGGCCACGGTCCGCTCGCCGCGCTCCCGTCCGGCCCGTTCCAGGTACCGGTCCGTGCTCGGCGAGCCGGAGTCCCGGGCCCGGCGCCGGATCGGCGACCTCGACTGCGAGGCGTCGCGGTGGCGGCTCCCGCTCTGGCCGGACCTCCGTTTCGAGATCCTCACCGCGCCCGACGGCACCGTCTGGAACGAGTGGCTGGTCCGCGCGCCCGACGCCGGCCCGCCCGTGCTGCGCACCGTCGAGGACCTGACGCCCTGGTCCTGCACGGTCGGCGAGGCCGCCCGCGCCTTCGCCCCGGCCCGCCCGCTCGAAGGCACCGCCCCCACCCGGTGGGGTCTCGCCCTCGTCGCACCGGACGTGCGGGGCGTGCGGCACGAGGTGGTCGCGGAGTTCACCTGGGGCCTGCTGCAACGGACTGCGCCCGGCCCACGGACCGGAGCCGGCGGGCCGCCGCCCGGATGATCGCGTCCACCACCCGGGGGTCACGAGGGCTGCGCCGAAGACGGCGGGCCCCCCTCCACGGCATACCAGCGACTGGCCGACCGCGAGGCCGACAGGACGCACGGCTGACCCCGCCTGCCGCCCGCGCCGCACGTCGGCGACCATGAAGGCCGGCCGCACGACCTCACGCCCCACGGCCCGCCCGCCCGCCCGCCCCGCACCAGGCCACCTCACCACCCGACGGTCAAGGAGTACGACGCGTGTCCTCTCTCTTCCCGGCCCTGGCCGACAGCCGGGCCGGCGGCTCCGCCTCCGGCCGGCCCGCCCTCCGGTTCGGCGAGCGCTCACTGACGTACGGGGAACTCGCCGCCGTGGCCGGCCCGGTCGCCGGGGCCGTCCGCGAGGCGCGGCGGGTCGCCGTCTGGGCGACGCCGACGCTGGAGACGGCGGTCGCGGTCACCGCGGCACTGCTCGCCGGAGTGACCGTGGTGCCCCTGAACCCGAAGTCGGGCGGGAGGGAACTCGGCCACATCCTGTCCGACAGCACCCCGGACCTGGTCCTCACCGCGCCCGGCCAGGAGCTCCCGGAGGCACTGGCCGGCCTGCCCCGCCTGGACGTCGACCCCGCCGACCGCACCCCGGGCACGTTCCCCGGGGACAGCGCGGGCGACGAGGACCCGGCCCTGGTCGTCTACACCTCCGGCACCACCGGCCCGCCCAAGGGCGCCGTCATCCCCCGCCGTGCGATCGCCACCACCCTGGACGCGCTCGCCGACGCCTGGCAGTGGACCGGCGACGACGTCCTCGTCCACGGGCTCCCCCTGTTCCATGTGCACGGTCTCGTCCTGGGCGTCCTGGGTCCGCTGCGCCGGGGCGGCTCGGTGCGTCACCTCGGCAGGTTCACCATCCAGGGGGTGACCCGGGAGCTGAGCACCGGCGCGACCATGCTGTTCGGCGTGCCGACGATGTACCACCGCGTCGCGGAGTCGCTGTCCACCGAGCCGGAGCTGGCCACGGCGCTGGCCGGGGCGCGGCTGCTGGTGTCGGGGTCGGCGGCGCTGCCCGTGCACGACCACGAGCGGATCGCGGCGGCCACCGGACGCCGGGTCGTCGAGCGGTACGGCATGACGGAGACGCTGATGAACACCAGCGTCCGCGCGGACGGCGAGGCCCGCCCCGGCACCGTGGGTGTGCCGCTGCCGGGCGTGGAGCTGCGGCTGGTGGAGGAGGACGGGTCCCCGGTGACGGCGTACGACGGTGAGACCGTGGGCGAGATCCAGGTGCGCGGCCCGAACCTGTTCACCGAGTACCTGAACCGGCCGGACGCCACCGCGGGCGCCTTCACCGCCGACGGCTGGTTCCGTACCGGTGACATGGCGGTGCGCGATGCCGGCGGCTGTGTCCGGATCGTCGGCCGCAAGGCCACCGACCTGATCAAGAGCGGGGGTTACAAGATCGGTGCCGGGGAGATCGAGAACGCGCTGCTGGAACACCCCGGCGTCCGGGAGGCCGCGGTGACCGGGGAGCCGGACGCCGACCTGGGCGAGCGGATCGTGGCGTGGATCGTCCCGGCGAATCCTCAGTCGCCCGCTGCTCTCGATGAGTTGGCGGACCATGTCGCCCACCGTCTGGCCCCGCACAAGCGTCCGCGGGTACTCCATCACCTCACCTCGCTCCCCCGCAACGACATGGGGAAGATCATGAAGCGGGCGCTGCGTCATGACTGACCGGCTCTCCGCACGCGAGACCGTCGCGCGCGTCGCCGACGCTTCCACGTTCACCGAACTCCCTCACCCCGTCCGGGAGTCCGCCCCCGACGGCCCGCTCGGCTGGCCGGGTTACGACGCCCTGCGCGCCGGTGCGGCCGAGCGCACCGGTGAGCAGGAGTCGGTGGTCTGCGGCACCGCCCTGGTCGGAGGCGTCCGGGCCGTGCTGATCGCCTTCGAGTTCGGCTTCCTCGGCGGTTCGCTGGGCGAACGCACCGGCGACCGGCTGGTGTCGGCGTACGCGTACGCCCGCGAGCACCGGCTACCGGTCGTCCCCCTGGTCGCCACCGGCGGCAGCCGGATGCAGGAGGGCATGCTCGCCCTCACCCAACTCCAGCGGGTGGTACGTGAGTCGGTGCTCACCAGGGAAGCCGGGCCGGTACAGATCGCGGTGGTCCGGGATCCGACGACGGGCGGCGGCTGGGCCACCCTGGGCGCGGGCGCCGACGTGGTCCTCGCGCTGCCCGGCGCACAGGTCGGCTTCGCCGGCTCGCGGGTCCGCCCGGCGGACGCCGACCCGGCGGCGTACACGGCCGAGGCGCAGGTGGCGGCGGGCACGGTGGACGCCGTGGTCCCGCCGGAGGACCTGCGTGGCACGCTGGGCCGGTGGCTGCGGCTGCTGACCCGCCCGTCCACCACCCCGGTCGCTCCACCGCAACCGCTGGGCACGGGCCCGGGCGGCCTTCCGGCCACCGGCCGGGACGCCGTACAGCGTGCCCGCTCCCCCGAACGCCCCCGCGCACACGCCTACCTGGACGCGTACTTCACCCACCGCGTGGCGATCAACGGCGACCGCTGCGGCGGCACCGATCCGCAGGGCGTGCTCTGCGGCTTCGGCGAGCACGAGGGCCGTACGGTCGCCTACGCGGCGCAGACCGGGACGGCGACCCGTCCCGCCGGGTACCGCACCGCCGCCCGGCTGATCCGGCTCGCGGACCGGCTCGGCATCCCGGTGCTGACCCTGGTGGACACCCCGGGCGCGGCCAACGACGCGGAGGCGGAACGGCAGGGCGCGGGGACGGCCATCGCCGACCTGTTCGCCGCGGTGGCCGCCGCCCGCACCCCGGTCACCACGCTCGTCGTCGGCGAGGGCGGCTCCGGCGGCGCGCTGGCCCTGGCGGCACCGGGCAACACCTGGGCCGCACCCGACAGCTACTTCTCGGTGATCGCCCCGGAACTCGCGGCGGCGATCCTCAAGCGCCCCCCTCAGGAGGCCGGGGCCACGGCGGACCAGCTCCGCGTCCGCCCCCAGGACCTGGTGGACCTGGGCGTCGTACGGGGCATCGTCGGCCACCACGCCCACGACCCCGGTCGCCGTCACGACGACAGGTGAACCGGGGGCCACCCGCGGCCCACGCGGTCGCCTCCGGCCCCGAACCTCGTCCCACGTGCGGCAGGCGGAGCACAGGACCGGGCCGCCCACGACCACCCGCGCCCGCGTCGGTGACGGCATCGGCATCGGCATCGGCATCGGCATCGGTGGGGAGGCGGCCACCGCCTTCTTCCCGCAGCACCTCGGCCGAGCCCCCGACGGGGACGGGGCCGGTGAAAGGCTCGGGGCCGTCCCTGCGGTTGCCGTGCCCCACCCCCGTTCAGCGGCCCCCCGCCCGGCCCTCCACAACAGGCGGTGGCTCCCGCCCGCGCGCACGATGGTCCTGAGGTTCGCCGTCCGGCGGCCCGCAGAACCGCGCACTCGGGAGGATCTGCCGTGACCGCCAGTCTGGAGCAGTTGCGCCGCTGCCACTTCGCCGTCGACCTGGGAGCGGCCCGTACCCGGGTCTACGTCAAGGGTGCCGGGCTCGTCGTCGACCAGCCGTCCGCCGCCGCCGTGAACACCCGTACCGGTGCGCTGATCGCGGTCGGTGAGCTCGCGGAACGGATGACCGGACGGACGCCGAGCTACATCCGTGTCGTACGGCCCGTCTCGGGCGGCACCGTCGTCGACATCGAGATGGCGCAGCGCATGCTGCGCCATCTGCTCGGCGAACGGATCCGCCGCACCCTGCGCCGCAGGCCCCGGCTGCGCGCCGCGGCAGCCACCCCGCACGACGCCGATCCGCTGGCCCAGCGCGCCACGATCGAGACGCTGGTCGGGCTGGGCGCCCGCCGGGTGGAGCTGGTCGACACGCTCATCGCGGCCGCCGTCGGCTGCGGACTGCCCGTGGAGCGTCCCGAGGCGACCATGATCCTGGTGTGCGGGGCGGCGACCACGCAGGTGGCCGTGCTCTCGCTCGGCTCGATCGTGACGGCGGAGCGCATGTCCGTCGGCGGGGACGCCGTGGACCACGCCATCATCCAGCACCTGCGCCACCAGCACGAGCTGATGCTGCCGAGCCAGTCCGTACGGCCGCTGCAGGTGGCCCTGTCCGGCAACGGGCTCACCCCGCACGGCCCGGAGTCGACGGAGATCCACGGCCGGGACGTCGCCACCGGCCTCGCCCGCTCGGTCAAGGTCGACACGGCGGCCGTACGGCACGCCATCCAGACCCCGCTGACGGCCGTACTGGACGGGATCGGCAAGGTGCTGCGGGGCTGCCCGCCCGACCTGGTCGCCGACCTCGCCGACCGCGGGATCATGATGGTCGGCGGCAGCGCCCTGCTGCCGGGTCTCGACCAGATGCTGCGGCAGGCGACGGGCATGCCGGTCCACATCGCCGAGCGGCCGGACGTGTGCGCCGTCCAGGGCCTGGGCGCCATGCTGGAGGGCAAGATCGCCCCCCTGGTGCTGAACCCGCTGGCTACCTGAGCCACCGGCCGGCCGTAACCGGCCGTAACCGGCCGGAATTCCGGCCGGTGCGCGAACGAGGGGTGTAGGGCGCGGCAAACCGGGCAGGCGCTTCCGCGAGTACTGCACGGACCGTATACGTCCCGCCCCGCACTCCCGCACCTCCTGCCGCCCGGTCCACGGCACCCGACCAGCACGCCCGACGGCCCGCACGCATACCGAACCAGGCGGTGACATGACCTTCGCGGCTCCACCCCCTTCCTCGGGAAGACGACACACGCTGGTCATCGGTGGGCGCATGGACGGGAACCGGGCCCTGCTCACCCCGCGCGGTGAACTGGTCCACGGCAGCGCCGACGCCCTCGCCCGAAAGCTGGCCCAGCTGCCCGCCCGCGCGGCCCGGGTCGACCTGGACATGAGCGGCGTGCGTTTCATGGACACGGCGGGACTGCGGTTCCTGGACGTCCTGCGCGACCACGGCAGTCGGCGGTCGGTGCCGGTCACGGCCACCCGCTGGAGCGGTCAGCCTCGGCGCATCCTGGCGCTCGTCGGCCTGGACCCGGCCGATCCCCTGCGCTCCCGGAGCCGGGGCGACGTCCCCACCCCGGTGACGGCCCCGGGACCGGCGCGGCGGCCACCTGTGCGGGTACGGGAGGACGAGGTCGAACAGCTCCGGCGGGAGATCGCCGCCCGTTTGGCCGTCGACCGGGCCCGCGGCATCCTCATGGCCGCCCACGGCTGCGGCTCGGACGCCGCCTGGCACATCCTGCGCGAGACCTCCCGTCTGTCCGGCGCCCCACTCCACACGGTCGCCGCGGCCGTCACCGCCGACACCGACCGGGCGGGCCCCCGCCCTCCGCAGGAGGTACGGGAGGCCCTGGCCACTGCCCTGGCCCGCCACCTGCCCTGAGCCGGAGCGGACGCCCCGGCCGCGGACGAAGGTCCGGACATCGCCGTCATGCTGCCGAAGACGGCACACGTGGCGCGGATTCCCGTCACCCGTCCCGGACGACCCGTACCGCCACAGGAAAAAGCCCGGTCGGGGGATCGCGGCCGGTCGTCGGCGTCCGCCGGGCGGCGGTGCCGGGTCAGGAGGGTGCGTCCACCGGTGAGGCGACCCCCGTGCCGTGGACACTCTGACAATGGATCGTGCAGATCCAAGGGAAGGTGTTCCGGTGGAACGCAGGTCTCCGTATCCGGCGGAGTTCAGGAACGACGCTGTCGCGCTGTACCGCGCGGCGGGCGGGAAGCGCACGTACGCGGCGGTCGCGGCGGACGTCGGGGTGACCGGCGAGACGCTGCGGAGCCGGGTGCGCCAGGCCGACGAGCACGCGGGCCGCGCTCATGGCCACGGCGAGCAGGGCGCGGAGAGCCGGGACGAGGAGCTGGCCCGGCTGCGCGCGGAGAACGGCCGGCTGCGCAAGGCGGAGAAGGAGTGGGAGCTCGAGCGAGAGACCCTGCGCCGGGCAACGGCGTATTTCGCCCAGGAGATGAAGTGAAGACCCACCGCTGGGACTTCGTCTCCGCCCACGCCCAGGCCTTCGGCGTTCAGCGGATATGCCGGGTCCTTCGGGTCTCGCGCTCGGGCTACTACCGGTGGACCGCCGGCGCGACGTCCCGCCAGAAGCGGCAGGCCGACGACGACGCCCTGCTCGCGGAGATCCGTGAGATCCACACCGAGCACAAGGGCACCTACGGAGTCCGGCGCGCCCATGCCGAGTTGCGCGGCTTCGGACACACGGTCAACCGCAAGCGCGTCGAGCGCCTGATGCGCGTCAACCGGCTCCAAGGCCGCCATCTGCGGCGTCGCCAGCACACCACGATCCCCGACCGGCTCGCACCGCCCGCCCCGGACCTCGTCCGACGCCGCTTCACCGCCGCGCGGCTGGACGAGAAGTGGTGCGGCGACATCACCTACGTGCAGGTGGGTGGCTCGTGGCTGTATCGCCTGCGTCATCGAGATCTGCTCACGCCGGGTGCTCGGCTGGTCGATGGCCTCGCACATGCGCGCCGAGCTGGTCATCGACGCACTGAAGATGGCTGTGGCGACCCGCGGTGGCAACGTCCCCGGGGTGATCTTCCACGCGGACAGGGGGTCGCAGTACACGTCCGCCGCGCCTGCGCAGTCGCTCCAGTTCCTCCTGGACGCTCTCGCTCCGCCCGCCAGCAGCCGCACCGTTCCGTCGGGCGCGGGAGACCCAGCTGGCCAACGTGGTCTCGTTGATCCCCAGCTCCCTCGCGACCTGCGCGAGCGGCTTGCCTGTCTCGGTCACGATACGCACAGCCCCCTCACGGAACTCCGCGTCGAACTTCCGCCTCTTCTCCGCCATGACTCCCAACTTCCCCTGCAGTCACGGCCTCTCCGCTACGAGGGGAAGGTCATCCGGCCCCTCAAGGCCCAGTGTCCAAGGTGTCCACACTCAGGGGGAAAGCCCCGACGGCACTTCCCAGCCGGCTGCAGACCCTCGCTGCGGGCCCGGTCCACGAGCATCGCAACCAACTGCTCATCGCTCGCCGGCACGGCCACCGCCGACTCGCTGCCCGGTATCCGCTCGATGGTGGTGTCGCTCATCTGGCGTCTCCTCGATCATCGGATCCGCGGTTCATTGAACACTCCCTCCGGAGCGGATTGCGATCAGCCACACGGGGATCCCCTCTGTACGTTATCGTGTACGTCATGAAGACGATGAGTGTCACCGAGCTACGCGCGGGCATCGCCGACGCCCTCGACGCGGTGGAGAACGACGCCGAGGAGCTGGTCATCACCCGGACTGGCCATGAGCCGATGGTCGTCGTCTCGCTCGCCGAGTACGAGGCACTGAAAGAGACCGATTACCTGCTGCGGTCACCCGCGATGGCCGAGCGCCTGCGCAGGTCCATCGAGCAGGACCGGGCCGGCCAGGGTGCACTTCGCGAGCTGGTGGATCCCGATGACGAGGCCGGGCGGGGCGCCGCGTGAAGGTGCTGTTCGTCGACGACGGTTGGAACGATTACCTGTGGTGGCAGGGGAACGACCGCAAAATACTGAAGCGCATCAACCAGCTGATCGCCGACATCGACCGGGGCGGCCACGAAGGAATCGGCAAGCCCGAACCGCTGCGGAACGACCTCTCCGGCTACTGGTCGCGGCGCATCAACTCCGAACACCGACTGGTGTACCGCATCGATGAGAACACCATCATCCACGTGGTGGCATGCCGCTTCCACTACGAACGGTGAACCAGGCGCATACCCACGGGCCACGCCTCGGCTCTTGACAGCATCCGTCAGCCTTCGCAGGACACAGGCACGGGCTCACGATCCACGTGACCAGGGCGCGACCGTTTACTCGGGGGCGTATCGGACGCTGAGCATGATCGTGACCCCCTGCTCCATGATGACCTCGCGGGCATACGCTCCTGGGAGCGAGCATCGCCCCTACCCACCGCAGGAGGTCAGGAATCCAGGCGACGCGCGCTCAGCCAGGCGACCATCTCCGGGTCGCGGTGGTCGAAGAAGAGCTACGTGCCGGCTTCCGGGGTGGCGTTGGCGTCCCTCTGGGCCTCGGTGAGCTCGAAGTCGAGGGCGTCGATGTTCTCCGGCGCCCAACGAGACCCCCCGCCAGCAGGAGGCGTTTGACAACCTCATGCACCAAAACCCTCACCAGTCACACCGGTGAGGTGCACTCAGTGGCGGTCTCGCCTGACGGGACCCGGCTCGCCACTAGCAACATGGACCGGTAGGTGCGGCCGTGGGACCGCCCTTAACGCTCCCACGGACACGAGGGCAACAAAAGGCCAGGTCACAGCCGTGCGATACCTGCTTGGAAAGACCGAAGCCTCACGTTTGCTGCACCTACGCGCGGCGAACGCTGCACGCGAAACGCCCCCGGAAAACGCGTTTTCCCAGGTCAGAACGATTCTGCCCGGGGATGCCGAGTGGGGCAGGTGGGAATCGAACCCAAAAGCGTGACGCCCCCTCACCTGCGACGATGCCGAAACGGCGGACATAGCCACCCGTTTCCATCCGGCTGCATCCCCCGCGATCCCGCTCGGATGGGGATCGGTTAGGCGTTCGCCACACCGGTTCGTATCCGCTCCGAACGAGCACCGCTCTCGAGAAGTAGAAAACGATCTCGTCTTCAGCGTCACCGGATCGCCGCCGCGTTGCAGAGGGCACCGCTGGAATCGGGCTGCCGCGCACGGTTACGCTCCGTCGTGAACGGCGGGCTGCGGGCCAAGGCGCGTGGTGGAGCGTGATGGGTACCTATCCGTAGCGGACCACGCTTTGCTAGGCAGCATCTGCGGGTCCGCCCTGGTGGGGCGGAACGTCGGTCAGCTTCATGTGCGTGCCCCGCTTTGATTCGTCCCCTCTGTTCTGTGGCTTGCTGGACGCCGACCGCGGTGGGTTATTCCTGATCACTCCTGAGGACTTGCGCAGCAGCGAACAGTGGTACGTGGAAGAGACCGCCGTGCTGGTAACCCGCACGTGCAGCACCACCGGTGTCATTGACGTCACCGACGCGTTCTCGCTCCGGTCGGAGTCCTTCCTGGAAAAAGGCGTACCAGCGGCAAACGGAGCTCTCCCCCGACGCGTACGCGTGGTGGCCGGGAACGTCCGCCTCCACGTACTGAACCGCCCCGGGTTTGATGGAGACATCGAAGACCCGGAAGAGTGCCGATCATGGCTGCTCCCGTAAGTACCCTGACGAGTTGCGCGAGCGCGCGACCCGCCTGGCCGTCGAGGCCTGCAAGGACCCCGCGGCGCGGACGGGCGCGGTGCGGCGCATCGCCGACTCGGAGCGGTGGTCGAAGGCGCCGCTGAAGCACTCGGGCGCCATGTAGGCCGTGGGTGCCGATCAGGACGCCGGTGGTGGTGATGTCGTGTCGGGCGTCGCTGCTCCTGGTGATGCCGAAGTCGACGACCGTCGCTTTGCCGTTGGACCTGACGATGGTGTTGGACGGCTTGATGTCCCGGTGGGTCAGGCCTGCCAGTCACGTATGGGCAGGGCGATCATTCTTCCGGGTCGTCCTCAGGCAGCTCCTCCTCCGTATCGCGGACGGTCCAGTCGTCGGCCAGCAGCGCGACGCCGTGAGCACCGAGCCATGCCGAGAGGCCGTCGTACGACAACAGCGCGGAGGCGGCCTCGGCAGGGTCGCCGCTGAGCTGCCGCAGCGCGGGGGTGGCGGACTCCAATTGGTCGGCCGCGAATCTGCTCCATGCGTCCCGGTAGGTCACCTCGAATGTCCAAGTGCCTGACACCACGAGAAGATCCCTGTCCTGTTCTGCTTCCGATGTGGCGTCGAGTTCCTCCGAGCTGTCTTCCCAGCTGTCTTCCTCAAGCTCGGCGAAGGGGCTGTCCCAGTGAGTCTGTTCACGAACACACTCACCGTATGCGGCTGCAGCTCTTCTGAGGGCTTCAAACGCTTCGATGCCGGCCTCACCGGCCTGATCCGGTGCGGACATGACCTGAGCATGCTGCCGCAGGGCAACGATCAACTCGTCGAGGCGGCCTTGCATGCTCACGGGCGCTCGCTGCTCTCTGTGCGGGAGGCGGGGGCCCAGGAAGTCTCCGCCATGAAGCGCTTACGGAAAACCGTGCCGGGAGTCGCGAAGGCGACTTCGAGTGCCTCATGGGGCACGTCGCGGCTCTCGGTACGCCGGGGAACCTTGCGGTAGCCGCACGCGCGCATGAGCGTCGTAGCCGAGGCCCAGCTGTCCGATGCCACCACTACTTCGTCGAGAGCGTCGCAGGCATTGCTCTCGTCGGCCAGGACCGCGTATGCGATCACCGAGCCCGCGACTCGGGCTCTGGCACTCATACCACCCATGTTCACTCCATCGGTTGCGGGTGGCGAGGCCGCCGAAAGGCTGCCTCGCCACCCAGTCCCTGTGACGGGAATCGACTCTACTGGTCAGCAGTAAAACGTCTTCTGATCAGCCCCGGCGCCCGAGACCACGTCCGTGCCAGCGGTAGTGGATGGTGCCGTACCGACCGTTCTTGCGCCACGTGAGGTGGGAGTGAGCTGTTCCCAGTAACCGTCGGCCACCGTCCGTGAGCGGGAGGCGCGTCGCGCGGTCCGCGGTATCCCCCAAGTCCGGGCAGGCGTAAGGCCCCTGGTAGGAACATCTTGCGACAGAAAGATCCGACCGAGGGGCCTCACGTGCCGACCAGTGTCACATACACCGCCGTGCTCGATGTGAGGCGGTCCACCGCCGAGCACCTGGCCGGTCTCCTGCGCGACCACCGAATCGTGGCCAGGACCCGCAAGGGGCGACGCGCGCTGGGCTGCTTCAAGCAGGCCGTGCTCGTGCTGCGCTGGTTCCTCGACGGCACCCGACTGGCCCAACTCGCCCGCGACAACGGCCTGTCGGTCTCCACCTCCTACCGCTACCTCCACGAAGGACTGGCCGTCCTGGCCGCCGGCGCACCGGACCTGTCCACCGCGCTGGAGCGTGCGAAGGCAGCCGGGCTGACGCATCTGAACCTCGACGGTACGGTCATCCGCACGGACCGCGTCGCCGCCCCGGGCCCCAACGGCGCAGACCTCTGGTGGTCCGGAAAACACAAGCACCATGGCGGGAACGTGCAGGTCATCACCACCCCGGACGGCCGGCCGATCTGGGTCTCGCCCGTACGGCCGGGCCGGGAACACGACACCACCTGCGCCCGCCACCACGGGCTGGTCGAGGCACTCAACCGCATCGCGGCCGAACTGGACATGCCGACCCTGGTCGACCTCGGCTACGAGAACGCCGGCGACGGCTTCCGCCATCCCTTCAAGAAGCCCGCCGGAGGCGAGCTGACCGAGGAGCAACAGACGTACAACAAGGTCATCCGCGGCATCCACGGCGTCTGCGAGCGCGCCAACTCCCTGCTCAAGACGACCTTCAAGGCCCTGCGCAGGGTCAGCCTCGACCCCAGCCGTATCACGAAGATCGCCGCCGCAGCCCTCGTCCTGCTCCAACTCGAATACGACCGCACCATCTGAACGATCACGCAACGTCATGATCCATTACTGGGAAGGGCTCAGTGCGTTCGCCGCCGTGTGTTCGGGCGACGGCGACCCCGTGTCGGCCTGCCGCGTCCACAGCGTCGGAAACGGCGTCGACTCCGGGGATGAGGGCAGCGGCCCGGTAGAGAGCCGCGGTGGTCTCGGGGGAGTCGCTCCATTGCGCAGAAGGTCGCCGATCGTGACGAAGGCTTCCTGGTCCGGTCCCGTCGTGGAGTCGGAACCGGCACCGTGATTCTCCTCGGCGTCGTCGCGGATCCGCTTCAGCAGAGCGTCGGGATCGGCCGGCAGGGCAGCCAGGAAGTTGTAGGTCGGTGAGTTCAGATTCCCTCCGCCCGCAGTGCCCGGCAGTTCATTAGGCAAGTCACTTATCGGAATCAAGGCTGTCGGCTTGCACACGGACCGGCGTCAGCGTTGGTGCAGCCGCCAACCGAGCCCACGCGAAGCTGCTCACCTTCACGACACGGACGTCGGCTATTCTGCGATCCGCTTCGGGCATCCGAAGCGGAGGGCGCGCCACTACGCAGACGCTGCACCCGTACTGCGGTCGAGTTGCGGGGTAGCGCAAGCTGTCCTCTGCGGGCGCGTCGGATTCACGGCGGCCATAGGCTGCCATACGAATGGGGTGGGGGTTGTCCAGTCATCGGCTGTCCAAAAAGAGCCGCTACATCGCCTGGGCGACGGCGGGGTCGCCGTCGCTGCGGGTGCCGGGATCGCAGCGCAGACGTCCATGGCGGCCACCGTTTGGCCCGCACAGAAGACGTACACCGGTCGAGCGTTCGATACGTGCACTGCGCCCTCGCTCGCGGCGATGAAAGCGTGGAACACGAAGTTTTATGGCGCCGCCGCTGTCTACATCGGCGGCAAGAACCGTGGCTGCGCTCAGCCCAACCTGACCAAGTCATGGGCGAAGTCGGTCAACTCCACCGGCTGGAAGCTCATTCCGCTCTACGTCGGCGCGCAGCCGCCCTGCCAGAAGAGCGCAAACCCGGAAAGATTCACCGCTTCCACGGCGGCCTCCGTCGGTGCGAGTAACGCGAAGGACGCGGTGGCCAAGGCATCAGCCCTCGGGATGAAAGCCGGCAGCCCGATCTACCTGAACATGGAGTCGTACGACATCACCGACAAGGCGTGCAACGACGCCACTCTGACCTACGTGCGCTCCTTCACCAAGACGCTGCGGAACGCAACCTACCGTGGCGGCCTCTACGGCTTCAGCAGCTCCAGTGCCAAGGCTATCGCCACCGCCCCGAACAAGACGGACCTGCCAGGCAACCTCTGGTACGCACTGTGGGACAAAAAGAACACGACCACCACCGACTGGCCGTGGAACCCCGCTCAGTACACCAACCACAGTCGCGGCCACCAGTACATGGTAAATAGCAAGGAAACGCGGGGCGGTTACACCATCACAGTCGACCGCAACGCCTGGGACGCCCCTGTCGCCATCATCGGCTGAGAAGCTCTAACCAAGCGAGACCCCGGCTGGTTAGGGAAGGCCAGCCGGGGCAGCTCAGGGGCGCGGGGTACCCGAAGGGTGGGGTTTTTCTACTGCGTCACCGTTGGTGTGCGCCGGCTCCTCTCGGCCCGTACTTCCATCAGGGACACCGCGATCGCGGCCAGGAGCAGGGGGAAGGCGACAGCGTTCGCGACCTGGGGGATGTCGGCGGCTCGCAGCAGGCTGGCTGCGATGGACAACACAAGAAGGCTGAGGGGGAGGAACCTGCGCCACGGGGGCAGGCCGCGCATTCTGGCGACGCGCGCCGAGTACCACAGGGTGAAGCCGAGTATGGAGATTCCGATAATGGCGATGACGAACAGCATGAGTGTCTCCCGTACGGAGGTGGGCAGGCTTTCACCAGTTGTTGACCTCGATTCTTCACTTGCGGTGTGACGTCGGTCGGTTCGGCGGTTTGCCCGTAATGTCCCCTGCCGTTCGAGGACGGGCCGTCGCGTGACGCTGCGGGGCGTCGGGTTCCACGGGCCCGAGGGTGCTGCGGGTCCTCTCCTCTCCGCTGTCGTCGGGGCGGGGCCGACCGTCAGGTGTGGGCCGGAAGCTGGGTGGCCCGCTGCCAGGCGGTGGCGAACGCCGGCGCCCAGGGCCAGGTGCGGTCGAGGTGGAGGGTGCGTCTGCGTGCGTGGGCGGTGAGCCGGGCGGGCAGGTGGTAGAGCCTCCTGCGGATCGTCTCCGGTTCGGCGGCGGCGAGTTCGGGCTCGTCATGCAGGAGAAGGAGCCTGGTCCATGCGTCGAGGTCCGCGGCGATAGTGGCAGCCAGCACCCAGGCGGCGTTCAGCTGCCAGGACTTCGAGGGCAGCAGCCCGAGGCCGATCCGCTTGATCGCCTTGACACGATCCTCGACCTCGGCATGATCACGGTAGAGAGCATCGACGAACCACACCTGCCCGGAGCCGGACACCCCGGAAAGCCCCTGGTGGGCGGGGATGTTCGTGGCGACGATCTGGTAACGCCAGCCGGTGCGCTGCTCGAACGCGGTCAGCTTCTTCAGATCGCGGCGCGAGGGCTTGACCCGGCGCACGATCAGCCGCATCCCCTCGGGCCAGCCGCTCAGGTCGCGCACCCCGGTCAGCTCGGCGACCTGGTAGGTGACCTTCTGTCCGTCCGGGCCCTTGATCTCGTGGACCTCGCCGTCCTGCCGCAGCGCGTCGTTCCACACGTCCGCGGGCAGCAGTGCGATCGCGGCCTCGTCGGCGGTATTGATGGCCCAGCCGGTCACCCAGCGCACTCGGCGGCGGCTGGTGGTCAGCGCCTGCAGATGCTCAAGGAGGCCGTGGCTGAAGGCCGCGCCGTCGATCCTCACCAGCAGCTTCGACCACAGCGGCAGCGGAGTTGCCGCAGCGCGGCGGCCAGCACCGTCTTGTGGTCGGCGACGTCGTTGGACGCCGCGTTGCCCGGCCGTAGCAGCATGGTCACGCACTCGCGGGTATTGGCCAGCCAGGCGCCCAGCGGGTGATGTCCGTAGCCGCCCTTGAACGTGCCGGCCGCGCCGTCCTTCTTGCTGGTGCAGGTCACCAAGGTGGCATCGAGATCCAGGACGTACCAGTTGGTGAGCGTGCGCCCGCATACCGAGATCCACGGGAACCCACCGGGCCGCAGGGCGAGCAGCGTCCACACCCCACGCCGTATCACGGCGCGCACGCGCTCCACCCGGGCTCCGACAGGGCCGTCGATGGCTTCCAGCGTGCGCCACAGGGTGCTGTCCGAGACCGGACGGGGAAGAACGGCCTCCAGTGCTGCTGCAGTTGCTCGGCCTGCAGGACATTCCTCGCGCCGAGGACGATCGCGCAGGCCAGCTGGACCAGGGCCATCCCGCGATCCCGCCACCCCGGCCCGACGCCGCGGGGCAGCGCGGCGGCCAGGGCGCGGGTCAGCCCGACCCGGTCCGCGATCCGGTGCAGCAGCACCACGCCCGCATGCCCGACCAGGTTCTTGCCGTCGGCCCGCACAACGAGCCGACGATCCCATTCGGTAGCCTGCACCTGTTGGGTGCCCCCACTCTGCGACGTTCTTGATCTAGGAAGTTCAGATCATCGCAGGTCAGGGGCACCCTTCCGCTATCAGGGCGTCACATCACTGACGGACGGCCCTCGTAGCTGAATACACGAGGTTGAAGGCTGCAAGCGGATGTGGCGCTCCGCAGAGGGATCCGCGGAGCGCCACATTAATCAGGTTCGGTCAGTGAACCCTTCTCGGTAACGTCTCGTGACGGTTTGTGATCTTCGTTCAGGTGGTGCGGCCGTGTTCCATCTGGAGCAGGACGAGGGCGGCTCGGGCGATCCGGGTGATGCTGCCAGGGTCGAGGCTGACCCGGCGCAGAGCCTTGAACGTGACTTTGAGCAGGGCATTCGCGCGCTCGGCGACGCCGTGGATGCCACGGATCACCTTGTTGAACGTCTGCTGTTCGAGGTCGAGTTCGCCGCCCTGCGGCTTCTTGGCCGGGTGGCGGAAGCCGTCGCCGGCGTTCTCGTAGCCGAGATCGGTCAGAGTCGGGATGTCCAGAGTGGCGGCGAGCCGGTTCAGCGCGCCGATCAGGCCGTGGGTGCGCGCGCAGGTGGTGTCGTGCTCGCGGCCGGGGCGGACCGGGGACACCCAGAGCGGCCAGCCGTCCGGGGCGGAGATGACCTGCACATTCCTGCCATGATGCTTGTGCTTCCCGGACCACCAGAGATCTGCCCCGTTGGGACCGGGGGCGGCGACGCGGTCGGTGCGGATGACAGTGCCGTCCAGGTTGAGGTGGGTGTACCCGGCGGCCGCCGCCCGCTCCAGTGCGGTGGCCAGGTCCGGGGCGTGGTCGGCGAGCACGGTCAGCCCCTCGTGGAGATAGCGGTAGGCGGTCGGCACCGAGATCCGGCTGTCCCGGGCGAGTTGGGCCAGCCGGGTTCCGTCGACGAACCACCGCAGGACGAGGATCCCCTGCTTGAAGACGCTCAGGGCGCGGGTGTTCTTGCGGGTGCCGAGCCGGTCGCGGTGCTCGCGCAGGAGCCGGGCCAGGGTCTCGGCGGTCTCCCTGCCGACATCGAGCACGGCGGTGTAGGTGATACTGGTCAACGTGTGAAGCCTCTGGCCGTACGGAACTTGATTTTCGCAGACCTGTTCCTACCAGGGGCTTCACCCATATCTGACAGCGGGGCACTCGACGCGGTCCGGCTCACCCCGCACGCGGTCACGCACCGCAACCGTCACGTTGCCGAGAAGACCTCAGTGTCCAGGTCAGCCTTTGGTGTAGACGATGCGGTAGTAGGAGACGTAGGTCCGTGATGTTCGGGCCCAGCTCCAGCCGCCGGTGCGGGTCCACTTGTAGCCCGACCATGCGACGCGGTACGTGGTGCGGTCGCGGTAGGAGTACTGGTAGCGGGTTTCGAAGGATGCGAGGATCTTCTGCCTGCCCCAGCCGTACCAGGCCACGACCTTACACTTGAAGACGTACTGCTTGCGGTACTTGTACTGGCGCTTCCAGGATGAGATGGGCAGCGGGCCCCAGTCGCCGCTGACGACGTCCCAGAACCAGTGGTAGTTGTAGCTCTGCCAGCTGCCGTAGCTCCAGCCGGTGGTACGCAAGACGGTCGTATAGCTGCGGCCGGTCCAGGCGTGCTTAGGGACCCGGCAGGTCGCGCAGCCGGTCACGTCCTCGTTGTTGATCGGGTCGGCGCAGGCGTAGTCGTAGGCGTTGCAGCTGCCACCGGGGACCGGGTCTGCGGACAGGAAGCGCCCCAGGGTGGGGCTTGAGGGGCCTCGCGTTTTCCGGACAGTGAGCTGACCGTCTATTTCACGCAGCTATGTGCAACTCCGTGTATTCGGCGTGGACTTCTCGCGGCGGGCGGTAACCAATAGTCGAGTGGAGGCGCTTGTGATTGTACCAGAGTTCGATGTATCGAGTGATGTCCTGTCGGGCGGCCTCTCGGGTCAGGTAAGTCACGCGGGAAACCCGCTCGTTCTTCAAGGCCCCGAAGAACGATTCTGCCATGGCGTTGGTGTGTCCAGAAGGTGATTGTGAGGTTCTGATGTAGAAGACGGGAACGAACAGTTGCCATGCTGTTGTGGAGATGAAGGTAGGTCCTTCGGCATCGGCATGCAGGTGCAGGTGTCAAACCACCATGAGCTGCTGCGGTGAATGAGCCGTGGTGGTGAGCGTCATGGAAAAGCCGTACTAAATATGGCAGGTGTGGGCTGAGAAGGCGAACGCAAGTGAACCGCCGATGACGTGTCGTAAAGCTTAGACGACATCAAAACCAGGGCCTCAATGCTGTCCTGGGACAAGCCAGACGGGAACCTGTTTACTGGTCTGGCGGTGTCCGGCATGAAGGTGGCGCGAGCTCAGTCTGGGCTTCACGGGTCTTCGAAGTTAGTCGGGGACCCCCTCGCGGCGGGCTCGTCTCGTGGTCGCGCAGAGTGACCGTAGGCGTTGGTTGGCGCGGTTGCGATAGCCGAAGGCGCATCGCGCGTCGAGCTTGATGACGCGGTTGTTGCCCTCGCTGGCGGCGTTCGTGATCCCGGTCAGGACGTATGCCTCGATGCCGTTCCACCACTGATCGACGGTTTCGGCGAGGGTGACGAGTTCGGGCAGGTGGGCGTGGTCGGCGACGTGGGCGTTGAAGCGGTGGCGGGCTGCGGAGATCGCGGAGCGGTCGGGGGTGACGTGGGTGCGGTGGAGGGCCAGGCCGAGGAGGTCACGCAGGAGTTCCTTGGCCTGCCAGGCCGCGTAGATCTGACGGCCGTAGGTGCCCATGTACTCCAACTCGACCTTGAGCAGGGCGAGTTGTTCTCCGGTGAGGTCTTCCTTGTTGCGGCGCAGGAGTTTGCGGACGGTGTAGACGCTGTCTCCCTTGCGGGCCCGGCGGCCGTGCTGTTTCCAGGTGAGGCGTCGGCGCAGGTCGGCGAGGTGGCGCTGGGCGAGTTGCACGATGTGGAAGCAGTCGATGACGACGGTGGCGTGGGGCAGGGCGCGGTGGATTGCGGCGCGGAAGGTGGTGCACAGGTCGATGGCGACGTAGCGCACGTGTTCGCGCCAGGCGGCGGGCTGGGCGCTGAGCCAGTCGGCGACCGAGTCCGCGTTGCGGCCCTCGACCTGGCCGAACAGGCCGCGTCCGCCGATCGCGTCGACGAAGCCGATGTGCCAGGCATCCGCGACCAGCTCCCACTTCTCCGTGTCCGGGTTCTGCTTCCATACCGGCTTGCCCCGCCTCGTCTCGTCGATCCCGATCGCCTCGGTCGTCGGCAGTGCGGCGGGCAGGTGGCGCTCGGCGTAGGTGCGGGTGGCGCGCATGACGACCGGCCAGGACGGCCCCAGGTCGCGGCCGGTCTGCACCACGGTGCGTCCGCCGTCGGCCACGGCCTGCCCGCACGCGGTCCGCAGCCGCTCGGTGAGCCGCATCCGTGCGGGTATCTGGGGAATCTGTTCGGTGAACGAGCCCCGCTCACAGGCATCTTCACGACACTGCCAGCGCCGTTTGTGCCAGCGGATCCGTACCGCGCCACCGCCATGGGCGAGGTCACGAGGCCGCGTCACGGCCCGTTCCTTGACCCGGGTGGCGAAGGTCCCGCACGCCGGGCAGGCCCGCGCCGCCGGGGCCGTGGTCACCAGACGCACCGTACGTATCCCGTCCTCGTCGCGGACGACCTCGGCCACCGCGACCCCCTCCAGATCGAACAGCGCCGTCGCGCCGGTATCGTGGCCCATGCCGCCCGTGTCTGTTTGAAGATCGGCTGTCTAGACACCAGTCATGATCCACAAGCAGCGCGGGCGGTCTGCGTTCACCCCTCACGCACCCACGACGGTCACTCTCGGCAACCGGCGGTACAGGTCACGGGCGGCCCTCCCCGACTAAATTCGAAGACCCAACAACCCTATTGGGTCCCTGTCCGGAAACTCCGGGGCACCTCAACGACCGGCTGAGAGTCGCCTACCCGAACGCGGTCCTCGTCCACACCCCGGTCCACGCCTCCTGGCTGAACCAGGTGGAGATCTACTTCTCCGTCGTGCAGCGCAAGGTCGTGACACCCAACGATTTCACCGACCTCAACGAGGTCGAGGACAGGCTCCGAGCATTCGAAGACCGCTACAACACCACGGCACAGCCGTTCCAGTGGAAGTTCACCACCTCCGACCTGGACGATCTACTGGCCAGGCTCGACCGGCACACCGCCGATCACCAGGCAGAATCCTCCGCCGCCCCAGCCGCATGATCAACCCCCGAAGAACTTACGACGCAGACCACTAAGGCCCTGCGTCACGCCGCTTCGGATGGGATCCCCACCAAGAGCACCGTTGATACCGGACTGGTATCATGGGTGTATGGCGATGACACTCCGACTCCCCGACGACCTTGACGCGAAGCTCACCGAGCGGGCTCGCCGAGAGGGCCGCAGCAAGCAGGAACTCGCCATCGAGGCCATCCGTGACGCCCAGGACCGGGCCGAGCTGAAGGTCGATGACGTTCTGGTCGAGCTCATGGACAGTGATGCGGAGATCCTGGACTACCTGAAGTGACCGACGTGCGCTACATCCAGCTCGACGAAATCCTGGCCATCGCCCGTACGGTCAATGGTACGGAGCACAGCGTGCGTGACATGGGCCTTTTGGTGTCAGCGATCGAACGACCCCGGACGAACGTGTTCGGAACCGAGCTGTATCCCACGCTGCACGAGAAGGCTGCAGCACTGCTGCACTCCGTCGCCCGCAATCACGCGCTGATCGACGGCAACAAGCGCACTGCTTGGCTTGCCATGCGCGTCTTCCTGCGGTTCAACGGCGTCAGTGCCAGCACCGCCCCACGGCCTGTCTCCATTGCCGGCCCATTCGTCGAGGACGTTGCGCAGGACAACATCGATGTACCGGTCATCGCGAAGCGCTTGGCGGCCTGGTTCCCCGTTTCCTGACGTTCGACGACGTGAGGGCAGGGCACGCGCGTGCCCTGCCCTCACGCGCGGTCCGAGCCCTGCTCAGGTCAAGCCGGAATGGAACGCTGTGCACTGGAAGGCGTGGCTTCCTTATCGTTCGCGCCGGGGCAGGAACGGGTTGACTGAGCACAGGAGCGCGCGGTGCCCTCCCTGCACTGGCCGTACCGTCGATCAACGTGATCCACGTGGAAGGTCAGCCCGGTAACGGTGCCTGACTGGACGACGGGACCGTGCTGGACTTTGCCGCTGATGCGGTTGTCCACCCTGCGCCAGCTGCCTGTCGCGGATGTCGAGAGTGCACCCACGCCATGGTTACGTGGGCGACGAACGTGGCGCGGAGGGGGCGGGGTGCACACCTTCATCAAGCTGGCCGTCGCAGCTAGCCGGTCCGGGCGGCTCGGCGACGCGAACCGCCTCATCGACTGCGTCGAAAAAGTTGCCGACGCCTCCGGCGCCCGCACCGACACTTTCCTTGGCGCCCGCTATCGGCGCATCGTCAAACGCCGCGGCCACGCCAAAGCCCCGGTCGCCGTCGCCCGCTCGCTACTCGTCATCACCTGGCACCTGATCAACAACCTGGACCCCTTCCGCCCGGAACTCGGCGCCGAGTGGCACCAACGCCACCTCAGCCCAGCGCCCAAGACCCGCGGCCTCGTCCGCCAGCTCCAAGCTCTCGGCCGCCAGGTCACCCTCGAACCCGTATCCGCCTGACTGAGGTCTTCTCGGCAACGTGACGGTTGCGGTGCGTGACCGCGTGCGGGGTGAGCCGGACCGCGTCGAGTGCCCCGCTGTCAGATATGGGTGAAGCCCCTGGTAGGAACAGGTCTGCGAAAATCAAGTTCCGTACGGCCAGAGGCTTCACACGTTGACCAGTATCACCTACACCGCCGTGCTCGATGTCGGCAGGGAGACCGCCGAGACCCTGGCCCGGCTCCTGCGCGAGCACCGCGACCGGCTCGGCACCCGCAAGAACACCCGCGCCCTGGGCGTCTTCAAGCAGGGGATCCTCGTCCTGCGGTGGTTCGTCGACGGAACCCGGCTGGCCCAACTCGCCCGGGACAGCCGGATCTCGGTGCCGACCGCCTACCGCTATCTCCACGAGGGGCTGACCGTGCTCGCCGACCACGCCCCGGACCTGGCCACCGCACTGGAGCGGGCGGCGGCCGCCGGGTACACCCACCTCAACCTGGACGGCACTGTCATCCGCACCGACCGCGTCGCCGCCCCCGGTCCCAACGGGGCAGATCTCTGGTGGTCCGGGAAGCACAAGCATCATGGCGGGAATGTGCAGGTCATCTCCGCCCCGGACGGCTGGCCGCTCTGGGTGTCCCCGGTCCGCCCCGGCCGCGAGCACGACACCACCTGCGCGCGCACCCACGGCCTGATCGGCGCGCTGAACCGGCTCGCCGCCACTCTGGACATCCCGACTCTGACCGATCTCGGCTACGAGAACGCCGGCGACGGCTTCCGCCACCCGGCCAAGAAGCCGCAGGGCGGCGAACTCGACCTCGAACAGCAGACGTTCAACAAGGTGATCCGTGGCATCCACGGCGTCGCCGAGCGCGCGAATGCCCTGCTCAAAGTCACGTTCAAGGCTCTGCGCCGGGTCAGCCTCGACCCTGGCAGCATCACCCGGATCGCCCGAGCCGCCCTCGTCCTGCTCCAGATGGAACACGGCCGCACCACCTGAACGAAGATCACAAACCGTCACGAGACGTTACCGAGAAGGGTTCAGTGGCCACCATTGCTGCACGGGCCACGGAGCTCGCAGCTGTAGCCCCTCCGGCTCAGCCGCGCGTGGTCCTTTCGGCGCTGCTGGTATGCCTTCCTCTTGTTGCTGAACCATTTGCTGCTGTTTCGTGGGCTGCAGTTGTGCACGAGAGCCGGCTGCCCGTCAGCGACCACGAAGAAGGTATGGCTGCCAGCGACAGTCAGGTTGAAAACAGTGCGGACCGCCTGAGTGCGACGGGTTGCCGTGACAACAGGCGTCGTACCGCTTGAAGTTCCCCCCGGAAGAGTGGCTGAGTAACGACGCCGCAGGCTTCGCGTAATGCTACGGACCGTATCGTCGCTCCCCCTTGCAGGGCCTTTGACGCTGGGCTTCGACGCCGGACGTTTCCCTCCGACGCCGCCAGCCTGCTACCGGGCCTCCTGGCAGCTACCCGGACCGGACTTCCACCGGCAGGCGACGACGAGCTTCCGAACAGCAAGAACACCGCTACGTCACGGTGTCACCTCCTGTTCTGCTGGGCGCACGAAACGACCTCAATGGCGAAGTAGCCGTTCGCCGAGGGCAGCTCGGCGTGTTCACTGGTCTTGCCGCGACTGTCCTTCTGCCCGCCGCCTTCTCCGGCCATCCCGGATTTCTCTGGCAGCGCCCACTGAGATGGCCAGCGCCAGGATGATCTCAAGCACTCCCCAGACCGGCCGCCATCCCGTCTGCTGAAATCGGTCTATCCCGCTGGTAATCATGAACGGGACGAAGATGAGGAGGGACGTCAGTTTGTACTTCATATGCCTTCCTTGCTCTATTGCACATGTGCCGGAGTAGTTGCTGGCAGGGGGCCTGCGTGCGCTTACGAAGCAGGTCCCCTGCCAGCAGAGCGTGGGCTACCTACAGCTGTTTCTGCCCGTGTACTTGCGGCAGACCGAGCGCCGACCCGAGTAGGTCAGCGAGTCGTTCCAGGCGTTATGGAAGCGGCGGTTCTTGTTCCAGTTCCTGAAATCGCCGACTGCAGTTTGAGCTCCCCATCCGACACCGGCGCAGTGAATGAGCTGTTCCCAGTAACCGTCGGCCACCGTCCGTGAGCGGGAGGCGCGTCGCGCCGTCCGCGGTATCCCCCAAGTCCGGGCAGGCGTAAGGCCCCTGGTAGGAACATCTTGCGACAGAAAGATCCGACCGAGGGGCCTCACATGCCGACCAGTGTCACATACACCGCCGTGCTCGATGTGAGGCGGTCCACCGCCGAGCACCTGGCCGGTCTCCTGCGCGACCACCGAATCGTGGCCAGGACCCGCAAGGGGCGACGCGCGCTGGGCTGCTTCAAGCAGGCCGTGCTCGTGCTGCGCTGGTTCCTCGACGGCACCCGACTGGCCCAACTCGCCCGCGACAACGGCCTGTCGGTCTCCACCTCCTACCGCTACCTCCACGAAGGACTGGCCGTCCTGGCCGCCGGCGCACCGGACCTGTCCACCGCGCTGGAGCGTGCGAAGGCAGCCGGGCTGACGCATCTGAACCTCGACGGTACGGTCATCCGCACGGACCGCGTCGCCGCCCCGGGCCCCAACGGCGCAGACCTCTGGTGGTCCGGAAAACACAAGCACCATGGCGGGAACGTGCAGGTCATCGCCACCCCGGACGGCCGGCCGATCTGGGTCTCGCCCGTACGGCCGGGCCGGGAACACGACACCACCTGCGCCCGCCACCACGGGCTGGTCGAGGCACTCAACCGCATCGCGGCCGAACTGGACATGCCGACCCTGGTCGACCTCGGCTACGAGAACGCCGGCGACGGCTTCCGCCATCCCCTCAAGAAGCCCGCCGGAGGCGAGCTGACCGAGGAGCAACAGACGTACAACAAGGTCATCCGCGGCATCCACGGCGTCTGCGAGCGCGCCAACTCCCTGCTCAAGACGACCTTCAAGGCCCTGCGCAGGGTCAGCCTCGACCCCAGCCGTATCACGAAGATCGCCGCCGCAGCCCTCGTCCTGCTCCAACTCGAATACGACCGCACCATCTGAACGATCACGCAACGTCATGATCCATTACTGGGAAGGGCTCAATGAACCTGCCTGCGGACTTGCCTCATCGCTTGACTGTCTTACGGGGACTCTTCGCTGACCTCCACACGTTTCTGACGGTCTTCACACGGCCGAACGGTGAGAACAGCGCTGCCGTGCTGACGGCGAACTTGCCAGACCAGTAAATCGAACGCCAGTTGGGGTTGCGTCCGACGCGGTGCCTCTTGTTGTTGAAGCGGCTCCATTGCTTCTTGAACCAGCTGCGCTTGCCGTGGAGGTCGAAGCGGTTGAGGGGGTCGGCCAGGGCCCCGGCGTTTGCCCGGATCGCCCCGGCCTGGGCCGGTTGATCATGCTGGCGGGCCCCGGAAGCAGATGAACACGGCACCTGTGGATCATGGAGTTCTCTACGCTGCAAGATCCACGAAGGTGCCGTGTTCGTTCCTCCATCATCCCCTGCCGTCGTTCCCGTCTCTCCGGCGCCCCGCCTGGAGGCCCTCGGCTCGGATGCTGCGCGAGGCCAAGTCCGCGGCCCGGTTGCCGAGTTCGAGTCGGTCACCGATCCTCGCGGGGCGTGCGGGGTGCGCTACCGGGTCTCCTCGCTGCTGGCCCTGGTGGTCTGTGCGATGACCCCGGCGGGCCATGACTCCATCACCGCGGCGGCGGAGTGGTGCCGACGTGCGACGCCGGAGGAACTGGCCGCTTTCGGTCTGCCCTACCATCCGTTGCGCGGCCGCTACCGGATCCCGAGCGAGAAAACCTTGCGCACCGTTCTGGGGCGGCTCGATCCCGGTGAGGTCAGCGCGGCCGGCTACGACCACCTGCGGCCCCTGCTGTCCCACTCTCCCGAGCCGCTCATGCCCGACCGCGGCATCGAACGCGAACAGCGCCGCGCCCACCGGGCGGCCGCCCGCGCCGAACCGGTGCGCTCCCGGCGCCGGGCGATCGCAGTGGACGGCAAGTGCCTGCGCGGCGCGAGGCGCCCGGACGGCAGCCGGGTCTTCGTGCCCTCCGCCGTCCGGCACGGCGACGGCATCACCCTCGCCTCCCACGAGATCGGCGCGAAGACCAACGAAATCCCCGAGTTCCAACCCCTCCTCGACCAGATCGACGACGCGGACCCCCAGGGGGCGGTCGTGACCGCCGATGCCCTCCACGCCCCACGCGACCACGCCACCTACCTGCACGAACGCGGCGCGCACTACCTGCTGACCATCAAGAACAACCAGCGCGGCCAAGCCCGTCAACTCCACTCCCTGCCCTGGAAGGAGATCCCCGTCATCCACCGCGACGACGCCCGCGGCCACGGCCGCCACGAACAGCGTCTCGTCCAGGCCGTCACCGTCAACGGCCTGCTCTTCCCCCACGCGGCCCAGGTCCTGCGCATCCAGCGCAGACGCCGTCTCTACAGGGGCGAAGAAGTGGTCCAGCGAGACCGTCTACGCCATCACCGACCTGCCCGCCGAGGAGGCGAGTGCCGCCGAGATCGCGTCCTGGGCTCGCGGGCACTGGACCGTGGAGAACACCGTCCACTGGTGCCGCGATGTGACCTTCAACGAGGACAAGTCCCAGGTCAGGACCCACAACACGCCCTCGGTCCTCGCCGCCGTCCGCGACCTGATCCGCGGTGCGCTCAAGCTTGCCGGGTACGTCAACACCGCCGCCGGACGCCGAGCCCACACCGAACGCACCCTCGTCCTCAGCCTCTACGGCATCACATGATCAAACCGGACGACCCGGGCAAACGCCGGGGCCCTGGGGGGTCGGCATGCGCGTACTCGTAGGCGTTCAGGTTGCCGCCGTAGACCGGGTCCATGGACAGGAACCGTCCGGTGGCGGGGTTGTAGAGGCGCACACCCATGAGGGTCAGACCGGTGAGGGTCTCGGCGGAACGCTGCTTGCCGCCCAGCCAGTTGTAGCGGGTGGCCGCCTGGCCCGCACGGGGGTTGCCGTACTCGTCGCCGTCCAGGGCGACGGGGGCCTGGGACGTGTCCAGCGGGAGCGGGAGGGCGACGTCTCCGTGGATGGTGGTGAGCTGGAGAATGGTGTTGCCGGTCTTGCTGGTGGTGGCGACGAGGTCTCCGGAGGCGGAGTCGACGTTTCGCGTCAGAGCTCCGCTGGTGATGTCCTCGGTGATCCAGCGGGGGTTGTCGCCGTCGCTGTCGTAGTGGTTGATCTTAGACTGTTCCTGCGTCCAGGTGGTGCCGCTGCCGGTCTCGACCTTCCAGGAGCGGAAGCGCAGGTCGGCGTCGAGCTGCCAGGTCTGGCGCTTGCCGCCTGCGGTCTGCTGGTAGGCGAGGTCGTTGGCATAGTAGCCGATCGTGCCGTTGCCCGGGACCGTGGTGGTGCGGCCGAACGCGTCGTAGGTGTAACCGGTGTCGACGATGCGGTCAGCGCTGTCGTAGGTGTGGCTGGTGGTCGTGCCTCCTGTCGTGGGGCAGTCAGCGCCGGGGGCGCCCTTGGCTGAGGTGAGGGACTTGCGGTTGCTGCGTGCGTCGAAGGTGTAGCCGCGGCGCGTGCACTCGGTGTTCCACGTGTCCTCGACCGCGGTCAGCCGGCCGGAGTTGTCGTAGCGGTAGTTCTGGTCGGACCAGCCCGCGTGGGAGGCGACCTGGCCGTGGATGGACTCGGTCACGGTGTCGGAGTAGACGATCGTGCCGTCGCTGTCGCGGGTGTAGGTCCGGTCGATGGCCGCGCCGGTGGTGTCCTCGGTCTGCTTGAGGGTGTAGCCGCCGGGCAGCTTCTCAGAGGTTGGCGTCGAAGGCGACCAGGCAGTCCTTGGCGACGTGCCGAAGGAAGCGGTCGGCGACGATATAGGGCTTGGCGGGCAGGGCTCGCAGCGCGGCACGGTCCCGCTCGGCCCGCACCCCGATCACCTCGCCGTGGGTGCGGTGCGTCACCGCCCGGCGCCTGGGCACCCAGGCCATGAACGCCCCGTCCATGTCCTCGATCGAGGAGAAGGACCGCCCGGCCAGCACATGATCACGAACGATCCGCACCTGCCGCTCCACCCGCCCCTTCCCGGTCGGGCGGTAGGCGGCCAGGACGTCGATGTCGAAGTCGTAGTGCCCGGCGAACGCGACGGCCTCCGGGTGCAGGGGCACGGCCTCGCCGGGTGCGACGTGACGGCGTACGACGGTCTTGGTCCGGTCGTAGACGATCACCCCGGGCACCCCGCCGAAGTGCGCGAACGCCCGGCGGTGGCACTCGAAGAACGAGGCCGGGTTCTGACTGGTGGTGAAACAGCAGAACGGATCCCGGGAGTAGGACAGCACCATGTGGAAGGAATAGACCTTCTCGATGCCCATGTGCGTAAGGATCCTGCCCTCGTCGCCCCAGTCGACCTGGGCCTGGGCCCCGGGAACCACCTCGAAGCGACGATGCAGCTTCGCCAGCTCGCGCGGGGTGAAACCGAGCTCCTCCGCAACCCTGGGACGGGCCTGCTGCACATACATCTTCACCCGCTGGTAGTGGTGCGGGAAGCCGTACTGCTCAACCAGGCGCTCATGGATGACCGCGGCCTTCAACAGGATCTCGGCCCGCAGCCAGGCATCGATGACATGCGCCCACGGCTTGATCACCTGATTGCCCAGATCGGAACGCGGAGCCGGCGCCGGCGGGGCGGGAGGGCCGTCGCTCTCCAGGTACTTCTTGACCGTCCGCCAGTTCAGGCCGGTCTCCCGGGCGATCTCGGAGATGGTCGCGCCCGCCTCGTGCAGAGCTCGGAAACGCCGCAGCTCCAGCCACCGCTCCGGTTCCAGCAACACCCGCCCAAGCCCTCCTCAACGCCGCACACGATCAGCGCCAGGCTCCTCCCATCACCCCCGAGCACCGTACGGACACGCCGGATGATCTCTGTACATCAGCCCGTACGGACCCCTGCATCAGAGCCCGTACGCCGACACGGGCCTTGGCCTGCGCGAGGGCGTTGCCGGCGCTGTGGACCAGGATGCGGCGCACGGTGATCGGCGGGTCGCTTCTGCGTTTGCCGGTCAGGGTGTGGGTGTCTTCCAGGACCCGGTAGTCGGGGCGGTCCATGGTGGGGCGGTCGGCCACCCGCACCGGGACGTAGTCGACTCGCTCCGCGGTGGCGGGGTCGAGGGCGGCGAACACCGCCGTGTCGGTGGCCGAGGCCGCGAGCGGTGCGATGAACTCGACCTGCGCGCCGGACAGCGCGGTGAGGTTGTCGTAGGAGACCAGTTTGCTGTCCCCGATCATCAGGAAGCGCTTGACGGCGGCGGTCTTCTGGAACCGCGCCATCGCCGAGACCACCTGGGTGATCTCGCCGCTCTGGCCGGAGACCGCGGTGGCCAGCAGGGGATGGCCCCGTCCGCGCTGATCCCCAGGCCGGCCTGGATCTGCTTGAGGTCCACCCGCCGGTCCTTCGGGTGCCCGTAGGCGACCGTGGGATAGTCCGGGTCCTGGTCTTCGGGGTCGAAGGCCCCGGTCAGCGACATCGAGGTCATGTCCCAGTGCAAGGTGGCGGTGTCGATCCCGAACTCGCAGATCGCCCGGGCGGCGATCGATCCGGTGATCTCGTCCAGGTGCGGGGCGATCGCGTCCAGGGCGCGGCCGAGCCGGTCGTCGTTGAGCAGCCCGGGATCGAGCTCCATGACCTCCTTGACCGCCCAGGTCCGGGCCCAGTCCTCCACACGGACCAAAGGCCGGGGGCTGGTGAGCCGGTTGGCGACCAGGGCCTCGATCACCTCGCCGTGCGTGGCCAGCGCCAGATCCCGCACCGGACACAGCCCATCGACGGTATCGGCCACCCGCAGTCGATGCAGAAACTCCGCGACCACGGGCAGAGCGCCCAGACGCTTGGTCACCACCTGCGTCACCACCGCACGCATGCGCAGCGGGCCACGCTCACGCCGGACAGCGACACGGCGGGCAGGAGGCGGAGTCATCAACATGCTCAGACAACACCGACACCCCGCCCACCGTTACGGCCCACCAGCGGATTCAACCGATACCGCTACGCGCGGAGGATGGGCCTAGCTAGCGCTCGGAGGAACACGAACCGCCCACCGGAACCGTGGGGCTCGGTGCACACCCGACGTGACGGCCGGGCCATCGGCCTACCCGTCACCGACCCGACAAGTCGAAACGGACCACTGGAGAATCCGGCGGCCCGTCACGAAAGACCGAGGTGGACTAACTGATCGCTTAAGTGCCGACTCGATCCAAAACATCCAAGTCGCCTTCGAGGGAGACCACCACAATCCACGCTCGATCCTCTGCGAGGAAGTAGTGATGCTCCGGCACCTCAAGAAGTGCAGCCGTGACCGAAGCGGCCTCACTCCCAGTAAAACGCACGCCGTAGGGCGAAAGCCCGTCCCCTACATGCTCGACTGCACAGCCTGGCCCAATTCGTGCACAGATTTCCCTGGATGCACTCGCTGCGAGCAACTGCTCATCGTCGATTATCCAATGCCTATGCATCCCGCTCGTGCGACGCCAATCGATCTTCCCTCCCGCGAAAGGGAAATGGAGCTCCATCCAATCGAATACATCTGACGCACTTGTTTTCGTCAGGGCGGCTAGAGGCGGCATGGAAAATACCTCTTCCTCCCAGTAATCACCGGACAAAATATTCCTCCATCAACCGCATCCGTGCAGACCCTGAAGCTTCGTCACTGCCGACTCAGTAGCATTGAACTGGAAGTGCGGCCCCTTCTCCTTGCCGGCCCACACGTTGATGTGAGCCCCATGCCGATCATCGAATTCGATCCGGAATCCCACCTTGCCGTTAGCCGTCTGCCTGCCGATGGGCTTACCTTTGATCGTCCCGAACTTGCCCAGTGTCACTTTTTCAGCTTTGAATCCGCGAGAACTCAGCCAAGTCAGAGCCTGATTCCGTGCCCGGTTGAAATCATCGGTGACAGGCCCGCCGCCAATATTGTGCACCAATACTGGCGTAGCCCCCGCCAGCACATAGTACGTATGGGTATCCGAAACGGTCAGGTTGTGGACAGCGGCGTTCTGTGTCCAGGCCTGGACTGCGGTGATCTGCAACCGGTCGCCCGCTGAACTCTGGAGCCACTGGCCGGGGTCCAACTCACTGGCGTCGACCCACTCACCGAGGGCCGGCACCCAGAAAGGGTGCCCGCCGGTGGCGACGACCGTGCCAGTACCGGTGTCAACGGGAATCTCGCCCCCGCCCTGACCGTCTGCTGAAGTTGCAGCCGCCGTATCCCCGGGGGCGGCGTCCCTGGTCCGGATCGTGACCCTGACCAGGTTCTTCGCCCCGTCGCCGAGGACGGTGGAGACCACCGGCTGCGTGGTCGTCTCACCTGTCTTGGGGTCGGTGGCCAGGACCTTGTCGCCGAGCTTGACGTTCTCGATCGGCTTACGGGTTCCGTCCGCCATCACCACGAGGGTGCAGAAAGATGAGCGTCAAACGCCGATGGAGCGCCGTTGAACTTCTTTTCACCGGCGCTCCATCGGCTTAACTGAACTGACGTTGCGATATTCGAGCCCCGTCAACGCCTGCTGGATTCAACGCTTGTCGCGGGGAACAAGAATTCAGATCACTAAAGCTCTGAATTGCCACGCGCGAACGATCTGATGTCGTCGAGTGCATCCTCTGCTCGGCCGCCCAATGCTGGATCGTCGATCAAGCCTTCGAGGCGATGGACTACATCGGGGCTCACCATTTGATGAATTCTCCCGATATGACCCATGCAAGTGACTGCCAGCGCCCTAAGTTGATCATCAACCTCAGGGGAAAGCTGACGGAGCAAGATGGCTTCGACCGCCCTGCGGTCTGGATCGTCATACGCCAACGCCAGCAGGGCTCTGGTGGCTAGCCTGGTGTCCGAACCTTCAACCTCGGACACCATGGCTGCCCGCCAAATTTCCAGTTCCTGTTGTTCTTGGTTCATCACGGCACCTTAATAAGCCCTGCCTTGATCCCCTTGCGCAGGACGGACTGCGCTTTCGCCATACCGGGATCACTGCCCATATTGGCCCGAACGTGCCCATGGAAGATCTCGTTGGTTCCGCCGGGCCTAGTGCAGCCGCAAGGAACTTCACCGGTTCGGTCCATGATCACATTGTCTCCGTTAGAGGGGTCAATTCCGACTCGACGTGGAGAAGTGGCCTTGATCTGCACCGAGTTATTCAATGCCCCCTGACCGTCCTTAGGCTCGGCGCTATTTTCACCACGCGAACTACCTCGCGCCTCAGAACCATGTTTTCCACCTGCCTCATATATCTGCTCACCACAGTTATGCACCAGTGCCGACGTGGCCCCAGCCCGCACATAGTACGTATGGGTATCCGCAACGGTCAGGTTGTGAACAGTGGCACTCTGTGCCCACGCCTGTACCGCGGTGATCTGCAGCCAGCTTCCCGTTGAGCTCTGGAGCCGCTGGCCGGGTTCCAGGTCATCGGCGTCGACCCATTCACCGAGGACCGGGACCCAGAAGGGGTGTCCGTCCGTAGCGACGACCGTGCCGGTCCCGGTGTCAGCACCGTTTCCGTCAGCGTCCGGCTGGAGCAGACCGGTGTCGACGGGAATCCCGCCATCGGCCCGGCTGTCTGCCGGAGTCGCGGCAGCAGTATTCCCGGGTGAGACCTCCACGGTCCGGATCGTGACCTTGACCAGGTTCTTCGTTCCGTCGCCGAGGATGGTGGAGACCACCGGCTGCGCGGTTGTCTCACCTGTCTTGGGGTCGGTGGCCAGGACCTTGTCGCCGAGCTTGACGTTCTCGATCGGCTTACGGGTTCCGTCCGCCATCACCACGAGAGTGCCGGGCACGAAGCTGTTGATCCTGCAGCTGGTCTGCTCGGTGACGGCGTCCTGAGCCTGGCCCCTGGCCTCGCTCCTGATTTCCTCACGGACCCTGCTGCCGACCGACTGCTTCGGGCTGGCCTTCTTCTGCTGAGCCGGCTTCGCCTTCTGCGAGGGCTTCGGCCTGGGCCTCGGCTGCGACTTCGGCTGCGGCCTGGGCTTGGGCTTGGCCTTGCGGGCGGCGGCGCGGGCTGCCTGGGCCCTCTTCGCCGCGGCGCGCTGTGCGCGCTGCTTGGCGCGGGCGGCGGCCTGGCGGGCTGCCGCGCGCTTCGCCGCGGCGCGCTGGGCGGCCCGCTTGGCGGCGGCCCGCTTCGCCGCTGCGGCCTTGCGGGCGGCTTCGCGCTTGGCCTTGGCGGCGGCCTTCTTGCGGGCCGCGGCGATGGCGCGCTTGCGGGCTTCGGCCAGGAGCCTCTTGCGGAGCGCCTCGGCCGCCTTGCGGGCGGCGATCTGAGCGGCCCGGCGGGCGGCGGCGCGGATGGCCGCCTGGATCGCGATACGGGCCGCGATACCGATCAGGATGGGGAAGAAGAGGCCGTCGGGGTCGGAGAAGGTGGCGGGGGCGTTGTTGGAGTAGGCGTAGGGGTTGATGGTGGCGGGCTGCTCGTAGTCGACCATGGGGTCGACGGACAGGAAGCGGCCGGTGGCGGGGTCGTAGGGGCGGGCGCCGAGCTGGGTGAGACCGGTGTCCTGGTCGCGGGTGCCGCCGACGAATCCGCGGTGTCCGGGCCAGGTGGACGGGGCCGCGCCGCGGTCCTCGCCGAACGGGGTGAGCAGACGCCGGGTGACCGGCATGCCCGCCGCGATCATGTCGACGGAGGTCTGGGTGGAGCCGTGGTGGTCGGCGAGGAGGACCTCGCGTCCGCCGTCGGAGGAGCGGACGGTGGTGGCGCCGTCGGGGTGCGCGTAGGAGCGCTCCACCGATTCGGTTCCGTCCGCCTTGACGGTCAGTTCGGTCTCGCCGAGGTAGAGGGTGGTGGCTCCGTCCGCGCCGGTACGCAGAAGGCGCTCGCCGGAGGCGCCGTAGAAGTAGGAGGTCTTCTTCTCGCCTCCCCCTTCCAGGGGTTGGGTGACGGATTCCAGATTGCCCTCGACGTCCCAGAACAGGGACTGGGTGGCGCCGCCGTTCTGTCGGGTGGTGGTGTTGCCGGCCGTGTCGTAGCCGAAGGTGGACCTGGTGGTCCCGTCGGCGCCGGTGGAGGTGATCTCCCTCAGCCGGTTCGGGCCGCCCGCGTCACCGCCGTAGCTGTAGGTACGGGTGATGTCCTTGGCCGCGTTCCCAGCGGGGTCGTGCTCGACCAGCTTGGTGCGGTTGCCGGACGCGTCGAACTCGTAGGAATGCCAGTACGCCTCGGGGCCCCCGACCGTCTCCTTGCTCGGGCCGTCCGCCGCGCACTTCTCCCGCGCCGTCCAGGCGGAGGTCATGCGGCGCAGCTGGTCGTAGGCGAAGCACTGGGTGTCGGTGCCGGTCTGCGCATCGGGCATCCCCGGACCGGGGGTGCGGGAGATACCGGTGACGTTGCCTGCCTCGTCGTACGAGTAGGTGGTGTCGTCGATACGGCCGGGCTGGACGGAACGGTCGTGGACGACGCGGTCGGTCCGGCGGGTGAAGTCGTTGTAGAAGTAGGTGGAGAACAGCTTCTTGCCGGCGGGCCCGGCCTCGGAGCGCAGGATCTCCCCGTACTTGGAGTACGTGACGTCGGTGACGTAGTTGGCGGCACCGGAGATGGAGATGGGCAGGTCGTCACCGTTGTACCGGAAGACGAGGCGTTCCTTGGCCATCGGCCCGACCTTGGGCAGCTCCACCCAGGACAGGCTGCCGGTGGACGTGTAGGAGTAGGTGTACGTGTACTCGCCCGCGACCTTTCCGGCGGCCGCCGGGATGGTGGTCTTGGTGGTGCGGGGGCGGTAGTTGGCGTCGTACTCCGTCACCTCGTCGCGGTAGGCGTTGCCGTCCTTGTCGTAGCGGATGGAGGCGACGGGCAGGCCCTTGCCGAGGGTGTCGTAGGTCCACTCGACCCGCTTGGGGCCGCTCGCGGAGCCCTCGCGCAGGCTGGTGGGGCGGCCGCCCTTGTCGAAGGTGGTCACCAGCTTGTTGCCGCGGGCGTCGACGACGGTGGTGAGGTTATCGCCCCGGTCGTACTCGAAGCGCGTGGTGCCGCCGTCGGGATCGGTTGCCGAGGTCTGCCGGCCCCGGGCGTCGTAGGTGAAGGTGTGCTCACCGCCGGGCTCGGTGACCTTGGTCAGCTGGTCCTGGTCGTCGTAGCTGTAGGTGGTGTCCTGCCAGGCGGACCGGTCGGCCTTGGTGTACTCGCGCAGCTTGGTGTCGCGGCCGTCGGTGTCCTGGTAGGTGGTGGTCACCGTCTCCCCCTTGGGCGGGGTGACGGTGACGGCGTCGCCGTCCTTGACGGTGGTGCTGCGGAGCTTCTCGTCCCCGTAGTGGTAGGTGACCTCGGAGGTCTCCTCACCGAGGCCGTTGAAGACGGCCCGGGTCTGCGAGGGGACCACGTTGTCGCCGACGGTCAGCAGGCTGGGGGCGACGTCCTGGTCGTTGAAGTAGCCGTCGTTGCTCTTGTACGCACGGCCCACGCTGTCGTAGAAGGTGTCGCTCACGATCCGGCCCTCGCCGCCGACCGCGGCGTCCTGCGTCTGGCGGGTGCGCAGCAGACCGTCGAGGATCTCGTAGCTCGTGGCGTACGAACCGTCGTCCTTCAGGGTCCTGTTGGTGACGATCGTCGGGCCGTCGCGCCGGACGGTGTAGTCGTACTCGGCGGACGGGGACTGGGTGGCCGGGTTCCGGTCGATGTCCCAGACCTTCAGCAGGCGCCCGAGCGGGTCGTAGCGCATGTCGACGCGCTTGCCATTGGCGTCGATCTCCGCGGTGGGCAGGCCCCGGTGGTCGAACTCGGTGGTCTCGGTGTGGCCGAGCGGATCGGTGTCGACCTGCTTGGTGGGGACGGCGCCGGTGGCCGGGGTGAAGGCGATCCGGGTCTCGTCGCCCTCGACGTCGAAGGTCGTGGTCTCCCGGCCGTGGATGTCGTACTCGGTCCGGTCGACCGTGATGTGCCCGTCGCCCGCCGCGTTGAGCTCCTGGACCTCGGTGACCAGGCCCCGGGTCGGAGCGGCCCTGTACGCGCCGTCGTCGTAGAGGGACCGCGTGTCGTCGATGACCTTCCCGCCGGAGGCACCGCACGCACCGGTGGTGGTGACCTCGCGGGACTCGGTGTCGAGGATGTGCTTGGCGGTGTTGCGGGCGTACTCGATCCGGGTGCACACCTTCTTGCTCGAAGGGGTGGTCTCCTCGACCTCGGTGGGCAGTCCGACGCTGTCGTACGTGGTGGTCTCTGAGCTGCGCCGCCAGGTGGAGTCCTTGACGTGCTCACGGGTCTCGGACTTGACCGGGGACACCATGTACGCCTGGAGCGGGGTGGTGCCGGTGCGCTCGCGCTCGGCGGTCTTCACCGCGGAGGGCGTCAGCTTGGTGGCCGCGGCGATCGCTCCGCCGTCGGAGGCGTAAGTGATCTCCTCGCGCAACTGGCCCTGGTACTCCAGGCGGTCGGCGATTTTGCCGCCCTCGGAGTCCTCGATCTCCACCGAGCGGGTGCCCGACGGCAGCTTGTCACCGTGCATGCCGCGGAAGTAGCGGTTCTCGGTCAGCTGCTTGACGTCGGTGCCGGACCCCAGCCGGGTGCGGACCCGCTCGTAACCGCGGTACTGCGACCAGGTGCGCCGCTTGGCCTCGGTGTTCTCGGAGTCGTCGTACGCCCAGGCCGCGCCCCCCAGGTACTCGTAGCTCGTCACCTTGGCCACGGCGTCGGTGACGTTGTCCTCCTCGCGGACCTGAGTGACGACGTACTTGTGGAAGTAGTCGGTGATCGGCTCCAGGGCGCCCTTCGGCGTCCAGTTCTGCGGGTAGCAGCGCAGCGTGTTGGTGTGCGCATTGGCGGGCATGGTGCCGCCGCGCTTGCACTGCTGCGGGGAGTAGGTGACCCCGATCGTGCCGCCGTTCTCGGTGTCCACGGCGTGGATGCGGTAGCGGGAGAACGGCTCCAGGCCCTCGAAGCCGTCGACTCGGTTGTCCATCTGCTCACCGCGGAAGGTGACCTTCGGCATGGTCGCGGTGGTGCCGTCCTGGCCGTGACCGGTGCGCTCGATGGACTTCAGCCACAGGGCCGGCGAGGTGCCGTCCCCGGTGGCGGGGAAGCTCTGGTCCAGGGTGAAGGAGTCGATGTTCTTGAAGCCGGCGTTGTTGACCTGGGTGGTGATCTTCGTGAGGCGCTTGGTGGACCAGAACGTCGGGGAATTCTTGTCCTTGCACTGATCGCCGGCGTTGCACTGCTGGTCGATCGGGGTGTCGGGCCAGTGCCTGGCGTTGGCCGGGGTCCGGTCGGCCTCCGCGCAGGTGAAACCGGAGCCGGGTATGCAGCGCTCGGCCACGGTGAACGTGATGCGCGCGGCGGCGTTCTGGGTGAACAGCTTGTCGGCGCGCTGCCCGTAGTCGATGTTCTCCAGGTAGGCGCCGCGGTCGTACTTCACGCCGTCGGGCTTATTGTTCTTGCCGTAGTGGTTGGACTCCTTGGTCCACCACAGGGACATGGCGTCGCCGCGCGGGTCGACGACGTAGTCCAGCATCCAGCGCCAGCCCTGGTCGCAGAACGAGTCGGCGAACGCGGAGGCGTGGCAGGGCTCCCCGGCGTGGTTGCCCGCGACCGGCACGGTCAGGGTGGAGTTGGTGCGCTGGGCAGCGGCGCCGGGCAGCTTGTTGAGGCCGAAGTGGTACTGCGTGCCGTCCGTGGTGGTGAGCATCCAGTACTCGCCGCCCCGGGCGCCGTTCTCCGCGCCGGTCTTGCGCTCCAGCTTGGAACCGTCGTCGTCCGCCGGCCGCCAGGTGCCGCTCGCGTCGTCCTTGACCAGCTCGGTGGAGGACCCGCCCAGGGACATCACCATCTGGTCCGAACCGAAGCACAGGTCCCCGGTCTTGCCCGCCTGGCCCGGGTTGTTGGCACCGGTGCCCTGGTCGTCCGAGCAGGAGCGGTACCGGCGCTCGATGAAGCCGGGCTCGTAGTCCCAGCCCTCGGCGATCCACGAGGACTGCGCGTTCGTCGAGGCGGTACGCCCGTCGATGGCCTGCGAGGAGTACCCCAGCGCGACCTCCGGCTCAGGCCCGCCCGGGACCTCCGGCGCGTCCACGGGGTAGGTCCAGGAGAAGCCGCCCGATGAGGAGCCTCCCATCCAGGAACCGGAAGGGGAGAGCGACGTGGCGGAGTAGTCGCCGCCCGATCCCGCCGCCCGCGCCACCGCGGCCAGGGCGAGCGGCTGGGCGGCCCTGCCCGCGCGGGCCTGGGGAAGGTCGATCTCGCCGGTCAGCTGACGGGCGGAGGTGTCGTTGTGCTGGGTGAGCGACTCGCCGGTGGCGGTGTCGACCAGTTCGAGGCGGGAACCCCAGTTGGCGCCGAAACTGCCTTCGAAATCACGATAATTGAACTTGACCTGGGCTTTACCCGAGGGGGGTGCGTCAACCGTGGACCGCGCTCTGCTCGCCATAAGCGGAACGGTGGGAGTCACCGTGAACAGGACCCCGTTGACCTCGATTCTTCACTTGCGGTGTGACGTCGGTCGGTTCGGCGGTTTGCCCGTAATGTCCCCTGCCGTTCGAGGACGGGCCGTCGCGTGACGCTGCGGGGCGTCGGGTTCCACGGGCCCGAGGGTGCTGCGGGTCCTCTCCTCTCCGCTGTCGTCGGGGCGGGGCCGACCGTCAGGTGTGGGCCGGAAGCTGGGTGGCCCGCTGCCAGGCGGTGGCGAACGCCGGCGCCCAGGGCCAGGTGCGGTCGAGGTGGAGGGTGCGTCTGCGTGCGTGGGCGGTGAGCCGGGCGGGCAGGTGGTAGAGCCTCCTGCGGATCGTCTCCGGTTCGGCGGCGGCGAGTTCGGGCTCGTCATGCAGGAGAAGGAGCCTGGTCCATGCGTCGAGGTCCGCGGCGATAGTGGCAGCCAGCACCCAGGCGGCGTTCAGCTGCCAGGACTTCGAGGGCAGCAGCCCGAGGCCGATCCGCTTGATCGCCTTGACACGATCCTCGACCTCGGCATGATCACGGTAGAGAGCATCGACGAACCACACCTGCCCGGAGCCGGACACCCCGGAAAGCCCCTGGTGGGCGGGAATGTTCGTGGCGACGATCTGGTAACGCCAGCCGGTGCGCTGCTCGAACGCGGTCAGCTTCTTCAGATCGCGGCGCGAGGGCTTGACCCGGCGCACGATCAGCCGCATCCCCTCGGGCCAGCCGCTCAGGTCGCGCACCCCGGTCAGCTCGGCGACCTGGTAGGTGACCTTCTGTCCGTCCGGGCCCTTGATCTCGTGGACCTCGCCGTCCTGCCGCAGCGCGTCGTTCCACACGTCCGCGGGCAGCAGTGCGATCGCGGCCTCGTCGGCGGTATTGATGGCCCAGCCGGTCACCCAGCGCACTCGGCGGCGGCTGGTGGTCAGCGCCTGCAGATGCTCAAGGAGGCCGTGGCTGAAGGCCGCGCCGTCGATCCTCACCAGCAGCTTCGACCACAGCGGCAGCGGGAGTTGCCGCAGCGCGGCGGCCAGCACCGTCTTGTGGTCGGCGACGTCGTTGGACGCCGCGTTGCCCGGCCGTAGCAGCATGGTCACGCACTCGCGGGTATTGGCCAGCCAGGCGCCCAGCGGGTGATGTCCGTAGCCGCCCTTGAACGTGCCGGCCGCGCCGTCCTTCTTGCTGGTGCAGGTCACCAAGGTGGCATCGAGATCCAGGACGTACCAGTTGGTGAGCGTGCGCCCGCATACCGAGATCCACGGGAACCCACCGGGCCGCAGGGCGAGCAGCGTCCACACCCCACGCCGTATCACGGCGCGCACGCGCTCCACCCGGGCTCCGACAGGGCCGTCGATGGCTTCCAGCGTGCGCCACAGGGTGCTGTCCGAGACCGGACGGGGGAAGAACGGCCTCCAGTGCTGCTGCAGTTGCTCGGCCTGCAGGACATTCCTCGCGCCGAGGACGATCGCGCAGGCCAGCTGGACCAGGGCCATCCCGCGATCCCGCCACCCCGGCCCGACGCCGCGGGGCAGCGCGGCGGCCAGGGCGCGGGTCAGCCCGACCCGGTCCGCGATCCGGTGCAGCAGCACCACGCCCGCATGCCCGACCAGGTTCTTGCCGTCGGCCCGCACAACGAGCCGACGATCCCATTCGGTAGCCTGCACCTGTTGGGTGCCCCCACTCTGCGACGTTCTTGATCTAGGAAGTTCAGATCATCGCAGGTCAGGGGCACCCTTCCGCTATCAGGGCGTCACATCACTGACGGACGGCCCTCGTAGCTGAATACACGAGGTTGACGCCCGCTTGTTCGGCGGCCTTCCGGTCCAGGACCTCGACTTCCACAAGGCCGGTGTCGGCGGTGTTCTCGGTCCGGGCGCCATCCGCCTGCTGCACCGATACCGGCCCCGCGTCGATGGCGGCCGACCTGCTCTTGGCCGAGGCCGCGGCAATCCGCTCGGTCTGCTTACCGGTCGGCCAACTCGGTTCGGAGGCCTTCCAGTTGCGGTCCGTGCCGCTGGAACGATCCTGCTTCCCCGGTACGAAATCCTTGCCGGGTATGGACTTCTCGTGCCGTATGCCCGGCGGTTCGGTCCTCTGCTCGGCTGCCTGGGCGACGTCCATGCCCGGGATCAGGGAGGCCAGAAGCGCCACCATGGTCACTATGGCGATGGTGATCAGCACCTGGGCCAGGTAACGAATTTTGGGCAGCGTGGTGTCCACGTACACGAGGGAATCCTCACAAGATCGCCGAGAGGCGCTCAATGTAAAGTTGCTGTGAAGATCAAGTCAATCCTTGACCTTTCCTTTTGGATGCAGATCACTGGCCCCTGTGCGGTCGACTCCCCGGACGGAGTGATCCGTGACCGGAAGGACCGCGCAAAGCGCCTCACGCAAGACGCGCTTACGGGCCCGAACGCCCGCTCTGCGGCTTGCGGCTGTCGACTTCTCAGCAGAAGAAAGTGACCACATGTCACACATACCGGGCAGGGCGAGACGGCGGCGCACCAGTGCCCTCCTCGCCGGCCTCCTCGCCGCTGCCTGCCTTTCGGGCACCACCCCCGCCATTGCCGCACCGGGGCAACCCACAGCGGCCCCTGACGAGGCGACGGCCCTCATGGCCGCAGAGGCCAAGGCGTCCGCACGCGCGACGGCCGAGGGCGAGCCGGTCGAAGTCACCTCCGCCCGTACGGAGACCGGCGAGGTCCACGCCATGCCCGACGGCACCATGCGCCGCACCGAACACACCGCTCCGGTGCGCGTCAAGCGGGCCGGCCAGTGGCAGGCGATCAACACCGACCTGCACCGCAGCGGGGACCGGCTGGCCCCCAAGGCGGCCCCCGGCGAAGTCACGTTCTCCTCCGGCGGCGACAGGGAGCTGGCCACCTTCACCGACAAGGGGCGCAGCGTCACCCTGAAGTGGCCCGACCCGTTGCCGCAGCCGCAGTTGGAAGGCCCCACCGCGACCTATCCGGAGGTCCTTCCCGGTGTGGACCTGACGGTCTCGGCGAAGCTGGACGGCTTCGGGCACGTACTCATTGTGAAGGACGCACAGGCCGCGGCGCAGCCCCGTCTGAAGGCCATCACCTACGGCCTCGAAGCGGACGGGCTGCGGGTCGAGAAGGACGAGGCGTCCGACACCCTTCGCGCCGTCACCCCGCAGGGCCAGGAGGTCTTCTCCACCTCGACGCCGCGCATGTGGGACTCCTCGAGCACCGGCACGGCCCGCCGCGCCGCCCTCGCCCGGGAGTCCGACCCCGGCGTCCAGACCGCCGACCTGCCGCTGACTCTCTCGCCCGACGCCCTGACGTTGACGCCCGACCAGGAGCTGCTCAACGGCGAGGCCACCACCTATCCGGTCTACCTCGACCCGAACTTCAACGGTGCGAAGCAGGCGTGGACCATCGCCTACTCCCGCTACCCCTCCACCTCCTACTGGAACGGCGCCAACTGGAACGGCAGTTACAAGGACCAGCCGCGCGTCGGTTACGAGAAGGACACCGGCGGCAAGTCCCGCGCCTTCTTCCGCCTCAACTCCAAGGGGCTGGGCGGGGTCCAGGTCCTCTCCGCCCAGTTCCAGATCACCAACACGTACTCCTGGTCCTGCTCCGGGCGCAGCACCGAACTGTGGCTGACCGGCGGTATATCGAACCAGACCACCTGGAGCAAGCAGCCTTCCTGGTCCACCAAGCTGCAGACCAAGTCCTTCGCCTACGGCTACGACTCAAGCTGCAACGCCCGCCCGGTCGACTTCGACGCGAAGGTCGCCGCCGAGCGCGCCGCCGCGGGAAACTGGGCCAACATCACGGTCGGACTGCGCTCCACATCGGAGACGGACACCTACACCTGGAAACGGTTCAACAACAACCCCAAGATCATCATTAGCTACAACCGCAAGCCCAACACGCCCTCTAGCATGCAGACTTCGCCCTCCACCAGCACGAGTACGGCCTGCAACGTCGCTCCCTACGTCACCCTGGGCAACACGGACGTGACCCTCAGGGCGAAGATCTCCGACCCGGATGGAGGCACCGTCAAGGCGCGCTTCCACCTGTGGCCCACCGGCAAGCACCCCAACGACGCGGCGGACGGGGTCCTGATCATCAACCGCGACGTCCAGGTCACCTCCGGCAGTATGGCCTCCACCGTGGTCTCCAAGAACGACCTCAAGCGCTACGAGGGCTTCGGATCCGGGGGGCGGTTCTCCTGGAAGGTGTCGGCCCTCGACGCCCACACGTCCTCCGGATACACCCCCACCGGTGGCGGCTGCGCGTTCGGCTTCGACTCCAGCCGCCCCTCATCCCCTCCCGGCGTGACCTCCACCGAGTTCCCGAACGGTGACAGCGGCACCTGGGGCGCACCGGCCCGGACCGAAGGATCATTCACCCTGGCCTCCGGGGGCGTTTCCGACGTCGTGAAGTACACCTACGGGCTGAACAGCAACCCGCCCACCACCGAGGCCACTCCGTCATCGGCAGGCGGCTCCGTAACGGTCAGGCTCACCCCTACCCACACCGGCCCCCACATCCTGTACGTCGTCAGCCACGACGGGGCCGGCAACAAGTCTGACACCCAGGCCTACCTCTTCTACGCTTCCAGCCCCGGGACCCCCGAGAAGCCGGGTGACCTCAACGGCGACGGCCACCCCGACCTCTACGCCGTGGACTCGAGCAGCAACCTGCGCTTCTATCCCGGCAACGGTGAAGGCCGCTTCGGCGCCCGGATGGACGTCTCCACGACCGGACAGTGGGCAGGCTCCCTGATCACCCACCGCGGCGACTGGACCGCGGACGGGTACGAGGACCTGATCACCCGCCAGAGCGACGGCAAACTGTGGCTCTACCCCACCGACGGCCTCGGCCGTGTGGATGAGGAGACCCGCCAGGAGATCGGCCAGTTCGCCACGCCGGGCGAGCCCGAGTACATCGACCCCGCCTCCGTCGACCAGCTCGTCTCCCTCGGTGACATGAGCGCCGATCCCGACGCCGCCAAGGTCGACTTCGCCGCCGTGATCGGCGACTCCCTGTGGTACCTGCCCGGCTACACCGGGGGCCACCTCGACTACGGCTACCCCATCGCCGACACCGGCTGGAAGAACATGACCCTGGTCTCCCCCGGCGACCTGGACGGCGACGGCCACCCCGACCTGATCGCCCGCGACACCGTCAGCGGTCAGGTCTGGCTCCACCGGGGCAAGCCCGGCCCGGACGGCGGCACAGACCCGTTCTCCCTCGCCGACCCGGCCACCCGCACCGCCTACGCGACCGGCCTGCCCGCCACCACCCACCCACTGATGACCTCGACCGGAGATGCCAACGGGGACGGCGTCACCGACCTGTGGTCCACCCACCTGGTCACGGGCAGCGGCAACCTGATGTTCCACCCCGGCCGGGCAACCGGCGCGGCACAGCCGCCGCTCCTCGTCGGGCCCGGGGGCTGGCACGCCATCAGGTCCATCGCCTGACCCTGCCCCGATGACTCCCGGGGCGGTGCGGCCCGAACACGAAGGAACGGCCCGCGCCGCCCCGGGAGACGGCCGGGCGACGGCAGTGGTCCGGTTGAAATAGCCCCTCAGGCGGCAGGCTTACGCCCGCCGGCCGCCATGAAGAACTCGGTGATCACGGCAATGCTGGGACGCGAGCTCAAGATCGACAAGCGTGTGGCGGAGCGTGGCAGCCCCTCGACGGCCGTGGGACCGCACCACGATGCTCTCCCCGGCAATCGCCGTAAAAGGTCAGGTCAGACGCATCTGGTGTCACCGACACGCTGCGATAGCGGGTCTGTACCGCACGGCGGGCGGCTAGTACCGCACGGAAAAAAGCCGCGAAATCCACGTCTCCCCAGGTCAGAACGATTCTGCCTGGGGAAGGTGGGTGGGGCGGGTGGGACTCGAACCCAAAAGCGTGACGCCTCTCACCTGCGACGATGCCGAAATAATGGACAAAGCAGCCCGTTTACATCCGGCTGCATCCGCCTCGATCCCGCTCGGATGGGGATCGGTTAGGCGTTCGCCACACCGCTTCTTCTACGTCTCGCACAAGCACTGCTCCCGAGGAGCACAGGCAGAACTTCGCCTGTCAGTACCATCAACCACCTCCGCGCTGCGGTGAGCTTCACAACTCACGCCTGATCGCCGCCCACCACTCATGGCTACATTCCGTGATGGAAAGCATCTGGGTACCGGTCACCTCGGATGCTGGCTACGACGTGACCCGCGCCCGTTCACCACGGTGATCGAAACCTTGCTCAGGCATGACCTCATCTACACAACGTAAACACCCGCTAGTCCAGGACCTCCGGGAACTGCAGACTGCCCCGGTGCGAGGTTTCGACGATCACAACCAGCCACTGCGCGTTGCCGAATTGGGCGAGTGCGATAGCTCGATGACGTCGCCGACAGGAATGCACCCGGATCGCGTGGATCGCGCCGCGCGGACACGGATACGGTCACCGGGGAGGAGAACGAGCAAAGCCAGAGCCGAAGGCAGGGAGCGGCGATAATGAGATGGCCTGGTCAGGTTCTCGATTTCGAGAACATCGGCTTCCGCGGAGACGAGGAGCTCCACGACGCGCAGCAGTTCGTCGCCCTCGTTCTCGGCCAACCTGCCGGTATAAACCATGGATTCGGATTCCGTGACGATCGCCATGGCATTTCCGGCGAGTACCTCCTCGCGGGATGATGCGTCCTCCGGGTCGAAACCCAGGAGACCACCACTGAGGTGATCGCAGGCGGCCCATCCCTCCTCCGCGCCGTCGTCGCTGCCGCGCAGGGAGTAGTACAGCTCTTCTGCGAAGTACCCGTCATCCCTGCGGTGGTAAAGCAGGACGAATCCGAGATGGCGCTCTGTCCAGACATCCGCGACGGTCGGTTCTGCGGTGCGGTAAGTGCCCGCGGTTGCCACCGGCGGGCCAGCTCCGAGGGCCTCCAAGGCGATCTCGGACAAGGGACGCCTCATGTATCCGCCTTCCATCGCACTGCGCTTCCGCCGTTCGGCTGATCATAGTCAAGCCATGCGGCGTACGACATCGCGGTGGCGCGCCCCTCGGGGCGCGCCACCGGTTCAGAAGTGAACCCGGCCGGTCACTTGGCCATACAGTTATCGGTCATGCTGGCGACGAATCCTCTCCAGCCGAAGACCACGACTGTTCCACCGGTCCATATGCGAGTCCCTGGCTTCACCTGGATGTTGTAGTGGACCGCCCACTGGAGCTTCAACGGCGTGTACCAGCTCTTCTTGCTCTGGAGCTTGACCATCTTGCCGCTTCGTCCCGGCTTGACACCCCAGGTCTCGGCCTGGGTGGCGTTCCTCGACAGATAGCGGTTGGCGAAGCCGGTCACCTGGACGTTGATGTAGTAGCCCATGTAGCGGTAACCGTTCTTCGCGACACCGCCTCCTCGCCGGCTCGTGACGATCCTCATGCCATAGCCGTTCCTGATACGACGTGTGCCGCACTTCGGGAACATGCCGTCGGTGTCGGTGGCGTTGCATGGATCGGCGTTTGAGTAGTCGTAGGCGTTGGCCGAACCACCGTAGACAGGGTCAGCTTGCATGAATCTGCCGCGAGCCGGGTCGTACAACCGGACGCCCATGAGCGCGAGGCCAGTCGGTGTCTCGGCGGAACGCTGCTGCGAGCCCAGCCAGCCGTACCGCGCGGCCGACTGCCCCGAACGCGCGTTGCCGTACTCGTCGTTGTCGAGCGTGACCGGCGGCTTGCTTGTGTCGAGGGGCAACTGAAGCGCGATGTCACCGTGGATGTTGGTGAGCTGCAGCACCGTATCGCCTGTCTTGCCGGTGGTCGCCCCGAGGGTTCCGGTGACCGTCTCGACGTTACGGGTCAGCGCGCCGGTGGTCGTGTCCTCCACGATCCAGCGCGGGTTGTCACCGTCGCTGTCGTAGTGGTTCAGCTTTGCCCCTGTCTGGGTCCAGGTGCTGCCGCTGCCGGTCTCCACCTTCCACGAACGAAAGCGCAGAGCGGCGTCGAGCTGCCAGGTCTGGCGCTTGCCGTCTGCAATCTGCTGCTGGACGAGGTCGTTGGCGTAGTAACTGATCGTGCCGTGCCCGGACGCGGCCGTGGCACGGCCGAAGGCGTCGTACGTCCAACCTGCGTCGGCGGCTCGGTCGGCGGAGTCGTATGCGTAGGCCTTGGTCGTACCTCCCGTGGTGGGGCAGTCGGCACCGGGCACACCAACCGCCGTGGTGAGCGAGGTACGGTTGCTCCGCTGGTCGAAGCCGTATGCGCGGCGGGTGCAGACGGTCTCCGCGGTGTCCTTGACGGTGCTGAGTCTGCCGATTGTGTCGTACGTGTACTCCTGGTCCGACCAGCCGGCCTGCGCGGTCACCTGACCGTGCACAGACTCGCTGAGGCGGTCGGAGAACACGACCGTGCCGTCGCTGTCCCGGGTGTAGGTCCGTGCGACCGCAGAACCCGCGGTGTCCTTGGCCTGAGTGAGCGTGTAACCGCCGGGCAGCTTTTCACTCACGACGCCGCCATCCGCGTCGTAGACCGCCGTGAAGGCACCGGCCACGGAGTCCGTGACGTTCGTCGGCAGACCGCGCGGCTCGGCCGTGTGGTCGTAGGAGAAGGTAACGGTGGACGGCACAGAGTCGGTCGCCTTGACCGGACGGTCGAGTGCGTCGAACTGCACCTGGGTCTGGCCGCCGTCGGCGTCCGTGTAGGAAATCAGACGCGTCAGCTTGTCATAGACCCGCGTGATTGTCCCACCAGTCGCGGAGACGGACTTGACAGCCTCCCCGTTGGTCGGGTCGTACGAGATGGTGACCTGAGGAACAGCTGCCCCGGAACCGCCGGTGATCGCGACCCCGGCAGGGCGGCCTGCCGCATCGGGGGTAGTCGTGGTGGTACGGGTGTCGCCGTTGGCGGACTCGATGGTCTTGGCCGTGTTGCCCCACCAGTCGTACTCGGTCGTGGTCGTGACCAGCTGCGTCGGGTTGCTCCCACCGCCTGTGACCGGACCCGCGGGACCGGTGGAGCACACCTTGCCAGCCCACTCCGGGCGGCCGGCGCAAGCACCAGTGCCTGTAGCGGACCAGTAGGTGGTCACCCGGTAGGCTGCGTCGGCGCCGTTGGAGCCGGGCTGCAGCTGCTTAATGACCCGGCCCTGAGCATCGTGGACCGTCTCGGTCGTAAGCGCCTGGCCGCCTGGGTCCTTGACGGTCTTGACCTGGACACCCTTGGCCCAGTCGTAGGTGCTCTGGGTCTGGCGAATGTCGGCGTGCGTGGCCGGATGCTCCCGAACCTGGGCGCCGACGGTGACCGTGGTGACCTGATCCTTGATCGTCGCCGTCCCGTCGGTGGGCCGGCCCGCGTCGTACTCGTTGACTGTCCAGGTCCGCGCGGTCACGGGGGTGCCCGCGGGGACCAACAGCGTGGTGCCCGACTTGAGATCCGCCGTGAGGTCGATCCGTCGCAGCGGGGCGAACTCTTCCAGCTTGCGCGTCCCTGCGGCGTTGTAGACCGAGCGTGCCGAGAGCAGTTCAGCGCGCTCCGCGCCCGTCAACTGGGCGATCCCGAGATCCTCTTGGACGGCCTTGTCCTCTGCAGCAAGACCGAGCGCGACAGATCGGTTGGACGCGCTCAGCTCACGCACGGTGTTGCCGAAGCGGTCGTTCTCCGTGGTGGAGATGTGACCACCGGGAGCGGCTGAGTTCACCTGATTGCCGGATGCTGCCAGGTAAAGGATGCTCGCCCGCTGGTAGTCGGCCGCTCCCAGCGCGGTGCCGGAGTGCCCGGAGGGTATGGAGTCGGCTGGGAATATAGCGGTCGCATCAGTGGGCGCCTCGATCTGTCCCCACGTCTTCACGGCCGACGTGCCCATCTGATGCGGTGCCGCGGAGCCGGTCAGCGGCACCTCGTAGACGACGCTGGTCACGGCTTCACCGTCAATGGTGTCGACCGTGCCCGGTTTCAGCGTGGGGATGGCCGCTTTGAGGAGCATCCCCTCACTGGCGTTCGCGGAGGAGCCCGCCTTGCCGTAGGTGAGGGTCCACGGTATCTGACCGGGAGCGGTATAGGTCGTGACTCGGCCCCTCGTGTCGTATCCGTAGCTCGTCTTGATCGCAGGCGAGATCTGCGCTTGCCAAGTCTCCCTAAGCCGACCCAAGTTGTCGTACGCGTATGCCTGGACCGCCTTGGCTGTCGCGACGGCGGCGCCTGGTGCGGTCGCCCACAGACGGATCTCCTTGACCTGGCCGGTGTACTCACCGAAGGTCGAGTCCGTCGCCGTGGTGCTCGTCGCGTATACGAACTCCAGAACGCGACAGCCCCTGGTGGACGGCGTCGCCGCACACGTCGCCGCGGGAACACCCGAATCTTGCGCGATCACACGGTGCGGACGGGCTAGCTTCTTGCCGTCCACGGTCACGGTCTGCGAGACCATAGTGACTGTCGAGTCGTCCTTGCCGTCGAGCATGGTCGCCGATACGTTCCAGACGGTGGAGGCGGCGTCGAGCTTGCTGAACGTAGTGACCGCGCCCTCGGTGTCCGTCAGGATGAAGGTGCCCGTGACGCTGCCCCTCAGAGTCAGCTTGGGCGCGCCCGGCTCGGCTATCCAGCCCGTTCTCGCCGCATTCGCGGTGAAGTGGACAGCGTCGCCGCTCCCTGCCATCAAACGGACGGCCGTGTCCGAGATCTTCTGGATGTAAGTGAAATCGGAGTCCGTCGATTCCGCGTTCATGCCTGCGGACCACTGCTTGCCGAAGATCGGCAGCTGTCCCTCCTGCTCCGTCGCCAGTTCTGGCTGGAGCGAGGAGGCAGTACGAGTGACCGACATGCCGAAGTAGGAAGATTCGGACTCGGACAGCGTGTACTCACCGGTGAGCAGGTTCAGCGCGCCCGGCCCGACCCGGCCGGGCGCGGCACCCTGGGCGGTTCGGTCGACGACGACGTTGAGAGGCTGCGTGTTACCGGCGGCGGAGTCGGGGCCGGTGAAGTCGGCCTTGACCTGGACACTGCCGTCGGGGTTGACCGTGTCGGTGGCATTCCAGACCAACGGAGCGTTCCTACCGTTCGTCATAGGCACCGGCCACGCGGTCAGCACAGTACCGCCGGCCGTCACGTCACTTGCGGGGATCTTCACCCAAGGATCGGCCTCGGAGCGGCGCCACGAGAAGGACACCGCGTTGTACTTGCCCGATTCGGCCTCGGCGACCAGGGGCAGACGGCGTGCGGTGCGCTCACCCTCTGCGGGCTGGACGAAGCCGCCGGGCCCGGCGTGGAAGGTGTACTCGATGGCCTCCGACTTGTTGTCGGCCTTGTCCACCGCCCGCGCCATCAAGGTATGACTGCCGTCCTTCCCTCTCTGTCATTCTTGGGCGGGTCAGGCATGCTGGATGATTCGATGTATTGAGGGTGGAGAAGGAGTAGTGCCCAAGTGGCCGGCATCAACGACCACGGGACCCCTGATCCGCAGGTAGAGCCCCGTTCAGCCGGTCCGCGCCGGTATTCCGCGGAGTACAAGGCGAGGATCCTCGCCGAGTACGAGACACTCGACAAGAAGGGCAAGGGAGCCCTGCTGCGCCGGGAGGGTTTGTACTCGTCGCTGATCGCGAACTGGCGGGAGCAGCGGGACGCGGGCGCGAAGGCCGCGCTCGCCGCGCCGGCGGGGCGGCCGAAGGCCGATCCGCGGGACAAGGAGATCGCCCGCCTGGAGGCGAAGGTCGCCCGGCTGGAGAACGAGCTGGGCAAGGCCCAGACGGTGATCGAGGTCCAGTCAAAACTCTCGGCACTGCTGGACCAGTTCGCCACTGGCGGTGCGACGAGCACGGGCGAGACGAAGTAGCCATCTCCAGCGAGGAGTTGGACCCGGCGGCAGGCGCCGGAGTGACGGTCGGCCAAGATCCTGCCGGAGCCGGAGCCGGAGCCGGAGCCGGAGCCGGAGCCGGAGCCGAGGAGGTGCGGGCCGGTTTCGAGCGGGCCAGGGTTGCGGCGTTGGAGGAGCTGGCAGGTGTGGTCGGCCGGGTGCGGGCATGTGCCGCGCTCGGGGTGAGTCGGGCGACGTACTACCGGCATCATCGCCGGTCCCCGGCGCCGGTGCGGCCGCGCGCCGAGCGTCGGCCGCACCCGCGTTCGCTGTCGGCGGCCGAGCGGGAGGAGGTGCTTGACGTGCTGCACAGTGAGGAGTTCGCGGACATGGCGCCCGGCGAGATCTACGCGGTCCTGCTGGACAGGGGCATCTATCTGTGCTCGGAGTCGACGATGTACCGGCTGCTGCGCGGGCACGGCGAGGTCCGCGAACGGCGCCGGCAGGCAACCCACCCGCCGCGCAAGAAACCGGAGTTGGTCGCCGAGGGCCCGAACAGGGTCTGGTCGTGGGACATATCGAAGCTGAAGGGTCCGGTCAAGGGCAGCTACTACTACCTCTACACGATCGTGGACATCTACAGCCGCTACACGGTGGGCTGGATGCTCGCCGGTCACGAGAACAAGGAGCTGGCCGAGCAGTTCCTGTCCTCCAGCATCGCCAAGTACACCATCGGAGAAGGGCAGTTGACGATCCACTCCGACCGCGGCTCGCCCATGGTCGCCGAGAACGTCGCACAGATGATGTCCAACCTCGGCGTCACCAAGTCGCACTCGCGCCCGAAAACCTCGAACGACAATCCCTTCAGCGAGAGCCAGTACAAAACCCTCAAATACCGCCATAACTATCCGGACCGGTTCGGGTGCATCGAGGACGCCCGCGCCTGGTGCGAAGACTTCTTCGACTGGTACAACCTGGCGCACCGACACTCGGGGATCGGCATGCACACGCCTTTCGACGTCCACTTCGGTCTCGCCGACCAGCTCCGCGAGATGCGTGCCGACGTCCTGGCCTCCGTCTACGACCGGCACCCCGAACGCTTCGTCCGCAAGGCCCCCGAACCCCCGAAACTCCCCGGCACCGTCTGGATCAACAAGCCGACCGACCCGCGTCACCCCGACGCAGAGATCCCAGCTCAGGGATAGCCGCAAAATCCTGACTCACCAAAATTGACAGGTTCCGGGGGCTGCAGAGCGGTTATCTCTCCCCATCGGAGGCCGGTGCTCACCAGGGCGTCGACGATATCGACCGCGTCGGCGCGCACGTGCGTCTTGAGGAGGGCGTACTCCTCGGGTTCGAGGAAGACCTCGTCGTCTTCTGTGTCGTTGCCCTTGGGCAAGCGCGTGTGGGCGCAGGGGTTCGAGTCACGCAGGGCGGGATCGGCGCTCACGGCGGACTGGAAGATGCTGTAGAGCAAGCCGTGGAGGTTGGCGATGGTCTTCGGGGCGTACGGCCGGCGCTTCGTACCCGCGGGGTGCAGCGGGCCGGGCCTCCCGTTCTGAAGGTCCAGAATCCACTGGCTGACGTGGTCCCGAGTAAGCCTGCTCCCACGGTCGGAGACTGACAGCTCGCCGAACCACGGGATCATGTGGTTATCGATGAATCTCGTGTAGTTGGTTCTGGTGTGCTCAGATATGTCCGTCAGTAGCCCCACGTAGGCGTGGGCATAGACCGGAAACTTCTCCGAGTCCGGCATCGGCGGCGCCCCCGCCTCGACGAAGCCCTTCCCTTTGACCCACCCCGGCGGCCATTGCTGTCCGTGACCGTTGACCAGGTCGCGGAAACGTTTCGCCTGATCCTCGTCATCGAAGGTCTCGCGACACCAGTCCCCTGTTCGGGACCCGCCGGCCCGCCAGACGATGGTGTACGAGGGGTCTCCGGACAGCCGGGAATTGGTCTTGCTCGAAGCCATGGAGAAATCGTACGGGGCTTCGGTGTGGCGTTTGTGTGGCGAACGCGACGCCTGCGCTAGCGTGAAACCTGCGTTCTCGCAGGTCACGACGTTTCTGCTGGAGTGGGGCGGGTGGGACTCGAACCCACGGCCGACGGATTATGAGTCCGCTGCTCTAACCGGCTGAGCTACCGCCCCAAGCGGCGTGTCGCGCACAGGTGTGCGTGCCGTCTGCCGCAGCATAGCCGCTCATACGATCTCCTGCCTCGATGATCGACCAGGCACGGCCCCCTCGCGACCCCGAGGACTGCCACGGGGCCCGCACGGCTGCTCCGGGCGGTGGACCAGGACGCGAACCGGGCATGAAAAAGGACCCCCATGGGGTCCTCGTTCAGCATGCTCCCCCGACTGGACTCGAACCAGTAACCTGCCGGTTAACAGCCGGCTGCTCTGCCAATTGAGCTACGGAGGACCGAGCTCCCCCGACTGGACTCGAACCAGTAACCTGCCGGTTAACAGCCGGCTGCTCTGCCAATTGAGCTACGGAGGAATGCCTCGTCTGCATCGAACGCACCTACCTGGGTATCCGCCAGAGGGCGCGCGTTCGCTGCGACACATACATTAGCGCAAGCAGGGGGGTGCTTCGCCAATCGGTACTCCCCGGCGCTGTCGCCACACCGCAGATCCGTGCAGACCTGCACGCAGTCCTACACAAGGGAAGGGTGGCCGCCATGCGTTACCGGCTCACGTTCGTCGCCGGAGTCGTCCTGGGTTACGTGCTGGGCACGAGGGCCGGACGCGAGCGCTACGAGCAGTTGAAGAAGTCCGCGCAGCAGTTCGCGCAGAACCCCGCCGTGCGCAACACCGCGGAGACCGCGGCCCAGCAGGGCCGGGACATCGCGGGCCGGGCGTACCACGTGGTGAGTGACAAGGTCGGCGACCGGATGCCCGACTCGGTCTCACAGCGGGTGCGCAGCCTGCGCGAGCGCAGCGCGCAGGGCGCGGGCGAGGACGACTGGGGCACGGGCAGCACCTGACCGGGCCCCGGTGACACCGGCGGGGAGCCCGCGGCGGACCGGCCCGGCGTCGTGACGTCGCCGGGTACGGCAGAATTTTGGCCATGGGGATAGTCGCCGGGTTGGACAGTGCGCCCGATTTTACTCGCATCGTCGTCTGTGACGCGGACAGCGGGACCGTGCTCAAACAGGGGTATGCGCCGCATCCGGTGGACACCCCCCAGGGCACGGGCCGTCCGTCCGACGTCGATCCGCAGAACTGGCTGTACTCGCTGGGCGAGGCGGCGGGTGGCGGACTGCTCGAGGGTGTCCAGGCCATCGGGGTGTCCGCGCAGGCGAACGCGCTGGTGCCGCTGGACTCCCAGGGCAACACCGTGCGGCCCGCCATGGTCGGTGCCGACAAACGGACCCAGGTCGCCGCGGCCGATCTGATCGACGCGCTCGGCGGCCGTGAGGCGTGGGCGCAGGCGGTGGGCAGCGTGCCGCAGGCCGCGCACCCGGTGACGAAGCTGCGCTGGCTGGCCCGTACGGAGCCCGAGAACGCGGCGCGCACCGCCGTACTGCTCCAGGCGCACGACTGGCTGGTGTGGCAGCTCCTGGGCCGTCCGGTGCGCCGGATCACCGACCGGGGCGGCGCGTCCGGCACCGGTTACTGGGCGGCGGCGACCGGGAACTACCGGGCCGACCTGGTGGAGCTGGCGCTCGGGCACCAGACCATGCTGCCGGAGGTGATCGGCCCCGCCGAGGCGGCCGGGGCCACTCCGGAGGGGCTGCTGATCTCGGCCGGCACCGGGGAGACGATGGCGGCGGCCTTCGGGCTCGGGATCGGCCTGGGCGACGCGGTGGTGTCGCTGGGCGCGTCCGGCTCGGTCATGGCCGTCCACCCCGAGGCGCTCTACGACCCGAACGGCATGATCACCGCGCTGGCGGACGCCACCGGGATGCACCTGCCCGTCGTCACCACACTGAACGCGGTACGGACCCTGCGCGGGACCGCGGAACTGCTCGGACTGCCCGATCTGGAGAGCCTGTCCGACCTGGCGATGAAGTCGACGCCGGGCTCGCACGGGCTGGTACTGCTCCCCTATCTGGAGGGCGAGCGGACGCCGAACCTGCCGCACACCGCCGGGACCCTGTCGGGACTGCGGCGTGAGTCCATGAAGCCGGAGCACCTGGCGCGGGCCGCGTTCGAGGGCATGCTGTGCGGGCTCGCGGACGCGCTGGACGTGATGCGGGGCCGGGGCGTGGAGGTCCGGCGGGTGTTCCTGCTGGGACAGGCCGCGGAGCTGCCCGCCGTGCAGGCGGCGGCGCCCTCTCTGTTCGGGGCGCAGGTGGTGGTGCCGCAGCCCGCGGACTACGCGGCGATCGGCGCGGCCCGGCAGGCGGCGTGGGCGCTCGGGGCGTCCCGGGGCACCCTCGACCCGCGGACGCCGCCCGTCTGGCAGGGCGCGGCGGCGCAGGTGCTGGAGCCGGGCGAGGACCTGGCGGTGGGGCAGGCGGTGCGCCAGCAGTTCGTGTCGGTGCGCGAGCAGACCCACCCGGGGGCGTTCCGGATGTGACCGGACAGGCTGCGAAGGGGGCACCGGCGGCGCGCGGAACCGGATTTAATCGGTTGGAGTAACGCGGGTGGAGTGTCCGACGATAGGGGCCAGGGGCAACCACTGGCCCCCGCCGACCACCCGAGAGATTCAGCGTGCTGATACGACTACTGCGGGCTTACCTGCGGCCGTACAAAAGACCCATCGTCCTTCTGGTGCTGCTGCAGTTCCTGCAGACCTGCGCCACGCTCTACCTGCCCACCCTCAACGCCGGCATCATCGACGAGGGTGTCGTCAAGGGGGACACCGGCTACATCCTGTCCTACGGCGCCCTGATGATCGGCATCTCGCTGGCACAGGTCGTGTGCAACGTCGCTGCCGTGTACTACGGCGCCCGGACCGCGGCGGCGCTCGGGCGGGACGTGCGCGGGGCCGTCTTCGACCGGGTGCAGTCGTTCTCCGCGCGTGAGGTCGGCCACTTCGGCGCGCCCTCGCTGATCACCCGTACGACGAACGACGTCCAGCAGATCCAGATGCTGGCCCTGATGACGTTCACGCTGATGGTGTCGGCACCGATCATGTGTCTGGGCGGCATCGTGATGGCGCTCGGTCTGGACGTCCCGCTGTCCGGGGTGCTGGTCGCGGTGGTGCCGGTGCTGGGCGTCTCGGTGACGCTGATCGTGCGGCGGCTGCGTCCGCTGTTCCGGACCATGCAGGAACGGCTCGACACGGTGAACCGGGTGCTGCGCGAGCAGATCACCGGCAACCGGGTGATCCGGGCGTTCGTCCGGGACGCCTACGAGCAGCGGCGGTTCGGGAGGGCCAACGCCGAGCTGACCGAGGTGTCGCTCGGCACCGGCAATCTGCTGGCGCTGATGTTTCCCGTGGTGATGACGGTGGTGAACCTGTCGTCGATCGCGGTGGTGTGGTTCGGCGCGCACCGGATCGACAGCGGTGGCATGCAGATCGGTGACCTGACCGCGTTCCTCGCCTATCTGATGCAGATCGTCATGGCCGTGATGATGGCCACCTTCATGTTCATGATGGTGCCGCGGGCCGAGGTGTGCGCCGAGCGCGTCCAGGAGGTGCTGGAGACCTCCTCCAGCGTCGTACCGCCCGCCGCGCCCGTCACCGAGCTGCCCCGGCACGGCCATCTGGAGATCCGGGGCGGCGGCTTCCGCTTCCCGGGTGCCGAGGAGCCGGTGCTGAAGTCGGTGGACCTGGTGGCCCGGCCGGGCGAGGTCACCGCCGTCATCGGCTCGACCGGAAGCGGCAAGTCGACGCTGCTCGGGCTGGTCCCCCGGCTGTTCGACGCGACCGACGGCGAGGTCCTGGTGGACGGCGTACCCGTCGCGGACCTCGATCCGGCGCTGCTCGCGAGGACGGTCGGGATGGTGCCGCAGAAGCCGTACCTGTTCGCGGGGACGGTGGCGACGAATCTGCGGTACGGCCATCCGGATGCCACGGACGCCGCGTTGTGGCACGCGCTGGAGGTGGCGCAGGCCAGGGAGTTCGTGGAGCGGCTGGAGGGCGGGCTCGACGCGCCGATCGCGCAGGGTGGGACGAACGTCTCCGGCGGCCAGCGCCAACGGCTCGCGATCGCACGGACGCTGGTGCAGCGTCCCGAGATCTATCTCTTCGACGACTCCTTCTCCGCGCTCGACTACGCGACCGACGCGGCACTGCGGGCGGCCCTGGCCGAGGAGACCGCCGATGCGACGGTGGTGATCGTCGCCCAGCGGGTGGCGACCATCCGGGACGCCGACCGGATCGTGGTCCTGGACGGGGGCCGGGTCGCCGGCACCGGCCGGCACCACGAACTGATGGCGGACAACGAGACCTACCGGGAGATCGTGCTCTCCCAGCTGACGGAAGCGGAGGCCGCCTGATGGCCGGGGCCATGGCGCGGGCCGGGGCCGGGGCGGGCCCCGACCACCAGTCGCTGCATTTCAAGGAGTCGGGCACACGGCTCGTCAGGCGGTTCGGGCCGGAACGCCTGACCCTCTACGGGCTGCTGGCCTGCGTGGTGCTGAGCGTGGGGCTCAGCGTGATCGGGCCGAAGATCCTCGGCCGGGCGACCGACCTGGTCTTCGCGGGCATCGTCGGACGGGACATGCCGGCCGGGGTCACCAAGGAGCAGGTGCTGGAGTCGATGCGGGAGCGCGGTGAGGGCGGTGTCGCGGACATGCTCCGCGGCACCGACTTCACGCCGGGCGAGGGCATCGACTTCACGGCCGTGGGCAACGTCCTGCTGTTCGCCCTGGCGGTGTTCGTGGTCGCCGGCCTGCTGATGGCGGTGGCGACGCGGCTGGTCAACGGCGCCGTGAACCGCACCATGTACCGGATGCGTGAGGACGTGCAGACGAAGCTGTCGCGGCTGCCGCTGTCGTACTTCGACAAGCGGCAGCGCGGTGAGGTGCTGAGCCGGGCGACCAACGACATCGACAACCTCGGGCAGACGCTCCAGCAGACGATGGGCCAGCTGATCAACTCGCTGCTGACCATCATCGGGGTGCTGGCGATGATGTTCTACGTGTCCTGGATCCTCGCGCTGGTGGCGCTGGTGACGGTGCCGCTGTCGTTCGTGGTCGCCACCCGCGTGGGCAAGCGGTCGCAGCCGCACTTCGTGCAGCAGTGGCGTACGACGGGAAAGCTCAACGCGCACATCGAGGAGATGTACACCGGACACACCCTGGTGAAGGTGTTCGGGCGCCAGGAGGAGTCGGCGAAGCGGTTCGCCGAGGAGAACGACGCGCTGTACGAGGCCGGTTTCAAGGCGCAGTTCAACAGCGGCGTCATGCAGCCGCTGATGCTCTTCGTGTCGAACCTCAACTATGTGCTGGTGGCGGTCGTCGGCGGGCTGCGGGTCGCGTCGGGCGCGCTGTCCATCGGCGACGTGCAGGCGTTCATCCAGTACTCGCGGCAGTTCTCGATGCCGCTGACGCAGGTCGCCTCGATGGCGAACCTGGTGCAGTCGGGTGTCGCCTCGGCGGAGCGGGTCTTCGAGCTGCTCGACGCCGAGGAGCAGGGGGCCGACCTCTCGCCGGCCGAGAAGCCGGCCGAGCTGCGCGGGCGGGTGGCGCTGGAGCACGTCTCGTTCCGGTACGAGCCGGAGAAACCGCTGATCGAGGACCTGTCGCTCACGGTGGAGCCGGGTCAGACGGTCGCGATCGTCGGCCCGACCGGCGCGGGCAAGACGACGCTGGTGAACCTGCTGATGCGGTTCTACGAGGTGTCCGGCGGGCGCATCACGCTCGACGGCGTCGACATCGCGCGCATGTCCCGGGACGAGCTGCGGGCCGGGGTCGGCATGGTGCTCCAGGACACCTGGCTGTTCGGCGGCACCATCGCGGAGAACATCGCGTACGGCGCCTCGCGGAAGGTCACCCACGAGGAGATCGAGGAGGCGGCGCGGGCGGCCCACGCCGACCGGTTCGTCCGCACGCTGCCGGACGGGTACGACACGGTGATCGACGACGAGGGCAGCGGGGTCAGCTCCGGTGAGAAGCAGCTCATCACCATCGCGCGGGCGTTCCTGTCCGATCCGGTGATCCTGGTGCTGGACGAGGCGACGAGTTCCGTGGACACCCGGACCGAGGTGCTGATCCAGAAGGGGATGGCCGGACTGGCCCACGGGCGGACGTCGTTCGTCATCGCACACCGGCTCTCCACGATCCGGGACGCGGACACGATCCTCGTCATGGAGAACGGCTCGATCGTCGAACAGGGCGCCCACGAGAAGCTGCTGGCGGCCGGCGGAGCCTACGCCCGGTTGTACCGGGCGCAGTTCGCGCAGGCGGCAGTGGAGGTGGACTGACGGGCCCGTGCCCGGCCGGCGGCGTCACGGCAGCGTGACGCCGCCGGCGCTCAGCCCGTCCCGGCCGTCTCCGTCGGCTTCCTCAGCTGGACGGTGATCACCTCGTCCGGTACGACGCCCGCGCGCTTGTGCGCGGCCAGGCCCTGCCGGCCGAAGACGGCGACAGGGGAGGGGGCCTTTCCCCAAGGCCGGGTAGTTAACGTTTTTACAGGTCACGCAAGGGGTGTTGGGGTCCATGCAGTGGCGGCGCAGAGGCCGGGGACAAGTTTGTGGATGAGGCCGGTCTCGGCCCATCTGGAGAGCTGCCGGTACATGGTCTCCATGATGATGTCGCCGAAGTGGGAGGCGATGTCGCGAGGGCGCCAGAGGCGGGTGGGGTCTTCCTCGAGCAGACCAAGGATCCGGTGTCGGCGGCGGTCGGCGAGGGCGGTGTTCCGGTCGTCGCGGGAGATGGCGGGGAGTTGGGGGTGTGGGTCGCGAGGTACGAGGACGCTGATGTCGAGGCCGGTGATGGTGCAGCTGGTGTCGGGTCTGCCGTCGTCGTGACGGGTGTTGTACCGGGACATCGGCGACTTGACCTTGCGGGTGCTGACCCGCCGCCGTCGGGGCGGGAGGAGACGGGCGAGGATCCGGTGCCCGATCAGCCCGCCGCGACCGATGTCGGCGGGGACGGTGACGATGCCGACGGCCTGGACGACCTGGTCACGGGCGGTCTGGAGGGCGACGGTGAAGCAGCAGCGGTCCGGGTCGGTGCCGGGACGGGACTCGGCGGCCTCGACCATCAGGGTTCGCAGGGCCTGGTAGAGCGTGAGAAGGGCCCACATCTCCTGCTCGACGCCGGCCGGATCGCCTGAGAAGCTGTTGTCTTTTCGGATGTGATCGCCGACTTTTCGCTGCTCAGGCATGGTTTCGGTGTTGCCGAGGGAGGCTTGGACCGTTCTGTTCGTCGAGGGCGGTGTGGAGGCGGTCGGTGTCATCGGTGAGGGGCTTGCTGGAGGAGCGGGAGCGGGTGGCCCGGGTGGCCGTGGAGGAGCTTCAGGCGGAGGCGGACCGGATCCTGGCCGCTCTGGGTGAAGCCGAAATGGTGCTGGAGCGCCGGGTCATCGCGCGGGAAGAACTGTCCGAAGCGCTGGCCGTTCCTGAGGAGGTGGGAGACGTGCCGGCGTCGGACGTGCCTGGTCAGCGGCCGCCGCCGGTGGGCAAGGCCCCGGTCGACCGGTCGAGAGTGCCGGAGCGGCGGGAGGGCATGACGGCTGTGTCACTGTCGTCGGAGTACCGGAAGATCGTGGAGCTGTTGGAGGCCGAGCCCGGGCTCGGCGTGGAGGGCATGCAGGCGAAGGAGATGACGGCCAGGCTGGGGCTGGAGCTGACAGCGGCGAAGATCGAAGGGGTGCGGTCGAGAGCGAAGCGGCTGGCCGAGAGGGACTGGGCGGAGCGGACCCCGGAGGGCAGGTTCAAGCCGCGAGCGTCGTCACGGGCGAACTGACAGGCACAGTGGTGCGGGTGGTGCGGGTGGTGCGGGCCAGGCGGCGGCTCATGAGCATGGTCTGCGACCAGTAGATGAACGCCTCGCTGCTTTCGGGCAGGGCCTCGAAGTCCCGGACCAGGCGACGCGAGCGCATCAGCCATCCCAGCGTCCTCTCCACCACCCACCGGCGCGACAGCACCACGAAGCCCTTCATGTCGTCACTGCGTTTGACGATCTGCAGGGTGAGCTGCAGTTCCTCCTTCGCGCAGTCCACGAGGCGGCCGGTGTATCCGCCGTCGGCCCACACCAGGGTGAGCTCGCGGAACCTCTCCCGCAGCCCGGGCAGCATGATCCGGGCCGCCTGGCGGTCGGTGACGTTCGCGGCGGTCACCATGACCATCAGGATCGTGCCGAGACAGTCGGTGATGACGTGCCGGCGCCTGCCGTTGATCTTCTTCCCGCCGTCGTATCCGCGTGACGCGGCGGGCACCGAGGCTGCCGCCTTCACCGACTGCGAGTCGATGATCCCCGCGGTCGGCTCCACATCCCGGCCCTCGGCGAGGCGGACCTTGTCGCGCAGCCGGTCGTGCAGTTCCTTGGGCAGATCGTTCTTCCGCCACCTGCGGGAGAAGGCGTAGACCCGGTCCCAGGGCGGGAAGTCCACCGGCAGGGACCGCCACTTCGTGCCGTTGTCGGTGACGTAGAAGACCGCGTCGATCATCTGCCGGTGGCAGTAGCCCTCCGGCCGGCCGCCCCTCCCCTCCAGCCAGCCCGGTGTCGGCATCGCATCACGGACCACCGCCCACTGGGCGTCCGTCATATCCGAGTGGTAGACCGGGGCCCTCCCCGGCCGATCGGCCGCGTTCCCGAACCGGTGAGCGAGGCAATCGCACACCGAGCGCGCCGAGTCGAACTCCAGGGACGTAACCGCGTACAACTGCGACATCAGGGCCTCCGGGGCGCACGGTTTGGACTCAACACCCCTCGTGCTGCGCAGGAGGCCCTGTCTTCATGCGCTCCGTGACCCGAAATCACCCGGCCAACCCCGGTGTTCGATCAGAACCGCATCCATGATCGATAGGAATACGGCTTCTGACGACAGCGGCACTCAGGAACGAGAGAAGTTCGGGCCGCTCGGCCGTGTCGAACTGGTCAAGGACCTGCAGTCGGGCAACACCACTCTCGTGGCTAAGGGCACCTCCGTCATCGCACGGAGCTGGACCAGCAAACGCTACGACGAGGGCCGTCCCGCAGGCGACAACGCAGTCACCAGCAACCAGATCACCAGCACAAATGAAGGCGCCCAGGTCCGTGAGCACCCGGCCGTCATGGCGGATGCGCAGCTGACCACAGTCGGTTACGACTGGGCCAAGGGCTTGCCCACCCAGGTGGTCCAAGACCCGGCCGGCCTCGCCATCACCACCACGCAGTACGACGACCAAGGCCGGGTTGCCAAGCAGGGGGCCCCAGGCACCACCGGCACCGATGCAGGAACACAGCTGAATCGCCCCGGGTTTGATGGAGACATCGAAGACCCGGAAGGATGCCGACCATGGCTGCTCCCCGTAAGTGCTCCGCCTGGACGGCCACCACAACATCGCCGCCGCCCTACGGCATCACGCACGCGACACCGACCGCCCCATCAATCTGTTCCTGACGGCATGATCAACGACTTTGCCGGGGCCCTGGCGCGGGGATGAGAGACGATGACATGGCGCGGGCGTGATCCCCTGGTCGGACGGTACGGCGTAGGAACCTCCATCCAACCGGACCGGAACACGCCCGCGCGCCTCTACCCCACCACAAAACCCCACGTCACAGCGCTACAGGGCGACTTTGCCGGGACCCTGGACTCTGGTGCGCAATTCCGTTGGTCAGCTGGTGAGTTGGTAGCTGAGGCGGGTGAGGCGGCTGGTTCGGTGGCGGTCCAGGGGATGCGCGCTCCAGTAGGCGTCGAGTCGCACGATGTTGATAGCGGCGGCGGAGAAGGCGTGTTGGAGGCGGACCTTGGGCAGTCCGCGGTAGCGGGCCCGGCGGATCCCGGTGACGTCCAGGGCCTGGTTGATGGTGCCCTCCACCCCGGCCCGCAGCTTGTACCGGGTCTTGAAGGAGTCGGTCTTCTGCTCGGCGCGGGCGGCGGCGAGGGTTTCATGCAGTTCCTTCGGCCGCAGCGTGAGCATGCGGTTGCCGCGGGCCGCTGCGGTGCACTTGCCGCGGGAGGGGCAGGTGCGGCAGTCGGCCTTGGCGAATTCCACGACGATGGCGTCGCGGCCGTGCTGGGTGACGGGATACCAGCCGCTGCTGGTCCGCCCTTCGGGGCAGCGGGCCTGGCGGGTCTTCCAGTCGACGGTGAAGGCGGCCTTGTCGAAGCCGCTCGCGGCCTTGGCCTGCGCCGAGTGGTCGAGCAGGGCCGGGGTGACCATGTCGGTGCCCTGCTTCGCGGCGTCGTGGACGAGGCCGGCAGAAGGGTAGCCGGAGTCCAGGTAGTGCTCACCGGGCCGCAGTCCGTGCTCGTCGAGCCGCTGCTGGATGGGGGCGGTCGCCTTCACGTCCGGCACAGTGGCGTCGGTGGTCATCACATCGGTGATCAGGTTCGGAGGCAGGATGTCGGCCCTGGCTTCGGCTTCGGCTTCGGCTTCGGCTTCGGCTTCGGCTTCGGCCGGAGCGTGGCAGCTCTCGGTCAGGTGGATCTTGTAGCCGTACCAGAACAGGTCCTCGCCCTTGGCGGCCCAGCGCGCGTCGGTGTCGTAGGGGGAGGCCAGGCGGATACTGCCGGGCGGGACGCCGTCCGTCTCGGCCTCCCGCTTCCTGACCACCTCCCGCCCGCGCGCATCGGTGTGCAGGCAGTAGGTCTGCACCAGCACCTGCCGCAGGGTCTGCACGGCCTCGATGTCGCGGATCCAGGGCGGGGCGGCAGGCGCGTAGGCCGCCCGGCACAGCGTCAGGGCGTCCTGGCCGAAGACGTGGGCCAGCTTCTCCCGCCTGGTCCGGGACGACGGCATCGTCCAGCCGTTGATCCGCTCGCCGTAGCGGTGGGCGAACTCCGCCACGTCGATCGTGTCGGCCAGCCAGGACGGGGCCGCGGACGCGAGGGCCTCCAGAGCCGCGCGGACGCTCTCCCCGGCCAGCTCCGTGCGGTTCAGGTCCCGTACCGCGCTGATGACATGGGTGGCGTCGGTGCGCTGCTTGCCGCCGGCGGCCACCAGGTCGGCCTCCTTGCAGTGCTCCAGCAGCCGGTCGAACACGGCGCGCTCCAAGCCGTGTTCGGCAAGGCGGGCGCGGAAGCGGGGCAGCACTGTGTGGTCGAAGCCGGTGTCGGCGAGCTCCATCCCGAGGGCGTACTTCCAGTCGATGGCCCGCACCGCCATGGCCGCGGCCTGCCGGTCGGTCAGGTTCTCGGCGAACTGCAGCACCGTCACCAGCGACAACACACCCGGCGACAGCCCCGGGGCGCCGCGCGTACCGAACGCCCCGGCGAACGGCTGATCGGTGAAGACCCCGCCGAGGTGGTCGCGCACGCGTATCGCCAAGCTCCCCTTGGGGAACGCCTTACGGGCCACGGCCGCGGTCTGCTCGGGGACCGGCGGCAGGTCCTTGGGACGTATCGACATCTCTCACCCCTGCGGCCGTAGACGGAGGAAACGCCCGCAGGAACGATCATGCCGCAACCACCAGACGCACAGTCAGGAATTGCGCACCAGAGTCACCCTGGACAACACCCCACGACCAGCCAGAACTACACCGTCCACGCCACCGTCACGTTCTTCGAGCACGGACTTGCGAACCGCTCACGGACATAAACGCAACAGTGTTGAGGACGACGGCAGAATGCGGCGGGTTCGGCGTCGGTGAAAACGCGTACTCCCTCTACGCCTGTGGTCCGTGGTGCGCATGGACCCGAGCCACGAGCGGACGATCGCCGCCATGGCCTCGGCCTCACTCCAGGTAGCCCCGCAGTTGGTCGGCGAAGGTGTGGTCGCGGAGTTTGCCGAGGGTCTTGGACTCGATCTGGCGTATGCGCTCGCGGGTGACGCCGAAGATGCGGCCTATCTCCTCCAGGGTGCGGGGCCGTCCGTCGACCAGGCCGTAGCGGAGTTGGACGACCTTGCGCTCACGCTCCCCCAGCGTCGACAGGACCGCCTCCAGGTGCTCCCTCAGCAGCAGGAACGCGGCCGACTCGACGGGGCTCGCGGCGTCGCCGTCCTCGATGAGGTCGCCGAGGGCGACGTCGTCCTCCTCGCCCACCGGGGCGTGCAGGGAGACGGGTTCCTGGGCGAGCCGCAGCACCTCGCCGACCCGCTCGGGGGTCAGGCCGAGCTGGGCGGCGACCTCGTCCGCGGTGGGTTCACGGCCTCGCTCCTGGAGCATGCGGCGCTGGACGCGGACGACGCGGTTGATGAGTTCGACGACGTGCACGGGGACGCGGATGGTGCGGGCCTGGTCGGCGAGCGCGCGGGACATGGCCTGGCGGATCCACCAGGTGGCGTAGGTGGAGAACTTGTAGCCGCGTGCGTAGTCGAACTTCTCCACGGCCCGGATCAGGCCGAGGTTGCCCTCCTGCACCAGGTCCAGCATGGTCAGCCCGCGGCCCACGTACCGTTTGGCGACGGAGACGACGAGCCGCAGGTTGGCCTCGATCAGCCGCCGCTTGGCCATCCGGCCCATGACGACGAGCCGGTCCAGGTCGAGGGCGAGCCTGCTGTCCAGGTCGGAGGCGAGCCGCAGCTTCTCTTCGGCGAACAGTCCGGCCTCGACACGGCAGGCGAGCTCGACCTCCTCGGCCGCGGTGAGCAGCGGGATGCGGCCGATCTCCCGCAGGTACTGGCGGAACAGGTCCGAGGAGGCGCTGCCTGACTCGGCACGCACCGGCGGCGGGGCCGCCTCCACCGGGTCCGCGGGGTCCACGGGGTCCGAGGCCGCCGCCGGGCCCCCCGGTTCAAGATCCTCGGACGGGGGTTCGCCCTCCGTCTCGGGGTGATGTGCGGCCCGGCTCTGCGCGGGCACCGCCACCAGGACGTCCGCGTCGGGCCGCGCACCGGCCGTACGCGCGGCGGACTGGGCGAGGGTCTGGATCTGGGTCTGCACCGGGGCGACCTCCAGGATGATCGCTGCCGAGGGGGGCGGCAGCGGTACTTCGGGGACGGAGTCGGCGGCCTCGCCGCTGTTCGTCCCGTACGCGACGAGCGCAGCCGCGGGGGTCCGCGACCCGCCGGGGACGGGTCGGCCGCGCTCCGAGGACTCGGGTACCGCACCCCAGTGTGGGGTACGGCACATCCTCCCCACGAGGGGCGTGCGACGACTTTTTGCTTCCGCGCGGTGACCCGGCGGTTACGGACTGCCTACAGCGCCGCCGCGCCGTGTTCGCGCAGGGCCTGGTCGTACTGCTGGAGGACCCACAGTTCGTTCTGCACGGAGGCCAGTTCGGCCGGGTCGCCCTGGGAGGCGACGCGGGTCAGCCGGCCGGTGATCTCACGGATGCGGCGCTCGACGGCGCGGCGGCGGACGGTGACCAGCTGGGCGCCCGCGTACGTCTCGTCGACCTCCTTGACGCCCCGGTGCAGCATGATCGCCTCGACGGCGAGTTCGGTGACCATGGCACGGACGGCGTCGTCGGGGGCGGCCTCCCGGACGCGGACCAGATAGTCCTGCGGGTCGGGGACGCCGGATTCGGCGCCGCCCGCGTCCAGGACGGCCTGGCGCACCGCCGCGTACACCGGGGCGGTGAACTCGTCGAGGCCATACGCGTCGAAGGCCGGGGAGACCAGTTCGGGGCGCTGGAGGGCGAGCTTGAGCAGTTCGCGTTCGGTGGCGAAGACGGGGTTGCGCAGGTTGAGCGCGGGGCCGCGCGGGAGGGCCGGTGCCGGGGCGGAGCCGTACTGCTGCGGGCTACCACCGCCGCCCCCGCCGCGCTGCTGCCGGTCGGGGGCGGGGCCCTTTCCGCCGCGGTCGCGGGCCCAGCGGGCGAGCTGCGCCACCCGCTTGACCACGAACTGGGTGTCGAGGATGCCGAGCATGCCCGCGAGCTGGACGGCGACCTCGTGCTGGGCGCCGCTGTTCTTGATGCGGGCGACGACGGGGGCGGCCTCGTCGAGGGCGGCGGCCCGGCCGGCCGGGGTGTCCAGGTCGTAGCGGCCCACGATGTGGCGCAGCGCGAACTCGAAGAGCGGGGTGCGTGGTTCGGCGAGGTCGGCGACCGCGTCGTCGCCCTTGGCGAGGCGCAGGTCGCAGGGGTCCATGCCGTCGGGCGCGATGGCGATGTAGGTCTCGGCGGCGAATTTCTGGTCGTCCTCGAAGGCGCGCAGGGCCGCCTTCTGTCCGGCCGAGTCACCGTCGAAGGTGAAGATCACTCGGGCCGAGCCGTTGTCCATCAGCAGCCGGCGCAGGATCTTGATGTGGTCGGTGCCGAACGCGGTGCCGCAGGTCGCGATGGCGGTGGTGACCCCGGCCAGGTGGCAGGCCATGACGTCGGTGTACCCCTCGACGACGACCGCGCGGGACGACTTCGCGATGTCCTTCTTCGCCAGGTCGATGCCGTAGAGGACGTGGGACTTCTTGTAGATCGCCGTGTCGGGGGTGTTGAGGTACTTCGGTCCGTTGTCCGACTCGTAGAGCTTGCGGGCGCCGAAGCCGACGACGTCGCCGGCGATGTCTCGGATGGGCCACATCAGGCGGCCGCGGAAGCGGTCGATCGGACCGCGGCGGCCGTCCTGGGAGAGGCCGGAGAGGATCAGCTCCTTGTCGGTGAAGCCCTTGCCGCGCAGGAAGCGGGTGAGGTGGTCCCAGCCCTGGGGGCTGTAGCCGACGGAGAAGTGCTGGGCGGCGCCCTGGTCGAAGCCGCGCTCGGCGAGGAAGGTGCGGCCGGTGTCCGCCTCGGCGGAGGTCGCGAGCTGTTCCGTGTACCACTCGGCGGCGATCTGGTGGGCCTCGACCAGACGGATGCGCTCGCCGCGCTGGTGGGCGGGGTTGTACCCGCCCTCCTCGTAGCGCAGGGTGATGCCGGCCTGGGCGGCGAGCCGCTCGACCGCCTCGGAGAAGGAGAGGTGGTCGATCTTCATCACGAACGTGATGGTGTCGCCGCCCTCCTGGCAGCCGAAGCAGTGGAAGAACCCCTTGCTCGGACTCACCTGGAAGGAGGGCGACTTCTCGTCGTGGAAGGGGCACAGGCCCTTGAGGTTCCCGCCGCCCGCACCCTTGAGCTGGAGGTACTCGGACACCACGGCGTCGATCGGGACCGCGTCCCGTACCGCCTTCACGTCCTCGTCGTTGATCCGCCCAGCCACGCGTGAAGTCTACGGCGGTCCGCCGACAGCCGGCCCCGGGGCACCCGCCCCGCCGGTGTGCGGTTCCCCGTCGGCGGGGTGCGGATGCCCGCGGGGCCGTGCGTCCCGGCCGGCCGACGGAAGTGCCGGCGTCCCCACCGGCCCACAGGAGCACAGGCATTCCGCCGGCCGGCCGACAGCATGCAGGCGCCTCAGCCGGCCGGGACACCCGCGCCCCGTCGGCCGACCGAAACACGGGCGCCCCGGCCGGCCGACGGAAACAGCCATGTCCCCACCGGCCCACAGGAGCACAGGCATTCCGCCGGCCGGCCGACAGCATGCAGGCGCCTCAGCCGGCCGGGACACCCGCGCCCCGGCGGCCGACCGAAACACGGGCGCCCCGGCCGGCCGACGGAAACAGCCATGTCCCCACCGGCCCACAGGAGCACAGGCATTCCGCCGGCCGGCCGACAGCATGCAGGCGCCTCAGCCGGCCGGGACACCCGCGCCCCGGCGGCCGACGGGGCGCGGGTGTCCGCCGGGGGGTACGGCACACGGTCCTGCCGGACGGCGGCCACGGGGCCGAGGCCGAACGCCTGAGCGCCGGTGTCCCCGGCCGTCGGGGCGCGCGGCCTCCGCCGGCCGTCAGGGGACCAGGCTTTCCAGTGGGACGCGTGGGTTCGCCAGGGAGTCCGTGTCCACCTGGGTCCGGGAGGTGATCAGCCGCTGGATCGGGGCGGTGACGTCCCACACGTTGACGTTCATGCCGGCCAGCACCCTGCTCTCCTTCACCCAGAAGGCGACGAACTCCCGCTTGCCCGCGTCGCCCCGGATCACGACCTGGTCGTAGGAGCCGGGCGGGGCCCAGCCGGAGTACTCCATGCCCAGGTCGTACTGGTCGCTGAAGAAGTACGGGACCCGGTCGTAGGTGACCTCCCGGCCGAGCATCGCGCGGGCCGCGGCCGGGCCGCCGTTGAGGGCGTTGGCCCAGTGCTCGACGCGCAGCCGGGTGCCGAAGAGGGCGTGCGGGAAGGAGGCGACGTCACCGGCGGCGTGGATGTCGGGGTCGGAGGTGCACAGCCGGTCGTCGACCCGGATGCCGCCGCCGTCCGCGGGGTCGGCGAGGTCCAGGCCCGCCGCCTGGGCGAGGCCGGTGCGCGGGGCGGCGCCGATCGCCGCGAGGACCGCGTGCGCCGGGTGCTCCTCGCCGTCGTCGGTGCGGGCGGCGAGGACGACGCCGTCCTGGCCGGTGATCCCGGTGAGGGCGGCGCCGAAGTGGAAGCGGACGCCGTGCCCGCTGTGCAGGTCGGCGAAGAGCTGGCCGAGCTCGGGGCCGAGGACGGAGTGCAGCGGGGTGGGTCCGCGGTGGACGACGGTGACCTCCGCGCCGTACTCGCGGGCCGCCGCGGCGGCCTCCAGGCCGATCCAGCCGGCGCCGGCGATCACCAGGTGGCCGTTGTCCCGGCCGAGGGAGGCCAGGACGCCCTTGAGCCGCTCGGCATGCGCGAGGCGGCGCAGGTGGTGGACGCCGACGAGGTCCGTCCCCGGGATGTCCAGGCGGCGGGGCTCGGAGCCGTTGGCCAGCAGCAGTTTGTCGTAGTGGACGGTGGTGCCGTCCTCGCCGAAGCGGACGGTCTTCGCGGCGCGGTCGACGGCGTCGACGGTCTGGCCGAGGTGCAGCTCGATGTCGTGGCGCGCGTACCAGGCGGGCTCGTGCACGAAGACGCTGTCGCGCTCCTCCTTGCCGAGCAGGAAGCCCTTGGACAGCGGCGGCCGCTCGTACGGGCGGTCCCGTTCGTCGCAGATCAGCAGGACCCGGCCGGTGAATCCCTCCGCCCGCAGCGTCTCGGCCGCCTTCGCGCCCGCCAGGCCTCCTCCGACGATGACGAATGTCTGATCCGCGTCGACCACGTGATGCCTCCTCTTGAGTGCCGCCATGTGCGAGCGTCCCGCACACAGAGTGATGCCGGAAGAGGGAGTGACCCGATCAGGCCACGGAGGGTCACCTTCGGGCAAGCACCCGTCTCCGGTGCCCCCCGGTGCCGTACTCCCTCATGTCTGCTTCACGCCTGCCCAGTGAGGCGGGCGTGAAGCGAGCGGGCCGAGGCGTCGGTGAGGGACGCGATCTGGTCGACGATCACCCGCTTGCGGGCTCGGTCGTCCGGGGCCTGCGTGAACAGGGTGCGGAACTGCGGGTCCAGGCCTTCGGGGGCACGGGCGGTGAGCGCCTCGGCCAGTTCGAGGACGACGATCCGCTGGTCGACGCGGAGCTGTTCCTGCTCGGCGCGCTGCATGACGTACCGGTCGGCGACCGCCTTGAGGACGGCGCACTCCGTACGGATGCTCCTGGGGACGACCAGCTCGGCTCCGTAGCGGGTGAGACGGCCCCTGCCGAACTCCTCCCGGGTGGCGCCCTCGGCGGCGAGGCAGAAGCGGCCGATGAGCTGGCTGGTGGCGTCCTTGAGGCGGGCCTGGGCCACCGCTGTGCCGTCGTAGCCGTGCGGCCACCACTCCTGGGCGAGGAGGCGGTCGAGCGCCTCGGCGAGTTCCGCCGGATCGGTGCCCGCGCCGGCGTACCGGCCGACGGCGACGGCGAAGATCTCCTGCCGTTCGGGCTCGGCGTGCAGGCAGTTGGGGTCGATGTGGCCGGCGTGCAGGCCGTCCTCCACGTCGTGCACCGAGTAGGCGACGTCGTCGGCCCAGTCCATGACCTGGGCCTCGAAGCAGGTACGGCCCTCGGGGGCACCCTCGCGGGCCCAGTCGAAGACGGGGCGGTCGTCCTCGTAGACACCGAACTTCGGGGAGGCCGGGTCGGTGGGGTGGGCGCCTCGCGCCCAGGGGTACTTGGTGGCGGCGTCGAGGGTGGCGCGGGTGAGGTTGAGGCCGACGCTGACGACGTCGCCGCTCTCCGGGTCGGTGAGGAACCGCTTGGGTTCGATGCGGGTGAGCAGGCGCAGCGACTGGGCGTTGCCCTCGAAGCCACCGCAGTCCTCGGCGAACAGGTTCAGCGCCTGTTCGCCGTTGTGGCCGAAGGCCGGGTGGCCCAGGTCGTGGGAGAGGCAGGCGGCCTCCACGAGGTCCGGGTCGCAGCCGAGGGCGGCACCGAGTTCCCGGCCCACCTGGGCGCATTCGAGGGAGTGGGTGAGGCGGGTGCGGGGGCTGGCGTCCCAGACCGGGCTGGCCGCTCCGGGGGTGACGACCTGCGTCTTGCCGGCCAGGCGGCGCAGGGCCGAGGAATGCAGCACGCGCGCGCGGTCGCGCTGGAAGGCGGTACGCCCGGGACGTTTGTCGGGCTCGGCGGCCCAGCGGGCGGCCGAGCCCGGGTCGTAGCCGGGGGGCGGGGTGTGGTTCTGCCGCGGGTGCGCCTGAGCCGGAGGGCCGGTGGGGGTGGGGGTGGGGGTGCCTGCCATGTCTCGACACTACGGGTACGCGGTGACGGCCGAGGGACGCACGGAGGGCTGCCGCGCCGCGCCGGGCTGCGCGGGGCGCCGGGCGGGGCCGGACGGGCAGTCGGCGGGTACGGGGCTGTCCTGGTCCCGGGCCGGGCCCCGCGCACCCCTGGACGGGGCGCTGTCGTGGACCTCCGTGTCATGCGGGAGTCAGGACGGGCGCCGTGCGGGCCTGGGTGTAGCGGTGGAGGAGGAGGCGGGCCATGGCGGGGTGGGTGCCGAGGGGGGCCGCGGTGACCCAGGGGGAGGCCGCCGCGCACTCCGTGGCGAAGCGGCCGGGTGCGGTGAAGCAGGAGGCGACGGCCACCCGGCGACGGCCTTCGGCCGCGAGGGCGCGCAGGGCCTCGGAGACGGTGGGGGCGGCCGTGGAGGCGTAGGCGGGGACCACGGGGACGCCGAGGCGCTGGGCGAGCAGGTCGGCGGTGCGGGCGGTGTCGGTCCGCGACTCGGGGTCGCGGGACCCGGCGGCGGCCAGCACGACCGCGCTCGCCCGGCGGGTCGCCCCGTCGGCCGGGGTCCGCCAGCCGGCCTCCGTCAGGCGGGCGTGCAGCGCGTCGACGAGCAGCGGGTGCGAGCCGAGCGGGGCGGCCACGCGCGTGGGCAGCGGCGACGCGGCGGCCGTCTCGGGGATGTCCTGCTTGACGTGGTAGCCGCGGCCGAACAGCAGCGGCACCAGTACGGCGGAACCGGTCCCCCGCGCGTGCAGACCGGCGAGGGTGTCGGGAAGGAGCGGCTCGTTCAGCTCGATGTGCCCGAGGTGCACCGGCAGACCGGGGCGGAGCGCGCGGACGCGGTCCAGGAGCGCCCGTACGGTACTCAGCGCGCGTGGATCACGGCTGCCGTGGGCCACCACGACGAGGGCCGGGGGTGGCGGGAACGGAGGGCGCCGGCCGCTCCCGCCGGACGCCCCGTGCCCGGGCGGCCGGCTGCTGAGCGGGGCCGGGGTCGAGGTCGTGGGGTGCACCGTCATGTCTCCGATCGTCGCCGGGGGGCGTTGCCTGCCCGTTGCGCGGACGTGACGGGTGTTTTCCGGCGGTTCACGGCACGGCCCCCGCCCGGTGTGAGCCCGTTCGAGCTGCGGCTTCACCCCCCGGGTACCCCCGTACCGTGCCGCTGATCACAGCAGACGGCTGAACCGTAGGAGGCGCGAGGGCGTCTTCGACGTCGAGGACCGACCGGGGAGGGCGCCCGTTTCATGCTTCATCTGTTGCTCCGTGTGAGGGCGGGCGCGGCCCGATGGCTCCGCCGGCCGCGTCCGCCCCGCCTGCCGCGCACCCGGGCCGGCCGGCGGCGGCTGGTGCAGGCGGGGATGGTGGCCTGCGTACTGGCGCTGCTGCCGGCGACGTGGATGCGTCTGGCGGCGGAGGGCCGGCTGCACACCACCACCGACGTGCCCCGCACCGACGTCGCCGTGGTCTTCGGCGCGGGCCTGTGGGACGGGGAGCCGTCGCCGTACCTCGCGCACCGGCTGGACGCGGCGGCCGAGCTGTACCGGGCGGGCAGGATCGGGGTGGTCCTGGTCACCGGCGACAACAGCCGTGAGGAGTACGACGAGCCGGACGCGATGCGCGCCTATCTGACCCGGCACGGCGTGCCCGACGCGCGGATCGTCAGCGACTACGCGGGCTTCGACACCTGGGACTCGTGCGTGCGCGCGAAGAAGATCTTCGGCGTGGACCGGGCCGTGCTGATCAGCCAGGGCTTCCACATCCGGCGCGCGGTCACCCTGTGCCAGGCGGCCGGCGTCTCCTCGTACGGCGTCGGCGTCGACGACCGGCACGACGTCACCTGGTACTACGGGGGCGCCCGCGAGATCCTCGCCGCGGGCAAGGCGGCCCTGGACGCGGCCTTCCGACCGGACCCGCACTTCCTCGGGCCGGGGGAGGCGGGGGTGGAGCAGGCGCTCGACGGTATCCGTGCCCCGTCGGCGACACCGCGGCCGTAACGCGCGTACTGCGGCATGCCCGCACCACGGCGGACACCGCCCGCGTCACGGTCGCCCTCCCGGCCGAGCAGGCCGCCGAGCCGGGAGCGCCCACCGGCAACGTCTTCGGGTACGTCACCGAAGCGGTGGCCCGTCAGCCGCGGCACCAGTTGCCCGGCGCCGACCCGCTGCGCCGGCAGGAAGAGCACGGGCCTTCACCGAGAAGGAGCCGGCCGAGGCCCGCTCCCGGCCTCACCGCGCTCCCCCGCCCCCGGGGAGGTCGCCGTACCGGGGGTGTAACAGGGGCCGGTGCGGTGTGTAACACGTGCGGCGCACGCTGGGCGGTATGCCGAACACCGTGACGCCCACGCACTGCCCGTACTGCGCACTGCAGTGCGGGATGAATCTGACGCCCACGCCGGACGGGACCGTACAGGTGAGCGAGCGCGCGGGCTTCCCGGTGAACCGGGGCGCGCTGTGCGGCAAGGGGCGTACGGCACCGGCGGTGCTGTCCTCCGCCGTGCGGCTGACCTCGCCGTTGGTGCGGTCACGGGAGAGTGGCGAGCTGGTGCCCGCCGGCTGGGACGAGGCGCTGGACCGGATCACCGAGGGGCTGGGCCGTACGCGCGGCGAGCACGGGGCGGACGCGGTCGGGGTGTTCGGCGGCGGCGGGCTGACGAACGAGAAGGCGTACGCGCTGGGCAAGTTCGCGCGGGTGGTGCTGGGCACCTCCCAGATCGACTACAACGGCCGTTTCTGCATGTCGTCCGCGGCGGCGGCCGGTATCAAGGCGTTCGGGCTGGACCGGGGGCTGCCGTTCCCGCTGGAGGACATCCCGAGGACCGGCTGCGTGATCCTCGTCGGTTCGAACCCGGCGGAGACCATGCCGCCGGCGCTGCGCTACTTCGCCGAGCTGAAGGAGAACGGCGGCACGCTGATCGTCGTCGACCCGCGCCGGACGAAGACCGCCGAGCTGGCCGATCTGCATCTGGCGACCCGCCCCGGCACCGACCTCGCGCTGGCGCTGGGCCTGCTGCACCTGGTCGTCGCCGAGGGCCGCAGTGACGAGGCGTACATCCGGGAACGCACCGCCGGCTGGGAGGAGACCCGGGCCGCGGCGATGGCGCACTGGCCGGAGTACGTGGAGCGGATCACCGGCGTGCCGGTGCCCCGGCTTCGGGAGACCGTACGGCTGTTCTGCGAGCCGGAGGCGGCGATGGTGCTCACCGCCCGCGGGCCCGAGCAGCAGGCCAAGGGCACCGACACGGTGGGCGCCTGGATCAACCTGTGCCTGGCGACCGGCCGGGCGGGCCGCCCGCTGTCCGGGTACGGCTGCCTGACCGGTCAGGGCAACGGGCAGGGCGGGCGCGAACACGGCCAGAAGGCCGACCAGTTGCCCGGCTACCGCAAGCTGACCGACCCTGCGGCGCGCGCGCACGTCGCCGGCGTCTGGGGGGTGGACCCCGACTCGCTGCCCGGCCCGGGGCGCAGCGCGTACGAGCTGCTGGACGCGCTGGGCGGGGACATCCGCTCGCTGCTGCTGATGGGCTCCAACCCGGTGGTGTCGGCGCCCCGCGCCGCGCACGTCGAGGAGCGCATCCGGTCGCTGGACTTCCTGGCGGTGTGCGACGTCGTGCTGTCGGAGACGGCCGCGCTCGCCGACGTCGTCCTGCCGGTGACGCAGTGGGCGGAGGAGACGGGCACGACGACCAGCCTGGAGGGCAGGGTCCTGCTGCGGCGGCGCGCGCTGCCCGCGCCGGACGGCGTGCGCAGCGACCTCGAGGTGCTGCACGAGCTGGCCGCCCGGCTCGGCGCCGGGCCGAGTCCCCAGAAGAGGTTCCCGACCGATCCCGAGGAGGTCTTCGAGGAACTGCGCCGCGCGAGCGCGGGCGGGCCCGCCGACTACTCCGGGATCAGTTACCGGCGGCTCGCGGAGGACAACGGCGTGTTCTGGCCGTGCCCGGCCCCCGGACCCACGCCGGCGGAGGCACCTGTGCCGGCGGACGGTGCCGTGCACCCCGGCACCCCCCGGCTGTTCCTCGACCGGTTCGCCACCGAGGACGGGCGGGCCCGGTTCGTGCCCGTCGCGCACCGCGCGAACGCCGAGGAGCCCGACGACGAGTACCCCGTGCTGCTGACCACCGGCCGGGTCGTGGCGCAGTACCAGTCCGGTGCGCAGACCCGGCGCGTCGACGAGCTGAACGCGGCCGCGCCCGGCCCGTTCGTGCAGTTGCACCCGCGGCTCGCGGAGCGGCTCGGCGCGGCCGAGGGCGATCCGCTGGCCGTGGTGTCCCGGCGGGGCCGGGCGGTGGCACCGGCCCGTATCACCATCGCGATCCGCCCCGACACCGTGTTCATGCCGTTCCACTGGGCGGGCGAGGGCCGCGCGAACACCCTCACCAACCCCGCCCTGGACCCGACGTCGCGGATGCCGGAGTTCAAGGTGTGCGCGGTACGGGTGGAAGTGGAGACGGCGCGGTCCTGAGTTCCGGCCGCTCCACCCGTACCCCGCCGCCTCACCCGTTCACCGGCGCGTGGCGCACCCTTCGGGTTCTTTCCCCCGGCCGGGCCCGCGGCACTGCGGTGACCTGCCGAAACGGGTACGGGCGGGGCTCCGGCGGGAACTTTCTGACACCCATTCACCTCATTTCTGACGCTCCCTCAGGGAGCGGGCCGCGCCCGTCGGCCTTTACCTCGGACTAGCGGGGACGCGACCGACGGCGGCACATGGGGGTGCCGCGGGCGCGGCCCCTCCGTGAGCCCGAGGGAGCATCGATGCGAGGTACCGCCCGGCGGCTGACCAACCTGACCGGACCCGCGCTCGCCGTGACCGCCGCGGGGCTGTTCGCGGCGCCCGCCGCGTACACCGCCCCCGCGGGACCTCCCCACGGCGACGGCAGGCCGGCCGGAAACCCGGCCAGGAGCCTGGAACTGCGCCCGTCCGTGGTCGTGGCGGGCACGCGGGTGACGGTGGACACCTCGGCGTGCGGCGACGGCGACACGGTCGCGGGCGATGCCACCGCCGTGGGCGCCGGCCGTTTCACGCTGGCACCCCGCGACGACGGTCCCGACGCGGCCGGACGGGACTCGACCGGCCGGTTCCGGGTACCGCCGGGCGCGCAGCCGGGGACGTACGAGATCGTCGCGACGTGCGAGGCGGGCGGGCAGCGGGTGACCGGTGACCTGGTGGTCAGGCTGACGCCCGCGGCGCAGCAGGTGTACCCCCGGGGCAGTGTGAAGACGGGGGTCGGCGGCGCCCTGGGCACCGACCCCGCGCAGACCGCGGCCGGCGTGACGGCTCTCGCCGTCGCCGCCGCGGGCGGTACCTGGCTCCTGCATCGCCGGGCGAGAGGCGACGGGATCTGACGGGCGCCCCTCCGCCGCCCGTCCGCCGGTACCGCATCCCCTCCCCCTCCGGGTCCGACGCCCCTCGCGGCCCGGAGGGGGCACGGGGCCGACGCTGGAGAGGTCAGTGAGCGATGCACCGCATACGCCGGACATACCGCATACGCCGCATGCCGCGCAGGCCCGGCCGGGCGACCGGGCGACCGGGCGACACGGTCATAGCGTCGATGAGCACGCTCACCCTGTGCTGCGGCCTGTGGCTGCTGCACGCCGGAACCGGCACGAGCGCCCCGCCGCAGCCGTCGGCCGCCCAGGCCCACTCCACGGGCCCGGGGCACGGTGCCGGGCAGGACCCGGCGTCCGCCGCGCTGCCGTCCTCCCCGCCCGACCGGATCCGCATCCCCGCGATCGGTGTGGACGCCCCCCTGACGGGCCTCGGCCTGACGGGCACCGGCAGCCTCGACGTGCCGCCGCCCGAGCGGCCCGGCCTGGCCGGCTGGTACGAGGCAGGCACCACGCCCGGCGGGAGCGGCACCGCGGTCGTCGCGGGCCATGTCGACAACGCCGAGGGCCCCGCCGTCTTCTACTCCCTGGGCGCCCTGCGCAAGGGCGGTACCGTCGAGGTGGACCGGCGCGACGGCGGCACCGCCGTGTTCACCGTGCACGCCGTCGAGGTGTACGACGCCCGGGACTTCCCCGACGAGAAGGTGTACGGCGCGGCAGAGCGCCCGGAGCTGCGGATCATCACCTGCGGCGGAGGCTACTCACGCGCCACCGGCTACCAGGGCAACGTCGTCGTCTACGCCCACCTCACCGGCAGCCGCTGAGCCCTCGGACGGTCCCAGCACGTTCGCCCTCCCCCACGCACCCAGGGGTTCCCGCGCCTCGTTGAGCGCCGTGCCCCCGGGCGTCGGGGAGTACTCGACACGCGGCGGGGTCTCGTCGTGCTCCTCGCGGTGCACGATGCCGTCGGACTCCAGCTCCCGCAGATGCGAGGCGGGCACCTTCCCGGTGACCCCGGGCAGTTCCCGGCGCAGGGCGCCGAAGCGGTACGGCCGTTCGTGCAACGCCCAGAGCATCAGCACCTTCCACTTGCCGCCGATCACGTCCACCGCCGCGTCGATCCCGCACAGATACGCCCCGCCGCCGTACCGCCCCCATGCCCGTCGCCCCGTCCGCTTCCGCTGCCCGCGCCCCTTCCCCGGGGTAAGCGTCCACTTCCAAGTACGTACTTGAGCAGGTTCTTCCCCGCGGCGAGCCTGGTCTCCATGACCCACAACACCCCCTCCCCCGTTCCTGCTTCCCTGCCCCTCCTCGGCGCCGGCGCCCTGGGCACCGCCCTCGGCCGCGCCTGGCTCGCCGCCGGTCACCCGGTGACCGTCTGGAACCGCACCGCCGCCCGCACCGCCGGGGGCGCGGGGGTCGCCGCGACCGCCGCCGAGGCGGTGGCCGCGAACCGCCCGGTGGTCGCCCGCCTGCCCGACGTCGGCTCCGTCGGCGAGACGCTCGGGGGCGCCGGCCTCGCCGGGCGGGACCTGGCGAACCTCACCACCGGAACGCCGGCCCAGGGCCGTGCCCGCGCCGCCTGAGCCACGGCACGCGGCGCCCGTTTCCTGGACGCCGGGGTCGTTCATGGCGGTACCGCCGGTGATCGGAGCCCCGGAGTCCGGGGCGTGCGTCTTCTGCAGCGGCGCGCGCCCCCTGTTCGAGGAGCACCGGAACACACTCACCGTCCCGGCCGGCACCCGGTACGTAGGGGGAGGACCCCGGGTTCGCCGCGCTGCACGACGTGGCGCTGCTGAGCGCGATGAGCGGGCTGTTCGCCGGTGTCACCCACGCCTTCGCGCTGATCCGCCGGGAGGACATCGATCCCGGGGACTTCGCGCCCCTGCCCGCCTCCTGGCTCACCGCGATGACGCCGGCCGTGCACGAGACCGCCGGGCGGCTGCGCGGCGGCGACTACACCTCGGACGTGGTGTTTGAGCCCGCGATGCAGGACAACCGGCTCGTCGGCGTCACGTCGACGGAGTTCGAGCTGCTCCCCGTCCTGGCCGCCCCCCGAAAAGGTCGTGCCGCGGAAAGAGCTGATGTCCCGGGTCTGGGGAAGCAACTGGGGGCACCGCACCATCGGCACCCTTGTGAGCAGCCTCCGGACGAAACTCGGCTCCAGCGGCTGGATCATCACGGTACGGGGTGTCGGCTGTCGCATGGGGCACGCCTGGCGCATGCCGGAGACGTTCGCCGGCCGAGCAAACGGGCGGCGCGAGGGCCCCGGGGAGCGTACGACCACGCTCCCCGGGGCCCTCGCCGTCACACCGCCGCCCTCCAGCCACCGCAGCAGCGGGTGGTGCGCCTCTCCGGTCTCCCCCACCGCCCGTCGCGCCCACCAGGCCGACGCCGGATTCGAGGTCAGCAGTGCGCGCCGCGGCTCGCGCCGGGCCAGCTCGGCGAGGGCGGCGAGCGTGCTCATGCCCGTACCCGTGAAGAGCAGGGCCGTGCCGGCGGGCAGTTCCCGCTCCCGTACGCGCCGCAGGATCGCCCCGGTCGTCACCTCGTACGGGTCGTAGTGCGCGTCCTCACCCGGGCTCGTGGCCCCCGGCTCCGCCGTGCCCGGGTCCGCCGGTACGAGTACCACCCCGTCGACCGTGATCCGGCAGGACCGGCTCCGTGGGGCGGCCCAAGGTGCGCGGGGCGTCGCTCGCGCTCGGATACCACAAGCGTCCCGAGGCGTTCGCGGCCGAGCTGAGCGAGGCCGGCTGGTTCGACACCGGCGACCTGACCCGGGACGACGGCCGGGGCGGCATCCGTATCATCGGCCGGACCCGGGACGCGGGACGCGGTCCTGCGGGACGGGCAGGTGGCTCCGATGTCCTTCGGCATCAGTTCGTGGTCGGGGGCTTCGCAGATGTCGCGGGCCCGAAGGGGGCCGGCGGCCCCGTTGAGGAAGGCGAGGACGCGGGGGTCCGGGTGCTCGGGCAGGTCGGGCGCGGAGGCCCGGGCCGGGAGGCGGTCAGCGAGTGCGGTGCTGGTCTTCTGGACGGTCGCGAGGTGTTCGAGGCGGGTCCCGGCCTCCCGCAGCCGGCCCTGCATGTCGACGATCTGCGTGCGGAGGTCGTCGGCCGGGGCCCGGGCGGCGTCGTCCTGTTCCGCGGCGCTCCCCGGTACCGGCCGCTCGCGTCACGGAGCGGCGCTGGAGCCCGGCCCGTCCGAAGGGATCACGTCAGCCGGGCTGATCACCGGGTGCGGCGCTCAGGCCAGCCACTGCTCGTGCGCCATGTTCGCCACCAGCGCGAAGACGACCACCAGCAGGACGACACGGACGAAGCCGCTGCCCTTCCTCAGGGCCGTGTGGGCGCCGAGGGTGCCGCCCGCCAGGTTGAACACGGCCATCAGGCCCGCCAGCTGCCACAGCACCGCGCCCTGCCAGGCGAACATCGCCAGCGCGCCGGCGTTGGTGCAGCAGTTGACGATCTTCGCGGTGGCGGACGCGGTGACGAGGTCGAGGTGGAGCAGGGCGGTGAGGGCCAGGACGAGGAACGTACCGGTGCCGGGGCCGATGAGGCCGTCGTAGAAGCCGATGCCCAGGCCGCCGAAGCCGATCGCGGCGAGGACGCGGCGGCGGGAGACCGGGCCGGGCTGCGGCGCGGTGCCGAAGCCGGGCCGGAGGATGACGAAGGCGGCCACCGCGAGCAGCACCACCATGATCACCGGCTTGAGGACCTCGGTGCTCATCCCCGCGGCGAGGAAGGCCCCGCCCGACGATCCGGCGAGGGCGGCGAGACCGATGCGTACGGCGGTCCGTACGTCGACGGGTGCCTTGCGGGCGAAGGTCACCGCCGCGCCGGTGGTGCCGACGATGGCGACCGCCTTGTTGGTGCCGAGCGCGTGCGCGGCGGGCGTGCCGGCGGGCAGGCCGAGCAGCAGCGCGGGCAGGAGCAGGAGCCCGCCGCCGCCGACCACGGCGTCGATCCAGCCGGCGGCGAGCGCCGCGAGGCAGAGGAGAACGACCGTGGTCAGCGAAATGTCGGGCATGGGCGTGACCCTATGGAGCGGGTAGTTGTGCCGTCCATCAAGATGAGCTTTTCCTGAGGTTGAGCGTCGTCACAGTGCCGCCCCGCATCACCCCGGCATCACCCCCGCCTCCCCGTCGGCGCCTCCTCACCGCCGCCCCGGCCCGGCGCTCCGAACCCTCACACCCACCCCCCGTCCCCGCTGAGGGCAGCGTTCCGCGCGGGAAACAGACGTGATGCCGCCGGGTAACACCCGCACCGCACGCTCAGGGACATGACCTCGAACGAGCGTGTGGTGGTGATCGGCACCGGCCTGGCGGGCGTGACACTCGCCCGGCGGCTCGGCGAGCTCGGCACGCCGGTGACGCTGATCGGCGAGGAGGAGCACCGTCCGTACAACAGGGTGCTGCTCGCCGAGGTGCTGGCCGGACGCTACAGCCCCGAACTGATCGCCCTCCCCGCCCCGGTGGCGCCGACGGTGCTGACCCGCGGCCGGGTCACCGGCATCGACCGCGCGGCACGCACCGTCGCCTGCGCGGACGGTACCGGGATCGGCTACGACCGGCTCGTCCTGGCCACCGGCTCCAACCCGGTGCTGCCACCGCTGCGCGGGCTGTTCACCGAGGACCACGCGCTGCCCGAGGGCGTGCACGCGTTCCGCACCATGGACGACTGCCTGGGCCTGGCCGGGGCGGTACGTCCGGGGACGCGGGCCGTCGTCATCGGCGGCGGGCTGCTCGGCGTGTCCGCGGCCCGCGCACTCGCCGTGCGCGGCGCCCAGGTCGTCCTCGCCCAGCAGTCCGAGCGGCTCATGGAACGCCAGCTCGACCCGGCGGCGTCCAAGCTCGTCCGGCGGCATCTGACGGACCTCGGCGTGGAGGTGCACACCGAGTGCCGGGTACGGGACGTGCGCTGCGGCGCCGGCGCGGTCCGCTCGGTCGAGATGGCCGACGGGTACGCGCTCGACGCCGACCTGGTGGTCCTGGCCTGCGGGGTGCACCCGCGGGTGGGGCTCGCCCAGGCGGCCGGCCTGGAGGTCCGCAAGGGCATCGTCGTCGACGACGAGCTGCGCACCAGTGACCCCCGTGTCCACGCCGTCGGCGACTGCGTCCAGCACGCCGGCACGGTGTACGGACTGGCCGCCCCGGCGCTGGAACAGGCCGAGGCACTGGCCGCCCTGCTCGCCGGGGACGCGGGCGCCCGCTACACCGGCACCCGCTCCCTGACCCGGCTCACCCTCACGGGGCCCGACAGCCCGTTCGACCTCGCCGCGTTCGGCGAGACCGAGGCACGGCCCGGCGACGACGTCGTCCAGCTCACCGACGCCACCCGGGGCACCTACCGCAAGGTCGTCGTCCGCGACGACCGGCTGATCGGCGGGGTCCTGGTCGGCGAACTCGGCACGGTCGGCGCGCTCGCCCGCGCGTGGGAGGGAGCAGAGCCGCTCCCGTCCGACGGCGGCCCCCTGCTCCACCTGCTCACCAACGACGGAGGCTCCTGATGACCGCCACCCCGGGGCCCACCCCCACGATCGTGCTCGTCGGCCACGGCATGGTCGGCCAGCGTTTCCTGGAGGCGCTCGCCGAGCGCGGCCTGACCGCCACGCACCGCGTGGTCGTGCTGTGCGAGGAACCGCGTCCGGCGTACGACCGCGTCCAGCTCACCTCGTACTTCTCGGGGCGCACCGCCGAGGACCTGTCCGTGACGGACCTGGCGTTCCTCGAGGAACACGGCATCGAGCTGCACATCGGTGATCCGGCCGAGACGGTCGACCGGGAGGCCCGCAGGGTCACCGCCCGCTCGGGACTGGCCGTCGACTACGACGTCCTGGTGCTGGCCACCGGCTCCTACCCGTTCGTGCCGCCGGTGCCGAACAAGGACGCGGCCGGCTGCTTCGTCTACCGCACCATCGAGGACCTGCTCGCGATCGAGGAGTACGCGAGGAGCAGGGCCACCGTGGGCGCGGTGGTCGGCGGCGGGCTGCTCGGCCTGGAGGCGGCGGGCGCACTCAAGGGGCTCGGACTGACCACGCACATCGTGGAGTTCGCGCCGCGCCTGATGCCGGTGCAGGTCGACGACGGCGGCGGCGGCGCGCTGCTGCGCACCATCGAGAACATGGGCCTGGCCGTGCACACCGGCACCGGTACGCAGGAGATCGTGGTCGGCGAGGACGGCGCGGTCACCGGCATGAAGCTGTCCGACGGCTCCGAGCTCGCCACCGACATGGTGGTGTTCTCCGCCGGTGTCCGCCCCCGCGACCAGCTCGCCCGTGCGTCGGGGCTGGAGGTCGGCGAGCGCGGTGGCATCGCCGTGGACGAGCAGTGCCGCACGGTCACCGACCCGCACGTCTTCGCGATCGGCGAGTGCGCGCTGGCCGCCGACGGCCGGGTGTACGGCCTGGTCGCCCCCGGCTACGAGCAGGCGCAGACCGCCGCCGCGACGATCGCCTCCGACGAGGCGTCGTTCACCGGCGCCGACCTGTCGACCAAGCTGAAGCTGCTCGGCGTGGACGTGGCGTCCTTCGGCGACGCGCACGGCACCACCGCCGACTGCCTGGACGTCGTCTACTCCGACTCCCGCGCCGGCCTGTACAAGAAGCTGGTCATCGGCAGCGACGGCACCCTGCTCGGCGGCATCCTGGTCGGCGACGCGGAGGCGTACGGCACGCTGCGCGCCTTCACCGGGTCGGTGCCGCCCGTCTCGCCCGAGTCCCTGGTCCTGCCCGCCGGAGCCGGCGCCCCGGCCCAGCTCGGCCCGTCCGCGCTGCCGGACGAGGCCGTCATCTGCTCCTGCCACAACGTCACCAAGGGCGCCGTCCGCGGCGCGGTCACCGAGCACAGCTGCACCACCGTGCCCGAGGTGAAGAAGTGCACCAAGGCCGGCACCGGCTGCGGCAGTTGCGTGAAGGTGCTCGGCCAGCTGGTCAACGCCGAGCTGGAGGCGAACGGCGTCGAGGTCGACAAGGGGCTGTGCGGCTGCTTCTCGCAGACCCGTGAGGAGCTGTACGAGATCGTCCACGCCCTGCGCGTCACCTCCCACCGGGACCTGCTGGACCGGCACGGCTGCGAGGACGCCCGGGGCGGTGACGGCTGCGAGATCTGCAAGCCGACGGTCGGCTCGATCATCGCCTCCCTCGCCCCGGCCATCGGCGCGAGCACGTACGTCCTGGACGGCGAACAGGCCGCCCTCCAGGACACCAACGACCACTTCCTCGCCAACCTGCAGAGGAACGGCTCGTATTCGGTCGTCCCCCGCATCCCCGGCGGTGAGATCGCCCCGGAGAAGCTGATCGTGATCGGCGAGATCGCCCGCGACTTCGGCCTCTACACGAAGATCACCGGCGGCCAGCGCATCGACATGTTCGGCGCCCGCGTCGAGCAGCTCCCGGTCATCTGGGCCCGCCTGGTGGACGCCGGCTTCGAGTCCGGCCACGCGTACGGCAAGTCGCTGCGCACGGTGAAGTCCTGTGTCGGGCAGACCTGGTGCCGCTACGGCGTCCAGGACTCGGTGCGCATGGCGATCGACCTGGAGCTGCGCTACCGGGGACTCAGGTCGCCCCACAAGCTGAAGTCGGCGGTCTCCGGCTGCCAGCGCGAGTGCGCCGAGGCCCAGTCGAAGGACTTCGGCGTCATCGCCACCGTGGGCGGCTGGAACCTGTACGTCGGCGGCAACGGCGGCGCCACCCCGCGCCACGCCGACCTGCTCGCACAGGACCTCTCGGACGCCGAACTGGTGCGCCTCATCGACCGGTTCCTGATGTTCTACATCCGCACCGCCGACCGGCTGGAGCGCACCTCGACCTGGCTGGACCGGATCCCGGGCGGCCTGGACCACGTACGGGACGTCGTCGTGCACGACTCGCTCGGCATCTGCGACGAGCTGGAGTCCCTGATGTCCGCCCACGTCTCGCACTACCGCGACGAGTGGGCCGAGACCATCAACGACCCCCAGAAGCTCTCCCGGTTCGTGTCCTTCGTCAACGCCCCCGACACCCCGGACCCGGTCGTCGGCTTCGTCCCCGAACGCGACCAGATGAAGCCCGACCTGCCCCTGCTGAACATCGGCATGCGACCCGCACAGTCCAAGGAAGCCGCCCTGGAAGGGAGCGCCCAGCGATGACCCTGGCCCTCGAGACCACCGACCTGAAGGTCCGACTCCAGCTGACCGACGCCTGGTTCGCGGTCTGCGACCTGAGCGCACTGGTTCCGGGCCGCGGCGTGGCGGCCCTGCTGCCCGACGGCCGGCAGGCCGCCGTCTTCACCGACCGCGACGGCGGCCTGTACGCCGTCGACAACCGCGACCCCTTCACCGGCGCGGCGGTCCTCTCCCGCGGCCTGACCGGCACCCACCGGGGCCGCCTGTTCGTCGCCTCTCCGCTGCTCAAGCAGCGCTTCGACCTGGAGACGGGCCAGTGCCTGGACGACGACACGGTCCGGCTGACGACGTACGAGGTCAAGGCGGCGTGAGCCGGTAAGGGGCGGCGCCCCGGACAGCCGTCCACCTGTCGGGTTCCTGTCGGATCCGTGTGTTTCCGTTCGGTGGGCGGGGTTCTCGGAGTTTCATCGACTCCGAGAACCCCGCCCACCACGGAGGCCCGAACCATGAACCGGAAACACTCCCCGCCGTCCCGCCGCGCCCTGCTCGGTGGTGCCGCGGCCACCGCGGTCACCGCCCTCGCAGCGGCCGCCGGCACCGGTACCGCGCAGGCGGCCGGAGACCGCCCCGCCTGGCCGACCGGGTTCCCGCTGCCCGACGGCTGGCTCCCCGAGGGCATCACCATCGGCAGCAGGCCGTACGCGTACATGGGCTCCCGTGCGAACGGCGCTATCTACCGCACCGACCTGCGCACCGGACAGGGCGCGGTGTTCCACGAGGGCACCCCGGGCCTGGCGTCCATCGGCCTGAAGCTGGACGACCACGGCGGCCTACTGTACGTCGCCGGCGGCGGTGGCGGCACCGCGCGTCTCGTGGACGCCCGCACCGGCGCCCTCCGCACCGTCCACCAGCTCACTTCCGCCACGGGCCACTTCCTCAACGACGTCGTCCTGCTCGGCGACCGCGCCTGGTTCACCGACTCGCGCGACGCGGTGCTGTACGGCGTCCCGCGCGGGCGGCGCGGCACCGTGCGGGCGCTGCCGCTGAGCGGCGACTGGGAGCAGCTGCCGGACGTCAACAACGCGAACGGCATCGTGAGCACGCCCGACGGCCGCGACGTCATCGTGGTCAAGAGCACCCCGGGCGAGCTGTACCGGGTCGCCCTGCGCACCGGACACGCCACCCGCATCACCCTGTCCGGCGCGGACGACGTGGTCAACGGCGACGGCCTGGTGCGTGTCGGCCGCACGCTGTACGTGGTCCAGAACCGGCTGAACGTGGTCGCCGTGTTCCACCTCGACGCCGGCGCGACGACGGCGACCCTGCGCCGTTCGATCACCGACCCGCGCTTCGACGTCCCGGCCACCGCGGCCCGCTACCGCGACCGCCTGTACCTGGTCAACGCCCGCTTCACCAGCCCGCAGACACCCGAGACGGCGTTCACGGCGGTGGGCGTGCCGCTGTAGGGCGTTTGCCGGGGTGGCGCTCGGGATGGTCACCCTCCGGTACACCCATGGTCATGATGTGTCCATGCCGCACCTGTAGGTTCCGTGACCGCACGTCCCCGTCACCGGCCGGTGGCGGGACGGTTCACGGCACCTCTAGGAGCGGCAGTGGAACGTCGTACCTTCCTTCGTGCGAGCGCCATGGGCGGCACCGGCGCGGTCCTCGGCGGCGCGCTCTGGCACAGCGCCGCGTACGCGGCGCCCGCCCAGCCCGGCACGGGCCCCTACGGCGCGCTCGGCGCGGCGGACGCCAACGGGATCGGGCTGCCGGCCGGGTTCACCAGCAGGGTCATCGCCCGTTCCGGCCGGCAGGTCCCGGGCACGTCGTACACCTGGCACAACGCCCCCGACGGCGGCGCCTGTTACGCGGACGGCAGCGGCTGGATCTACGTCTCCAACTCGGAGATCAACCCGTCCGGCGGCGCGGGCGCGGTGCGCTTCTCGGCCACCGGCGCCGTCACGGGCGCGTACCGCATCCTGTCCGGCACCCGGCAGAACTGCGCGGGCGGCAGCACGCCGTGGAACACCTGGCTGTCCTGCGAGGAGGTGGACCGCGGTTACGTCTACGAGACCGACCCGTGGGGGACGAAGGCGGCGGTACGCCGGGACGCGATGGGCCGCTTCAAGCACGAGGCGGCGGCCGCCGACCCGGTCCGCAGGGTGATCTACCTGACCGAGGACGTCTCGGACAGCTGCTTCTACCGCTTCCGGCCGACGACGTGGGGCGACCTGTCCTCCGGCACACTGGAGGTACTGGTGGCGGGCAGCGGCACGAGCGGCCCGGTGAGCTGGGCGAGGGTCCCGGACCCGTCCGGGGCCACCGCGACCCGCAACCAGGTCTCCGGCGCCAAGCGCTTCAACGGCGGCGAGGGCTGCCACTACGCGAACGACACCTGCTGGTTCACGACCAAGGGCGACAACCGCGTCTGGCAGTACAACGCCGCCGCCCAGACGATCGAACTCACCTACGACGACTCCCTGACGACGGGCGGCTCCGCTCCCCTGACCGGCGTGGACAACGTCACCGGCTCCTCCTCGGGCGACCTCTTCGTGGCCGAGGACGGCGGAAACATGGAGATCTGCGTCATCACGCCCGACGACGTCGTGGCCCCCTTCCTCCGGGTGAGCGGCCAGTCCGGCTCCGAGATCACCGGCCCGGCCTTCTCCCCGGACGGCACCCGCCTGTACTTCTCCAGCCAGCGCGGGACGAGCGGGAGTTCGTCGGGTGGCATCACGTACGAGGTGAGGGGCCCGTTCCGCAGGTAAACGCTCCCGGTTGCCGGCTCATGCCGGTGCACAGAACGCACCGGCATGAGCGGAGAGCTACCGTCCGGTCACGTCACGTTCGCATCACGGGTCCGCGAAACCTCCCCGCCCTCCCCCATCCCTCCCCTACCGTCGGTAGCTCACACCCGGCAGACCACCCCGGACAGGGGCACACTGCCGGATATCCGCACATAGCTGGGGGACCCCCTGTGAACCTGTCCTGCAAGTCCGCCGCCGTGACCGTCGCCGCGCTCGCACTGGCCACGCTGCCCGTCACCACCGCCGCCGCCCACGAGGGCGTGTTCAAGAACTGCGACGCGGCGTACACCGCCGGGTACTCCAACATCCCGGCCGACAGCGAGCACTACGGCAAGCACCTGGACCGCGACAACGACGGCATCGGCTGCGACAACCCGCCGGCGGGCTTCGTCCCCGCCGACGACAAGGACGACGACAAGGACGACGACAAGGACGAGGACACCGCCGCCGGCTCGGACACGGAGTCCGGGGCGCAGAACACCGGCTCGGACACCGGCACCGACCTCGCCGAGACCGGCGGCAACAGCGCCACCCCGTACATCGCGGCGGGCGGCGCGGCCGTCGTCCTGGCGGGCGGCGGGGTGCTGTTCGCGGCACGCCGGCGCCGCAGCACCGACTGAGGCGCTCCGAAACGACGAAATGGCGGCACCCCGCACGAGGGCGCCGCCATTTCGAGCGCTCGACGGCCGCAGGGATGCCACCCTTCCGGCGGCGCGGCACTCACCCGAAGGCCGGGACCCGCGCCGCCCGGGAAGGCAACTATCCCGACCGTGGTCCGGTCAGCCGGACGAGCAGAGGAAGGAAGCCTTCCCTGTCACCCCCTTGCCCGCCTCAGTCGCTCAGCAAGCGGAATCTGATCGGGCGGCCTCAAGATGAACTTGTCCTTCTGCTCGTCGAAGCAGTCCAGATGGCCACTGATTCGATCACCAACGTGGTAATCGTCCCCATCGTCGACGTACAGGGCGTCAACGAGGCCGACACGGGACAGTCCCAGGTCCACGATCACTCCCCAGCGAAAGTTCCCGGTGCCGCTGTTCCGGGTGGAGGGCCGTGTGGACCCGCGCGTCCTGACCGACGCCGATACGGGAGCTGGAGCGGCACCCGGAGAAACAGGTGTCCCGGGGCCTGTTGCGACCGGGCCCGGTGGGATCAGACACAGGTGCGAGGTCTGTGGAACGGGACTGCCGCCCTGGGACCGGCGGCCGTGCGCAGGCCGACTTCCACCAGGGTCCAGCCGAGGCGGGTCGGAAGGGCTGGAGGCGCCGAGCCGGCCCGGCTGCCACGGCGAGGCGGTACGCGTCGGCTTCGGCACGGAGTTCGGCGGCGCGGAGGTGGTGCAGGGCGAGGCGGGTCTCGGGATGCATCGGGCCGTGGCCTTTCAGTCCGTGGTGAGAGGGAAGGCGCGGGCGCGGATGCGTACTTGGGCGGTGTCGGCGTCGGCGTCGTCTGCGGCCCGGTCGCGGTAGGTTCCGACGAGGGCGTGCATCTTCTCGAGGAGATCCCGGGTCGGTTCGGGCGTCAGGCGCGGCGTCGCGCTGCTCATGTCCCAGGTGCGGTTCCGCTCCTCCGGCCAGGCCGGGCGGTCGTCCAGCCAGGTCGACAGGCCCCGGGCCTGGCTGGACGCGACCTCGTGGAGGTACAGGTCGGCAGCCCCGCGTACGTCCGGGTGGGCGTCGGTGAGCAGCGCGTCGTCGAAACGCAGACCCTTGTGGACCGCCTTCCACCACCGTTCCCTGCCCTTGCCGTGCTCGGGAGCGTCCTCGGTGAAGCCGTGCGTGGCGAGCCGGCGCAGGTGGTAGCTGGTCGCGCCGCTCGACTCGCCCGGCTTCGCGTCGAGCTGGGACGCGGTGGCCGGGCCGCCGTGACGCAGGGCGTCCAGCAGTCGCATGCGCAGCGGGTGTGCGAGTCCGTTTAGCGAGCGGGCGTCGAGGCTGCGGACCGGCGGGCCCTGCGGTTCCCGGGACTCGTTCATGTCCACGAGGACAGCGTCGCAAAGGAGTACTTGCAAGTATTTCTTCGCAACTCGTTCGACGGCAGGAGAACGGCGGCGCCCCCGCACGGGTGCCGCCGTTCTCCTTGTGATCCGGAGCCGTTGCCGATCGGTGAGGGTGATCGGGTGACAGGCGACGACTCCGGGGCTGGTGGGTCGGGTCCGCTTCGCCCCGGAGGGGTCAGCGGTGGTCGCTGCCCTTCGAGGTGACCGCCGCGCGGCCGGCCTCCAGGCGGGCGACCGGGATGCGGAACGGGGAGCAGGAGACGTAGTCCAGGCCCACCTCGTGGAAGAAGTGGACGGACTCCGGGTCGCCGCCGTGCTCGCCGCAGACGCCGAGCTTGAGGTCGGGGCGGGTGGCGCGGCCGGCCTCGGCGGCCAGCTTCACCAGGGAGCCGACGCCGTCCCGGTCGATGGTTTCGAACGGGGAGACGCCGAAGATGCCCTTCTCCAGGTAGGCCGTGAAGAAGCTGGCCTCCACGTCGTCCCGGCTGAAGCCCCACACCGTCTGGGTGAGGTCGTTCGTGCCGAAGGAGAAGAACTCGGCGGCCTCCGCGATCTGGCCGGCGGTCAGGGCGGCGCGCGGCAGCTCGATCATCGTGCCGATGGCGAGCTTCAGCCTGGTGCCGGTGGCCTCCTCGACCTCCGCGATGACCTGGTCGGCCTCCTCCCGGACGATCTCCAGCTCCTGGACCGTGCCGACCAGCGGGATCATGATCTCGGCGCGCGGGTCGCCCTTGGCCGCCCGGCGCTCGGCCGCCGCCTCGGCGATGGCCCGTACCTGCATGGTGAACAGGCCGGGGATGACCAGGCCGAGCCGCACGCCGCGCAGACCCAGCATCGGGTTCTGCTCGTGCAGCCGGTGCACGGCCTGCAGCAGGCGCAGTTCGTTCTCGTGCGGTTCCTGGCGGGACTCGGCGAGGGCCACGCGGACCGACAGTTCGGTGATGTCGGGCAGGAACTCGTGCAGCGGCGGGTCGAGGAGGCGGACGGTGACCGGGAGGCCGTCCATGCCCTCGAACAGTTCGACGAAGTCCTTCTTCTGCAGCGGCAGCAGCGCCTTGAGGGACTCCTCGCGCTCCTCCTGGGTGTCGGCCAGGATCAGCCGCTCCACCAGCTCGCGCCGGTCACCGAGGAACATGTGCTCGGTGCGGCACAGGCCGATGCCCTGGGCGCCGAAGCGGCGGGCGCGCAGCGCGTCCTCGGCGTTGTCGGCGTTGGCGCGCACGCGCAGCCGGCGCTTGCGGTCGGCGAAGGCCATCATCCGGTGGACGGCCTCGACGAGCTCGTCGGCGTCGTCGGCGCCCGGGTGCATGCGGCCCTCGAAGTACTCCACGACCGGCGACGGCACGACCGGGACCTCGCCGAGGTAGACCTTGCCGGTCGAGCCGTCGATGGAGATCAGGTCGCCCTCCTCGACGACGTGCCCGCCGGGGACGGTCATCCGGCGGCGCTTGGTGTCGACCTCGAGCTCCTCGGCGCCGCAGACACAGGTCTTGCCCATACCGCGCGCGACGACGGCGGCGTGCGAGGTCTTGCCGCCGCGGGAGGTGAGGATGCCCTCGGCGGCGATCATGCCGTCCAGGTCGTCGGGGTTGGTCTCGCGGCGGACCAGGATGACCTTCTCGCCGGAGCGGGACCACTTGACGGCGGTGTACGAGTCGAAGACCGCCTTGCCGACCGCGGCGCCCGGCGAGGCCGCGATGCCGCGTCCGACCTTCTCGACCTTCGTGTCCTCGTCGAAGCGCGGGAACATCAGCTGGGCGAGCTGTGCGCCGGTGACGCGGATGAGCGCCTCGGCCTCGTCGATCAGTCCCTGGTCGACGAGCTGGGTGGCGATGCGGAAGGCCGCGCCCGCGGTGCGCTTGCCGACGCGGGTCTGGAGCATCCACAGCTGGCCGCGCTCGATGGTGAACTCGATGTCGCAGAGGTCCTTGTAGTGGTTCTCCAGCGTCTCCATGATCCGCATCAGCTGGTCGTACGACTTCTTGTCGATCCGCTCCAGCTCCGCGAGCGGCACGGTGTTGCGGATGCCCGCGACCACGTCCTCGCCCTGGGCGTTCTGCAGGTAGTCGCCGTAGACGCCCTGGTGGCCGGAGGCGGGGTCGCGGGTGAAGGCGACGCCGGTGCCCGAATCGGGGCCGAGGTTGCCGAAGACCATGGAGCAGACGTTGACGGCGGTGCCCAGGTCGTGCGGGATGCGCTCCTGGCGGCGGTAGAGCTTGGCCCGGTCGGTGTTCCAGGAGTCGAAGACCGCGTGGATGGCGAGGTCCATCTGCTCGCGCGGGTCCTGCGGGAAGTCCCGGCCGGCCTCGGTCCTGACGATCTTCTTGAACCTGGTGACCAGCTTCCTGAGGTCGGCGGCCTCCAGCTCGGTGTCGACCTCGACCTTCTTGGCGGCCTTCGCCGCCTCCAGCGCGTCCTCGAACAGCTCACCGTCGACGCCGAGGACGGTCTTGCCGAACATCTGGATGAGGCGCCGGTAGGAGTCCCAGGCGAAGCGGTCGTCGCCGGCCTGCTTGGCGAGCCCCTGCACGGACTTGTCGGACAGGCCGATGTTCAGGACGGTGTCCATCATGCCCGGCATGGAGAACTTGGCTCCGGAGCGGACCGACACGAGCAGGGGGTCGTCGCTCCGGCCGAGCTTCTTGCCCATCGCCGCTTCGAGGGCGTCGAGGTGCGCACTCACCTCGTCACGCAGCGCCGCCGGCTCCACGCCGCTCTCCAGGTAGACCTTGCAGGCCTCCGTGGTGATGGTGAATCCGGGAGGGACGGGAAGACCCAGATTGGTCATCTCGGCGAGGTTCGCGCCCTTGCCGCCGAGCAGGTCCTTGAGGTCCCTGTTGCCCTCGGTGAAGTCGTAGACGAACTTCACGCCCTCAACGCTGTGACCCTGCTGGCCTACGTGGGGATCTTTGTTTTCCGACACGGGTCTCGACTCCTCGAGGACGCGGTGGCTGCCCTGACGGGCAGGAACATACCCAGATCAAAGGCATCTGGGTACGTCCACACGTGCGTCATACGCCTGCGACCACTCTGCCGCCACGGGATCGAAAGTCAAGGCGGGGCAAGCTCCCGCAGCCGCATGTGTTCACCTCTTGAACACGCCGACTCCGAACGAGGCGCCCCAGGCGCTCATGTGAGCGACAATCGGCACGTCTGATTTCGCTCGATGAACGATCAAGAGGTGGCACCGAGTGCCACCCTTTGAGAAGTGCAGCCATCCATAATTCGCTCATCTGAGCGCAACCCATATCAGGGGTGGCGAGAATCACGCTGTCACAGTCACCGGGATTCCACCCCGCGGACGTACCCCGTACGCCTCCCCCGGTGGCCGCCCGGGCGGCCGTGCAGGCGTCTCACCGGGGCTCCACGGACGGCGTGCCCGGCCTCCGCGCCCGGTGTGCCGAACGTACCTCCCGCCGCGCTGAACACGCCGGCCGGTGCGCCCGTACGGAACTACGGCGGATCCGGACCCCCCCATGCCGGGTCCGCCACCTCACCGGGTTTTGCACGGAAGGACCTCCGGGTGCCTGTCTTCACACGCCTGCGCCGACCGACACGGACGACCGAGGAGAACCGACAGGAGGAAGAACGCCCGCACCCGGCGGAAGAGACAGCGGAGGCAGAAGAGACGGAGGGCACGGAAGGCACGGAAAGCACGGAAGGCACGGAAGGCACGGAAAGCGCGGAAGGCACGGGGGGACAGCGGGGGGAAGCGGCCTCGAGGAAGCTCACCCGCCCCGCCCCGCGCGCCCTGCACGCCCTCCGCTCCCGCTGCGCCCGCCTGCGCGCGCGGCACCCCCGTGCCGCGCGCGCCGCCCGCTGGACCCTGCACGGACTCGCCGCCGCGCTGATCGTCGGCGCGCTCCTGCTGCCGAACACCGCCGGTGCCCTGCGGCCCAGCCGGTTCACCCGGATTCCGGCCGAGGCGATCGTCGGGGCCGTACTGCTGCTCGCCCTGCCGCGCCGGCCGCGGATCGTCGCGGCCTCGCTGTACGGGGTCGGCATCGCCGTGCTGACCGTGCTGAACCTGCTGGACATCGGGTTCAACGAGTACCTGGGCCGGGGCTTCAACGTGGTGCTCGACTGGGGGCTGCTGGACGACGCGGAGCACTACGTGGAGGACTCGATGGGCGGTGCCACCGCCACGGCCGCCGCCGTCGGCGCGGTCGTCCTGGTCCTGCTCCTGGTGGTCGTGATGGCGCTCGCCGCGGTCCGGCTGAGCGGCCTGCTGGCCCGGCACCGTACGCGGGCCACCCGGGGCGCGCTGATCGCGGGCACGGTGTGGATCACCTGTACCGCCCTCGGCCTGCAGGTGTCCGGCGTGCCGGTCGCCTCCGACCGGGCCGCGGCCGCGCTGAAGGTGCAGGGCAAGCGGGTGCGGGACACGCTGCGCGACGAGGCGGCGTTCGAGAAGGTGGCACGCTCGGACCCCTTCGCGGACACGCCCTCCGACCAGCTCCTGCCCGGCCTGCGCGGCAAGGACGTCGTCATCGCGTTCATCGAGAGCTACGGCCGGACCGCCCTGGAGGACCCGGTGACCGCCCCCGGCGTCACCGGCACTCTGGACGCCGGCACCGAGTCGCTCGCGAAGGCGGGGTTCGAGGCGCGCAGCGGCTGGCTGACGTCGTCGACGTTCGGCGGCAGCAGCTGGCTGGGCCACTCGACGGTGCTGTCCGGCCTGTGGATCGACAACCAGCAGCGCTACCGCACCGCCGCCGCGAGCGACCGCCTCACCCTCACCAGCGCGTTCGGCAGGTCCGGCGCCTGGGACACCGTCGGCATCGTGCCGGGCGTCCAGAAGGGCTGGCCCGAGGCGAAGTGGTTCGGCCTCGACAAGGTCTACAACGCCTTCCGGCTGGGCTACCAGGGCCCGAAGTTCAGCTGGTCGACGATGCCCGACCAGTACACGCTCGAGGCGTTCCAGCGTCTGGAGCACGGCAGGGAACGCGAGGAGGGCAAGAACCTGATGGCGGAGGTCATCCTGACCTCCAGCCATCAGCCCTGGGCGCCCCTGCCCGAGATGGTCGGCTGGGACGAACTCGGCGACGGCTCCGTCTTCGGGCCCATCCAGAAGGCGGGGAAGGACCCCGGCAGCCTCATGACGGACGCCACCAGGTCCCGTCGGGAGTACGGCAGGTCGGTCGAGTACTCGGTGACCGCCCTCACCCAGTGGCTGGAGCGCTACGGCACCGACGACACCGTCCTCGTCTTCCTCGGCGACCACCAGCCCATCGCCCGGGTCAGCGGTCCGAGGGCGAGCCGGGACGTGCCGGTGACGATCGTCGCCAAGGACCCGAAGGCGCTGGACGACATCGCCGACTGGAACTGGACCGAGGGGCTGAGGCCGGACCAGGACGCGCCCGTGTGGCGGATGGACGCGTTCCGCGATCGCTTCCTGGAGGCCTACGGCTCCGTCCCGCACCCCGCGAAGGGCTGATCCGCCGGCACCAGCCGCCCGGCTCGGCCCGGCTCAGCCGCCCGACGTCTCCAGTTCGGCGTCCTCGCCGACGGCCGCGCACCCGTACGGGTCCTTCAGCCAGCCGTCCGGCAGCGCCACCCGGTTGTTGCCGGACGTACGGCCGCGGGGGCCGTCCGCGCCGGCCGGCCAGGGCTGGTCCAGGTCCAGCTCGTCCAGCCCGGCCCGCAGGGTCTCCGGGGAGGACGTGACCGCGAGCCGTTTACGCATCTCGGAGCCGACCGCGAAGCCCTTCAGATACCAGGCGACGTGCTTGCGGAAGTCGATCACCCCGCGGGCCTCGTCACCGATCCACTCGCCCAGCAGGGTGGCGTGGCGGACCATGACGTCGGCGACCTCGCGCAGCGTGGGCCGGTACAGGTCGTCCCGCCCCTCGAAGGACGCGACCAGGTCGGCGAACAGCCACGGCCGCCCCAGGCAGCCGCGTCCCACCACGACCCCGTCGCAGCCGGTCTCGCGGACCATCCGCAGGGCGTCGTCGGCGGACCAGATGTCGCCGTTGCCGAGCACGGGGATCTCCGGCACGTGCTCCTTGAGCCGGGCGATGGCGTCCCAGTCGGCGATGCCGCCGTAGTGCTGGGCGGTGGTGCGGCCGTGCAGGGCGACGGCGCTCACGCCCTCCTCGACGGCGATGCGGCCGGCGTCCAGGTAGGTCAGGTGGTCGTCGTCGATGCCCTTGCGCATCTTGATCGTGACCGGCAGGTCCCCGGCGCCGGCGACCGCCTCGCGCAGGATGGAGCGCAGCAGGTTCCGCTTGTAGGGCAGGGCCGAACCGCCGCCCTTGCGGGTCACCTTCGGTACCGGGCAGCCGAAGTTGAGGTCGATGTGGTCGGCGAGGTCCTCCTCGACGATCATACGGACGGCCTTGCCGACGGTCACCGGGTCGACGCCGTACAGCTGGATCGAGCGCGGCGTCTCGCTCGCGTCGAACGTGATCAGCTGCATGGTCTTCTCGTTGCGTTCGACCAGCGCCCGGGTGGTGATCATCTCGCTGACGAACAGCCCCTTGCCGCCGCTGAACTCCCTGCAGAGGGTGCGGAAGGGCGCGTTGGTGATCCCTGCCATGGGGGCCAGCACGACGGGCGGCCGGACCGCGTACGGGCCGATCGCCAGGTCGCGCGCGTCCGGGGCCGGGTTCAGGGTGGAGGGGGGCGTGGGCATTCCCCCATTGTCCCGCATGCCGAGCACTGCCCGGGGAGCGCCCGGGCGACACCACGCAACAGCCATTGGTCAGTCGAACTATCGAATCGCGCTACGGTGACGGCCACGCCCGAGCCCGATCCGCGCCGACGTCTTCTCGTCCTGGCGATCTGCTGCATGGGCCTGCCCCTCGTGAGCCTGGACAACACGCTCGTGAACGTCGCCCCGCCCTCGCTCCGGAGAGACCTGGACGCCGACACCTCGGGTCTGCGGTGGACCATCGACGCGTACACGCTCGTCCCGGCGTCCCTGCTGCTGCTCGCCGGCTCCACGGCGGACCGGGTCGGCCGCAGACAGGTCTCCCCCGCGGGCCGGACCTCCACCGGATTCACCTGCGCCGAGCCCCCGTTGATGTTGCTCTTGCTGCACACTCTGCGTCATGCCCCAGATCGACACGAGCAAGGTCAGCCGCTGGGACCAGCACGGGCGGGAACACGTCGTACGGGTCCGGCGCACCGGTGTGCAGCGCACGATCAGCTGCGGGACCTGCGACTGGCGCAGACGCGCCCAGTTCCTGCCCTGGCTGAAGGCGGAGGAACATCTGGCCCAGGCCCACCAGGCGACGGTGGACCCCGCGGGAACGTGAACCGCCCCGGGCGGCGCGGGAAGCGCCGCCCGGGGCGGTTCACGGGAGCCGACGGCTCAAGGGGGTTGCGGCGTCAGCAGCCGACCAGGCGGCTCGCCAGGTAGCCCTCGATCTGGTCGAGGGAGATCCGCTCCTGCTTCATGGTGTCGCGCTCGCGCACCGTCACCGCGTTGTCCTCGAGCGTGTCGAAGTCGACCGTGACGCAGAACGGCGTACCGATCTCGTCCTGGCGGCGGTAGCGGCGGCCGATGGCGCCGGCGTCGTCGAACTCGATGTTCCAGTTCTGCCGCAGCGCCTGGGCGAGGCCCTTGGCCTTCGGCGACAGCTCCGGGTTGCGGGAGAGCGGAAGCACCGCGACCTTCACCGGAGCCAGGCGCGGGTCGAGGCGCAGCACGGTGCGCTTCTCCAGCTTGCCCTTGGCGTTGGGCGCCTCGTCCTCGATGTACGCGTCGAGCAGGAAGGCGAGCATCGCCCGGCCGACACCGGCCGCCGGCTCGATGACGTACGGCGTCCAGCGCTCGCCGGCCTCCTGGTCGAAGTAGGAGAGGTCCTGGCCGGAGGCCTTGGAGTGGGCGCCGAGGTCGTAGTCGGTGCGGTTGGCGACGCCCTCGAGCTCACCCCACTCGCTGCCGCCGAACTGGAAGCGGTACTCGATGTCGGCGGTGCGCTTGGAGTAGTGGGAGAGCTTCTCCTTCGGGTGCTCGTACCACCGCATGTTCTCCTCGCGCATGCCGAGGCCGGTGTACCAGTTCCAGCGCTGCTGCATCCAGTACTCCTGCCACGTCTCGTCCTCGCCCGGCTTGACGAAGAACTCCATCTCCATCTGCTCGAACTCGCGGGTCCGGAAGATGAAGTTGCCGGGCGTGATCTCGTTGCGGAAGGACTTGCCCGTCTGGGCGATGCCGAAGGGCGGCTTGCGACGCGAAGTGGTCTGCACCTGGCCGAAGTTGGTGAAGATGCCCTGGGCGGTCTCGGGGCGCAGGTAGGCGACGGAGCCGGAGTCCTGCGTGGGGCCGAGGTGGGTGGAGAGCAGGCCCGAGAACTGCTTGGGCTCGGTGAACTGGCCCTTGTTGCCGCAGTTGGGGCAGTTGATGTCGGCGAGGCCGTTCTCCGGGGCGCGGCCCTTCTTCTCCTCGTACGCCTCTTCCAGGTGGTCCGCGCGGAACCGCTTGTGACAGGCGGTGCATTCGGTGAGCGGGTCCGAGAAGGTAGCGACGTGACCGGAGGCGACCCACACCTCGGGGGCCAGGATCACCGACGAGTCGATACCCACGACGTCCTCACGGGACGTCACCATGTAGCGCCACCACTGGCGCTTGAGGTTCTCCTTGAGCTCGACACCCAACGGCCCGTAGTCCCAGGCGGCACGCTGACCGCCGTAGATCTCACTGCAGGGGAATACGAAGCCTCGGCGCTTGCTCAGGCTGACGATGGTGTCGATCTTGTCGGCGGCCACGGTGCTCTCTTCATTACGACGACGGGCGACGAAGCGAGATTGCTTCCAGCGAAGCACTCAGGCTACCGGCGGGGCCCGCCCCCCGACCAATTCGGGGCCCTGCTCACTGTGCTCAGCGCCTCCCGTCCCGTTTGTTGACAACGGTTTCCATCTTTGTTGAAAATGGGAGTCATGAACGTACGACGACGCCTCATACCCGCGGCAGCGGCGACCGCGGTCAGCGCGCTCGCCCTGGGCACGCTGACCGCCTGCTCCTCCGACAGCACCGCCGCCGCCGGCAACGCCGGGAAGTTCGACGTCGTCGCCTCCTTCTACCCGATGGCGTTCCTCGCCGAGCAGATCGGCGGCGGCCATGTGAACGTCACGAGCCTGACCCAGCCCGGCCAGGAGCCGCACGACCTGGAGATCAGCGCCAAGCAGACCGCGCAGCTCGAGGAGTCCGACGCGGCGCTCTACCTCAAGGGCCTGCAGCCCACCGTCGACGAGGCCATCGGCCAGTCCGGGGTGAAGACGAAGATCGACGCGGCCACCCTGACCACCCTGGAGACGCACGGCACCGAGGCCGGCGCCCACGAGGACGAGCACGGTCACGAGGACGAGCACGGTCACGAGGACGAGCACACGGACGAGGGCGAGGGCGAGGGCGAGGACCACGCCCATGAGGGCGAGGACGAAGGCCACAGCCACGAGACCGAGGGCGGCGGGGACCCCCACGTCTGGCTCGACCCGGTCAAGTACGCCGAGGTCGCCGAGGGCGTCGGCAAGGCCTTCGAGAAGGCCGACCCCGATCACGCCGCCGACTACAGGAAGAACACCGAGGCCCTGGTCGGCAAGCTGAACGAGCTGGACACCACGTTCGAGACGGGCCTGGAGAACCGCGAGTCCGACGTCTTCATCACCACCCACTCCGCCTTCGGCTACCTCGCCGAGCGCTACGGCCTGACCCAGGAGGCCATCAACGGCCTCAGCCCCGAGGCCGAGCCCAGCGCCGCCCGCGTGAAGGAACTCTCCGAGACGGCCAAGGCCGACGGCGTGACCACCGTGTTCTACGAGACACTGGTGAGCGACGACACCGCGAAGACCGTCGCGGGCGACGCCGGACTGAGGACGGACGTCCTCGACCCGCTCGAGGGCATCACCGACACCTCCCGCGGAGACGACTACTTCGAGGTCATGGAGTCCAACCTGAAGGCCCTGCGGACGGCTCTGGGAGCCACATGACCGGCCGCCCGGCCGCGTACCACCGACCGACCCACCTGAGGGCGGCAGCATGACGACGAAAACCGACCCCGTCATATCCCTGCGGGGCGTCCACGCCGAGCTGGGCTCGCGTCCCGTCCTCCGCGGCATCGACCTCACCGTGCACCGCGGTGAGGTCGTCGCCCTGCTCGGCGCGAACGGCTCCGGCAAGTCGACGGCCGTGCGCAGCGTCATCGGCCAGGTACCGGTCGCCGCCGGCGCGATCGAGCTGTTCGGCACCCCGCGGCGCCGCTTCCGCGACTGGGCGCGGGTGGGGTACGTCCCGCAACGCACCACGGCCGCGGGCGGCGTACCCGCCACGCTGACCGAAGTGGTCTCCTCCGGCCGGCTCTCCCGCACCCGCTTCGGCGTGTTCCGCAGGACCGACCGCGAGGCCGTACGGCACGCGCTGGAGCTGGTCGGCATGGCGGACCGGGCGAAGGACTCCGTGGACGCGCTCTCCGGCGGCCAGCACCAGCGGGTGCTGATCGCCCGCGCGCTCGCCGCCGAACCCGAGCTGCTGATCCTGGACGAGCCGATGGCGGGCGTCGACCTGGCCAGCCAGGAGGTGCTCGCGACGATCCTGCGCCACCAGGTCGCCCAGGGTGCCACCGTCCTGCTGGTCCTGCACGAGCTGGGCCCGCTGGAACCCTTGATCGACCGGGCGGTCGTCCTGCGCGACGGCTGCGTGACGCACGACGGCCCGCCCCCGAAGGCGGTCGGCCAGCACGCCCTGCCCGGCCACGACCACGTACACCCGCACGCGCCGGCGGGTGCCGAACCGATCCGCACGGGACTGCTGAGCTGATTGCTGATGGACCTCCTGAACTACGCCTTCATGCAGCGGGCGCTGCTGGCGGCCGTCCTGGTCGGCATCACCGCCCCCGCGGTCGGCATCTACCTCGTCCAGCGCCGCCAGGCCCTCATGGGCGACGGCATCGGGCACGTCGCGATGACCGGCGTCGGCCTCGGCTTCCTGCTCTCCTGGTCGCCGGTGTGGATGGCGACCCTGGTCTCCGTCGTCGGCGCCGTCCTGATGGAACTGATCCGCTGGTACGGCAAGGCCCGCGGTGACATCGCCCTCGCGATGCTGTTCTACGGCGGTATGGCGGGCGGCGTGATGTTCATCAACCTCGCCCCGGGCGGCTCCAACGCGAACCTCACCTCGTACCTGTTCGGCTCCCTGTCGACGGTCTCCGAGTCCGACGTGACGGCGATCTGTCTCCTGGCCGCGTTCGTGGTCCTGGTCACCCTCGGCCTGCGCCGCCAGCTGTTCGCGGTCAGCCAGGACGAGGAGTTCGCGCGGGTCACGGGTCTGCCGGTGCGGTTCTTGAACCTGCTCACCGCGATCACGGCGGCGGTCACCGTCACCGTCGCGATGCGCGTGGTCGGCCTGCTCCTGGTGAGCGCGCTCATGGTGGTGCCCGTCGCCGCCGCCCAGGCGCTCAGCCGCAGCTTCGCCGCCACCTTCGCCATCGCCGTCGCGATCGGCGTGAGCGTGACTATCGGCGGCACGGTCACCTCGTACTACCAGGACGTGCCGCCCGGAGCGACGATCGTGCTGCTGACGATCGCCGCGTTCATGGTGCTGACCGTGCTGGCCACACCGCTGGCCCGTCGCCGCGCCCGTGCTCTGGCCGCCGCGCGGCCCACCCCGGACCCCGCGGAGTGCGCCGTTCCGGCCGGCCGGAAGCCGTCCGGCGGGGTCGGCGTCTGACCCGTCTCCGCCCGGCCTGGCACAATGACCGCGGCAGGGCAGAGGCAGACGTGAGGAGGAAACCGGTGACCACCGCTGGACCGCCCGTGAAGGGCCGCGCCACCAGGCAGCGGGCCGCTGTGTCGGCTGCGCTCCAGGACGTCGACGAGTTCCGCAGCGCACAGGAACTGCACGACATGCTCAGGCACAAGGGCGACTCGGTCGGGCTCACCACGGTCTACCGCACCCTGCAGTCCCTCGCCGACGCCGGCGAGGTGGATGTACTGCGCACCGCCGACGGCGAGTCCGTCTACCGCCGCTGCTCCACCGGGGACCATCACCACCACCTGGTCTGCCGCAGCTGCGGCAAGGCGGTCGAGGTCGAGGGCCCGGCCGTGGAGACCTGGGCGGAGGCCATCGCCGCCGAGCACGGCTACGTCAACGTGGCCCACACCGTGGAGATCTTCGGTACGTGCGCGGAGTGCGCGGCGGCATCGAGCGGCACCTGAGACCCAGGACACGGGAAGGGGCGCGGAGGTGATCTCCGCGCCCCTTCGCCGTACCCACGCCTTCCCCTACTGCTCCTGCCTGCCCTCCATGGCGAGCAGCTCCTCGTTCGGGATCGCCCCGCCGAAGCGGCGGTCGCGGGAGGCGAATTCCAGACACGCGCGCCACAGGTCCCGGCGGTCGAAGTCCGGCCACAGGACGTCCTGGAAGACCATCTCGGCGTAGGCGCTCTGCCACAGCAGGTAGTTGGACGTACGCTGCTCACCGCTCGGCCGCAGGAACAGGTCCACGTCCGGCATGTCCGGGTAGTACATGTAGCTCTGCAGCGTCTTCTCGTTGACCTTCGCCGGGTCGAGACGTCCCGCCTTCACGTCCTCGGCCAGCGCCTGCGCCGCATCGGCGATCTCCGCCCGCCCGCCGTAGTTCATGCAGAAGTACAGCGTCAGCCGGTCGTTGCCCTTGGTCTGCTCCTGCGCGATCTGGAGTTCCCTGGCGACCGACTTCCACAGCTTGGGCATCCGGCCCACCCAGCGCACCCGCACACCCAGCTCGTCGAGCTCGTCACGGGACGTGCGGATGAAGTCGCGGTTGAAGTTCATCAGGAAGCGCACCTCGTCCGGCGAGCGCTTCCAGTTCTCGGTGGAGAAGGCGTACAGCGAGATCGCGCCGACGCCCATCTCGATCCCGCCCTGGAGCACGTCCAGCACCCGCTCGGCGCCGACCTTGTGCCCCTCGGTGCGCGGCAGGCCCCGTTCCTTGGCCCAGCGGCCGTTGCCGTCCATCACGATCGCCACGTGCTTGGGGACCAGCTCGCCCGGGAACCTCGGGGGCCGCGCGCCGGAGGGGTGTGGTTCCGGCGTCCTGTACTCCCGGCGCTGACGCCCCAGGAACCCGCGTACGGCCATGTGCTTCTCGTCTCCTCGTACTGACGTGTCGTGCTTACTTCTCGACGTACCGCAGGGAGCGCAGCCCGCGCTCCAGGTGCCAGTGAAGGTACGCGGACACCAGCCCGCTTCCCTCCCGGACGTACCGCGCCTCGGACGCGTCCGCCGCCTCCCAGTCTCCCGTGAGCAGCGCGGCGAGCAGTTCCAGGGCCTGCGGCGAGGGTACGACGCTGCCGGGCACCCGGCAGTCGGCGCAGACGGAACCGCCGGAGGCGACCGAGAAGAACCGGTTCGGTCCGGGCATCCCGCACTTCGCGCAGTCGCCGAAGCTCGGGGCGTAGCCGTTGACGGCGAGGGAGCGCAGCAGGAACGCGTCGAGGACGAGATGCGGTGCGTGCTCGCCGCGGGCGAGGGTCCGCAGGGCACCGACGAGGAGCAGGTACTGCTGGACGGCCGGCTCGCCCTCGTGGTCGGTGAACCGCTCGGCGGTCTCCAGCATCGCCGTTCCGGCGGTGTAGCGGGCGTAGTCGGTGACGATCCCGCCGCCGTACGGCGCGATGGTCTCGCTCTGCGTGCACAGCGGGAGGCCGCGCCCGACCAGCTCACTGCCCTTGGAGAAGAACTGCACGTCCACGTGCGAGAACGGTTCGAGGCGTGCGCCGAACTTGGATTTCGTCCGGCGCACGCCCCTCGCCACGGCGCGTACACGTCCGTGACCGCGGGTGAGCAGCGTGATGATCCGGTCCGCTTCACCCAGTTTCTGGGTGCGCAGCACGATGCCGTCGTCGCGGAACAGACTCATGCGCCCATTCTCGCGCACGCGCGAAGCCGCCGGGCCCGGGGCCCGGCGTCAAGGCAGCTCCCCCCGGCTGCGCGCGTTGGCGTACGCGGTCGCCGCGCGCAGCCTCTCGGCGGGCGTCGCCTGCCGCACCGCGACCGGCTCGGCGTCCCACTCCCGGCCGCCGCCGTACGGTCTCAGCTGGATGTAGGGCCCCTCGTGTCCCATCACGATGCCGATCCGCTCGGTCCGGGTGTCCACGGCACATACACCGACCGGCGGTCTCATCGCGCCGCCACCGCCATCACGGCCGCGAGCCGCCGTGCGGTCTCCACGGAACACCGCCCCAGCTCGACGAGCGGACAGGTCGCCTCCCGCGCAAGACTCACCGGGTCCGAACCCAGTGACGGCAGAACAACTCCGGTCTTCGCGAGTAACGCCCGCAATTCTTTCACCACGTCCTCCGATTCTTCGACGCAGAGCGCCGAGTGCCGCTCCTTCACCCTGGTCTCCTTCTATTCGGCTTTCACGCTCACGTTCCTTGAGGCGCCCGGCGGAACCTACACTCGGAAGAGGCTTGTGCTCTACAAGCAAAGGGCCGCACAAAGAGGTTGGGAAAGGGATCAGCAATGGCCAATGGTTCACGCCAGGCGGCATGGGACTTCTCCGGCCCGGGGCGGAAACGGCGCCGGGAGGAGTCGGGGTTCACGCAGGCGGGGCCGGGGCGCGGGCGTTCGTTTCGGGTGGCCGCATCGGCCAATTCGAACAGGCCATTCGGAAACCTCAATTGGACGTGACCCAGCGGATCGACAGCACACCGCAAACCGACGGTGTGCGGATTATTTCACCAAGGCGGCGGGGCTGGAGAAACGGGCGACGAAGATCTGCGAGTTCGCGTCGGCGCCGGCATCCGGTCTGCCGCAGACACCGGCCTGTGCGCGGGCGGTCACACCGGCGACGAGCCCGTACCGCTGCCGTCCGCCTCCTCCCCCGGGAACCCCGCGAGGGCGCCGGTGGCACACAGCCGGTCCCCGAGTGCGCCACGCTCCGAGCCCCCCTGGGCCACGCCGGCCCGGACGGCCCGGCCATCTCCCTCGCGCTGTCGCGCCTCCCGGCCGAGGACGGCCGGGACCGGGACACGTACTGCCGTCGGGCGGCGGAACGGGGTCATTCACACGGCGTGGGTGTACAACCTGTGAGGGCTCCGGGTGGTTGTGCGTCACGGATTGATTCACGCCTTGGTGGGCATACAGGTTGAAGCGTACGAATACGTGGCGGGCGTTCGTGCCGCGGGACGTCTCTGATCCCTCCTCGGTTCCTCCCAACTTCCGCTTTTCCGCTGGGCTGTTGGTCCGACCTGAGGATGACCCGGCTATGACGCCGTTGGCGTGACGTTTCGGCGGGGCTGCGCCCGTGGCGGGCTCCGGGGCGGTCTCCTGTGAGGTAGGACCGCAATTCTTTGGAGACCGACGTGACCGCCACCTCGTACGAGTACGGCCCCCACCACACCTACGTCGACCCGTACGCCTTCGACGGGAGCGGCTACGGCGACTTCCCGATCGCACCGCCGCACCCGCCGGCGCGGCTGGACATCGCCATCGATCCGCAGGACAGGCGCCGACTGGAACTCCACGCGGCCCTGACCGCCGCCGGTATCCCGCCGCTCCCCGAGGACCGCGAGGCCATCGACAGGCTCAGCGCCCTGCCCGGCAACGTCAACGACACGATCCAGCGCTGGCTGCAGCACGCCCTCTGACGCGAGGCGGGGTGGGGCGTGGGGGAGGAGGACGTGGCGTCCGTCCCGTACGGCGGCTCAGGTACGGTCGACCATCCAGGTGCCGTCCTCCTCGTCGTCGACCCGCACCTCCAGTTCACGGATACTCATCCCCGCCTCCCAGAGCTTCCAGAAACGCTTCATCTGGTCCTGGACGTGGTCCGGGTGGGCGATGAGCCGGGTTCTGACGTTGACGTCACGCAGGTCCTGCTCGATCTCGAAGGACACTTCCTCGTCGTAGACGATGAAGTCGTTGGCGTGGCCGCGCTGGATGTGCGGCGGCAGTTCGGGCAGCACCGCCACACGTACCTCGATGCCCAGCGCCTCCTGCTCGTCGCACAGCCGCAGCAGCCGGTCGTCGAGTTCGCGGGCGCTCTCCAGCAGGAACAGGCGCCGCACGGGCACCCCGTGCTCCTCGATCGCCTGCTTCTGCGCGTCGAGGTAGCGGCCCGCGGGCTCGCTGCTCCAGAACTCCCGGTCGACGGACGTACTGATGGCGCAGATGGACTGCTCCGCGACCTGGGTGAGGGTGAGCATCCAGTCGTGGTTCTCCCCGTGGCTCTCCACGTTCAGCCGGGTGAGCGCCGACATGTGCCCGATCACCCGTTGCATCTCCAGCCGGATGAACGAGTAGAGGAGCGGGGATCCGGGCGCCAGGACGTCGGCGAAGCGCTGGGCCAGTTCGGGCAGGCCGTCCATCCGGACCCGGTCCAGCGGCGGGTAGGGCTGAGAGGGCCGGTCCAGCTGGGCGAAACGGCTCTCGACCAGGTGCTTCATGTCCTCGCCGTGCCGGGCGAGACCGGCCGTCAGTTCGTCGTCGTACCGCTGGAGACCGTCCTGCACGGTGGCGGCGGTTTCGGCCAGTGCGCGCTCCGCCCGCCGCTCCCGCCCCCCGCGGGATGGGGCGAGGAGGTACTGGAGGGCCACGGCACCGCCGGCGCAGAGCGCGGCGGCGGCGAGCTGCCTGGCTGCACCGGCGTCCGGGGCGAGCAGCGCGGCGACACCCCAGGCGAGGAGGCCGAGGACCAGCCCGGCCGGCAGCCGACGCGTCCACGGGGCCGGACCGGGTGGCTCGTCCGGTGTGCTCGGTACGTCCGGCACGACCGGTGTGGCGGCCGAAGGGGATAACGCCGTGCTGCCCGGGTCGTCCGGCGGGCCCGCCTGTGCGGGGACCGCCGTGCCGGGTTCGGGCTGGGTGCCCTCGGACTCAGGTGATGGTGCCGTGCTCATCTCGCTCTTCCCCCCGTTGGGATACGCGTCGGATCGGAGTGCGGAAATGTGCGTGGGGCCGGGGCCGGCGGCTGCCCGGTGCCCGGTCAGGGCCCCCTGTCCCCCTCCCTGTGGAGGGAGGGGATCGCGTGCAGGGTCAGCTGGTCACGGATGCGCTGGACGAGAGTCTGCCACTGCCGGGAGAAGCCCGGCCGTTCCTCCAGCGCGTCCCAGAGCGGGGCCAGGTCCTGCGCCACCCGGGCCCGGGGCATCCACAGATGCAGCAGATGGTCGACGGCGGGACGCAGCGCCCGGACCACGGCGGGATGCTCCCCTCCCGCTTCCGCTCCCGGCCGCTGCCGCCGCCGGGCGGGCGGTGCCCCCGCAGCACCCGCGCCCGCCTCCAGCCGGATGCCGTCGAAAATGCGGACCACGGTGGTGAGCAGCCAGTCGTGCAGGGCGAGGTCGTCGCAGAGCCCGGCGATCCTGTCGCTGGGTGTGCCCTCGGGAACCCGGAGCCGCACGGTGCGCAACTCGTCCTCGGCGAGGGTGAACCGCTCGATCGAGTGGCCTGCGCCCGGGTCCGCGGGCAGGGCCACCCAGCGGAGCCGGGTGGGGCGGGATCTCAGGGGCGGCCGGTGGTCGAGCAGGGGGTGGCGCAGCAGCCGGGTGTGCAGTCCGTCCGCGATCAGGCCGATGTCGAGATCGCCGTGCCGCCCGCCGCTCAGCACGCCCTCGGCCACCGCCTCGTGGGGCAGCTTCCCGAACGGCTCGACCACCCCTGGCCGTACCAGGTACTGGCCCCACGGCCGCCGGTGGTCGGGGCCGCCGGCGGGCACTTCGAAGTACGCGGAGGCCTGGAGCAGACGCCCCTCGGTGAGTACGGCCCGTGCGGCGACCGTGCCGACGGCGCGGACCCGGGCGCCGTTGGCGCTGGGCAGGGGGCAGTCGACACCGGTCAGGGTGTCGGGCGAGCGCCCGTAGCGGTTGGGGCGTTCGGAGAGGAGGACGCGTTCGTCGGCGCGCAGACCGAGGAACAGGGCGGCGGCCCGGCTGTCGAGGGCCTGCAGGGCCGGCAGCAGTGAGGTGCGGACCTCGCCGCAGGCGAGCACGACACGCGGCGCGGTCGTTGCCGGCCCCACGTCACGGCCCCGCGTAGAAGACGTAGGAGACGCGGTCGGCGACCGGGGCGGGGACGGTCACCTTCTCACCGGCGGACCGGCGGGCGACCTGGCTCAGGGCTTCGGGGTCCACCTCGGTCTGGTCGAGGACGACGCGGACGGCGTGCTCGACGGGCAGGAACCGGTTGGGCACCACCGAGCAGGTGCGGTAGGCGGCGAACGGGTCCGCCCGGGGGTCGAGCCGGATCAGCGGGGGCAGTTCGTCCCAGTCCTCGGGGAAGCCGTCGGCGGTGTGCGGCTGGGGCGTCAGGACAGCCTCGCCCTCGGTGCGCAGCAGCCCGAGACGGGCGAGCTGCCACACCGCGGCGAGGAAGGGGCAGGACCAGGTGCGCTGTCCGTCGGGTGCGTCGCTCCAGAGTTCGACGTCGAGGAAGACGGAGTGGCGGCGGGCCGCGGTCTCCCTGGGCGGCTGCCAGGCGGCTGCCCTCTTCATCGCCTGCGGGGCACGCGCGGCGGGGCTGCGCTCGCCGTTGGCCAGCCAGCCGGTCTGCGCGGCCGGCGGGCGCAGGCCGTAGCTGCCGGGCGGTGGCTCCTCGACGATGCGGCCGGCCACCGCCTCCGCGACCGGTACTTTGCCGGCGACGGCGCAGCCGGACTCGCGGGCCAGGTAGTCGACGGCCAGCCCGGCCCGTTCCGCCTCCGCCAGCAGCAGCGGAACGAGTTCGGCGGGACTGGAGAACCGGGTGAAGTAGTCGTCGATGAGGAAGCAGGTGCTGATCCGGGGGCGTTTTCCGCCCGTCTGCGCGGCCGCCGCGGCCCGCGCCGCGTCCGCCCAGGGCCGTACCTGTGCGAAGTGCCGCCGCAGGTGCTGCGGACCGGCCTCGAAGTCCTCCATGTAGAGGTGGCCCAGCTCCAGGGAGAGGTGGGACAGCGGCAGCGCCTGGGTGCGCGGTTCGGCGGTGGTCTCGCGGAACACTGCGTCCGTCACGGCCGCCCCCAGCAGGAGTCGTCGGTCAGGCGTCGCGCGATCTCCTCCAGCGCCTCGAGCGTCTCCTTGTTGGCGATCTGGGTGGAGAACACGTCCTCTTCGGTGATCAGCTGCTCGCGCCACTGCAGGACGGGTTCCAGCGGTACGGCGCCGAGGACCACGCTGTCGCCGACGAGGTGGTCCGAGGCGAGCCGGCGCAGGGCTTCGTCGCAGGAATCCATCCAGGCGATCTGGGCGAGAGACCTCTGGGCCCACATGGGCGAGTCGGGGTCGGGCACCGCGGCCCGTACGAACCGGACGGCGCCCCGCAGGGCCTGCTCGTCGTGCCCGCGGTCGACGCCGCCCCTGATGATGCCGTGTTCCTTGTGGACCAGCCCGGCGGCGGCGATCACGTGCTGCCGGGTCCAGCGGTGGAAGACGAGCCAGCGGAAGGGCACGTAACGCATCCGGGGGTGGGCGGTCGCCGCCAGGACCATGTCCACGGCGTAGCTGCGGCCGGCGCTGAGGTCCACCACAGTCAGGTCGAACTCGCCGTTCAGCCGGAGCAGGAGGTCGACACACCGGTCGAGGGTCTCCTCGCCGGTGACGAACTCGCCACCGCCGGCGTCGCCGGGGAACAGGGCCAGGCGGCCGGACTGGTTCGGCCGGGCGTGCAGCAGGGGGTGCTCGGTCTGCCGCCAGACGTCGATCCTGGCCGGTTCCGCGACCTCGCCCTCCAGGTAGGAGTGCAGGCCCCGCTCCGCGACGCCGCGCATCGCGCCCGGTACGTCGAAGACGGCGGCGGCCGTGGGCGAGCCGAAGTCGAAGTCCACGTACGCCACGTGGTCACCGGTGAGAGCGCGCTGATAGGCCAGGTTGGCGCTGGTGACCGAACGGCCCGTGCCTCCCTTGTCGGAGGCGGCGAAGACGAGCACGGCTCACATCTCCTCTGCGGCGGCACCGCGGGCCTGGGCCAGGGTGTCGAGCTCCCGGAGCACCGGCAGGGCGAGTGCGAACGCGGTGGCGGGACGCTCGTCGACCAGGTCGCGGGCGTGGTCCAGACGGTTCTCGATGCTCCGCATGGCCCGCCCCCGGCCGCCGTCGACGGTGGCGGAGGTCTCCAGCTGCTCCTTGCCGAACAGGTGGGTGGCCTCGCTGAGCAGTTCGCGGGCCAGCTCGGCGAGTTCGGGGCTGCGGATGGGCTCCTGCTCGTACAGGCCGCGGGCGGCGACCAGGCACTCGGTGATGCGTTCGGTGATGCTCCAGGAGAGGCGCCGGCCGACGGCCGCGTCCGGGAAGACGGCTGCCGCGTTGTCCCAGAGGCCGGCTCCGTCGCCGTCCTCGATCCTCCGGCTCCACAGGTGTTCGAACGCCTGCTCGCCCAGGCGGATCAGGCGGTCCTGTGCCGCGATGTTCCGGGAGAGTGCCGCGAGCTGGATGATCCGCTTGAGCAGCTGTGCGGAGAAGTCCGTCATCCGCCACTCCAGCGGCGCACCGGACCGCCCGGACCCGGCGAGCGGCATGGTGACCCCCGGGTGGTGCAGCCCGACGGTGGGGTCGTCCCTGGTCATCCGGCTGGTGACGCGGCCCCGGTCGGCGAGGCGTTCCATGATGGCGACGGTGCGGGTGAGGTCGTCGTCGGTCGCCCTGCGGCGGATCAGGTCGTGGACGAGGATCGCCGCCACGGTGAGGGAGAAGTACTCCGACTCCAGCCGCAGACCGGTGGTCTGCCAGGGGAGGTCCTCCAGGGGCCAGCGCTCGGTGCCGAAGCGGGCGATGGCCGACCAGTACTGCTGGCTGAGTTCCCAGCGCAGGCGTAACGCCTCGGCGAGCTTCTGCTGGTCGGCGTCGAGCAGTCCCAGGGTGAGGGTGCGCTCGGAGAACAGGTCCTGGATGCCGTCCAGGGCGACGACGGTGAAGTACACGTAGGGCAGCCGGTCGGCGATGCCGTCGGGCTGGCCGTTGACCGGGACGTCCAGGTCGACGACGGCCGGCGCGTCCTTCACCACTCCCCAGGCCCAGCCGCACTCGAAGAGCTGGCTCTCGTCGCGGATGCTCTCGTCGACCTCGATGCCGCGGCTGAGACTTTCGATGATCGTGGCGCGCAGCGGGCGGAACCGGCGGGAGAAGTGCTGGAGCACGGCCCGGTCGGACTGCTGGTTCTGCCCGATGACCTGGATCAGCCGTCGGCCCTGCTCGGACTCGGCGTCGAAGACGTTCACGGTGAAGGAGCGCAACAGGCTGACCATCGCCGCGGTCAGCCGGGTGTTGGTGGCGTCTCTCAGTTCCCCGAGCGACCTGCGCACCTCGGGCCGGGTGGTGTTCTCCTCGTAGACCTTGAGGAACCCCAGGGTGGCCAGGCACAGCGTGACGGACATGGAGTAGGCGTCGACGATGCCCAACTGGGTCTGTTCATAGGTGAGTTCCTGCTTCGGGTCGGCAGGCCTGAAGTAGTGCCCGCCGGAGAAGGTGGGACTGTCGTCCGGTCCGGTGTGGGTGCGCATGAACTGGGACAGGACGGTGATCAGGTTGGGCGGGATCTCCAGCCTGCTGCCGACCCGCTCCAGCGCGCGCAGGACGTCCCGCTCGGTGGTGTCCGGTTGGTCGAGGCGGAACGCGGGGACCTCGGTGGCGGGATACAGCAGGCAGAGCAGCCGCTCGGCGTCCGCGACGGAACTCAGCCCGTCGGTGTCCCCCCAGACGAGCTTTCCGTCGTCGAACAAATGACGGGCCGCGGCCCGCCAGATGTCCAGCAGATGCTGCCGTGGCTTGATCTGCATCCCCGCACCCCTCGTACAGACCTGGTTGCCCTGTGTTCGGACATCGTCCCCGCTCCTAGGGGACGGCAATCTCCGGATTGCGCCGTCCCAGGGCAAGGATGATTCCCTCGTGACCCGCCCGCACCATGTGATGCAGATCGTGAATCACCAGCTCGGAAGTGAAGGGCTCCAGGCTCTCCCGGACCCGGTCCTCGTTCACCCGGCAGGCCGGATAACGGTGTTCGCCGACCTGGTAACCGACCGACTCCTTCATGAACGCGGCGGCGAAGGGAGCTCCCTCGGTCAGCGCGTCCATGAAGCACCGTACGCCCCGCCTGAATTCGTCGGGGCACTCGGACATCGAGTCCGCGACGAAGAACATCGTGCCGATGTCCCAGCGCCGCTGTCCGTCGAGGTCGAGCAGGCTGGCCCGCTCCACGCGGACGATCTCGCCGAACCGGCCCTTCGGTTCGACGGCGGCGTACGCGGGAGCCTCGTTCAGCTCGTTCCAGAACGCGTCCCAGGCCTCGTCGTAACCCTTGGGGGACGTCTGCCGCTCCAGGTACTCGACGTTCGGCTGCGCGTACTCGAGCAGGGTGATCTTCTCGCACCACGGGAGCATGGCCAGGCCCGGATAGAGGTTCGCGCCCGCGCCGACGTCGACACCTCGCATCGGGTCCGGGACACCGCCGGCGAAGCACCTGCTGAAGTGGTCGCGCATCAACCGCACGATCAGCAGATCGACTTCGAGCGGAGTTCGGTAGTTGAGGTCGACGTAGGCCTCGGGATCGAACTGCGCCCACGGCGCGTCGGCGTTGCGATCCATCATCACCCTGTCGTGTTCCCTGTCCCGTCAGTACCGGACAAAACCCTGCGCTCCGTATGCCTGCCCTCACGGACATCGGCAGGTGGAGCACGGTCTGCCGGTACTCGCACGGTAAACCGGTGCAGAACACCTGGAGAGCCGGTAATCCGGCCGACCCTGGACGAAGAGGCGCACGACAGGCGCACGTCAGCACTTCGCCGACAAACCTCAACTCGCTCTTGCTCTCAGCGAGTTGGACGCTCACTGTAGCGAGTTGAAGTAACCGGCCGCCACCGGGGCCCTCGTCACCCATGAGTGAGCCTCCGCAGGGGCGCCGGTGTTGACGGCTGTGCGTTCGTACGCCGTCCGCATGTCCGCACATCCCGACCGTTCCGTACGTCCCGACTGGGGGTGGCATGACCGCCGAACCGCTGGAGCACGCCCTGGACCGCCGCGGGTTCCTCGGGGAACCGGACCTCTTCCCCGACCCGCGGCCCCTGGTCCTGCGGCCGGCGCGGGAGTCCGACCTGTCCGAGCTCCGGCGGCTCGACGAGGCGGTCTTCCAGGAGGTCGCGTACCCCGCGTTCCTGTTCCGCCAGCTCTACGACATGTACGCCGAGCACCTCCTGGTCCTCGACGACGGCGAGGGACGCCTGCGCGGCTACGTCCTGGCCGCGACCACGGCACTCAACCGGGAGAGCTGGATCCTCGGTCTGTGCGTGGACGAGGAGCGCCGCCGCCACGGACTGGGCCGGGAGCTGATGGTGGAGGTCCTGGCGCGGCTGCGCGAGAGCGGCATCACACAGGTCCGTCTGACAGTGGAACCCGCCAACCGCGCGGCCATCCTGCTCTACCGGTCCCTGGGCTTTCGCCCCGAGCAACCCGACGCCGGGCCGCGCCGGGACTACTTCGGCCCCGGCCAGGACCGCCTGATCATGCACCTCGGACTCACCGGTTTCCACTGAGCCGAGCCCGGCCCGGGCGGTCAGGACGGCGTCCGGGCCACCGTCAGCAGGCGGGTCACGTCCGTCGCGCAGATGGCGAGGGCGGCGCCGATGGTGGACAGGGTGTCGCGTTCGGCGGGGGTGTAGGGGCCGTCTGCGAGGGCGATGCGGGCACCCTGGAGGAAGATCGATTCGCGGCCGGGAGCGGCGAGGTGCGGGGCCAGCGGGTCGAGGGCTTCGTGCAGCTCGATGGCGAGGCCCGCCGCACAGGGCTCGCCGGTGAAGCGGCCGGTGTCGGCGGCCAGCGCCTCCACGAGGGCCGCCAGCTGGTCCTGGGTGCAGTCGTCGATACCGGCCGCGCGGACGACGGTCACGGCGGTCTCCAGTGAGGCGCGCGCGCAGGCGCCGCCCGCGGCCAGTACCGCGAGGGCGACGGTGTGCACGGCGTCGCGGAGCATCGCGGAGAAGCGGGTGGTGGTGGGGTGGTCCAGGACGTCGGTGCCGAAGTGGCGGCGGCAGGCGGCGCATTCGACGACCGGCCCGGTCGTGCCGCGGGGCACGACGGGCACACCGAGGAGGGCGAAGCGGCGCTGTCCGGTCAGCCGCCGGTAGTTGCGGTCGCCGCCGCAGCCGGGGCAGAAGAACTCGCCGTCACCGACGGCCGTCCACGCGGTCCGGGTGCCCAGCAGGCGCGAAAGTCTGGCGACAACGGCACGGCCGTCGGGTCCCCGTCCTGGCAGCACGTCGCACCTCCACATCGCCCCGGCTCCGTCGCCGCGCCCCCGTGATGTTAGCCACATCGGTGAGGCCGAGTCAGCACCCCGGACGAGACCTTTCCGTGATCTCCACGGGATTTGGCCGGTAACCGACGGGGCCCCGCCCGCCGGACACGGCGGGCGGGGCCCCGTCGAACCCCTCGAAGCGGCTGTTCAGCGGGCCGCCCGGTTGACGGCCGAGACGACCGCCTTCAGCGAGGCGCGGGTGGTGTTCGCGTCGATTCCGATACCCCACAGCACCTTGTCGCCGACGGCGCACTCGATGTACGAGGCGGCCTGCGCGGAGGCGCCCTCGCTCATCGTGTGCTCCTGGTAGTCGAGCAGGCGTACGTCGATGCCGAGGGACTGCAGCGCCTCGAAGAACGCGGAGATCGGGCCGTTGCCGGTGCCGGTCAGCACGGTGTCGACGCCGTCGACGGCGGCCTCGACGGTGAGCGTGTCGACGCCGTCCCGGTCGGTGGTGGACTGGCCGTTCTTGACCTGGACGCGACCCCAGGGGTTGTCCGGGTTGGGCAGGTACTCGTCCTGGAACACCGACCAGATGTCGGCCGGTGTGACCTCGCCGCCCTCGGCGTCCGTCTTGGCCTGGATGATCTTCGAGAACTCGATCTGCATCCGGCGGGGCAGGTCCAGCTTGTGGCCGTTCTTCAGGACGTAGGCGATACCGCCCTTGCCGGACTGCGAGTTGACGCGGATGACGGCCTCGTAGGAGCGGCCGACGTCCTTGGGGTCGATGGGCAGGTACGGCACCGCCCACTCGATGTCGTCGACGGTGACGCCCCCGGCCTCCGCGTCGGCCTCCATGGCGTCGAAGCCCTTGTTGATGGCGTCCTGGTGGGAGCCGGAGAAGGACGTGTAGACCAGGTCGCCCACGTACGGGTGGCGCGGGTGGACCTCCATCTGGTTGCAGTACTCCCACGTACGACGGATCTCGTCGATGTCGGAGAAGTCGATCTGCGGGTCGACGCCCTGGGAGAACAGGTTCATGCCCAGGGTGACCAGGTCGACGTTGCCGGTGCGCTCGCCCTGCCCGAACAGGCAGCCCTCGACGCGGTCGGCGCCGGCCATCAGGGACAGCTCGGCGGCGGCCACGGCCGTACCGCGGTCGTTGTGCGGATGGACGGAGAGGCAGACGTGCTCGCGGCGGGACAGGTGGCGGCCCATCCACTCGAAGCGGTCGGCGTGCGTGGACGGCGTGGAACGCTCCACCGTGGCGGGCAGGTTGAGGATGATCTCGCGGCCCGGACCCGGCTGATGGACGTCCATCACCGCCTCGCAGACCTCCAGCGCGAAGTCCAGCTCGGTGTCGGTGAAGATCTCGGGGCTGTACTGGTAGCCGAAGTGCGTCTCGGGGCCCAGCAGCTTCTCCGCGTACTCCACGACCAGCCGGGTGCCGTCGACGGCGATCTGCTTGATCTCGTCCTTGGAGCCGCGGAAGACGACCCGGCGGAAGACCGGCGCGGTCGCGTTGTACAGGTGCACGGTGGCGCGGTGGGCGCCCTTCAGGGACTCCACCGTCCGCTCGATCAGGTCCTCGCGGGCCTGGGTCAGGACGGAGATCGTGACGTCCTCGGGGATGGCGTCCGGGTCCTCGATGATGGAGCGCACGAAGTCGAAGTCGGTCTGGCCGGAGGCCGGGAAGCCGACTTCGATCTCCTTGTAGCCCATGGTGACCAGCAGGTCGAACATCGCGCGCTTGCGGGCGGGCGACATGGGGTCGATCAGGGACTGGTTGCCGTCGCGCAGGTCGGTGGAGAGCCAGCGGGGGGCGGTGGTGATCCGTTTCTCGGGCCAGGTGCGGTCGGGGAGGTCGACCTGCTCGTAACGGCCGTACTTGTGGATCGGCATGGGGCTGGACTGCTGGCGGTTCGCCATGGTGCGTGGGCTCCTCGATGGTCCGCGGTCATCCGGTGGGATCCGGAAGGGACGGCCGACGGCGCAGCGCCGAACTCCGCGGGGAGGGGGTCGGCCTCGACTACAGGCCCTCGCCGCGGCAGCTAAGGAGAAGCAGCCCGAAACGCATGATGCTCCGGAGCCTAACCGAGACGCACCGCCGCGCGAGGTTCCGTATCAGTATGCGGGACCAGAGGGAGGAAGGGGACAAAAAGTGCCGTATACCACTCGGAGGGTCCCGACGCGGGGATTGGCGACACATTTCATCCATCGCGGTCGAGGATGCGGTTGCCAACCGTGACAACACCGTGACGCAGTGCGAAGGTGCGGGCATGACGACCCACGGTGGCTTCGAGCCCGTCTTCTGCACCATCGTCCCGCCGCACGTCCTGGACCAGCTCGCGCAGGCCGACGACCCCGCGCTGGCCGACCCCGCCCGCCGCACCCTCCAGCGCGACGCCTACGAGCGCACCCAGCGCCGCCTGACCACGGTGATCGGCGCCGCGGCCGTCGCGCCCCTCGCCGGGGCCGAACCGGGCAAGCCGCACCGGACGATCCACGACGCCCGGCACCGCACCGCGCTGCCCGGGGCGAAGGTCCGCGAGGAGGGCGACGAGCCCGGCAAGGACGCCACCGTCAACCGCGCCCACGCGGGCCTCGGCGCCACTTTCGAGCTGTTCCTCAAGGCCTTCTCCCGCGACTCGATCGACGGCTTCGGCCTGCCGCTGGTCGCGACCGTGCACTACGACCGCGACTACAACAACGCGTTCTGGAACGGCGACCAAATGGTCTTCGGCGACGGGGACGGGGAGATCTTCCTCGACTTCACGATCCCCGTCGACGTCATCGGCCACGAGCTCGCGCACGGCGTCACGCAGCACACCGCCAACCTCGACTACTTCGGTCAGTCCGGCGCGCTCAACGAGTCGGTGTCGGACGTCTTCGGCGCCCTCATCAAGCAGTACACGCTGGGCCAGACCACCGCCGAGGCCGACTGGCTGATCGGCGCCGGGCTGCTCGCCCCGCGGGTGACGGGGGTGGCGCTGCGTTCGATGAAGGCGCCGGGCACGGCGTACGACGACGACGTCCTCGGCAGGGACCCGCAGCCCGCGACGATGGACGACTACGTGCGCACCGGCCGGGACAACGGCGGCGTCCACATCAACTCCGGGATCCCCAACCACGCCTTCTACCGGGCGGCGACCGCCCTCGGGGGCAACGCGTGGGAGCGGGCGGGGCAGGTCTGGTACGACGTGCTGACCGGCGGCGAGCTGGAGCAGGACGCGCAGTTCACGGACTTCGCGACGCTCACGGTGAAGGCGGCGCGGGAGCGGTTCGGCGAGGGCGAGGAACTGCTGGCGGTGTCGAAGGCGTGGGAGCGGGTGGGGGTGCCGACGCGGTAGCGGCGGTGGCAGCGGTGTGGGCGTCACGTCCGTTCTCGTACTAGACAGGGACCCATGCGTATTCAGGTGCGGCGTACGGGCGGCTTCGCGGGGATCGAGCGGCAGGCCGAGGTGGACACCTCGGGCCGGGCCGACGCCGCCGACTGGCACGCCCTGGCCGAGCGGGCCCTGACCGCCGGCCGGGGCACACCTTCGGCCGGGGTCCCGGACGGCTTCAGCTATCGGATCACGGTGGACGGGCGGTCGGTGTACTGCGCCGACCCCCGGCTGACCGAGGAACAGCGCGCGCTGATCAGCAGAGTGCTCAAGGAGGGCGCGTAATCGCCGCTCTGCGCAACCTCCTTCGGCTGCAAGGGCGTTGACTTCTCCCACGGCCGGTGCGAATGATCCACCCCATGGCGACGACGAACCCGGTCCCCCTCTTCCCGGACGGCTTCCTGTGGGGCGTGTCGACCTCGGCGCACCAGATCGAGGGCGCGGTGGACGCACGCGAGCCGTCCGTGTGGGACGTGTTCACGTCCGAGCCGGGCCGGGTGCGGGACGGTTCCACGGCGGTGGTGGCCTGCGACCACGTGCACCGGCACCGCGAGGACGTGGCGCTGTTGTCCGGCCTGGGCGTGGACGCGTACCGCTTCTCCGTCTCCTGGCCCCGGGTGCGTGCGCGAGGCGGCCTTGATTTCTACGACCGTCTGGTCGACGACCTGTGCGCTGCGGGCGTACGGCCGGTACCGACACTGTTCCACTGGGACCTGCCGGCCGGTCTGGACTGGCTGGATCGGAGCACCGCTGAGCGGTTCGCGGAGTACGTGTCCGAGGTCGCCGGGCGTCTCGGCGACCGTGTGAAGCGCTGGATCACCCTCAACGAGCCTGCCGAACACACCCTGCTCGGGCATGCGTTGGGCATCCACGCGCCCGGACGGAAACTGCTCTTCGGCGCGTTGCCGGTGGCGCACCACCAACTCCTCGCACACGGGCTGGCGGTACGCGCCCTGCGCGCGGCCGGCGCCGGTGATATCGGCATCGCCAACTCCCACGGCCCGACCTGGCCGGCCTCCCCCGACCCGGCGGACGTGGCGGCGGCGGACTTCTACGACACGCTCCTGAACCGCCTGTTCGCCGACCCCGTGCTGCTCGGCCGTTACCCGGACGGCCTCGGCGACCTGATGCCGGGCGACGTCGGAGCGGACCTGCGGATCATCACGGAGCCGGTCGACTGGTACGGCGTCAACTACTACGCGCCGACCCGTGTGGGCGCCCCGCAGGGTACGGAGATCGACTTCGGCGGTGTCCGGATGCCCGCCGAACTCCCCTTCTCCGTAAGGGAGATAGAAGGATACCCGGTGACCGATTCCGGCTGGCCGGTGGTTCCCGAGGCCTTGACCGAGCTCCTCACCGGCTTCCGCGACCGCTACGGCGACCGGCTCCCCCCGGTCGTCATCACCGAAAACGGCTGCTCCTACGGGGGCATCGACGACCAGGCCCGCATCGCGTATCTCGACGGCCACCTCCGCGCCCTGCACCGGGCGCTGGAGGCGGGCGTGGACGTACGCGGCTACTTCGTGTGGTCCCTGATGGACAACTTCGAGTGGGCGGAGGGCTACGCCCGCCGCTTCGGCCTGGTCCACGTGGACTTCGAGACCCAGCGGCGCACACCGAAGGCGTCGTACGGCTGGCTGCGCGAGGTGCTGCGCGAACAGCACCGGGGCCGGCCGGTCCGCACCTGAGGCACCGGAGCTCTCGCAGGCACCTGGCTTCGCGTCAGAAGCCCAGGCGGCGCAGCTGCTTCGGGCCGCGCTGCCAGTCCCTGGCGACCTCGACGTGGCAGCCGAGACCACATCGACATGCGGCCACCGCCGCACGGCAGGATCCCCGGACACCGCCCCGAACCGCCTCAGAAGCCCAGGCGGCGCAGCTGCTTCGGGTCGCGCTGCCAGTCCCTGGCGACCTCGACGTGGCAGCCGAGACCACATCGACATGCGGCCACCGCCGCACGGCAGGATCCCCGGACACCGCCCCGAACCGCCTCAGAAGCCCAGGCGGCGCAGCTGCTTCGGGTCGCGCTGCCAGTCCCTGGCGACCTCGACGTGGCAGCCGAGACCACATCGACATGCGGCCACCGCCGCACGGCAGGATCCCCGGACACCGCCCCGAACCGCCTCAGAAGCCCAGGCGGCGCAGCTGCTTCGGGTCGCGCTGCCAGTCCTTGGCGACCTTGACGTGGAGGTCGAGGAAGACGGGAGTGCCGAGCAGTGCCTCGATCTGCTTGCGGGACTTGATGCCGACGTCCTTCAGGCGCTTGCCCTTGGGGCCGATGACGATGCCCTTCTGGCTGGTGCGCTCGATGTAGAGGTTGGCGTGGATGTCGAGGAGGGGCTTGTCGGCGGGGCGGTCCTCGCGGGGCAGCATTTCCTCCACGACCACGGCGATGGAGTGCGGCAGCTCGTCGCGGACGCCTTCCAGGGCGGCCTCGCGGATCAGCTCGGCCACCATGACCATCTCGGGTTCGTCGGTCAGGTCGCCCTCGGGGTAGAGGGCGGGGCCCTCGGGCATCAGCGGAATGAGGAGGTCGGCCAGCAGGTCGACCTGTTGGTTCGCGGTCGCCGACACCGGGACGATCTCCGCCCATTCGATCCCGAGCTCCTTGCCGAGCTGGTCGACGGCGATCAGCTGCTCGGCCAGCGCCTTGCCGTCCACCAGGTCGGTCTTGGTGATGATGGCGATCTTCGGGGTCTTCCTGATCCCGGCCAGTTCCTTGGCGATGAAGCGGTCGCCGGGGCCGAGCTTCTGGTCCGCGGGAATGCAGAAGCCGATCGCGTCGACCTCGGCCCAGGTGGTGCGGACCACGTCGTTCAGCCGCTCGCCGAGCAGGGTGCGCGGCTTGTGCAGGCCGGGGGTGTCGACGAGGATCAGCTGCGCGTCGGGGCGGTGGACGATGCCGCGCACGGTGTGCCGGGTCGTCTGCGGCCGGTTGGAGGTGATCGCCACCTTCTGCCCGACCAGAGCGTTCGTGAGGGTGGACTTGCCCGCGTTGGGGCGGCCCACGAAGCAGGCGAAGCCGGCCCGGTGGACTGCTTCGGCGGGCTGCTCGGATGACTGGGTACGAACGCTCATGCCGCCCATTCTCCCTGATCCCCGGAGCCCCGCCGTACCACCCGCCCTCGACGTGCCCCGGAGGGCCGGGCACCCCGTGAGATGTCCGGCCCGGGAAAACGGGAGCGAGCAGACAGCGATCGGGCAGCGGCCGGGTGGGGCCCGCGCGGGATCAGTCGAAGACGAACGGGCCCGGTGACTGCGGCCCCTCCGCCGTGCACGTGATGGTGATGAAGCCGAACACGGTCATCCGCAGCGAACCCCCGTACGCCTCCAGACTGTCGCCGGAGGCCACGGTGCCGCCGAGCGGTCCGACGGAGAGGGAGTCGCCGGCCGCCATGGCCGGGTTCTTCTTGCCGGCGAACCTCACGGTCCCCCCGTTGTCGTTCACCAGCGTGAGAGTGGAGTTGATGGAGTTCTGGCCGAGGGCGACAGGCGCGGTGAACGCGGAGGTGCTGAGGGTGAGGGTGGCGGCCGAGCCGTTCTGGGTCGCCGTGAGGGTGGCCTCACCGCCGCCGAAGCTTCCGCAGTCGGCGGTGATCGTCGCCGACCCGGGGGCGACTGCGGCGGCGGACGGGGCGAAGGCGAGCCCGCAGACCGCGAGCGCTCCCGCGACCAGTGACGCGCCTGTTCCGATTCGTGTGCCTCTCATGGAATCCGGTTCCCTTTCCGTGGGGGGGAAGCGCCCGGCAGGTGAGAGCGGTCGTCACGCTGCGCGAGCCGGGGACCGACGGACCGTGCCTGACGGGCCGTCGGAACAACGGTTCCATTGATGCGGGGGAGGCAGAGGACGGCAAGGTTGAATTCCGGCCCATTTACCGCCGGTAACGCCCAGGGTCTGCCCGGCATGATCCGCCGGACGGGCCCTGAAGACTCGGGCTCGTTCCGGGAGTACTGGAGCAGGTCAGCCCGCGGTCGACGCCTCCCGGACCGTCCCGTCCGGGCCGGCCAGGAACACCGGGGTCCTGGAGCCGCCGAGGTCCCGCACCGCCGCGCGGTCCGCCTCCGGCACCGCACCGGCGTCCGTCACCACGGCCGCCGCCTCCAGCGACTTCGCCCCGGACGCCACCGCCATCGCCACCGCCGTCTGCAGGGCGGTCAGCCTCAGGGAGTCCAGGTCCACGGTTCCGGCGACATAGGTCCGGCCGTTCTCGTCCCGTACGGCGGCCCCCTCGGGAACACCGTTGCGGGCCCGCGCGGAGCGGGCCAGGGTGACGATCTTGAGGTCCTCGGGGTCGAGCGCGCTGCTGTCGGTCATGGCCCCGAGCATACGGAGCGCGGCCCGGGGACGTGCCCCGGGGCCGCTTGCGGCGCCGGGGCACGGGACCGCCGGGGCTCCCCCCGCCGCGGGACCGCGCCTCACGCGTGGTCGAGGCGGAGGCGTTCGGCGCGGGGGAGGCCGGCGACGACCAGGTCGTAGGAGTCCTCGACCAGTTCCCGGACCAGCCGGTCCGGGAGTCCGCCGTCGGCGGTCACCGTGTTCCAGTGCCTCTTGTTCATGTGCCAGCCGGGGACGATCAGCCCGGGGTGCTCGGCACGGAGCCTGACCGCGTCGTCCGGGTCGCGCTTGAGGGTGGCCGTCAGGGGCCGCGCGTCCAGGTTCGTCAGGGCGAAGAGCTTGCCCCCGACCTTGGAGACCGAGGTTTCCGGGTCGAACGGGAAGTCCTTTACGGCCGCGTCGAAGGAGAGGCAGAAGGCGCGCAGCTGTGCCGGGGTCACGCCGACGGCTCCCCTGCCCGCTCGCCCCTCTCCTGCGCCTCGTCCCGGGACGGGTCGGTCGGTTCCCCCGGGTCGCCGGGGGCGACCGGCTCCACCAGCACGGTGACGATCTTGTTCCGGCGGCCGGCCGCGGCCTCCGCCGTCAGCCGCAGCCGGCTCTCATCGGGGAGTTCGACCACCGCGGACGCGCCCGCGATCGGTACCCGGCCGAGCATCTTGGCGAGCAGTCCGCCGACGGTCTCCACGTCCTCGTCGTCGTACTCCTCCAGGCCGTACAGTTCGCCGAGGTCGGTGATGTCGAGGCGGGCGGTGACCCGGTAGCGCTCCTCTCCCAGTTCCTCGACCGGCGCGATCTCACGGTCGTACTCGTCGGTGATCTCGCCGACGATCTCCTCGAGGATGTCCTCGATGGTGACGATGCCGGCGGTGCCGCCGTACTCGTCGATGACGACGGCGACGTGGTTGCGTTCCTTCTGCATCTCGCGCAGCAGGTCACCGGCGTTCTTGGTGTCGGGCACGAAGTACGCGGGCCGCATCGCCGTGGACACCAGCGCGCTCTCCGCGTCCCGGCTGATGTGCGTCTTGCGGGCCAGGTCCTTCAGGTACACGACGCCGACGACGTCGTCCTCGCTCTCACCGGTCACCGGCATCCGGGAGAAACCGGAACGCAGGGCGAGGGTGAGGGTCTGCCGGACGGTCTTGTAGCGCTCGATCATCACCAGGTCGGTGCGCGGGACCATGACCTCGCGGACCAGGGTGTCGCCCAGCTCGAAGACGGAGTGCACCATGCGACGCTCCTCGTCCTCGATCAGCGACTCCTGTTCGGCGAGGTCGACCAGCGCGCGCAGCTCCGCCTCGGAGGCGAAGGGGCCGCGCCTGAAGCCCTTGCCGGGGGTGAACGCGTTGCCGATGAGGATCAGCAGGTTCGGGATCGGGCCCATGATCCTGGCCAGCGGCAGCAGGACGTACGCCGCCGCCGTGGCCGTGTTCATGGGGTGCTGGCGGCCGATGGTGCGCGGGGAGACACCGACGGCGACGTAGGAGACGAGAACCATGACCGCGATGGCGATCAGCAGGGCCTCGGCGGTGCCGTCGAACGCGCGCAGACAGGCGTAGGTGACCAGCGCGGCGGCGGCCATCTCGCAGCCGACGCGGACCAGCAGGGCCACGTTGAGGTAGCGGGTCGGGTCGGCCGCGAGCTTCGCGAGCCCGGCACTGCCCCGGCGGCCGGAGCGCACGGCCTCCTCGGCGCGGAAGGTGGAGATCCGGGCGATGCCCGCCTCCGCGCAGGCGAACAGCCAGGCGACGACGGTCAGGGCGATCGCGCCCAGCACGAGTTGCGGGCTCATGACACGGTCGGGGCGGGGGACGGGCCGGTGATGCCCTTCTCCGCGCGCCAGCCGTCGACGATGGCGGCCTGCAGGCCGAACATCTCGGCCTTCTCGTCGGGCTCCTCATGGTCGTAACCCAGCAGGTGCAGCACACCGTGGACGGTGAGCAGCTGGAGCTCCTCGTCCATGGTGTGCCGCGTCGGCGCCTCGGCGCCCTGCCTGGCGGCGACCTCGGGGCACAGCACGATGTCGCCGAGCAGCCCCTGCGGGGGCTCGGCCTCGTCCTTCGCGGGCGGCCGCAGTTCGTCCATCGGGAACGACATGACGTCCGTCGGTCCCGGCAGGTCCATCCACTGGATGTGGAGCTCCTCCATCGCGGCGGCGTCCACCACGATCACCGAGAGTTCGGAGAGCGGGTGGATGCGCATCCGCGCGAGCGCGTAGCGGGCGATGTCGAGGACCGCCTGCTCGTCGACCTCGGTTCCGGACTCGTTGTTGACGTCGATCGACATCTGCTGCTCGGTCTACTTCCCCTTGTGCCCGGACCCGCCCCGGCCGCTCTTGTGCGTGCCGTGCTCGGTGCCGTGCTCGCTGTCGTACTGCTCGTACGCGTCGACGATACGGCCCACCAGCCGGTGGCGTACGACGTCGTGCGACGACAGCCGGGAGAAGTGCACGTCCTCGACGCCCTCCAGGATGTCCTGCACCTGCCGCAGCCCGGACTTGGTGCCGCTCGGCAGGTCGACCTGGGTGACGTCACCCGTGATGACGATCTTCGAGTCGAACCCGAGCCGGGTGAGGAACATCTTCATCTGCTCGGCGCTGGTGTTCTGCGCCTCGTCCAGGATGATGAAGGCGTCGTTGAGCGTCCGGCCCCGCATGTACGCCAGCGGCGCGACCTCGATGGTCCCGGCCGCCATCAGGCGGGGGATGGAGTCGGGGTCGAGCATGTCGTGCAGGGCGTCGTAGAGCGGGCGCAGGTACGGGTCGATCTTCTCGTAGAGGGTGCCGGGCAGGAAGCCCAGGCGCTCTCCGGCCTCGACCGCGGGGCGGGTCAGGATGATGCGGTTGACCTGCTTGGACTGCAGGGCCTGCACCGCCTTGGCCATGGCGAGATAGGTCTTGCCGGTACCGGCGGGGCCTATGCCGAAGACGATGGTGTGCTTGTCGATCGCGTCCACGTAGCGCTTCTGGTTGAGCGTCTTGGGGCGGATCGTGCGGCCGCGCGAGGACAGGATGTTCTGCGTGAGCACCTGGGCCGGGGTCTCCCGGCCGTCGCCGTCGCCGTCCTCGGTCGTCCTGAGCATCGCGATCGAGCGTTCCACCGCGTCCTCCGTCATCGGCTGTCCGGTGCGGAGCACCAGCATCATCTCGTCGAACAGGCGCGAGACGAGGGCGACCTCCGTGGCGTCGCCGGCCGCGCTGATCTCATTGCCCCGGACGTGGATGTCGGCCCCCGGGAAGGCCTTCTCGATCACGCGGAGGAGGGAGTCGCCGGACCCCAGCACGGTCACCATGGGGTGCTTGGCCGGGACGGTGAGCTGAACTCTCGCCTGCTCCTGCGCGGAGGTGCGATCTGTGGGTGTCTGAGTCATGGGCCGGCTCTGAAGGCCTGCGGTTCCTCCTCGTCAGGGCCGCGCAACTGAGGGCGGCCTCCCGACTTCCAGGGTACGACGCGGGAGTGACAACTCCGTAGGCCTTTTCACAGCGGGGTGGTTGCGGACGGGTGGGGACGGGGTGACGGCTGCCCCTCACCGGCGGACCGGGGAAGGGCGGGGGCGGGTCAGGCCGACCGGCCGAAGCCGATGGTCGGGACCGCCCGGCGCAGGGGCCAGGGGCGGATCAGGTCGTCGGGGACCAGGTCCGCGAGGAACGCGTAGCGCCTCAGCGGGGCCGGGTCCTGGGCCCGTACGGACTGGACCTCGCGCCACCAGGCGGCGATCTCCGACCAGCCGGGCGCCGACAGGGAGCCGCCGAACTCCTGGACGGACAGGGCCGCGGTCAGACCGGCGAAGGCGAGGCGGTCGGCGAGCGGCCAGCCGGCCAGGCTGCCGGTGACGAAGCCCGCGACGAAGACGTCCCCGGCGCCGGTCGGGTCGAGAACCTCGACGGCGATGGCCGGCACCTCGGCGCTCTCACCGGTCCGCCGGTCCACCGCGTACGCCCCGTCCGCGCCGAGGGTGACGACGGCGACCGGCACCTGGTCGGTGAGGGCGTGCGCGGCGGCGCGGGGGCAGTCGGTGCCGGTGTAGCGCATGGCCTCCTGTGCGTTCGGCAGGAAGGCCTCGCAGTGCCGCAGGTCGGGCAGCGCGGCCAGGTCCCAGGCGCCGGTGTCGTCCCAGCCGACGTCGCCGAAGACACGGGTGCCCCGCGCCGCGGCGCGGGCGATCCAGGAGTCGCTGCGGCCCGGGGTGAGGGAGGCGACGGCGGCCCGCGCGCGGGGCGGGCAGGGCGGCAGGTCCGCGCCGGGCGGGAGCCTCTTGCGGGCGGCGGGGTCGGACGGGCGGGAGGGCTGCTCCGGGGGCGGCTCGTGACCGTGGGAGATCATCGTGCGCTCCCCCTCGTACGCCATGGAGACCGTGACCGGGGAGTGCCAGCCGGGCACGGTGCGCGACGGGGAGAGGTCAATGGCCTCGCCCTTTTCCAGGGCGTCCCAGCAGTAGTCCCCGTAGTGGTCGTCGCCGAAGGCGGCCGCGAGGGAGGTGCGCAGGCCGAGACGGGCCAGGGCGGTGGCCATGTTGGCGACGCCGCCGGGGCTCGATCCCATCCCGCGCGCCCAGGACTCGGTCCCGCGCACCGGGGCGGAGTCGAGCCCGGTGAAGATGATGTCGAGGAAGACGGTGCCGGTGAGGTAGACGTCCCAGGGCGGGTCGCCCGGCGCGCGCAGCGCGGCGAGCGGGTCGACATGGGGCACGCAGGACGATCCCGGGCGGACGGCGGCGGCCCGGGGCGCGCTGTCCGGGGCGCCCCGGTCGGCACCCCCGGTGCCGCCCTCGGTGGTTCCCTCTCCGGCTGACGCGGCCGACGCGGTGGACGCCCTCACGTTGCGCTCCCTGGCCTGGTGTGGTTCTGGCCAGTGTGCACCACGCCACCGACAACGCGCCGCCCGTCGCGCCGGAGCCGCCCCCGCCCGGGGCCCGGTGTGCCGCCGGGCCTCTCACCAGCGGGGCACCGCCGGGGTGGCCCAGTCGGGATCCGCGGCCCGCATGGCCGCCGCGTCGTCGCGGTCCCGGAGCGCGCCGTCGTCCTCCAGCCACCGCCGGTGCAGCGCGGCGAGCCGGTCGCGGTCGAGGGTGACGCCGAGGCCGGGCGCGTCGGACACCCGCACGGCACCGTCCTCGAAGGTGAGGCGCTCGGTGAGGACGTCCTCGGACTGCCACGGGTAGTGGGAGTCGCAGGCGTGGCGCAGGCCCGGGACGGTGGACGCGACATGCGTCATCGCGGCGAGGCTGATCCCGAGGTGGGTGTTGGAGTGCATGGAGACGCCCACGCCGAAGGCGCGGCAGACGGCGGCGAGGTGCAGCGTGTTGCGCAGTCCGCCCCAGTAGTGGTGGTCGGAGAGGACCACCTGGACGGCGTTCGTCGTGAACGCCTCCTTGATCTCGGGGAAGGTCGTGACGCACATGTTGGTGGCGAGCGGCACGCCGGTGCGGGCGGCGACCTCGGCCATGGCGGGGGTGCCGAGCACCGGGTCCTCCAGGTACTCCAGGAGTCCGCCGACCTCCTCGGCCACCTTGACCGAGGTCTCGACGGACCAGGCGCCGTTGGGGTCGAGCCGCAGCGGGTGGCCGGGGAAGGCCTCGGCGAGGGCGCGGACGGCGGCGGTCTCCTCCCCGGGCGGGAAGACGCCGCCCTTGAGCTTGAAGGAGCCGAATCCGTACCGCTCCTTGAAGGCGCGGGCCTGCGCGACGACGCCGGCCGGGTCCAGGGCGGCACCCCAGTCGTCCTTCCCGGCCGGGACGCCCTCGGGGTGGCCGGCCCATTTGTAGAAGAGGTACGCGCTGTACTCCACGGTGTCGCGGAGCTTGCCGCCGAGCAGTGCGTGCACGGGCAGGCCGAGGGTCTTGCCGAGGGCGTCGAGGCAGGCGACCTCGAAGGCGGAGGCGATGGACAGCCGCAGCTTGTCGGCGGTCTGCACGCCGCGCAGCCCGCCGACGTCGACGGCGTTCTCGACCCGGGCGGCCTCGACGGCGACGTCGTCCAGGAGCGCGAACAGCCCGTTCACATCCGTGACCTTTCGGCCTGTGAGCTGCTCGGCGAAGGGCCGGGCCGGTTCGAGGTACTTGGTGTCGCCGTAGGTCTCCCCCACCCCGGTGGTCCCGTCCGCCGTGACGACCTCGACGATCAGCCGGGGCGCGTACGGCTGGTGGACGCCCTGCGTGTTCAGCAGCGGCGGGTCGGCGACCAGGATCGGCGTGAGCCGTACCTCGGTGACGGTCAGGTCGCGGGCGGTCGGCGCGGCGGGCACGGTCTGTGCGGTCACGGGGCGGCTCCTACGGGGTCCAGGCCGGCGGCGAGCGGGCGCGTACGGGGCCACGGGCGGCATCCGCGCAGCCGGACCGCAGGACGCCATCCACGTATGAGAACAGAGGTTAGATAGACGAAAAGAGTGCGTCAATGGACAACCGGCAGCCGGTCCCGGGCCGTCAGCCGGCGGCCTGCGCGGTGACGTCCCGACCGGCGAGGCCACGGGGCCACGGACGGCCGTTGCGGCGGTCGATGGGGCTGCGACCCGTGTGCACAGGGGCGTCGGCACCCCCATCGGTCCGTGCGCCGGATGCACTGGACGGCTGACGGCGGGCACGGCATGGGGACTACGGGAAGACGTACGCCTCCACCTCGGCGAGGTACCGGCCCCGCAGGCCCTCGTCGTCGTCCAGGAAGGCGGCGAGGAAGGAGTTGCGGGCCAGCTCGCGCAGCCGCTCCGGGCCGAGACCGAGTGTGTCGCGCACCGCGTCGAAGGTGTCGCCCGCGTAGCCGCCGAAGTAGGCCGGGTCGTCGGAGTTCACCGTGCACAGCAGGCCGGCGTCGAGCATCGCGGGCAGCGGATGGTCGGCGAGGGTCTCCACGGCGCGCAGCCGGACGTTCGACAGCGGGCACAGGGTCAGCGGGATCCGGTCCCGCACCAGCCGTTCCACCAGCGCCGGGTCCTCCACGCAGCGCAGCCCGTGGTCGACCCGCTCGACGCCGAGGACGTCCAGCGCCTCGGTGATGTACTCCGGCGGCCCCTCCTCACCGGCGTGCGCCACGCGCCGCAGCCCGAGCGCGGCGGCCGCCTCGTACACCGCACGGAACTTCACGGGCGGGTGGCCGACCTCGGCCGAGTCCAGGCCGACACCGGTGATCCGGTCCAGATGGGGGCCGGCCGCGTCCAGCGTCGCCAGGGCCGACTCGGCGGACTCGTCCCGCAGGAAGCACATGATCAGCCTGGTCGAGACGCCGTGTGTCTCCCGGCTGCGCCCGAGCGCCCGCCACAGCCCGTCGACCACGGTTCCCATGCCGACGCCACGCGCCATGTGGGCCTGCGGGTCGAAGAAGATCTCCGCGTGCCGCACGCCCTGCGCCGCGGCGCGGGCCAGGTAGGCGTCGGCGAGGTCCTCGAAGTCCCGCTCGGTGCGCAGCACGGCCATGAGCCCGTAGTACAGGTTCAGGAACGACTGGAGGTCCTGGAACCGGTACGCCTCGCGCAGGGCGTCCGTGTCGGCCCAGGGCAGGTCGACGCCGTTGCGGGCGGCCAGGGCGAAGGCGAGCTCGGGTTCGAGGGCGCCTTCGATGTGGAGGTGCAGTTCGGCTTTCGGTACGGGCATCGAAGCATCGTACGGGCGGCCTCAGCGGCGCTTGGGGAGCGGCACCCGCAGCAGGTCGCGTGCCACGGTCAGCTCGCCCTCGTACCCGGCGGCCCGCGCCTGCCGCTCGAACTCCTCCGGGTCGCTGTAGCGCTGGCTGAAGTGGGTGAGCACCAGATGCCGCACGCCTGCGTCCCGTGCCGCCCGGGCAGCCTGACCAGACGTCAGATGACCGTGCTCGACAGCGAGTTCCTCGTCCTCGTCGAGGAACGTGGACTCGATGACGAGCAGGTCGCAGCCCTCGGCGAGCGCGTGCACCCCCTCGCAGAGCCGGGTGTCCATGACGAAGGCGAACCGCTGGCCGCGCCGCACCTCGCTGACGTCCTCCAGCACGGTCCCGCCGAGCGTGCCCTCACGCTGGATGCGGCCGACGTCCGGACCCTTGATGCCGCGCGCGGCGAGCCGTTCGGGCAGCATCCGCCGGCCGTCGGGTTCGACCAGCCGGTAGCCGTACGACTCGACGGGATGCGACAGCTTCCGCGCCTCCAGGGTGTATCCGGCGGTCCGGGCGAGCGGGCCGTCGGCGGCGACGGGTTGCTCGGTGATACCGACGGTCTCGTGGTAGGCGGTGGCGTACCGCAGCCGGTCGAAGAAGCGCTGCCCGGAACCCGGGTAGTGCGCGGTGACGGGGTGCGGGACCCGGTCGAGGTTGATGCGCTGGATCACTCCGGCGAGGCCGAGTGCGTGGTCGCCGTGGAAGTGGGTGACGCAGATCCGGTTCAGGTCGTGCGCGGCGGCCCCGGCGCGCAGCATCTGGCGCTGGGTGCCCTCGCCGGGGTCGAACAGGATGCCCTCGCCGTCCCATCGCAGCAGATAGCCGTTGTGGTTGCGGTGGCGGGTGGGAACCTGGCTGGCGGTGCCGAGCACCACCAGTTCGCGTACGGACAAGGAAGCCGCCGCCTATCCGGGGGGCCAGTGGAGACCGCGTCCGCCGAGGACGTGGGCGTGCGCGTGCCAGACGGTCTGGCCGGCGCCGCTGCCGGTGTTGAAGACGATGCGGTAGCTCTCCAACTGCTCCTGGGCCGCGACGGTCTGCGTCTCGCGCAGGACGTCCGCCGCGATCTCGGGGGCGGCCGCGGCGAGGGCCGCCGCGTCCTTGTGGTGCGCCTTCGGGATCACCAGGATGTGCGTGGGCGCCTGCGGGTTGATGTCGCGGAACGCGACGGTGGTGTCCGTCTCCCGGACGATCGTCGCCGGGGTCTGCCCTGCGGCGATCTTGCAGAACAGGCAGTCGTCCTGCGGTTCCCCTGCCATAACAGGCCCTCCTCGGTGCGTGGTGATCGCGTACGGAGGCATCGTAGTCGCCCCCGCCGCGGCGGGCAGGCCTCCGGGGACAGCCCGGAGGGACATGCGGGCACGGGATCGAGCGGGGGCACGGCCGGACGCGGGGACGTCCAGGAACGGGCCGGACACCGGGGCGCACGGATACCGCCGATGCACGGAGACAGAGGCGGTGCCAGCACACGGGCGGGCACCCCGGGACGCCGGGTGACGCCGATACGGGGGGACACGGACGACGCCGGGACGCGGGCGGACACCCGGACGCGGGCGGATACGGAGCCATACAGGAACGGGCCGGACACCGGGGCACACGGATACGCCGATGCACGGAGACAGAGGCGGTGCCAGCACACGGGCGGGCACCCCGGGACGCCGGGTGACGCCGATACGGGGGGACACGGACGACGCCGGGACGCGGGCGGGCACCCCGGGACGCCGGGTGACGCCGATACGGGGGGACACGGACGACGCCGGGACGCGGGCGGACACCCGGACGCGGGAGGACGAGGGAAGCCGTCGTCCACCCGGTCGCGCCCCGGCGCCGGGCTGCCTACCCCACTGTCGGCGGCGTCTTCGCCGGGGTTTCCTCGAGCGCGGCCAGCGCCAGCCGTACCGCCTCGTCCAGTTGGACGTCCCGGCCCGCCGCATGGTCCTGCGGGCGCTGGACGACCTCCACGTCCGGGTCCACGCCGTGGTTCTCCACGCCCCAGCCGTAACCCTCCAGCCAGAAGGCGTACTTGGGCTGGGTGACGAGGGTGTTGTCGACCAGCCGGTAGCGGCTGTCGATGCCGACGACGCCACCCCAGGTGCGGGTGCCGACGACCGGGCCGATGCCGAGCGCCTTGATCGCCGCGTTGACGATGTCGCCGTCGGAGCCGGAGAACTCGTTCGCGACGGCGACGACCGGACCGCGGGGCGCGTCCTGCGGATAGCTCTCCGGCCGCATGCCGCGCGGCAGGTCCCAGCCGACGATCCGCCGGGCCAGCTTCTCCACGACGAGCTGGGAGGTGTGGCCGCCGCGGTTCTCCCGGACGTCCACGATCAGGCCCTCGCGGACCACCTCGACCCGCAGGTCCCGGTGGATCTGGGCCCAACCGGGAGCCTGCATGTCGGGGACGTGGATGTAACCGAGCCGGCCGCCGGACAGCTCGTGGACATGGGCCCGCCGGTCGGCGACCCACGCGTGGTAGCGCAGCGGCTCCTCGTCGGCGACGGGGACGACGACCGCGTGCCGCGCCTCGCCGCCGCCGGCCGGGGAGACGGTCAGCTCGACGGGCTTGCCCGCGGTACCGACCAGCAGCGGGGCCGGCCCGCGCACCGGGTCGACGGGCTGCCCGGCCACGGCGACGATCGCGTCACCGGTGCGGATCGCGACGCCGGGCGCGGCCAGCGGGGAACGGCCCTGGGGGTCGGACGTCTCCGCGGGCAGGATGCGGTCCACGCGCCAGCTGCCGTTCTCGTGGCGGGAGACGTCCGCGCCGAGCAGGCCCTGCCGGGCGCCGCCGCCGAAGCCGCCGCGCGGGGTGACGTAGGCGTGCGAGGTGCCGAGTTCACCCTGTACCTCCCACAGGAGGTCGACCAGGTCGTCGTGGGTGGCGAGCCGGTCGAGGACGGGCCGGTAGCGGTCGAGGACGGCGCCCCAGTCGACGCCGTTCATGTCCGGCCGCCAGTAGTTGTCCCGCATGATGCGGCCGGCCTCGTCGAACATCTGCCGCCACTCGGCGGCCGGGTCGATGAACTGGCGGACCCGGTCGAGGTCGACGGTGATGTTGCTGTCGCTGTCGTCGTCGCCCGAGGCGCGCCGGTCGCTGGGGACGACCTTGAGCCGGCCGTCGGTCCACAGCAGCACCCGCTTGCCGTCGCCGCTGACCTCGAAGTGGTCGGCGTCCGAGGCCAGATGCTCGATGCGCGACTGGGCGAGGTCGTAGCGCTCCAGCTCGGTCTTCGGGTCGGGGTCGTCGGGGGTGGCCCGGGACGCGCCGAGCACACCGCGCACCGGGTGCCGCAGCCACAGCACCCCGTCCTTGGCGGCGCGCAGGTTGGAGTAGCGGGCGGCCTCGACCGGGAACGGCACGATCCGGTCGGCGAGCCCTTCGATGTCGATCCGGGTGGTGGGAGTGCCCTCGCTGTCGGGGGTCTCGTCCCGGTCCGGCGTCTCGAAGGGGCGGCCGTGCCGCTGCGGGCCGAACGGCGACGGGGTCGTCGCGGCGAGGGGGATCAGATGCGGCCGGGCGCCCTCGACGAAGGCGAGGTCGAAGACGTGCTCGTCGTAGACCGGGTCGAAGGAGCGGGTCGACAGGAACGCGAGGTGCTTGCCGTCGAGGGTGAAGGCGGGCGCGTAGTCCTGGAAGCGCAGCGGGGTCGCCTCGGTGACCTGGAGGTCGGTGGTGCCGGCGATCCTCAGCTGGCTCAGCGGACGGGGGCCGGGGTGGGACCAGGCGAGCCAGGCGGAGTCGGGGGAGAAGGTCAGCCCACGGACGTCGCCGTCGGCGCTGCGGTCGACCTCGCGGACCTCGCCGGTCTCGCGCTCGACGAGCAGGACGCGGCCGTCGTGCGAGGCGACCGCGGCGCGGCTGCCGTCCGGCGACATCGCGAGCCCCAGGACCCGGCCGAGCTGTCCGGCGGCGATCCGGCGCGGCCTCGCCCCGGGGGCGAGGCCGGTGGCCGGGGCGAACTCCAGGGCGTCGTCGCCTTCGGCGTCGGTCACCCACACCACCCACTCCTCGCCGTCCACGCGGAAGGTGTGCGGGCGCCGGGCGCGGACGCCGGGGGTGGCGGCGAGGGCGCGGGCGGGTCCCGACCGGTGGGTGACCCAGTGGACGGTGCCGCGCACGCAGACGGCGCTGCCGCGCGCGGTGTGGTCGGGGGATGCGGAGCCGAACCAGCGGGCGGCGTTCACCGGGAACGGCTGAAGGTCGACGCGCTGGCCGCCGAGCCGGATGTCGAGCGGGCGGGGCTCCGCCCCGTCCAGGTCGTCGAGGGTCCACAGCCGGCCGGCGCTGGAGTAGACGACGCGGGTGCCGTCGGTGGCGGCGTGCCGGGCGTAGAAGCCCCCGAGAGGCGTGTGCCGACGCAGGTCGGACCCGTCCGCGAGGGAGGAGTACAGCGCGCCGGTGCCCTCGTGGTCGGAGAGGAAGGCGATCCTGGCCCCCACCCAGATCGGGTACTCGATGTTCCCGTCGAGGTCGGCGTGCAGGCGGGCGAACTCGCCGGGGCCGTCGGCTGTGTTCTCCGCGCCGTCGCCGGAGTCCTGCTCGATCCACAACTTGCCCGCCGTGCCGCCCCGGTAGCGCTTCCACGCGGCGGCCTCGCGGCCCATCGTCGCGGAGAGCAGGACGGTGCGCGGCCCGTGGGCGACGTCGCCCACGGGGCCGTGAGGCAGCGTGGCGGCGGGTCCGCCGTCGAGAGGGACCGCACGGGCCCAGGTGCGGCGCAGGCTGGCCTGACCGTGGGTGCTGAGCGCCAGGACCTTCCCGTCCGGGGTCCAGCCGCGCACCTGGGTCCTGGCGCTCCCCCAGTGCGTCAGGCGCCGACCGGGGCCGCCCTCGACGGGGGCGATGTGCACCTCGGGGGCACCGTCACGGGTGGAGGTCCAGGCTACGGTGGTGCCGTCGGGCGAGACGCGGGGCACCGTCACCGGCACGTTGTCCGCGCTGACCCGCCAGGCGCGGCCGCCGTCGAGCGGGGCGAGCCACACGTCGTCCTCGGCGGTGAAGGCGACCAACCCGCCGTGCGGATGCGGGAACCGGAGATACGCGGCGGAGGCGACCGGAGCAGAGTGCGTCACCCGGTCACCCTATGCAGGCGCGGTCGGCGTGGACAGGGGTTTGGATCACTTGCCCTCGACAGGGCGGCAGGACGGGTACTGGTCGCACCACACGGTCGTCGTGACCGCGGGCCGCGGGCCGCGGCTCGTGGGATCGCCCACCGGAGGCGGGCTGGTGGCGTCGCAGTCGCCCAGGCCGTCGACCCGGAACACCTGCTTGCCGTCCACCTTCGCGGTGATGTCCCCGCGCACACAGGCGCCGTTGACGGCGTGGGTGATCTTCCCGGTGACGGTGATCTCCTTGCCGTCCTCGGTCTCCCCGTCGCAGTCCACGGTGGCCACCGTGTTCTCGCTCGCGCTCGCGGACCGCGACGACGTGCTCGCGTCGTCCCCGTAGGAGGCGGTGCAGCTGAGCCACCGCACCCCGGCCTTCTGCCGGTTGAGCTCCCGGGTGACCGTCTCGTCGGTCGTGAGCGCCACCGCGTGCGAGCCGACCGAGCCCGGCTCGCACGCCACGGCCCCTCCCACGGCGACCACGGCGAACCCCACGGCCAGGACCGGCCGCCGCCACCGTGTCCCGCGCCGAGCCCTCGGCCAGGACCTCGGCCAACTCCTTGTCAGTGCCCCCTTGGACGCCATGGACAGCAGCCTGCCACCGCCCCCCGGCGTGACGGTAGGGCGCATACGGCCACCGCGCACTACCGTGAGCGGATGCGCAGCGAACGCCGGCTCAGGAGACTCGTCGTGGACGGTTCCGTCGCGGGCGGAGCGACCGCCCACCTGTGGTCGGTGCGCCATCGGCACAGTACCGAGGAGTCCTGTCAGGAGGTGCTCTCGCTGCACCGGGGCGAAAGGACGACGCGCCTCGTGTTCCGGGGCAGTGAGGGCCGTTTCGTCCCCGACGGCTTCCTGCACCCGGGGTGCGTGGCCCTCGGGGGACAGGCGGGGCTCAACCTGCACGAGCCCGGTGTCGTACGGGCCTTCGCCGACGAGGCGGCCCGGCGCGGGCTGCTCACCGGGTCCGGGTCCGGGTTCGCGGAGCTCGACGGCTGGGAGCTGTTCCCGGCGGTCGCCGCCACCCTCGCGGCGGACGGCTGACCTGTGCCGTCAGGACCAGCGGCCCGTGCGGGTCAGGAGCACGGCCGTCGCCGCGGTGCCGGCGGTGGAGGTGCGCAGGACACTGCGGCCCAGGCGGTAGGGCTTGGCGCCGGCCTGTGCGAAGAGCTCCAGCTCCTCCGGCGATACCCCGCCCTCGGGGCCGACGACCAGCACGATGGTGCCGAAGGAGGGGAGTTCGGCGGTCGCGAGGGGTTCGGTGCCGCTCTCGTGGAGGACGGCGGCGAAGTCGGCTTCGGCGAGAAGTGACGCGACCTGCCGGGTCGTGGCCGCGTCCGCGACCTCCGGGAAGTGTGTCCGTCGGGACTGCTTGCCCGCCTCGCGGGCCGTCGCCCGCCATTTGCCGAGGGACTTCAGCCCGCGCTCGCCCCGCCACTGGGTGACACAGCGCGCCGCCGACCACGGCACGACCGCGTCGACGCCGACCTCGGTCATCGTCTCCACGGCCAGCTCGCCCCTGTCACCCTTGGGCAGGGCCTGGACGACGGTGAGCCGGGGCGACTCCACGGGCTCCTCGACGACGTCGCCGAGGCGCACGATCAGCCGGTCCTTGCCCTCGGTGCCGGTCACCTCGCCCTCGGCCCGACGGCCGGCGCCGTCGGTGAGGACGACCCTCTCCCCTGCCCGCAGCCGCTTCACGGAGACGGCGTGCCGTCCCTCGGGGCCGTCGAGCACGTGGTGGTCAGAGCCGTCCGTGCCGAAGTCGTCCACGACGAAGACCGGGGCGGTCATCGGGCACCTCCCGCCGACAACGCGTTCCGGGTGGCGGTGAGTTCGGCGGCCAGCGCCTCCACCAGCTGCCCGGCGGGCAGCTCGCGGGCCATCCGGTGGCCCTGTCCCGCCCACAGCGCCATGCCCTGCGGATCCCCGGCGGTGGCGGCGGCCTTGCGCAGCGGGGCGGTCAGATGGTGGACGTCCGGGTAGGCGGCGGGGGCGTACCGGCCGTGCTCCCGCAGGAAGCGGTTGACCAGGGCGCGGGCCGGGCGTCCGGAGAAGGCGCGGGTCAGTTCGGTGCGGGTGTACAGGGGGTTGGTCAGCGCCTGCTTGTGCAGGATGTGCGCACCGGACTCGTGCGTGGCGAGGAACGCCGTGCCGAGCTGGGCAGCCGAGGCGCCTGCCGCGAGGACCGCGGCGATCTGGCTGCCGTGCATGATGCCGCCGGCCGCGACGATCGGGATGTCCACGGCCTCCCGCACCTGGCTGATCAGGGACAGCAGCCCGATGCCGGAGCAGTCCGTCTCCGGGCAGTCCCGGTGGGTGCCCTGGTGGCCGCCGGCCTCGGCGCCCTGCGCTATCACCGCGTCGGCACCCACGTCCTGAACGGCCCGCGCCTCGTCGGGGGTGGTGGCGGTGGCCAGCGTGAACGTGCCGGCGCGGCGCAGGGCGTCCAGGACGTCACCGGCGGGCACGCCGAAGTGGAACGACACCACCGGCACCGGGTTGTCGAGCAGGACGGCGAGTTTGACGTCGTAGCCGTCGTCGCGGCCGCTGTCGGGGTCACCCAGCTCGGTGTCGTACCAGGGGGCCTCACCGGCCAGCTGATGGGCGTAGACGCCGACGGCGGCGGGGTCGGGGGTCTCGGGCTGGGGCATGAAGACGTTGACGCCGAAGGGGGACCCGGTCAGCCCGCGCAGCTGTTTGATCTCCTGGTACATCCCGTCCGCGGTCTTGTACCCGGCGGCCAGGAACCCGAGCCCTCCCGCCTCGGACACGGCCGCGGCGAGCGGTGGCACGGCGACTCCGCCCGCCATCGGGGCCTGCACCACGGGGTGCCGGAGGAGGTCGGTGAGGGCCAAGGACATGACGGCATGTTGCCACGTCCTTCGGACATCTCCGAATTGGATCGGAGAAGGACCACAACCGAATCGGGAACGGGTCCGAACCGGCCCCGGAAGCCGGCCGCGCCCTGGGCGCGGCCGGCTTCCAGGGCCACCGCGGGGACCTCGTCCGGTCCCCGCCCGTCAGCGCCCGTTGAAGGCGTCCTTCAGCCGGGAGAACAGGCCCTGCTGGCCCGGCTGGAACTGGCCCAGCGGGCGCTCCTCGCCGCGGAGCTTGGCGAGTTCGCGCAGCAGGCGCTCCTGTTCGGGGTCGAGCTTGCCCGGGGTCTGCACCTCGACGTGCACGATGAGGTCGCCCCGGCCGCCGCCCCGCAGGTGCGTGACGCCCCGGCCGTGCAGCGGGATCGACTGGCCGGACTGCGTGCCGGGCCGGATGTCGACCTCCTCCATGCCGTCCAGCGTCTCCAGCGGCACCTTGGTGCCGAGGGCGGCCGCCGTCATCGGGAGGGTGACCGTGCAGTGCAGGTCGTCGCCGCGCCGCTGGAACATGCTGTGCGGCAGCTCGTGGATCTCGACGTAGAGGTCGCCGGCGGGGCCGCCGCCGGGGCCGACCTCGCCCTCGCCCGCCAGCTGGATCCGGGTGCCGTTGTCCACACCGGCCGGGATCTTCACCGTCAGGGTGCGGCGGGAGCGGATCCGTCCGTCGCCCGCACACTCGGGGCACGGGTTCGGGACGACGGTGCCGAAGCCCTGGCACTGCGGGCAGGGGCGCGAGGTCATGACCTGGCCCAGGAAGGACCGGGTGACCTGCGAGACCTCGCCCCGGCCGCGGCACATGTCGCAGGTCTGCGCCGTGGTTCCCGGCGCCGCGCCCTCACCGCTGCACGTGGTGCAGACGACCGCCGTGTCGACCTGGATGTCCTTGGTCGTGCCGAACGCGGCCTCGTCCAGCTCGACCTCGAGGCGGATCATCGCGTCCTGACCGCGGCGGGTGCGCGAGCGCGGACCGCGCTGCGACGCCGTGCCGAAGAACGCGTCCATGATGTCGGAGAAGTTACCGAAGCCGCCCGCCCCGAAGCCTCCCGCGCCGCCGCCTGCTCCGGCCTGCTGGGTCGGGTCGCCGCCGAGGTCGTAGACCTGCTTCTTCTGCGGATCCGACAGGACCTCGTAGGCGGCGTTGATCTCCTTGAACCGCTCCTGGGTCTTCGGATCCGGGTTGACGTCCGGATGCAGCTCGCGGGCGAGTCGCCGGAAGGCCTTCTTGATCTCTTCCTGCGACGCGTCCCGGCGCACGCCGAGTACGGCGTAATAGTCGGTGGCCACTTACGACTCCGCCAGGATCTGTCCGACGTACCGTGCCACTGCGCGTACCGCTCCCATCGTTCCCGGGTAATCCATGCGGGTCGGTCCGACCACGCCGAGCTTGGCAACCGCCTCGCCGCCCGAACCGTAGCCCACCGACACGACGGACGTGGAGTTGAGTCCCTCATGGGCGTTCTCATGACCGATACGGACGGTCACGCCCGGATCCTTCGCCTCTCCGAGCAGTTTGAGGAGCACCACCTGCTCCTCGAGCGCCTCCAGGACAGGCCGGATCACCAAGGGGAAATCGTGCCCGAAGCGGGTCAGATTGGCGGTGCCGCCGATCATCAGCCGCTCCTCGTTCTCCTCGACCAGCGTCTCCAGGAGGGTGGAGAGCACGGTCGAGACCGTACCGCGTTCCTCGGGGTCGAAGGCCTCCGGGAGGTCCTCGACGAGGGACGGTACGTCGGTGAAACGGCGGCCCGCGACACGGCTGTTGAGCCGGGCCCGCAGATCCGCCAGGGACGCTTCGCCGACCGGCGCCGGGCAGTCGACCATACGCTGCTCGACCCGTCCGGTGTCCGTGATCAGCACCAGCATGGCGCGCGCGGGCGCCAGCGGGAGCAGTTCCACGTGCCGCACGGTCGAGCGGGTCAGCGACGGGTACTGCACGACGGCGACCTGCCGGGTGAGCTGCGCGAGCAGCCGCACCGTGCGGGCCACGACGTCGTCCAGGTCGACGGCGCCCTCCAGGAAGTTCTGGATGGCGCGCCGCTCGGGCGCGGTCATCGGTTTGACGCCGGCGAGCTTGTCCACGAAGAGCCGGTAGCCCTTGTCGGTGGGGATGCGCCCGGCGCTGGTGTGCGGCTGGGCGATGAAGCCCTCGTCCTCCAGGGCCGACATGTCGTTGCGCACGGTGGCCGGGGAGACGCCCAGGTTGTGCCGCTCGGTGAGGGCCCTGGAGCCGACGGGCTCCTCGGTGCCGACGTAGTCCTGGACGATGGCACGCAGCACCTGGAGCCTGCGTTCACTGAGCATCACGCACACCTCCAAAAGCCGTCCGCCCGGTCCGTTCCCTGGATGCCCTGGCACTCTTCGCACGCGAGTGCCAGACTCCCCGCCCAGTGTACGGCCGGGGGGTACTCCCCGGGCAAGGCCGGTACCGCGCGGTCGCGCCGAGAAAGCCGTAGGCCGTTAGCGTCACGGTATGACGGTGGCTTGGGAAGAGTCGGGATGGGAAAGGCTGGCGCCGGGGGTGGGGCGGTGCCGGCTTCCCGTGTGGGACTGCACGGTGGGACTCGTCGTCGGGGCGGACGCGGTGCTGCTCGTGGACGCCGGTTCGTCCCTGCGCGAGGGCGCGCGGTTGCGGGCCGGGGCGCAGTCGCTCGCCGGGCGGCGTGTGACGCATCTCGCGCTCACCCACCCCCACTTCGACCATGTGCTGGGGGCCGCGGTGTTCGCGGGTGCGGAGGTGTTCGGCGCGGTGGGGCTGGACACGGTACTGGCCCGGGGGCGCGAGGAACTGCTCAGGGACGCGGTGCGCCACGGCCTGGACAGGCGGGCCGCGGAGGAGGCCGTGGACGCGCTGGTCCGCCCCCGGCACACGGTGTCCGGCGAGTGGACGCTCGACCTGGGCGGTGGACGGCCGGCGCTGCTCGCGAACGTGGGCCCGGGGCACACGGCGCACGATCTCGCGGTGCTGGTGACCGGCGACCCGAAGGTGGTGTTCTGCGGCGACCTGGTGGAGGAGTCCGGCGAACCGCAGGCGGGCCCCGACTCCGTCCCGTCGCACTGGCCGTCCGCTCTGGACCGGCTGCTGGCCCTGGGCGGCGAGGACGCGGTGTACGTCCCCGGCCACGGCGCGGCGGTGGACGCGGCGTTCGTACGGACCCAGCGCGACGCCCTCGCGGCCCGCTCCGGCGTGTCGTGCTGAGTCATCGGCCGAACGGGGCCTGCTTCTCCTATCGTCATCGGAATGCGCCCGTACTCTCCTGACCTGACCCCTGGGTGGAAGAAGTCCCGGCCCGTCCCCGAGGTGCCGGCCGAGTCCGGTCTGGTGGTGGAGGAGCCCGGCAGCGGATTCTGCGGCGCGGTGATCCGCTGCGAGGCGGGCACGGTGACCCTGGAGGACCGCTTCGGCAAGCACCGGGTGTTCCCGCTGGAGCCGCGCGGGTTCCTCCTGGAGGGCCATGTGGTGACGCTGGTGCGGCCGGCCGCCGGTCCGTCGCGTCCGGCCCGTACGGCGTCCGGTTCGGTGGCCGTCCCGGGCGCACGCGCGCGCGTGGCACGCGCCGGGCGCATCTACGTCGAGGGACGCCACGACGCCGAACTGGTCGAGCGGGTGTGGGGCGACGACCTGCGCGTCGAGGGCGTGGTCGTGGAGTACCTGGAGGGCGTCGACGACCTCCCGGCGATCGTCGAGGAGTTCGGTCCTGGCCCGGACGCGCGGTTGGGGGTCCTGGTGGACCACCTGGTGCCGGGTTCGAAGGAGTCGCGCATCGCCGAGGCGGTCACCCGTGAGCACGCCCTGGTGGTGGGCCACCCCTACATCGACATCTGGGAGGCGGTGAAACCGTCGTCCCTGGGCATCCAGTCCTGGCCCCGCGTCCCGCGCGGCCAGGACTGGAAGACGGGGGTGTGCCGGGCGCTGGGCTGGCGCGTGGCGAACACCGGCGAGGCGTGGCAGCACATCCTCGGCTCGGTGCGCTCGTACAGGGACCTGGAGCCCGCTCTGCTGGGCCGGGTGGAGGAGTTGATCGATTTCGTGACGGCTCCGGCCTGACGCCGTCAGTCCTCGGGTGCCTGAGCCCGTCCGGCGTTTGCGGACGAGGCCGTTCAGGCCGGCTGCGGGGTCTGGGGGCGCAGCCCCCGCAGGAGGGGAACGGGTGAGGGCCGCGGGGGCGAGAACCCACTCCCCGGGACCCCCTTCAGTCCACCAGGTCCCGCACCACCGCGTCCGCCAGCAACCGCCCCCGCAGGGTGAGGGCTGCCCGGCCCTCGTCGTACGAACTCTGCCGAAGCAGGCCGTCCGTCAGGGCGCGGCGGGCGGCCTCGAGGCCCTCCCCGCGGAGCAGCGACAGCGGAACGCCCTCCTTCAGGCGCAGTTCCAGCAGGACGCGCTCCACCCGGCGGTCCTCCTCGGAGAGGATCTCGCGCCCGGCCCCCGGTGAGCGCCCTTCGGCCAGGGCGGTCGCGTACGCGCCCGGGTGCTTCACATTCCACCAGCGCACCCCGCCCACGTGCGAGTGCGCCCCCGGGCCGGCGCCCCACCAGTCGGCGCCCCGCCAGTACAGCTCGTTGTGCAGGCAGCGGCCGGCGTCGGAGGTGGCCCAGTTCGACACCTCGTACCAGTCGAATCCGGCCGCCGACAGGGCCTCCTCGGCGATCAGGTACCGGTCGGCGTGGACGTCGTCGTCGGTCATCGGGACCTCGCCGCGCCGGACGCGCCGGGCCAGCTGGGTGCCCTCCTCGACGATCAGCGCATACGCCGAGACATGGTCCGGCCCGGCACCGGTCGCCGCGTCGAGCGAGGCCCGCCAGTCGTCGTCGGACTCGCCGGGGGTGCCGTAGATCAGGTCGAGGTTGACGTGCTCGAAGCCCGCCGCGCGCGCCTCGGCGACGCAGGCCTCCGGGCGGCCGGGGGTGTGCGTGCGGTCGAGGACCTTCAGCACGTGCTGCCGGGCGCTCTGCATGCCGAAGGAGATCCGGTTGAAGCCGCCCGCGCGGAGGGTCTCCAGGTAGGCCGGGTCGACCGACTCCGGATTCGCCTCCGTCGTCACCTCGGCGTCCGCCGCGAGCCCGAACGCGTCGCGGATCGCGGCCAGCATCCGTACGAGGTCGCCGGCGGCCAGCAGGGTGGGCGTGCCGCCGCCGACGAACACCGTGCGTACCTCGCGCGGGTCGTCGCCGAGCACCTTGCGGGCCAGGCGGACCTCGTCGGTCAGGGTCTCGGCGTAATTGTCACGGGAGGCGAGCACGCCCCCGCTGCCGCGCAGCTCGGTGGCGGTGTAGGTGTTGAAGTCGCAGTAGCCGCAGCGGGTCGCGCAGTACGGCACGTGCAGATAGAACCCGAGGGGGCGGCCTGCGGCCCCGGCGAGCGCGGACGCGGGCAGCGCGCCGTCGGCGGGGACGGGCTCGCCGTCGGGGAGTGCGGAAGGCATGTGCTCCATTGTCCCGCACGTCTCCTGGTCCTTTACCGCGCCGCGGAGTCACTCCGCTTGGAGCACGAGCAGCGCGAGGTCGTCGGCCGGTGGCCGTGCCCCGAACTCGTGGACGAGCCGGTGGATCCTTTCCGCCGTCAGCCCGGCGTCCAGCCCCGCACAGCCGGCCAGCGCCGTGGCGAGCCCGTCCCCGTCGTCGAACTGGCGGGATCCGGAGCGCCGCTCGGTGACTCCGTCGGTGACACAGAGCAGGGTGTCGCCGGAGCGCAGCTCGAAGGTCTCACTGCTGTAGGTGGCGTCCTCGACGACCCCGAGCAGGGTCTGCGGCTGGGCGACGGTACGGACCGTCCGGTCGGGGGCGAGCAGCAGTGGCAGGGGGTGCCCGGCGGAGCCGAGGGTGACGCGGGCGCCGCCCTCGGCTCCGCCGCGGAGGGTGAGCTCGCCGTAGAGCAGGGACAGGAAACGGGTCTGGGGTCCGTCGCCCGGGGCGGAGGGGCGGGCGCCTGCGGCGACGAGGGCACGGGCGGCGGCGTCGGCGGCTTCGGTGGCGTCGTCGAGGAGCAGCTGGTTGAGGCGGTCGAGGACGTCGGCGACGCGGTAACCCTCCCGGGCGAGCAGCCGCAGCCAGGGCCGGGCGAGACCGATGACGACGGCCGCCTCGGGCCCTTTGCCCTGGACGTCGCCGATGGCGAAGCACCAGCGGCCCTCGCCCGCCTGGAACAGGTCGTAGAAGTCTCCGCTCGGCCCGCCCTTGTCGAGGGGCTCGTGGACGAACGCGGAGCGCACACCGGGGATCTCGGCGACGGCGCCGGGCAGCAGTCCGCGCTGGAGCACGGCGGAGATGGTGGCCTGCCGGGCGTACTGCCGGGCGGCGCCGATGGCGAGCGCCACGCGCCGCCCGAGATCCTCCACCAGCCCGGTGATCTCGTCCGGGAACCGCCCGATCCCGGCCCGACCGATCACCAGCGTCCCGAGCGACCGTCCGCCGACGACGAGCCGGTAGGCGAGGGCCGCGCCGGGCGCGGGAACGGAGACCGGAGGGGGGAGAGGAACGGGGAGGGAGACGGAGACGACGCAGTCGTACGCCGGAACGCCGTCCACGACCCCGGGCATGCCCAGGCTCCCCGGCACGTGGAAGCCCTCCGGCACGCCGAGGCCGGCTTCCGGCATCCGGAACGCCTTCTCGGGCCAGGGATAGTCGAGCGGGCCGGGGGACAACGGGTCGGAGAGCGGCGGCGGGTTCTGCTCGAGCACCCGGCTCAGTTCCTCGACGCGGCTCTCGTCGGCGTGCCAGACCCGGGCGAGACGGGACCCGTCGGCCGACACGCTCCCGCCCCAGCCGCCGTGGCCGCTGCTCTCGTCCTCCAGCCACACGGCGCACCAGTCCGCGAGCCGCGGAACAATCAGCTGCCCGGCGAGCGCGGCGACGAGATCCTCGTCGAGCTGCCCGGCGAGCAGATCGGACGCCTCGGCCAGGAACGACAGCGCTCCGCGTCCCAGCCAGGCCCCGTCCCGCCGGTACGGCCGCGAGGCACGCCACGTCTCCCGGCCCCCGCCGGGCACCGGGACCTCGTACGCCCCGTCCGGCTCCGCCTCCCCCGCGTACGCGCACACGTCGTCGCCCCAGGCGCCCCCGCCGGCCGGGCGCCCCGTACCGCCCGTCACCTCGTCCGGGTCGTCCGGGGCGTCGGGGTCGTCGGGGTCGTCCGGCGCGAGGCCCCTGGCGGGGACCCGGGCCCAGATCGTCTTCGTGTGGGCGCCGGGCCGGTAGGTGATCCCCCAGGCCTCGGAGAGAGCGGCGACGAGCCGCAGCCCCCGCCCGTGCTCGGGGCTCTCGGAGGGCACCGCGTCCGGCCCGCCGTCGCGCGGGGCGCGGGAGGGGTGCCGGTCGGCGACCTCGATGACGAGCACACCGGTGTCCTCCAGCGTGCAGGTCAGCCGTACCTCGGTCCCGGCGTGGACGACGGCGTTGGTGACCAGCTCGCTGGCGATCAGCGTGGCGTCGTCACCGGCACGGGTGGTGAGGTGCTCGACGCCGGGCAGGGCGCGTTCCGTCCACTCGGCGAGCGCCGCCCGCACCAGGGCGCGCGCGGACCCCGGGGCGAGGGAACCGCCGGGCAGGGTCGCGTCCGCCCGCGCACACGCCCGCGCGAACGCCTCGGATGCGGCAGGCGAGGCCTCCCGTTGCGTCGGAATGGCCCCCATGGGCAGCTCCCCGGGCAGTTCGTACGAATACACCTCGATCAATGCCGACAGAGTGACAGACCGACCCCACCCATAAGCAACCAGTTACCGAACTGGACCACTGAAAACAGGAACAGCACCCCGCACCCGGTCAAGAACTGACCGAAAACCGGCCAATTTCGCGCAGCACGGGAGAGTGGGAGGCCCGTGCCCCTCGACGGGCCCCGGGCAGCCGAACCGGGATCCCGCCCCTGCTCGGACCAACCGGACGAATCGACGTGGTGCACGCCACATCGCCGCGGTGGACGGCGCGCCACGAGTGGCCAGAAAGGGGACGGACACGCACCCTCCGGCGCTGCCCCGAAGCCTTCGCGGGTGCCCACGGCGATGGAGTGTCCCCGGATTCACCCGGCGCGTCCTGAGCCGATGTGGGCGAGCACCGCGGCGGCGCCGTCCTCTGCGGCGATGCCGCGGGCGAGTTCGGCCGCGCGGCGGCGGTGGGCCGGATCGGACAGACAGGCGGTGATCCCGGCGCCGAGGGCTTCGGCGGTGAGATCCTGGAACGGCAGGGGCCGGGGAGCGACTCCCAGCCGGTACAGCCGGGACGCCCAGAACGGCTGGTCGGCCATGACCGGTACGGGCAGGGCGGGCACTCCGGCCCGCAGTCCGGCCGCGGTGGTACCCGCCCCTGCGTGGTGGACGACGGCGGCGGTGCGGGGGAACAACCAGTCGTGCGGAAGGTCGCCGACGGCCAGGACGTCGGCGCCGCGGCCGCCCAGTTCGGCCCACCCCGCCTGCACCACCGCGCGTACACCTGCCCGCTCCACCGCCGCGGCCACCAGCTCGCTGAGCCGTTCCCCGTGCCCCGGTGCCATGCTGCCGAACCCGATGAACACCGGAGGCGGACCGGCCTGGAGGAAGTCGACCAGTTCAGCCGGAGGCTGCCAGCGGTCCGGCCGGGCGGGCCACCAGTAGCCCGCCACGCCCACCCCCGACGGCCAGTCCCCGGGACGCGGCACGACCAGCGGGCTGAAGCCGTGGAGGACCGGCCGGATCTCCTCCGGTGCCGATGGTGCGTCGGCAGGCAGCCCGAGGCGGTCGCGCAGCCTGGTCACGGCGTCCGCGAAGACCCCTCTTGCGCGTTCCAGCACGGCCCGGCCGGCCGCGAGGTTCCCCTCCGGGCCCGGGCCGTCAATGTCTCGTGCCCCGGGCAGCGGGAACTTCGCGGTGGCGAACGCCGGTGTGAGGTAGGTGCCGATGACGGGGACGCCGAACGCTTCGCCGGCCGTCCGGCTGAGCGGTGCGGGACCGAAGGGGGTGAGCACCAGGTCGGCTCCGGCGGCCACGGCGTCCGCCACTCCATCGGCGAGGCCGTCCGCGTACGCCCTGGTCATCGCCCGGGCTTCCTCCCGCGAAGCCGCCCGGGACCAGGCTCGAAGCAGCCCCTGCGGGTCTCCCGGCACAGGCCGGTGGCCGAGACCGCACCCGCCGACGAGTGCGCCGAAGGACGGATGAGCGGCCACGGCGACCTGATGGCCCGCGTCCAGCAGGCGCCGCCCCAGACCTGTGAAGGGCGCGACATCTCCCCGTGAGCCGGCGGTGACGATCAGAATCCGCATGCGGCGATTATCCTCGGCGCGCGCCGCCCGGTCACCGTGGCCCGTCGAGGCCCCTCGTCTGCGCCGGAACCCCGTTCGAAAACGGCCACCTTGTCCGACACCTCGGGGATGCAACGGCGTGATCCACCACAATCAGCTTGAGGATCATGCGAGTTGACAGGTTCAGTTCGACTTGAGCGATCACGACCGAGGGAGTGGAACGTGACCGGTGCGGCCGACCTGCGTCAGACGCTGCGGGACATCGAGGTCTTCGCCGGCGAGCTTCCCGGGTTCGACCCGTCCACTGCGCCGGACACGCCGTTCGAGCTGTTCACCGAGTGGTTGCTCAAGGCGTTGAGCGCCGGGGTGCAGGAGCCGCATGCCATGACGCTGGCCACGGCGGACGCCAAGGGTGATCCGACCGCCCGCGTACTCATCCTCAAGGACGTGAGCCCTGAGGGCTGGCAATTCGCCTCGGACGCGAGCAGCCTCAAGGGCCGGGACCTCGCCGCCCGCCCTTATGCGGCGCTGACCTTCTACTGGGCACCGCTCGCCCGCCAGGTCCGGGTGCGCGGACCGGTCGTGCGAGAGACCCCAGAACTGTGCGCTGCGGACTTCCTCGCCCGCGGCGCGGGGGCACGGGCGGAAGCCCTGCTCGGTCGGCAATCGCAACCGCTCGCGGATCTGGCCGAAAGGGACGCGCAGGTGGAGGCATCACTCACGCGGATCAAGAGCGAGCCGGACCTCGTGGCGCCCCATTGGACGCTGTACTCAGTGCGCCCGGAGTCGGTGGAGTTCTGGCAGGGCGACAAGCAGCGCCGCCACACCAGGCTCGCCTACCTGTCCTCACCCGACGGGTGGACCAAGCAACTGCTGTGGCCCTGACACCTGTCCGATCTCACTGCCGGGCCGCCGGAAAGCGGCCCTCTCGGACTGTGGGCAGGCCGGACCAATCTCTCTGGGACAAGAGCCCCGGACTCCGTGGAACTCGGGGTGCCGGTAAGAACTCTGTCACCGGCCACAAACGACGCCGGTTGAGCTCTGGACGCTGCTGAAGGACGAGCAGGCACTCGTGGCGGGCAGGAGTGGGGCGGGTTCTACGATGGGCCGGTGAGCGAGAGACTGCCCCCTGCGTGCGTTGACCTCTTCGACGTTGAACGGCTCCTGTTGACCGAAGCTGCGGAGCCGCCGCTGCCGCCCCAGGACGCCGAGGCCCGGGACCGGGTGTGGAACATGGCGGTCCGGGCCAACCCCGCCCTCTTCGACGGGCCTGTGGTGGCGTGTGGGGGACTGGAATGGGCGGACTCGCGCGTCCTGCGTCTGTCGTGGGTGCGTGTGACCTACCGGCACTACGCCTTGCGTCGCGTTTCCGGCGCCACTGCGCTGCCCTCGTTGTTCGTGAACGTCGTCCAGCCGACCGATGACGGCCGTGTGCTGGTGGCGAGGATGTCGCCCTCCACGGCCACCCCGGGCCGCTGGCAGCTGCCAGGGGGGTCCGTGGAGCCTCCCCAGGGCGGGGCGGTGCTGGACGAGCCGGCACTGGCCGGCCAGGCCGCGCGGGAACTGGTCGAGGAGTTGGGGACCGGTGCGGCACCCGAGGACCTGAAGCTGTGGGTCGTCACCCGCGGCGAGAACGGCAGTGTCGGCCTGACCTACCTCGCTCCGGCCCTTCCCGAGGCAACGCTGCGCGCGGACTTCACCGCTGCCGCGGCAGCCGAATGCGCCCAGGGCCGCGAACCTGAACTCGACGACATCGCCCTGCTGCGCTCACCGGACGAACTGGCTGTTCTGACCGGTCCGCACGCGGACTACCTGGAGCCGGTCGTCCGCCGCTTCTCCGGGTGCCGCTGAGGTCAGACGCCAGCGAGGAAGTCACGCCCCCGTTCGTCGAGCTCGGCCACGCACCGCAGGCCACGGGCCCGGAAGCGGCGAGGTCGCCGCGCATACGGGAGACCGCCTTGCGGGTACGGACGGAGCGGACACCGCCCATGTGGTCGATGGCCCGGCGCCAGGTGGCGCACGCCTGCTCGATGCTGCCGCGCTTGAGGTCCATCTCCGCGCTCGCCACCAGGTCCAGGGCAACGATCCGCGCGTAGGTGTCCGCCGGGCGGGCCGTGGCGGCCAGCGCGTACTGCTCGGCGGCGGCCCGGTGGTCTCCCAGGGTCTCGTGGACCTTGGCGGTGCGGGAATACACCGACGCGACCGGTGGCCCCCAGGCCATCGCCCAGAACGGCATCTCGTCGCCGGGGGCACCGCGGCAGAGCGTGTGCGCGTTCAGCCCGGGCAGGGCATCGCGCAACCGATGCCCGCAGGAAATCAAACAGGTCGACCGGTTTTATTTTAGCCCACAAGATACCTTCGCTACCATCAAATCACTTACAGAATAGGCCATTTGGCCGGTTAGCAATCATCTGATGTGGTTAAACTGCCCGGTTGGTCGAGACCTCGATGTTGGGGGATGCATGACGCAGGGCGGGCAGAACATGCCGCTGGAGGTTCAGCACATCAGGAAGGCGTTGCTGAAGGAGTTCGGGGAGACCATCTCCATGGACGACTTCGTGAAGAAGGATCCCAAGGAGCGTGAAACTGCTCTGCTGTCGCGGGCGGTCTCGGCGAAGGCGGCCCGGATCCTCACGGACTGCACATCGGAAGAGGCGGCAGCCGGAGTCATCGACGGCCGCGACGACTTCGGCATCGACTGTGTGGCGTTCTCCGCTTCGGGCTCGGAGATCTACCTCGTCCAGGCCAAGTGGAAGGACAAGGGGACGGCCGGCTTCGACACGGAAGCCGCCCTCAAGCTGGTCCACGGGCTCAAGAAGCTCGACAATCGCGACCTCGACCACTTCAACGAGCGACTGCAACTCCTGTCGGACCGCGTGCACGGTGTCCTCCAGCTTCCCACCTGCAAGGTCAACCTGGTCATTGCCCTCATGGGCGACGGCCGCCTCTCCCAGGAGACCCGCGACATCCTGGACGAGGCCGCCCGGGAATTCGGCGGACTCGGCCGGACCGTCGCGTACCGGGTGGTGAGCCAGGCCGACTTCCACCGGGCCGTCCGGGAAGACCTCGAGCCGCAACCGATCACACTCAAGGCGACCATGAACCGCGAGTGGTACGCCCGCGAGACACCGTTCAAGGCGGTGATCGGCGAGGTCAGCGCCGATCAGCTGGCCCGCTGGTACGGCGGCAAGGGCGAGGGTGAGGGGCACGGAGAACGCCTGTACGACCGTAACGTCCGCCGTTCGCTCGGGCTGACCGGAGTCAACCAGACCATGGTCGACTCGATGCTGGAGGACCCGGAGGGCTTCCTCTACCGTCACAACGGCATCACCGTGCAGTGTGACGAGATTGTCCAGGAGTACCCCTTCAAGCGGGCGGTGGGACAGCCGACCGTCCTCACGCTGACCAACGCCAGCGTCGTCAACGGCGCACAGACGGTGACCTCCGCGTTCCGGGCGTACGAGAAGGACGCGGACGCCAGCGGGGAGGCGTACGTGATGGTGCGCGTCATCTCTCTGGACGGGGCACCGGAAGGGTTCGGCCGCTCCATCACCAAGGCCACCAACACGCAGAACCACATGGAGCGCCGGGACTTCATCGCGATCGACCCGGTCCAGGGGGAGATCCAAAAGGACTTCCGCATTTCCCTCGACAAGGAGTACGTCTTCCGTCGCGGCGAGCTGGACCCCGCACCCGAGTCGGGCTGTTCGGTCACGGAGGCGGCCACCGCCCTGGCCTGCATGCACCGCGACTCGTCGCTCGCCGTGCGGGTCAAGGGATCGACCAACGCCCTGTGGAGCGAGGGGCCGAGCGGTGCCTACACGCGTCTCTTCGGGCAGCAGCCGAGCGCTCAGCAGATCTGGCGTGCGGTCCAGGTGTTCCGGGTGGTACGTGACGAGCTGACGACGACGCGGGCGAAGCTCACCGGACGCCCGGCCGCTGTCGTGGACAGTGGTGGGCTCCTGGTGGCCCATCTGGTCTTCCAGCGCATCGGGCGGGAACGGTTCGACGATTCCGACAGCGAGTGGGCAGGCGTACTCGCGGATGTCCCGAACCAGGTGAGCGCCGTACTGGCCTGCCTCATCAGCATGGTCGACCACCTCTTCACCCCCAAGAGCTTCGTCACCAGCACCTTCGCGAACGAGGAACGCTGTGCGCGCCTGGCCTCGGCGGTGCTGGGCACACTGGACCGCGGCGCCGGGCCCGACTCCCCCATGAACCTGGCGGCACTGCTGAAGACTGCCGGGCGGACGCGGCAGCGCAGGCCCCAGACCGTGCGGCTGCTGGTCGACCACGACGCGATCGAGGAGGGTACGCGTCTGGAGTACGCCCCCAGCGCCGTCGAGGAACTCGCCATCGGCGCCTGGCTCAACGCCGACCCCCGGCGCCGCCGCGCGAGTTGGGTGAACGACCGCAAGTCGCCGCTCCTCTGGGAAGCCGACGGCAAGCGCTACTCGCCGACGGGGCTGGTCTCCCAGATGTGGAACGAGGCCGACTGGAAGGAGCAGTGGAGCGCGGTCCAGGGGCCCAAGCAGTGGCGGGTGCCGGGTGAGGGAACGCTGGTCGAGATCGCGGAGCGGCTGTGGCAGCGGATCGCAGCCGCGGAGGCGGCCGAGGACGAGCACCTGTCGTAATCGTCGGGCAGAGGGGCGAGGCAGGCAGTTGAGATCACGCGCCGCCTCATCCCGGCGGACTTGGCAGCTCGGCCCATACGGTCTTTCCCGAGGGCGACCGGGGTACGACGCCCCACCGGGCCGCGAGCGCGCTCACGAGGACCAGTCCACGGCCGTGCTCTCCGTCCGGGCAGGGCTCCGGCGCCGGGAAGGGCAGCCGCTCTCCCCTGCTGTCCGCCACCTCGATCCGGAGGGTGCCGGAGCCGCTCTCCTGGGGCCTGACCAGCGTCATCGTGAGCAGGAAGTCCCTGCCGGGCACGCGGCCGTGGGTGACCGCGTTCGCGGCGAGTTCACCCACCACCAGCTCGGCGGCCTCCAGGTATTCGCCGCCCCTGGCCCACCCCCAGTCCGCCAACTGTTGAGCCGCGAGGAGACGAGCAAGCCGTGCTCCGCATCTGGTCGAGCTGAACTGCTGACGGAAGGGGGCGGGCGCGGGAAGTCGGCGGGGCAGACAGGATCGGTCACGGATTTCGTACTTCATGTGACAGAGCGTGGCTGACTGGTCGTACGCTGACCAGAAGAACCACCGGTACAGCACGCGCCTGTACCGCTGCTGACGGTTGCGTGTCCGTTCTGACGGAAGTAACCGGGCGGGGGCAGGTGAGTTGGGGGAAGCGTGATGACATCGGGACCCCGTCAGAACGACACCGAAGGCCGCCCCGAGCCCTCGGAGGACGCGGACGGCCTCATCGACCTGAACCGGGCTGTCGGCAGACAGGTCAAACTCCTGCGGGAGCGCGCCGGCCTGACCCAAAAGGAGTTGGGCGACCGGCTGGGGTACGGCGAGGACCAGGTCTCGTCCCTGGAACGGGGCCGCAGAACGCCTCAGCCCGAGTTCCTCGACGCGGCGGACGACCTGCTCGATGCGGGCGGACTCCTGAAGGCGACGAAGGAGGACGTGGCGCGGGCCAAGGCACGTGCACGGGTCCGGCACCCGGCTTGGTTCCGGGACTATGCGCGGCTGGAGGCGGAGGCGGTTGAGGTCAACTTCTACAACAACCATGACGTCCCCGGGCTGTTCCAGACCGAACGGCGAACCCGGGCGCTGTACGAGATGCGGAAGCCCTTACTGACAGAGGAGACCATCGAACAGCGAGTGACCTCAAGGATGGACCGCCAACACATCCTGACCGAATGGCCCCCGCCCATGGTGACTGCCGTGATCGAAGAGGTAGTACTTCGTCGACCGATCGGCGGCCCAGAGGTCCACAAGGAGCAGTTGTCCCGGCTACTCGAACTCGGACGGTTCCGCACAGTCGAGTTGCAGGTGATGCCCACAAACCGATCCGAGCATGCCTGTATGGGCGGTTCTTTCACCTTGCTGACACCAAAGGGAAAGCCTCAGGTGGGGTACACAGAAGTACAGGCTGTCGCACGTCTGGCCACGGACATGGACGAGGTCCGTATTCTGGCCGCACGCTACGGCAGTATCAGGGCCCAGGCACTCACTCCGCGAGAGTCTCTGGCTCTGATCGAGAGGATGCAGACCGACGATGAGTGCTGAGAGCTTCCGACAGCTCGTCTGGCGCAAGAGCAGCTACAGCGGTAACGAGGGGGGCGAGTGCGTGGAGGTCGCGGTCGACACCGTCGTAATCCATGTCCGTGACTCCAAGGACGTACACCGGCCGCACCTCTCCGTGCGGGCAGACGGTTGGGCCACGTTCGTGGCCTTCGCCGCGGCTGGCTGAGCGAACACGGGGGGGCTGCTGGGCGCAGTAGCCCCCCACTTCTATCTACGGCAAAGCCTCCGCAACCTCACGGAAGTGCATTGCGGCGGTGTCCAGCAGATCGGCGATCTCGGTGGCGATCTCCTTCGGGGAGCCGAAGTCGTCCACCTCCGGCGCGAGGTTGGCCTTCAGGTCGAAGGTCACGGCCGGGTGGTCCAGCAGCTCGTTCACCGGGTAGCGACGGAAGCGCTCCGACTCGGTGCGTTCGGTGATGTCCCCACCAGGCATACACGCGGCGACGAAGTCGTCGAAGTCGGCCTCCGTGACCGGGTTCCCGGTGTCCGTGCGGTGGTTGCCCGTGCGGGCGTCGTAGACCCACAGGTTCTGCGTGACGGGCTGGCCGTTCGGCTTAGGGGTGGACTTGGTGAAGAAGAGGATGTTCGACTTCACTCCCTTGCGGTGGAACATCCCGGTGGGCAGCCGCAGGAGCGTGTGCACGTCGCAGTTCTTCAGCAGCGCGCGCCTTGTGGTGGCTGCCGCGCCTGCGCCGAACAGCACACCGTCGGGCACGAACACCGCAGCCCGCGCCCCTGACCCCAGAGTGACCATGAGGTGCTGGAGGAAGTTGGTGGGGAAGTCTCCGTAGGCAAGGAAGTCGTCGCGCATGGTGGCGTTGGGCACCACGCCGTCGCTTCTGAAGGGCGGGTTGCAGATGGCCACGGTGGGGAGCCTGCTGTCTTCCCGCACCACGGGGACCTTGTGCGTGAGGGTGTCCGCGAGCTTCACCGGCGCGGGGTCAGAGAGAGGGCGGCCCGTGTTGAACAGGATGTTCAGGGTGGCGAGCCGGCACATCTGGGCGTCCAGGTCCGCTCCGGCAATGGCGGCCGGGTCGGTGGACTGCATCTCCTGGTAGGCCGCGATGAGCGTGGAGCCGGTGCCGCAGGCCGGGTCGATGACGATGTCGTCGGGCCCTACGTCGAGGATCTTGACGACAGCGTTCAGGACGGGAAACGGGGTCAGCGTCTGACCGGTGTCGATCTTTCGGTCGATGTCCTCCCGGCAGGCGCGCAGCATGATGGTGAAGGCACGCCCCAGTTCGGTCTGGGGTATGAGCCGCCACTGGTAGGGGTCTATCTGCTCCGTGATCAGCTTGGCGAGTTCGGCCATGCGGCCGAGGTCCCAGGGCTGGGCGTCGCGGAAGACCATGCCGGCGACCCGCCGGTCGGAGCGGCTGGGTGCCTGGTCGTCGAGCTCACGCATGAGATCGGTGAGTCCGCTGTGCAGGGCGTCCCCGCCGAGGTCCGTGAGCTTCGGCCAGGATCCTTCGGGGGCAACGGACTTGCGGGCGAACCGTCCCGGCCGCTGTGAGCGCTCATGGTCCAGCTTCAGGAAGAGCAGGTAGCCGACGTGCTCCACGAACTGGAGGCGCGTGATGGCACGGGTGCTGGTCTTCTCGTCGTAGAACCTCAGGAGCCGTACGGCAATGTCCTCTCCGGTCCAGAGTCTCTCCGGCACACCCCCTGCGGCCGTTCCCGTCACGCCGTTGCCGAGCCCGTTGACCATGTTTCACCCAGTCCCTGTGCCTGTCCCGGAACGGCGTGTGGGCCCGTACGCGTGTACGGGCCCACACGCCGTTCCGTCCCGTTTGACGGAGTGGCCGCCGACGGGACCTCTGGGCTGGGTGGCCAAAGGGGCCGAGAGCCGGACTACCGCTCCTGGTCTGTCTCTTCGGTGGTGCCAGTAGTGGTGCTGTTCGTGGGGTCGCCCTCGACCTGGTCCGTTTCGGGACCGGCGGCCGTGCCCACGGCCTTCTTCAGGGCCTGGGCGACGGCAGTGAACTCGGCCAGAGCGCTTTCCAGTTCATCCACGATCTCCTGAGCGATCACGTCCGGAGGCGCGAGCGGGGCGGAGGAAGCGGAGGCGGACTGAAGAACCGTCAGGTCGAGGTTGACCTTGTCGCGTGCGATCAACTCATCGTACTCATAAGGCTGGAAGCACTCACTGGGCTTTCGGGTCGAGTAGTCCTTGCCTCCGGAGTGGAAGGCGGCGACGAAGTCGTCGAGGTGCTCGCGGCGCAGGGCGCGCTGCTTGAGGGTGAAGCTCTGGTCGGTGCGGAAGTCGTAGACCCAGAGCTGCTTGGTGGCGGGCTTGCCGCCGGGACGGGGCGGGACCTTGTCGAAGAACAGGACGTTCGCCTTGACGCCGTTGGCATAGAAAATGCCGGTGGGCAGCCGCAGCAGCGTGTGGACATTGGTGAGCTCCAGCATGCGGCGGCGGATCTCCACACCGGCGCCGCCCTCGAACAGGACGTTGTCCGGCAGGACGAGCGCGGCCCGGCCGTTCGTCTTCAGCAGGGTGTAGATGTGCTGGACGAAGTTGAGCTGCTTGTTGGTGGTCTGCGTCCAGAAGTCCTTACGGGCGGTGTAGGCCTCGCCGGTCACCGATCCCACGCCGAAGGGCGGGTTGGCGAGCACGATGTCGTAGAACTTGTGGGGCGACTTCGCAAGGGAGTCCTGGACCGTGATGAGGGGGCGGCCCTCGGAGGTGCCGATGCCATGCAGAAGCATGTTCATCAGCGCCAGCCGGGCGGTCTCCCGGACCAGTTCGTACCCGGTGATGGCGCCCGTCTGGAGCTTGCGGGCCTGGTCGCCGTAGAGCTCGTCCTCGTAGCGCTCGGCGATGTGGGCGTGCGCGGCGATGAGGAAGCCGCCGGTGCCGCAGGCGGGGTCGGTGACCGACTCACCGGGCTTGGGCTGCACGCAGTCGACCATGGCGTCGATGAGCGGGCGGGGGGTGAAGTACTGGCCGGCTCCGGTCTTGCGGTCCTCGGCACCGCGCTGGAGGAGGCCTTCGTAGGCGTCGCCCTTGAGGTCCTGGTTCGCGCGGGTCCAGGTGTGGGGGTCGATCAGGTCCTTGACCAGCCGGTCCAGGACGGCCGGTTCGTGGATCTTGTTCTGCGCCTTGGTGAAGACCTCGCCGAGCATGGTGCCGCCCTTGCGGCCGAGCTCCCGCAAAATGTGCTCGTAGTGCTCCAAGAGGTCCTCGGCCGACCGGCTGGTGAGGCTGGGCCAGTCCAGGCCCTCGGGGACGAGCGCCTCCTCGGGCTCATTCCTACGAAACCTCGCCGGGCGCTTGGCACGCTCGTCGGCCATCTTCAGGAAGAGGAGGTAGGTCAGCTGCTCGACGTAGTCGAGGGTGGAGACGCCGGAGTGCCGGAGCAGCTCGCAGTACGACCAGAGCCGGTTGACGAGTGTCGAGGTCGTCTCTCCGGCGGACCGGCGGGGAGACGTGGCGCTGTTCACTGGAGCGGGGGTGGTGCTCATGAGGGCAGTTCTTCCTGACCGGGCGGGGTGGAACGGGGCTTGCGTGCGGTGCGCTTACGGGGAGGCTTCGCCTTCTGCTCAGCGCGAATCCGGTCGAGCAGTACTGATGCCGGTTCGTCGGCAGGGTCCTGAGGGACGAGGGCACCGGTGAAGGCTGCGCGGAGGAGGGAGGCGCGGAGATTGGTACTTCTGTTCCGGGCATCGTTGATCGAGGACAGGATGGGCTCCAGGGACGCTTCCTGCCGGGCCACCCAATCTACCTCGTGTATTCAGCTACGAGGGCCGTCCGTCAGTGATGTGACGCCCTGATAGCGGAAGGGTGCCCCTGACCTGCGATGATCTGAACTTCCTAGATCAAGAACGTCGCAGAGTGGGGGCACCCAACAGGTGCAGGCTACCGAATGGGATCGTCGGCTCGTTGTGCGGGCCGACGGCAAGAACCTGGTCGGGCATGCGGGCGTGGTGCTGCTGCACCGGATCGCGGACCGGGTCGGGCTGACCCGCGCCCTGGCCGCCGCGCTGCCCCGCGGCGTCGGGCCGGGGTGGCGGGATCGCGGGATGGCCCTGGTCCAGCTGGCCTGCGCGATCGTCCTCGGCGCGAGGAATGTCCTGCAGGCCGAGCAACTGCAGCAGCACTGGAGGCCGTTCTTCCCCCGTCCGGTCTCGGACAGCACCCTGTGGCGCACGCTGGAAGCCATCGACGGCCCTGTCGGAGCCCGGGTGGAGCGCGTGCGCGCCGTGATACGGCGTGGGGTGTGGACGCTGCTCGCCCTGCGGCCCGGTGGGTTCCCGTGGATCTCGGTATGCGGGCGCACGCTCACCAACTGGTACGTCCTGGATCTCGATGCCACCTTGGTGACCTGCACCAGCAAGAAGGACGGCGCGGCCGGCACGTTCAAGGGCGGCTACGGACATCACCCGCTGGGCGCCTGGCTGGCCAATACCCGCGAGTGCGTGACCATGCTGCTACGGCCGGGCAACGCGGCGTCCAACGACGTCGCCGACCACAAGACGGTGCTGGCCGCCGCGCTGCGGCAACTCCCGCTGCCGCTGTGGTCGAAGCTGCTGGTGAGGATCGACGGCGCGGCCTTCAGCCACGGCCTCCTTGAGCATCTGCAGGCGCTGACCACCAGCCGCCGCCGAGTGCGCTGGGTGACCGGCTGGGCCATCAATACCGCCGACGAGGCCGCGATCGCACTGCTGCCCGCGGACGTGTGGAACGACGCGCTGCGGCAGGACGGCGAGGTCCACGAGATCAAGGGCCCGGACGGACAGAAGGTCACCTACCAGGTCGCCGAGCTGACCGGGGTGCGCGACCTGAGCGGCTGGCCCGAGGGGATGCGGCTGATCGTGCGCCGGGTCAAGCCCTCGCGCCGCGATCTGAAGAAGCTGACCGCGTTCGAGCAGCGCACCGGCTGGCGTTACCAGATCGTCGCCACGAACATCCCCGCCCACCAGGGGCTTTCCGGGGTGTCCGGCTCCGGGCAGGTGTGGTTCGTCGATGCTCTCTACCGTGATCATGCCGAGGTCGAGGATCGTGTCAAGGCGATCAAGCGGATCGGCCTCGGGCTGCTGCCCTCGAAGTCCTGGCAGCTGAACGCCGCCTGGGTGCTGGCTGCCACTATCGCCGCGGACCTCGACGCATGGACCAGGCTCCTTCTCCTGCATGACGAGCCCGAACTCGCCGCCGCCGAACCGGAGACGATCCGCAGGAGGCTCTACCACCTGCCCGCCCGGCTCACCGCCCACGCACGCAGACGCACCCTCCACCTCGACCGCACCTGGCCCTGGGCGCCGGCGTTCGCCACCGCCTGGCAGCGGGCCACCCAGCTTCCGGCCCACACCTGACGGTCGGCCCCGCCCCGACGACAGCGGAGAGGAGAGGACCCGCAGCACCCTCGGGCCCGTGGAACCCGACGCCCCGCAGCGTCACGCGACGGCCCGTCCTCGAACGGCAGGGGACATTACGGGCAAACCGCCGAACCGACCGACGTCACACCGCAAGTGAAGAATCGAGGTCTATGGCTTCCTTCTGGCGCGGCAAGGAAGGCAACGGAAACTCCACGTTCTCGATCGTCGCCTGATCAATCTTCGGCATCGACCCTGACAGCCCACGGGCATTCTGGCGCAAATAGAAAAGGACCCGGCTCGTACGCAAGACCAAAGCTACATAATCAGGCAAAGACTGGTCACGCTGCACCCGCACGCGAATGAGGAGGTCGGGATAGATCGCCCAGTTTTCAGCCCCTCGGTAGATAGCTGACGTCCCGACCAACTCGGCCGAGTTCGACCGCTGGATGAAAATATCCTGGTCCTCCAGCCAGAGGTTCTTCGCCTTCTTTGGATCTGCGCCGGTAATCTTGGTGAACTGGTCGCTGAAGTCGTCTCGGGTGACTGCGGTCAGGGTGAGGGTGCGAATTCCAGCCCCACTATTGGTCGCCTTCGCCGAGACACCGTTGCGCAGCGGTTCACGCAACACTGACTCCAGCTTCACCACTGGGGCGTCAGAAAGCTGCTCAATTGCACCGTCCGCGATACTTGCGTGGAGGTCGACCGCACGCTCGACCGCGAGCGAAACAGCCCGCTCGCCAGCCTCTATGTGGGCCACCTGGCGTCCGACCTCGGCAACGATCCGCAATTGTTCCTCAAGAGGCGGCACAGGGATCTCGAGCGATTCAAGGTAGGGGCGAGGCACACGCCGTTGACCCACAGCGCCAGACATATGCTGTTCAGCAACCATTCGCACCGAGCGCTGCATAAGATAGTGCATCAAGTATTCGGGAAGGACGGCCCCCCGACTGCGAAGAACGTGAAATTCGGTGCTACCGAGAGCTCGACCACCAGCCAGCGCCTGCGCCTGCACAATCTTCCCGTTCTCCATGCACGGCGTAATCTTCGCGAAGAGAACATCGTTCTCCTGGAAGCGAGTCAGGGATTTCCTCTTGAAGTCTCCGTACCGCACCTGCATCGAGGCATCCAGGCGCCCCGTCCCGGCCTCGACCATTGCCATGGGGACCTGAGAGATCAGCTCATCGTCTTCGGGCTCCTCGTCGAAGCCGCGAGGATTGACGTCACACAGCTCGGCAACCGTCGCCCGCACCCACCCCGCCGGAAGCTCCCCCGAAGCCCCCTCGGCCCCATCCCCCGCAGCCGCACTCAGCCCCAGCGTCACGCGCCCAGCTCCCTGTCCAGTTCGTCGAGGATTTCTTCCGCCCTCGTCTCGCCGAACTCCGCGAGGAAGCCGTCCGTGCCGTTCCGCTTGATGAACGGGGCGTAGTCGAGGTCGGCGGTGTCGAAGCGTACATGCTTGACCGTGGCGGTGGCGATGTGGTCGAGCCACCAGCGCTCGTTGTCGGTGAAGGTCACACCGGCCTGCTCCTGCCTCGCCAGCCACCCCGCGTACCGCTCCCGTACCGCCTCCCCGTGCGGGCGTGGCCGGTCCGCGCCGTTCTCCGCGCCGCCATCGAGTTCGTACCGGAGCAGGGCAAGCAGATCGACCGCCGTCCGGGCGCCGGAGCGGTCGGCCGTCACGGCCTCGCCCACCTTCTCGTAGGAACGCCACAGCCGGTCCGCCGTCCAGGCGCGCGGCGGGCGGGCCACGGACCGCGCGAGGTCCTTGAGGCGCCGCAATGCCTCGCGCGGCGGGACCTGTGATCCGGCGGCGAAGGCGAGGGAGAGCGCCGCGATCTCGTCCCGGTGCTCGTCCACGTACACCTTCCAGTCACGGACGGTGACCCGGGCCGTCGACTCGTCCTCCGCGACCGCGCCGGCGGAAACAAGGGCGTCGCGGCTGGTCTCGTCGTACAGGATGTCCTTCGCGCGGCGCATCTCCAGCAGCCGTTTGCGGAGCGGCGGGTTGGACGCCAGTGGCTGCAGGGCACGGACCACCGCAGCCCTGACGGCCTCGTCCGGGTCGAGCCCGAGCCGTTCCGCGGCTTCCCGGATCTTGGCCTGCTCGTCGACGGCGACGGCCTTGACCATGTTGTGCACGACGGTCTTCAGCGGAACGCCCTCGCTGAGGGTCTCGATCTCCGCCCGTTCCTCGTCCGTCATCTGGAGATCGAGCTTGGCGAGACGCGAGGCCAAAGTGGAGACGTGCGCGTCCTCCACGAGACCCCGCGCGGTGAGACGCAGGAGCTTTTCGAGGTTGAGGTCCTTCTCCGTGTGCTGCTCCAGCGGACCCGCGTCCACCTTCTCCTTGCGGGTCACCCCCACCGCGTCGACGATCACGAAGTGCGTCTTGGGGCCGACGCCCGGCGTGACCCGCTCGAACTCGGTCAGCGACAGGGTTCGGGCGCCCCGGCCCTTCATCTGCTCGAAGTAGGCCCAACTGTTGACGTCCCGTAGGAACAGCAGGCACTCCAGCGGCTTGACGTCCGTCCCCGTCGCGATCATGTCGACGGTGACCGCGATGCGCAGTTGCGGCAGGTTACGGAAGGCGGAGAGACGTTCGGCGGGTTTCCTCGCCGCGTGGGTGATCTTCGCGCAGAAGTCGTCACCCTTGCCGAAGACGTCCCGGACGACCTCGACGATCTCCTCGGCGTGGTTGTCGTTCTTGGCGAAGATGAGCGTCTTGGGGACGTACATCTCGTCCCACAGCAGTTCGCCGGTCTGCCGGTCGCGTTTGGCGCGCTCGGGGAAGATCTCGCTGAACAGGCGCTCCCGGAAGGTGCGGATCACCGTGCGCAGCTGATCCTTGCTGATCACGCCGACGCCGACTTCCTTGGCGCCGTAGATGACGTCCTCGTCGAAGTCCTCGTAGCGCTGTCGCCGGGTGCGCCGGTCGCGGACGGGGATGATGCCGCGGGCGATGGCGCCGCCCTCCCCCGTTATCCGGGTGAGGATCTCGTACACCTGGAAGTCGACGTTGACGCCGTCGGCGACCGCCTCCTGGTAGGTGTACTCGCTGACCAGGTTGCCGTTGAAGTAGCCGAAGGTCTGGGCGACGGGTGTCGCGGTCAGGCCGACGATCGGCGCGTCGAAGTACTCCAGGACGGAACGCCACTTGCCATAGATGGAGCGGTGGCACTCGTCGACGACGATCAGGTCGAAGGACTCCGGCGGGATGTTCGCGTGGTAGCCGACGGAGATGTCCGCGGCCACGTCGTAGGAGTGGTCCTCCTCGCCCTCCGCCGAGTCCGGTCGCGGGGGCACGCTCGCGCCCGTGAGCTCCATGTAGAGGCGCTGCACGGTGGAGACGACGACCTTCGCGGACGGATTCATGCCCTCGGCACCGAGGCGCTGCACGTTGTACAGGTCGGCGAAGGTGCGGTTGGTGTCGGGGGTGACGAAGTTCTCGAACTCGGTCTGCGCCTGGGCGCCCAGGTTGTTGCGGTCCACCAGGAACAGCACACGCTCCGCCTGGGCGTGCTTGAGCATCCGGTAGGCGAACGTGACGGCCGTGTACGTCTTGCCTGCTCCGGTCGCCATCTGCACCAGGGAGCGTGACTGACCAGTGCCCTGCTGACCCTTGCCCAACGCGACGGACTTCTCGACCTCGCGCACCGCCTTGATCTGGGCGGGACGGAGCGGGCGTTCGTCGAGGTCAGGCATCCGGTAGCGCAACCGGGCCCGGTAGGACGGGGCTTGCGGGTCCTGCTCCGCCTGACGGATCCACCGGGCCAGGGTGCGGGGCTGGTGGAAGGAGAAGATGCGCCGGGTGCGGGAATCCGGGTCGAGGGCGTTACGGAACCGGGTCTCACCGCCGTCCGAGACATAGCGGAAGGGGAGGGGTGTGCGCCAGGCGATCAGGCGCTGTTGTGCGTCCGTGGGGTGGTCCGCGTACCGGTCGGCCTGTTCCTGGGCGGCGGTGAGGTCGGCGCCCTCCCGCTTGGCCTCGATCACGCCGACCAGTTTGCGCTCCACGTACAGGGCATAGTCGGCGCGGCCGGTCGCGGTGGTCACCTCACGGACGGCGACGCCACTGCCCCGTCGGTCGCCCTGCACGTACAGGTTGAGGTCGGCGCCCGCGTCCTGGACGCTCCAGCCCGCCTCGGTGAGCATCTCGTCCAGGCGTACGCGCACCTGGGCCTCGGTGAGCGGCTCGCGGGCGGCCTGCTCTGCGTTGTCCAGCAGCCGGGCGCGTTCGGCCACTGCTTCGGATGCGGCAGCCGGGCTGGTGGCCCGTGCGTACAGCAGGCGGTCGTCGTCGGCGGACTGTGTCTGCTGGAGGGCCGCGAGCCGGTCGCGCATGGCCTCGACCTGGCGGGCCAGCTCCTCGCGCTCGGCGGTGGCAGCGGCCAGCTCCTGCTCGGCGGCGGTGCGTGCGGTTTGCTCGGCCTGCGCCTGGCTCGCCTGGCCCGCGTAGCTGAGGCGTGCCTCCTGAAGGGCACGACGCGACTCGGCCACCTGCGCGCGCAGCGCACGGTTCTCGGCGGCCGGCGTGCGGTCCGGGTCCGGCGGGACGAAGGTCCGCTGGTCCCGGGAGGCGGTGAGCAGCCGGTAGTACCAGACGCCCAGGCGGTGGCAGGTCCGCAGCGCCCGGAACGCGTCGTCGGGGTCGTCGTAGCCGTCGTGACTGGCCTTGTTGCCCAGCACTCGGACCTCGTGAAAGGCGTTTTTCACGTTGCCGTGCAGGTAGCCCTCTCGGTCCAGAGCCGCCAGCCGCTCGATCTGCTTGCTGCCCGCGTACTGGACCCGGCCCCGGAGAACGAGGTCAGCGGCGAGGGCCTCGCCGAACTGGCGGGACTTGATGAGCGAGGTGTTCGGGTCAGTGAAGACGTAGGCCTCGGCCGCAGTGCCGTAGGCGACGAGCAGCGCCAGATGGTCGTACAGGAATCCGAAGTTGCGGGAATTCCGGGCGAGTTCGGCAAGTCCGGGATCCGGCGTCCGTGCCGCGCCGTCTGCACTCATCGGGTGAGTACGCTCTCTGATAGCTGTCCGCCCCGAGTCCGTGGTCCGGTTCGTCGAGGGCTCCTGAGGATCTTTGAGCCTAGTGGCCGTCGGCCCGTCAGGCCACGCCTTTACGCACGGGCTTCCTCTGTCACTGCCTTCGCCGGCAGTCCATATGAACCCCTGCGTCCCCCGGAATCCCGTGCCCACGGCCCACCCTGGCGTGCACCTGGCCGCAGTGAGCGGGGAGGCACGGACAGAGGACAACGACGGGGGACCGGGAGACGGCGAGGGGGTGGAGTCCCGGACCCGGCCAGTCGGCCGGGTCCGGGACTCCACCCCCGTCCCGCGCGTCAGACTGTGCCGGTCACGCCTCCCGGGCGCCCGCGTACATCTCGTCGATCAGGTGCTTGTACTCGCGCTCCACCACCGGGCGCTTCAGCTTCAGGCTCGGGGTGATCTCGCCGTGTTCGATGTCGAGGTCGCGGGGCAGGACGCGGAACTTCTTGATGGTCTGCCAGCGTTGGAGGCCCTCGTTGAGCTGCTTGACGTAGCCGTCGACCATCTCGACCGTGGCGGGCGCGGCGACGATCTCCGCGTACGGCTTGCCCTCCAGGCCGTTCTCCTGCGCCCAGGCCGCGAGGGCCACCTCGTCGAGGGCGATGAGGGCGGTGCAGTAGTTCCGGTCGGCGCCGTGCACCAGGATGTTGGAGACGTACGGGCACACCGCCTTGAACTGTCCCTCGACCTCGGCGGGCGAGATGTACTTGCCGCTGGAGGTCTTGATGAGGTCCTTCTTGCGGTCGGTGATCCGCAGGTAGCCGTCGGGCGACAGCTCGCCGATGTCACCGGTGTGGAACCAGCCGTCGGACTCCAGGACCTCGGCGGTCTTCTCGGGCAGCCCGTGGTAGCCCTCCATGATGCCGGGGCCGCGCAGCAGGATCTCGCCGTCGTCGGCGACGCGCACCTCGGTGCCGGGCAGCGGCTTGCCGACGGTGCCGGTGCGGTAGGCCTCGCCGGGGTTCACGAAGGAGGCTGCGGAGGACTCGGTGAGTCCGTAGCCCTCCAGGATGTGGATCCCGGCGCCGGCGAAGAAGTAGCCGATGTCGGGCGCGAGGGCCGCCGAACCGGAGACGCAGGCGCGCAGGTTGCCGCCGAACGCGTCGCGGATCTTGGCGTAGACCAGCTTGTCGGCGACGTTGTGCTTGGCGGTGAGGCCGAAGGGGGCACTGGCGGTGCCGGTGCGGCGGAAGTTGTCCTGGGTGACCTTGGCATACTCGCGGGATACGCCCGCGGCCCACTGGAAGATCTTGTACTTGGCTCCGCCGCCGGCCCGCGCCTTGGCGGCGACCCCGTTGTAGACCTTCTCGAAGATGCGCGGGACGGCCGCCATGTAGGTCGGCTGCACCACCGGCAGGTTCTCGATGATCTTGTCGACACGACCGTCGACGGCGGTGACGTGGCCGACCTCGATCTGGCCCGAGGTGAGCACCTTGCCGAAGACGTGCGCGAGCGGCAGCCACAGGTACTGCACGTCGTCCGCGTGCACGAGGCCCGTCGCGGCGATCGCTTTCGCCATGTACGCCCAGTTGTCGTGCGGCAGGCGGACGCCCTTGGGGCGGCCGGTGGTGCCCGAGGTGTAGATGAGGGTGGCCAGCTGGTCCTTGGTGATCGCGGCGACCCGCTCCTTGACCAGCCCGGCGTCCCTCTCCAGCCGGGCCGTGCCGCGGCGTTCCAGCTCGGCGAGACTGATCACCCAGTCGTCCGTCTCGACGCCGGCCGCGTCGATGACCACGACGTGGCCGAGGTGGGGCAGCTCGGCGCGCTTCGCCGCGACCTTGTCCACCTGCTCGGCGTTCTCCGCGATCAGCACCCGGCTGTCGGAGTCCGACAGGATGTACGCGGACTCCTCGATGTTCGTCTGCGGGTAGACCGTGGTGGTGGCGGCGCCCGCGCACATGATGCCGAGGTCGGCGAGGACCCATTCGACCCGGGTGGCGGACGCGAGCGCCACCCGTTCCTCCGGGTTCACGCCCAGCTCGATCAGGCCGGCCGCGATGGCGTTGACCCGTTCGGCGGCCTCGGCCCAGGTGAGGCACTTCCAGTCGTCGGGTCCCCCGCCCGAGGCGGGCGGGACGGGATAGCGGTACGCCTCGGCGTCCGGTGTGGCGGCGACACGCTCCAGGAAGAGGGTCGCCACGCTCGGCGGCCGGTTCTCGATCAAAGTCTGTGTGTCGCTCAAGACATCCTCCGGGACCCGCGACGGTGCGGCTGGCTCAGATGCGGCTGGTGTACGGCTGACATGCGGGTGGTGTTCGGCCGGTTACGCTGTCGTACCCTTGTTTAACTCGCGAGTAACCGTCGAGCAGGGACAGAGTAAAGGCCCACCGGCGGCTGCGTAAGGGGCCACGGCCTGTCACTTCGTACAGGAAATCCCCTGACGGGCGGACGACGAACCCGCCGGGGAGCCGCTGCGGACCCGGCGCGAACGCGCCGAGGCCCGTCGTGCGCGCGCACGACGGGCCTCGCTCCGCCCCGGGCTCTCCGGCGGGCGCTCCCCCGGCCGCCTCCGGTGACCCGCGGTTACTTCTTGGCCTTGCCCGACCCCGCGTTCTCGTCGCTGGAGAGGACGGCGATGAAGGCCTCCTGCGGGACCTCCACGGAGCCCACCATCTTCATCCGCTTCTTGCCCTCCTTCTGCTTCTCCAGCAGCTTGCGCTTGCGCGAGATGTCACCGCCGTAGCACTTGGCGAGGACGTCCTTGCGGATGGCGCGGATGGTCTCGCGGGCGATCACCCGGGAGCCGATGGCGGCCTGCACCGGCACCTCGAAGGCCTGCCGCGGGATCAGCTCCTTGAGCCTGGCGACGAGCCGCACACCATAGGCGTACGCCTGGTCCTTGTGAGTGATCGCGGAGAACGCGTCCACCTTGTCGCCGTGCAGCAGGATGTCGACCTTCACCAGGCTGGAGGTCTGCTCGCCGGTGGGCTCGTAGTCGAGGGAGGCGTAGCCGCGGGTCTTGGACTTCAGCTGGTCGAAGAAGTCGAAGACGATCTCGGCGAGCGGGAGGGTGTAGCGGATCTCCACCCGGTCCTCGGAGAGGTAGTCCATACCGAGCAGGACACCGCGCCGGGTCTGGCACAGCTCCATGATCGAGCCGATGAACTCGCTGGGCGCCAGGAGGGTGGCACGCACGACCGGCTCGTACACCTCGGCGATCTTCCCCTCGGGGAACTCGCTCGGGTTGGTGACGATGTGCTCGGTGCCGTCCTCCATGTCCACGCGGTAGACGACGTTCGGCGCGGTGGCGATCAGGTCGAGCCCGAACTCACGCTCGAGGCGCTCGCGGATCACGTCGAGGTGCAGCAGGCCGAGGAAGCCGACGCGGAAGCCGAAGCCGAGGGCGGCGGAGGTCTCCGGCTCGTAGACCAGGGCGGCGTCGTTGAGCTGGAGCTTGTCCAGCGCCTCGCGCAGCTCGGGGTAGTCGGAACCGTCCAGCGGGTACAGGCCCGAGAACACCATGGGCTTGGGGTCCTTGTAGCCGCCGAGCGCCTCCTCGGCCCCCTTGTGCTGGCTGGTGACGGTGTCCCCGACCTTCGACTGGCGGACGTCCTTCACACCGGTGATGAGGTAGCCCACCTCGCCGACGCCGAGGCCGTCGGCGGGCAGCATCTCCGGCGAGTTGGTACCGATCTCCAGCAGCTCGTGTGTCGCGCCCGTGGACATCATCCGGATGCGCTCACGCTTGTTGAGCTGGCCGTCGATGACCCTGACGTACGTCACGACACCGCGGTAGGAGTCGTACACCGAGTCGAAGATCATCGCACGGGCCGGGGCGTTCTCGACGCCGACCGGGGCGGGGACGTCGGCGACCACCCTGTCCAGCAGCGCCTCGACACCGAGACCGGTCTTCGCGGACACCTTCAGCACGTCGTCGGGCTCGCAGCCGACCAGGTTGGCGAGCTCCTCGGCGAACTTCTCGGGCTGTGCGGCCGGCAGGTCGATCTTGTTGAGCGCCGGGATGATCGTGAGGTCGTTCTCCATCGCCAGGTACAGGTTGGCGAGGGTCTGGGCCTCGATGCCCTGCGCGGCGTCCACCAGGAGGACCGTGCCCTCGCAGGCGGCGAGCGACCGCGACACCTCGTAGGTGAAGTCGACGTGCCCCGGCGTGTCGATCATGTTGAGGATGCGCGTGCTGCCCTTGTCGTCCGTGGGCGCCCACGGCAGCCTCACCGCCTGGGACTTGATCGTGATGCCGCGTTCACGCTCGATGTCCATGCGGTCGAGGTACTGGGCGCGCATCTGCCGCTGATCGACCACACCGGTCAGCTGGAGCATCCGGTCGGCGAGCGTGGACTTGCCGTGGTCGATGTGCGCGATGATGCAGAAGTTGCGGATCAGAGCCGGGTCGGTACGGCTCGGCTCGGGCACGTGGCTGGGGGTCGCGGGCACGCAGGGTCCTGATTCTTGAGGCGTCCGCAGTGTCTGCGGTCTCGGGTCGGATCGGATCGATACGTAGCTTCCATGGTCCCACGGGCGGGGGGCGTGGTGCCCCGGGTGGGGACCGGGGGTCCGGCCGGGGCCCGTACCGGCACCCGGCCTGGGCCGGGTTTGGGCCGTCCGCCGGGCCGCTGGTAACGTGGGGCGTTGCGTCTCCTGCCCTCCCGGCGTGGGGCGCATCTCAAGAAATTCACCGGTACGGGACCCGTGCGGCCCCGTACCAGAACCTGTAGAGGCTCCTTCGTGGCGAACATCAAGTCCCAGATCAAGCGGAACAAGACCAACGAGAAGGCCCGGCTGCGCAACAAGGCCGTCAAGTCCTCTCTGAAGACCGCGATCCGCAAGGCTCGTGAGGCCGCCGTCGCAGGCGACGCCGAGAAGGCCACCGCGTACCAGCGCGCTGCCGCGCGTCAGCTCGACAAGGCCGTCTCCAAGGGCGTCATCCACAAGAACCAGGCCGCCAACAAGAAGTCGGCGCTGGCTCTGAAGGTCGCGTCCCTCAAGGGCTGAACCACTCGCTGATCTGACCGGATCTGATCCGACCGCCGGAAGGACCCCGGGCGGGCCCTCTCTCTCCGCCCCCGACCGGCAACCCCGAGCCTGTACGCGGCCTGCGTTCGCCACGCGGGTACGGGCTCCGAGCGTGACCGAGGACCCCGCTTCGTCCGCCCTTCCCCGGGCGTGCGGCGGGGTCCTCGGCTTGTCACGGGGCAGGATGCCCGAGGGCGACGGCAGGACCTACGCCCGGCCCCTCGACCTGGCCGCGCGTGCGATGGTGACGACCGCCTTCTCCAGGGCGTACCCCGGGTCCTCCCCGCCGCCCTTGACACCGGCGTCCGCCTCGGCCACCGCCCGCAGGGCGACGGACACGCCGTCGGGGGTCCAGCCCCGCATCTGCTGACGCACCCGGTCGATCTTCCACGGCGGCATGCCCAGCTCCCGTGCCAGATCGGCCGGTCTGCCGCCGCGCGCCGACGACAGCTTCCCGATCGCCCGGACGCCCTGGGCCAGCGCACTGGTGATCAGCACCGGCGCCACCCCCGTCGACAGCGACCAGCGCAACGCCTCCAGCGCCTCCGCCGCCCGTCCCTCGACCGCGCGGTCGGCGACCGTGAAACTCGACGCCTCGGCCCGCCCGGTGTAGTAACGGCCGACGACCGCCTCGTCGATCGTGCCCTCGATGTCCGCCGCCAGCTGGGAGACCGCGGCCGCCAGCTCCCGCAGATCACTGCCGATGGCGTCGACGAGCGCCTGGCACGCCTCCGGTGTGGCCGATCTCCCGGTGGTCCGGAACTCGCTCCGCACGAAGGCCAGCCGGTCCGCCGGCTTCGTCATCTTCGGGCAGGCCACCTCCCGCGCCCCGGCCTTGCGCGCCGCGTCGAGCAGGCCCTTGCCCCTGGCTCCGCCGGCGTGCAGCAGGACGAGCGTGATCTCCTCGGCGGGCGCCCCGAGATACGACTTCACGTCCTTGACGGTGTCGGCCGACAGGTCCTGCGCATTGCGTACGACCACGACTTTGCGCTCGGCGAAGAGCGAGGGGCTGGTCAGCTCGGCGAGGGTGCCGGGCTGGAGCTGGTCCGGGGTGAGGTCGCGTACGTCCGTGTCGGCGTCGGAGGCCTTCGCAGCGGCCACCACCTCCTGCACGGCACGGTCGAGCAGAAGGTCCTCCTGGCCCACGGCGAGCGTCACCGGGGCGAGAGGGTCGTCTTGAGCTGTCTTCCTGGCCATCTCGACAAGCATCCCACGCACCACTGACACCGATACGTGTTCCCTGGCCTCCGGGATCCCGGAGGCCAGGACGTCAGGACGTCAGGACGTCAGGACGTCAGGACGTCAGGGTTCCTCGCGCCAGCCCTCCCACTCCGCCGCGAACTCGTCCAGTGCGCCGGGGTCCAGCCGTTGCCTCTCGTCGTGCAGGACGACGAGCCACTGGGCGTCCTCCGCGTCGTCCTCGCCGGCCAGGGCGTCCCGTACGAGCTGCGGTTCCTCGTCGACGCCGAACCGCTCACCCAGCTCCTCCGCCACCGCTTCCGCGGCCTCGCGGTCGGGCAGCACCAGCACATGTCTCACATCGCTCACGTCGGCCATTAAAGACCCGGCCGGTCGCGCTCAGCCGGCCCGGTGGGGATTTCTCACTGTCGGCACCTGGGCGAGGCGGATTCCGAACCGGTCCCGGTAGAACGCGAGCACCTCCCCGTCGGTCTTCAACTCCCGCTCCTCACGCGTGCCGTCCGCCGCCGTCGTGGTGACCCGGCGGCCGCTGAGGGTGATCCTCCCTCCCTCCTCGGTGACCCGTGAGCAGACGGGTGATCCTCCCTCCCTCCTCGGTGACCCGTGAGCAGACGGGTGAGCGGGTGAAATGCGACTGCGGCGAGGTGCTGTGCCACCACGCCCCGGTCACGAAGTCGCCGAGCGCCTTCGGGCGCTGCTCCAGCCGGTACACCCGCTTCCCGTCCTTCAGCACGTCCAGGTCCGTGCTCGGGTCGGCGTCATGACCGCCGCGCGTCCCGGCCGCGTCCGGCTCCGCCCCGGTGATGCGGAACGTACCCCCGGGGTCCTCCTGGTCTCCCCGCTCCCCGAACGCCTGCGGCAGCAGGAAGTGCGCGTCGAACCCGACGTCGGCCAGCCGGTCGTCCCCGTCCGGGGTCCGTACGCGCAGGGCGAGATGGTCGTACGGGATGCCGAGCCGTCCTCCGTCGTCGTACACCCGCGCGGCGAGCAGGGTGACCTCGTACCCGAGGGCGGTGAGCAAGGTGCCGAAGGCTCCGTTGAGTTCGTAACAGAAGCCGCCCCGGTGGCCGCTCACCACTTTGTCCCTCAGTCGTCTCCCGTCGAGCACGATCTCCTCACCGAGGTGGACCGAGAGGTTCTCGAAGGGCACGGTCCGCAGATGGCGCAGGTGCAGTTCGCGCAGCGCGTCGGCGGTGGGCCGGGCCGGTCGCTCCATGCCCAGCCGCCGCAGATAGGCATCGACCGCCGCCGCGTCCGGGCCGGCGTCGGCCCACGTACCCGCGTCCGGGCTCGGGTACGCTCCCTCGTCCGTGTCCACGCGCGTGCGGTCGTGCATGTGCTCGTGCATGTGCTCGTGCGCGGCTTCCCTCATGCCTTCAGTGTCGCGCCACCCGCAGCTCTCCGCCCCCGTTCTTCCCACCGAGCACGGCGATCGACCCGCCCCGGTCCGTCCGCAGCACCGCGGCCCCGGTCTCCCGCAGCGCGGCGACCGTGCCCGGGGCCGGATGTCCGTACGGGTTGTCGCGGCCCGCGGAGATCAGCGCCAGCCGGGGCGCCAACCGGCGTACGAGGCCCGGATCCTGATACGCCGAGCCGTGATGGGCGACCTTGAGGACGTCGACGTCCGCCAGTCGGCCCGCCCCGGGCGATCTCGCCAGGGCCTGCTGGGCCGGCGGTTCCATGTCCCCGAGCAGCAGCAGGCGCAGCCCCGCCGTGCGGACGAGCATGGCCACACTGGCGTCGTTCGGCCCCTCCGGGGCCGGGGCCGGCCAAGTGCCGACCGGGTGAACGGTGTTCGGTGGCGGTGGCCACACCACCTCCCAGGACAGCTCCCCCGTGCGCCGCCGCTCCCCCGCGACGGCCCGCGTCACCGGCAGGTGCCGGTCCGCCGCGAGTCTTTGGACGAACCGGGCCTGCCCGGCGGGTTCCTCCAGTCCCGTGGCCGCGATGCCGCCCACCGACCGTCCGCGCAGGACGCCGGGCAGGCCCGCCACATGGTCGGCGTGGAAGTGGGTCAGCACGACCAGCGGGACCCGGGTGATGCCGAGGGAGCGCAGACAGCGGTCCACCAGGACCGGGTCCGGACCGGCGTCCACGACCACGCCGGTGTCCTGGCCCGCAGCCAGCACCATCGCGTCGCCCTGCCCCACGTCGCACATCACCATCCGCCAGTCCGGTGGCGGCCAGCCCGTGACCGCACGGGTCAGCAGTGGCGGCTGCACCACCAGCAGCACCAGGAGCAGGGCGCAGGCCCCGCACCACCAAGGGTGCCGCAGCAGTCTCCGGCCGACCGGCAGGAGGACCAGGGTGAGCGCCCCGAGCAGCGCTGCCCCGGGCCAGCCGCCCGGCCAGTCGACCCCGGCGCCGGGCAGCGCCGCCCCGGTCCGGGCGATCTGCGCGATCCACTCCACGGGCCAACTCGCGCACCAGGCCAGCGCCTTCGCCACCGGTAACGCCGGCAGGGCGGTGGCCAGGGCCAGGAAGCCCAGCACGGTGGCCGGGGCGAGCGCGAACTCGGCGAGGAGGTTGCACGGCACCGCCACCAGGCTCACCCGCGCCGACAGCACGACGACCACCGGCGCGCACACCGCCTGCGCGGCACCCGCAGCGGCCAGCGCCTCCGCGAGCCGTGGCGGCACCCCGCGCCGTCGCAGCCCGGCGCTCCAGCGCGGCGCGAGCGTGAGCAGGGCGCCGGTGGCCAGCACGGAGAGCAGGAAGCCGTAACTGCGGGCCAGCCACGGGTCGTAGAGCACCAGGAGCAGGACGGCGGTCGCCAGTGCCGGGATCAGGGACCGGCGGCGGCCGGTGGCGAGCGCGAGCAGCGCGACGGATCCGCAGGCGGCGGCCCGCAGCACGCTCGGATCGGGCCGGCACACGACGACGAAGGCGAGCGAGACCGCCCCGCCGAGCAGCGCGGTCGTGCGCAGCGAGAGACCGAGGCGGGACGCGAGACCGCGGCGTTCGGCGTACTGCGCCAGCCCCGGCGGGCCGAGGAGCAGGGCGAGGAGGATCGTGAAGTTCGCACCGGATACCGCCAAGGTGTGCGTCAGGTCGGTCTCTTCGAACGCCTCTTCCAGTTCCGGGGTGACACGGGAGGTGTCGCCCACGACCAGTCCCGGCAGCAGGGCTCGCGCGTCCGCCGGCAGGCCGTCGGTCGCCGCCCGTAGTCCGGCGCGCAGCCGTCCGGCCAGCCGCTGCGGTGCCGAGGGCTCTCCCACCGTGTGCGGCCCGGCCTCGTCCCTGACCCGCAGCACGGCCGCGAACCGGTCACCACCCGCTGTCGCCGGCGCGAGCCGGCCCTCGACCCGCAGCCGGGTGGACGGCAGCAGCCCGAGCCACGGCGTGTGCTCCCGCGCATCCCCCGCCCGCGCCTGTCCGCCGTCCCGCGGGCCCGACCGGGCCGAACGCGCGTCGACCATCATCAGCACCGGGACCCGGGTCACGACCGCCGCGCCGTCCCCCTCCCGCTCCACCCGCCGCGCATCTCCCTCGACGAGCACCGCTGTCGGAGCCACGTGGCCGGCGCCGGCCCGGGGCCGGGTGAGCCGGGGATCGGCGGTGACCTCGACCTCGGCCGTGACCGAGGCGTACGCCCGCGCCAGCTCCGGCACCGGGCCCCGCCGCAGATCGGCGCCGTGCAGGCCTGCCGATCCGGCGGCAGCGGCGACGCACAGGAGCACCGCGGCTCCGGAAACCCGCGACCGGCCTTGTCCGCGTGCGTGTCCGGCTCCCGCACGTCCCTGCCCCGCAGGTCGTGGCTCCGTCCGGCGGTTTCGCCGTGCGAGGAGGACCGCGGCCAGGAGCAGAGAGATGACCACCGTGCCCGTCACCAGGCCGGGCGGGGCGTGCAGCATCACCGCCGCCGTGGCCCAGGCCGCCAGCGCGGGTGGTACGAGCCGCAGGTCGGCAGGTCCCTCCTGCCGGGGGTGGGACGCCCCGAGCCGCTTCCCCGAGGCAGCGTGCACGGACAGCCGGGCGGGCGGGTCACCGGGAGCGGGGGGCGCCGTATCCGTCCGCCCCGGGGCCATCCGCCCGGGGTGCCTCAGGTCCGGGGGCGTCAGGTCCGTCCGGCTGTTCACGGCCGTACGAGGTTCTTCAGGTCCGCGAAGCGGCGGTCGCCGATGCCGTTCACTTCCCGCAGTTCGTCCACCGAGCGGAAACCGCCGTTGCGGGTACGGTAGTCGAGAATGTGCCGGGCCAGTACGGGGCCGACCCCCGGAAGGCCGTCCAGTTGATCCAGCGTCGCGGTGTTGAGGGACACCGGTGTCGCGGGCCCGGCGCCCGGCGCCACCCCGGCCGGACCGCCCGCCGCCGGTGCCTGGCCGGCCCCCGCCCCCGTCGGCGGCGGGCCGCCGACGATCACCTGCTCCCCGTCCACGAGGAACCGGGCACGGTTGAGCCCGTCGGTCCTGGTCCCGGGCCGTACTCCGCCCGCCGCCCGCAGCGCGTCCGCGACCCGTGAGCCGGCCGGGAGACGGTGAACGCCCGGGTCGCGGACCTTGCCGCCGACGTCGACCACGATCTCGGGCAGCGCCGTGCCCGCCATGGCCGTACCGGAGCCCGCACTCGTGCCGGGGGCCTCGCCGACGGCCCCCGCCGAGGTGACCGGCGTGCTTCCCGCTCCGTCCCCGGCCCGGGGCACGGCCGCTCCCACCACCTCCGGCGCCCGCACGGGCTGGGTCCGCCCGGCCCAGAAGTGCTGCGCGGCGAACCCCACCGCCAGCACGAGCAGCACCGACAGCGCGACCACGCTCCGCCGTTCCAGCCCGCACCGCGTCCGCACCCACAACGGCAACCGCTCCCGCAGCGCGAGCACCGTCCGGCCGACCGGCCGCCGCTCCCCCGGCGACACCGGGTCCGAGGCGGCCGGCTCCGGAACCTCCTCCCAGGTCCCCGCCTCCCCTCCGTCCACATCGCCACGGGCTGCGGCCGGGCCCCTCCCGGATCGCGCTACCGACTCGTCCTCACCACCCACGGCCCAGGTCGGCACACGCCGGGTCCGCCCGACGCCTCCGACGCCCCGAGTGCCGGGCCCTGTTCCCTCCCCGAACAGCGCCTCCGCCCGGCGCACGAGCTCCTCCGCCGAGGCGTCCCGGTCCCGGCCGCCCCGGAGCCGGTGCCCGCGCCGGGTCTCCCGACCACCGGGCCTCAGCCCCGGCCCCGGCCCTCTTGCGGTACCGGCAGTGGTCGGCCGGCGGTGCCGGGCCCGTCCGTCGGACGCGGGCGCGCGCCCCGGGCCGCTGGTCGCCGCGGCCGAACGCGACGGTGGATGCGAACGTGATCGAAGTGCCATGCCGGGAGGATCGGGCATCCCGCCGCCTCCGCGATGATCTTGCTCAATTCCGGTGGATCACTTCCCGGTTGTGGACAACTCCGTCACCCGTACGGCCCCGGCGCGGTCCCGCCGCCGCCTCGTCGGGCCGAGACCACGACCCCCAGCAGGCCCGGTCCCGTGTGCGCCCCGATCACCGCGCCGACCTCGCTGACGTGCAGCTCGGTCAGTCCGGGCACCCGCACCTTCAGCCGGTCCGCGAGAGCCGAGGCACGCTCCGGGGCGGTGAGGTGGTGGACGGCGATGTCGACCTCGGCGCCGCCCGCCCGCTCGGCCGCGATCTCCTCCAGGCGGGCGATGGCCTTCGACGCCGTGCGCACCTTCTCCAGGGGTTCGATGCGGCCGCCGGCCAGTTGGAGCAGCGGCTTGACGGCGAGCGCCGACCCCAGCAGGGCCTGCGCGGCCCCGATGCGTCCGCCCCGGCGCAGATAGTCCAGGGTGTCGACGTAGAAGTAGGCGGCGGTGCCCGCCGCCCGTTTCTCCGCAGCCGTGACGGCGTCGTCCACGGTGCCGCCCGCCTCCGCGGCCTCCGCCGCCGCGAGCGCGCAGAATCCGAGCGCCATGGCGATCATGCCGGTGTCCACCACCCGCACCGGCACCGGCGCCTCGCGGGCCGCGACGACCGCCGCGTCGTAGGTGCCGGAGAGTTCGGCGGAGAGGTGGAGGGAGACGATGCCGGCGGCGCCGGCCTCGGCTGCCCGGCGGTAGGTCGCGGCGAAGACCTCGGGGCCGGGCCGGGACGTCGTCACCGGCCGCCGCTTCTGGAGCGCCTGGGCGAGGGAGCGGGTGGAGAACTCGGTGCCCTCTTCGAGCGCGCGGTCGCCGAGGACCACGGTCAGGGGGACCGCCGTGATGCCGTGCCGCTCCATCGTCCGGGCCGGAAGGTAGGCCGTTGAATCGGTGACGATAGCGACATGGCGGGACATGAGCTGGAGGTTACCTGGCGTACCGCCCCCTGGGCAGCCCGGCCCCGCGGGCCAAACGCAGCCGGGGCCGGATCACCGCGTCAGGACAGTGCGCCCGGTCAGGTGGTGCTCTCGGGGCGGGGCTTCTTCTGCCAGGGGTACGTGGGACGGGGCGCGGCCGGTGCGATCGAGGGCTGCGCCGGCTCGGGCGCGGGCTCCCGCACGGCCTCGGACCGCGACGGCTCCGGCCTGGTCCGATCCGCCGCCGGGGCGCTGTGGGCGGACCCGGACGCGGGCGCGGACCCGGGCGCGGACTGCGGGTCGGTGGCCGTCCAGTGCCGCAGGGCGCCGGTCTCCATGTCGATCTGGGTGCTGAGCGAGTCGAGGTCGTCCTCCGCGAAGTGGCGGGCGCGGTCACGGGCCGCCCAGCGCAGGGAGTCGGCCGACCGTACGATGCGGTTGGTGCGCTCGCGCAGCTCGGGCAGCCGCTTGGCGAGGGTGCCGCGGTCCGGTTCGGACTCCAGGCGCCTGAGTTCGGCGTCCAGTTCGTGCCCGTGTGCGTTGAGCCGCTCGAAGAGGCCGAGGGACTCCTTGAGGGACTGGTCCTCCGACATGCCGGACTGCAGCGCGTCCTGGGTGGCGCGCATGGACGTCCGCAGCTTCAGCCTGAGTTGGGCGATCTCACCGACCGGGCCGGGCTGGGCGAAGGACTTGACCCTCAGGGTGTGGTCCTCGACCGTGCGTCGGGCCTGCGTGATGTGGTGGTCCGCGCTGCGCCTGGCGGCGCCGACGGCCTTCACCGTGGCGTACACGCCCAGCGTGACAAAGAGCACGAAGAGCAGGGCCAGCACTGCGATCACTGCTTCCACGAGACTCCTCCTCCAAGGCCCTGGGGCCACCCGTCACACGCACTGCGCCGTTCTTCAACGGTAAACGCAACGGGCAGGCCCTGAGTTCCGGAAGAACCCCGAACCTGCCCGTAGGGGGCTGCCCCGAACCAGCGGCCCCCCAGCCCGCGGCCCGACCGGCGCCGGCCCTGCACCGTCACGCCGGAACGATGTTCACCAGTTTCGGCGCCCGCACGATCACCTTGCGGATCCCGGCCCCGCCCAGCGCGGCGGTGACCTTCTCGTCGGCCAGCGCGGCCTTCTCCAGCTCCGCCTCGGAGATGGACGGCGAGACCTCCAGCCGGGCCTTCACCTTGCCCTTGATCTGGACCACGCAGGTGACGGTCTCGTCGACGACGTACGCCGGATCGGCGACCGGGAAGTCCCGGTGGACGACCGAGTCGGTGTGGCCCAGCGTGCGCCACAGCTCCTCGGCGAGGTGCGGGGCCAGTGGCGCCACCAGCAGCACCAGCCGCTCGGCGACCGAGCGCGGGACCGGGCCCCCCGCCTTCGTCAGGTGGTTGTTCAGCTCGGTGACCTTGGCGATGGCGGTGTTGAAACGCATCCCCTCCAGGTCCTGGCGCACCCCGTCGATCGCCTTGTGCAGGGCACGCAGGGTGGCCACGTCGATGTCGGCGTCCGGGGTGTCGACGACGGTCACCTCGCCGGTGTTCTCGTCGACGATGTTGCGCCACAGCCGCTGCAGCAGCCGGAACTGGCCGACCACCGCGCGGGTGTCCCACGGCCGCGACACGTCCAGGGGGCCCATCGCCATCTCGTACAGGCGCAGCGTGTCGGCCCCGTACTCGGCGCAGATCTCGTCCGGCGTGACCGCGTTCTTCAGGGACTTGCCCATCTTGCCCAGCAGCCGGGAGACCTCCTCGCCCTGGTAGTGGTAGGCGCCCTCGTGCTCCTCCACCTCGGCGGCCGGCACCGCGATGCCCCGGCTGTCACGGTAGACATAGGCCTGGATCATGCCCTGGTTGAACAGCTTGTGGAACGGCTCCGCCGACGACACGTGCCCCAGGTCGTACAGCACCTTGGACCAGAAGCGCGCGTACAGCAGGTGCAGGACGGCGTGTTCGGCGCCGCCGACGTACAGGTCGACGCCGCCGTGCGGCATGCCCTCGCGCGGGCCCATCCAGTACTGCTCGATCCGTGGGTCGACCGGCTTCTCGCTGTTGTGCGGGTCCAGGTAGCGCAGCTCGTACCAGCAGGAGCCGGCCCAGTTGGGCATGGTGTTGGTCTCGCGGCGGTACGCGCGCGGGCCGCGGCCGTCGCCCAGGTCCAGGGTGACCTCGACCCAGTCCTCGTTGCGTGACAGCGGCGTCTCGGGCCGGGTGTCGGCGTCGTCGGGGTCGAAGGTGCGCGGGGAGTAGTCGTCGACCTCGGGCAGTTCCAGCGGCAGCATCGACTCGGGCAGGGCGTGGGCGGTGCCGTCCTCGTCGTAGACGATCGGGAAGGGCTCGCCCCAGTAGCGCTGCCGGCTGAACAGCCAGTCGCGCAGCCGGAAGTTGACGGTGCCCTCGCCGATGCCCCGGCGCTCCAGCCACTCGGTGATGCGTGCCTTGGCCTCGGCGACGCCCAGGCCGTCCAGGCTCACCTCGTCGTTCGACGAGTTGATGATCCTCGCCTCGTAGGAGGAGAAGGCGTCCTCCCAGGTGGAGGTGTCGGTGCCGCGGCCGTCGGTCGGCTCGACGATGCAGTGGACCGGCAGTTCGAAGGCGCGCGCGAACTCGAAGTCGCGCTGGTCGCCGGCCGGTACGGCCATGATCGCGCCGGTGCCGTAGCCCATCAGGACGTAGTCCGCGATGAAGACGGGCACCTGCTCGCCGTTGACCGGGTTGGTCGCGTACGCGCCGATGAAGACGCCGGTCTTGTCCTTGGCGTCGGCCTGCCGCTCCACGTCCGACTTGGACGCGGCCCGTGCGCGGTACGCGGCGACGGCCTCGGCCGGGGTGGCGTGGCCGCCGGTCCAGACGTCGTGGGTGCCCTCGGGCCAGGCGGCCGGGGTGAACTTCTCGACCAGCGGGTGCTCGGGCGCCAGCACCATGTAGGTCGCGCCGAACAGGGTGTCGGGGCGGGTGGTGAAGACGGTGATCCGCTCGCCGTCGACGGGGAAGTCGACGCGGGCGCCCTCGGAGCGGCCGATCCAGTTGCGCTGCTGCAGCTTGATGGCCTCGGGCCAGTCCAGTGCGTCCAGGTCCGACAGCAGCCGGTCGGCGTAGGCGGTGATGCGCATGTTCCACTGGCGCAGCTTCGCCTTGAAGACCGGGAAGTTGCCGCGCTCGGAGCGGCCCTCGGCGGTGACCTCCTCATTGGCCAGTACGGTGCCCAGCCCGGGGCACCAGTTGACCGGCGCGTCGGAGGCGTAGGCCAGCCGGAAGCCGCCCAGGACGTCGGCGCGCTCGGCACCGCTCAGCTCGCTCCACGGGCGCGTGCGGCCCGGTACGGGGCGCTGACCGGACTCGAACTCGGCGATCAGCTCGGCGATGGGCCGGGCCCGGCCGGCTTCGTCGTCGTACCAGGAGTTGAAGATCTGCAGGAAGATCCACTGGGTCCACTTGTAGTAGTCCGGGTCGATCGTGGCGAACGACCGGCGCCGGTCGTGGCCCAGTCCCAGGCGGCGCAGCTGGGCCTTCATGTTCTCGATGTTGGCCTCGGTGGACGCGCGCGGGTGCGTGCCGGTCTGCACGGCGTACTGCTCGGCGGGCAGGCCGAAGGCGTCGAAGCCCAGGGTGTGCAGGACGTTGTGGCCGGTCATGCGCTGGAACCGGGCGGAGACGTCGGTGGCGATGTACCCCAGGGGGTGGCCGACGTGCAGTCCCGCACCCGACGGGTAGGGGAACATGTCCATGATGAACTTCTTGGGCCGGGCCACCGTCTCCGGGTCGCCCGCCAGGTCGCCGCTCGGATTGGGTGCGTCGTACGTGCCCTCGGCGTCCCAGAAGTCCTGCCAGCGTGCCTCGATCTCGGCCGCCAGGGCGGCCGTGTAGCGGTGCGGCGCGGCCACTTCGGGGGTGGCCGCGGGGTTCGTCTCGCTCATGATCCTCAAAGCTCCATCGATCGTCTGCGCCCACGGCCGCTGCGACATTCGGAAATGAAAAATCCCCTCGCACAGGAGGGGACGCCGCGCCGATTCCGGCCGTCCGGTTCGCTCTTCGACCGTGGTCGGGGCTGATCAGCGCGGCTCGCTAAGCAGAAGGCGTACGGCACGCATGACGTCAGGGTACCGCAGGCCCGGCGCGCGCCGCGACGCACCGTGCCCCGCCGCGACGGGCACCGCTCCTGAATCCCGGTCAAAAATTACTTCGCGTAACAACCCCTAAGGGGCATCACGACAGTCAGATCGTCTTTTAATAACAGCGCAATAACTCAAACCTCGTACTACCCGGTACAACGAGGTTTAGAGTGCGGCGCGGGACCGCTTCTCCCGAACGTTCGGAGTTCCCCCATGAGCCCTCGTCCAGACAGCAGCCCGCCTCCCGTTCAGGGCCGGCCGGCTGCCGCTCGGCCGTACCCGCATTCCGCAGTGCGCCTTCCCCCGTTCTCCGTCGCGACACGGGGAGGCGGGGCGTGAGGCCGGACGACAGCACGGCGGACGACTGGTTCGCCGAGTTCCTCAACTTCGGCATGGGCGTCCTGTCGCTCGTCTGCCTGAGCTGCTCGGTGATCTGGGGACTCGTCGCCCAGGACCGGGTCCTGCTCGGTCCGCGCCAGCGCATCCTGGCGCAGGCGGTGCACCGGGCGACCGCGGCCGCCTCGATCGCCTTCCTGCTGGTGCACATCGGCATCAAGCTGGCACTGGACCACACCACCTGGATCGCCGCGGCGATCCCCTTCGGGCTGGCCCTCACCGACGACGAGGCAGCCCTCGGCAGGTCCTTCCTGATCGGCCTGGGCACCCTGGCCGGAATGCTGATGATCTTCGTCGGCGTCACCGGCGTCCTGCGCAACCGCTTCACCTCGCCGGCACCCGTCGCGGCCCGCTGGCGCGCCATGCACATGCTGGCCTACCCGGCCTGGTGCGCGGCGCTCGTGCACGGGCTCTACGCGGGTCGAGCGGCGAAGCCGGTCTTCCTGATCCTGTACGGCCTGTCCCTGCTCGGCGTCATGGCAGCCCTTGCCCTGCGCGCCTCCCCGCCGCAGGTCAAGCGCAAGGTCGCCGACCGGGCCACCACCCTGCTCGGCACCGCCGAGCAGGGTGGCCGCGACAGACTGGACGAGAGCCGGGCCCGCGTCGCCGAGGCCTCGCTCCCCGGGTACGAGAGTGGCGGCAGGCGGGACTCCCGGTCCCGTGCCGAGCGCCTCGAACCGGCGTCCCGGCCGCTGTACGAGACCGCCGAACGCGTCGCGCCACCGGCCCCGGACCCTGCGAACGGCTTCGCGGCCGCCTACCGCGCGGTCTCCGCCCCGTCCCAGCCGCAGCAGCCCCTCCACACCGACCGGACCGCCCCCATGCAGCTGCCCCCGGACATGCAGCCCACGCAGGCCGTCCCCACCGTGGACGGCCCGATCGCGGACGGCCTCTCCAGCACGTCGGGCAGCTGGCCCATCCCGTCCCCGCCGCCGGTCGGCGAGGCCCCGCCGTCGGCCTACGACCCGCTCCAGGACACCGGATACAACATCCCGACCTACGACAATTCGGCTGCCTCCGGCTACGGCTCGAGTGATGTGTACGACACCGGTGAGTCGAACAACCTCTACAACACGTACAACCCGAGTGACACGTACAACAGCGGTCCCGCCACTGATCCATCCCCCGGTGCGTCGTACGACTTCGACGCACCGGGATCGGGCGAACCTTGGAACACGCCTTCCGGAGGCTTCAAGTGAACGAGGCTCTGCCCGACGTACCCGAAGTCCGCGTCGTCGGGCTTCCCCAGCTCACGTCGGGCTTCGACCTTGTCGACCGGCTCGATCTGCCCATGCACCTCAAGGTGCACGGGCCGCTCGAACCCTTGGGCGGCGAGCAGCTCGCCCAGCTCGCCGAACGCATCAACCTCAGGGGACGCGGCGGCGCCGGCTTCCCCTTCCACAAAAAGCTGCGTTCGGTCGCCGAGACGGCGATCAAACGCGGCGTCCGGCCGGTCGTCGTCGTCAACGGCAGCGAGGACGAACCGGCCTGCCGCAAGGACACGGTGATGATCAACCGTGCCCCGCACCTCATCCTGGACGGCGCGCTGCTGTGCGCCGAGGCCATGGGTGCCCGCACGCTCGTGGTGGGGGTCACCCGGGAGTCCACCAAGCGCTCCATGGAGGCCGCGCTCGCCGAACGCGGCCTGAACAACGGACGCCGGTCCGCGCTGCGCGCCCGCGTGCAGCTCAACCCGGTGCGCATGGTCACGGGTGCCGCGGCCTCGCTGATCCGCTCCATCGACGGTGGTCCTGCGGTGCCGCCGGGCCGCAAGGTCAGCGCCTCGAAGAACGGGGTGGGCGGCGCCCCCACCCTCCTCTCCAACGCCGAGACCTTCGCGCAGCTCGCCATCGCCGCCCGCATAGGCCCGGAGCGCTACTGCAACACCGGCCTGTACGACGAGCCGGGCACCGTCCTGCTCACGGTCTCCGGGGCGGTCGCCCGCCCCATGGTGATCGAGGTCCCCACGGGTGTACCGCTGCGCTACGTCCTCCAGCTCGCCGGCGCTCCGCCGATGCCGCAGGGTGTGCTCACCGGCGGCTACCACGGCAAGTGGATCGACGCGGCGACCGTCAACGAGGCGATCATCTCCCGCAACTCCCTGGACGCGGTGGGCGGCGCGCTCGGCGCGGGCGCGATCCTGCCGATCAGTCAGGACACCTGTCCGCTGGGTGAGTCCCTGATGGTGGCGAAATGGCTGGCCGAGGAGAGCGCCGGCCAGTGCGGCCCCTGCTACCTCGGACTGCCGGCCGCCGCGCGCGGCCTGGAGGACATCCTGAACGGCGGCGGTCCGGCCGCTCTGGAGGCGGTCAAGCAGGTCGCCAAGAACGTGAAGCGGCGGGGCGCCTGTTCGCACCCGGACGGCTCCGCGATGTTCCTGGAATCGACCGTCAAGGCGTTCACCGACGACCTCGCCGCCCACGTCCTGGGCAACGGCTGCGGGCGCCCCGTGGAGGGCGTGCTGCCGCTCTTCGAGGGCGGCAGGGCCCCTACGGGCATCCCGGGCGGTGGCGGGGAGGAGAACGGCCCCAGCCGCCAGAAGATCTTCGTCGACTGGACGCTGTGCCGAGGCCACGGCCTGTGCGCGGACATCCTCCCGGAGGTCTTCCAGCTCGGCGCGGACGGCTTCCCGACCGTCGCCCAGGCCCAGGTGCCGCGCTACGCGGAGGCCAAGGCGATCCGCGCGGTGCGCCGCTGCCCGGCGCTGGCCCTGCGCCTCGAAGAGGGGACGCAGTCCAAGGCACCCTCCCGCAATCTGCCGGTCCTCTCCCAGGGCCGTGGCCGGCGCGCGCTGGGCCGCTGACACGGCTTCGTGCGGGCCGCCCTCCGGGCCGGCCCGTACGGCCGCACGATCCCTGTAGCCGCACGCCCGATCACACGCCCCGACCATACGCAGAGGGCGGATCATCCGATCGGATGATCCGCCCTCTACTGCTGTGGAGCTAAGGAGAATTGAACTCCTGACCTCCTGCATGCCATGCAGGCGCTCTACCAACTGAGCTATAGCCCCAGGTCACATCCCGCCCGGCTGCCCCGGCGGCGACGCCAACTTTACACGGTCATCCGGGCCCAACACCAAATCGATTCCGCTCCGCCCGGTTCTGCCCGCGTTTTCACGCGGTCACGAACGAATAGAAACGCTTGAGCGTGCAGTGCTCCTCGAGGAGCCGGCCGTAGATCGGTTCACCCTCGAGTTCGCGGTACGTCTCGATCGGGTCGCCTTTTATGATCAGCGCCTGCGCGCACTCCGCGCACCAGTACTGGTAGTCGGGATTGACCGGCTCCATGTCCCGCACGATCGGAGTCCCGCTGCCGCACCAGTCGCACCTTCGCCTGTGTGCACCCATCGCTCAGCTCCAGCTGTGGCCGCAGGCCGTACGCGCGGAGGAGCGGAAGCGGGCAGAGGTCCGTCGTGTCAACACCCCGCCGAAGAGGTGGTCGACCTCCTCGTGGATGCTCGCAGGCATCAACAACTCCCTCCCGTCGGGCCGCGCCCTCCTTCCGGTCGTTTGATTCTGCCACGGCCGGACCAGTACGGTCAGCGACGCCGGGGTACCGGTCGGGACACGGCTGACCGCCCCGTGGAGGTATACGCCTGCCGGCCGCCTCCTGCTCAACCGGGAGCAACGAAAAACCCGCCCTCGCGGTGAGGACGGGATCTTCGTCATGCGACCTGTGGAGCTTCTGTGGAGCTAAGGAGAATTGAACTCCTGACCTCCTGCATGCCATGCAGGCGCTCTACCAACTGAGCTATAGCCCCGAGTGTTCTTCCCGCTCGGCGGGCGAACAAGAAGAACTTTAGCCTGCGTCCTGCCGGAAAGTGAAATCCGGCCCCGGGCCGGGCCCAGGGCCGCGGCCAGGGGGTTCAGTCGTCGTCGCCGAGCACCGGTTCCGGCAGGGTGCCGGCGTTGTGCTCGAGCAGCCGCCAGCCGCGGGCGCCCTCGCCGAGGACGGACCAGCAGCAGTTGGTGAGCCCGCCGAGGCTCTCCCAACTGCGCGGGGCGAGCCCGATCAGCCGGCCGATGGTGGTGCGGATCGTGCCGCCGTGGCTGACCACCACGAGCGTGCCGTCGTCCGGGAGTTTGTCCACGTGCCGGAGCACCACCGGAGCGGCGCGGTCGGCGACCTCGGTCTCCAGTTCGCCACCGCCCCTGCGTACCGGCTCGCCGCGCTTCCAGGCGGTGTACTCGTCACCGTACCTGGCGATGATCTCGTCGTGCGTCAGGCCCTGCCAGACGCCCGCGTAGGTCTCCCGCAGGGCCTCGTCGTGGACCGGCTCCAGACCGGTGAGCGCGGCGAGTTCCGCGGCGGTGTGCACGGCCCGCTTCAGGTCGGAGGCGATGATCGCGTCGGGCTCGAGGCCGGCGAGGAGGCGGGCGGCCCGGCGGGCCTGGGCGACGCCTGTGTCGGTCAGCTCCACGTCGGTGCTGCCCTGGAAGCGGCGCTCCACGTTCCAGGAGGTCTGGCCGTGCCGCCACAGGATGACGCGGCGGCCCCGGCCCACGCCGGAACCGGAGACCTCGCCGGCGGGGCTCACCGCCACTCACCACCCGGCGCCGCGGCCTCCTCGGCCTCCTTCTGCCGGGCGTGCTCGGCGGCCTTGCCGCGGGTGGCCACGGCGTCCTCGGGCAGCTCCAGCTCGGGGCAGTCCTTCCACAGCCGCTCGAGGGCGTAGAAGACGCGCTCCTCGCTGTGCTGGACGTGGACGACGATGTCGACGTAGTCGAGCAGCACCCAGCGGGCCTCGCGGTCGCCCTCGCGGCGGACCGGCTTGGCGTCGAGCTCCTTGCTGAGCCGCTCCTCGATCTCGTCGACGATCGACTTGACCTGACGGTCGTTGGGCGCGGAGGCCAGCAGGAAGGCGTCGGTGATGGACAGCACGTCACTGACGTCGTAGGCGACGATGTCGTGCGCGAGCTTGTCGGCCGCGGCCTGGGCGGCGGCCTGGACGAGCTCGATGGAACGGTCGGTTGCGGTCACTGCAAGGCTTTCGCTCGGCGGTCGTTTGCCTTCAAGGGTCTCACGGACCGCCGGGCACGCCCCACGCGTTTCGACGTGCCCCGGCCGGGCCGCCCGGTACGGGGCGTCCCGGCCGGGGCCGCGCCGCGGTCCGCTCAGGTGCCCGGCCCGTAGTCCTGGCCCAGGACCACCGAGACCCTGGCGTTGCCGGAGACCTCGCCCTTGGTGACGGCCTCTGTGGGCAGTCCGAGGGTCTTGGCGACCTCGGAGGCGTTCTCCTTGTCGGCGTCGTCCGCGTAGACGACCTCGGAGGACGCCGCCGCGGTGGCCGTGCCGCCCTCCAGGAAGGTGAAGCCGCCGTTGAGGAGGACCACCCGGGCCTTCTCGGTGTTGTCCTCGACGCCGGTGGCGTTGCGCACCGAGACGCTGACGGCGGCGTCCTTGTCGGGGCTCTTCGCGGTGCCGCCGAGCACCTCCTTGACCACACTGTCGCTCGTCTGAGCGGTGAGTGTGCCGTCCTCCTCGACCGGCAGCAGCGCGGTGCTGTGGTCGCCGCCCTTGGCCAGGTCGGCGAGCCGGGCGAGGAAGGAGCCGAGGTCCTTGTCGGTCAGGGGCGGCTCGATGATCTGTCCCAGGGTCTGGATGGTGGTCGTCGCGGCGCCCGCGTCGGACGTCATCTTCCGCAGTACGCCCTGCATGACCTGCCCGAACCGCTCCAGCTGGGCGTTCTGGACCTCGCCGGGGGCGCGGTGGGTGGCGTAGGCGACGGCCGCCTTCCCGGTGAGGGTCTGGCTCTTCCCCTTCTTGACCAGGGGGGCCTCGCCCTTCTGGTCGGCGTCCGGGTCGGGCACGTCGGCGTCGGTGTCGATGTCGATGTTGCCGACCAGGTCGACGAGGTTCTGCAGATAGGGCGTGTCCAGCCGCCAGGTTCCCTCGATGTCGGTGCCGAGGACCGTGTCGAGGGCGCTCCGGGTGCCGCCGGAACCGTCGTCCTCGACCGACTTGGCGAGTGTGGTGGTGGTGCCGTCGTCGGCGGCGAGTGCCAGGGAGTTGGGCAGCAGGACGGTGCCGCCCTGCTGGGTGGTGGTGTTGTCGACGAGCAGCGCGGTCGCGGTGCCGCCCTTCTTGGTGTCGTGCAGGTGGACGACGATGACGTCCCGCTTCTGGGCGCCCGCGTCCGTCGTGGTGCCCGTACCGGCGTCGGAGCCGGAGAGGCCGGGGAGCTTCCCGGCGTACCAGAGGTAGCCGACGCCGCCGGCCGCGACCAGGGCGAGGGCCACGACCAGGGCGACGATCCGGCTGCGGGCACGGCGCTTGGCCTCCTCGCGGCGCTCGGTGCGGTTCTCGGTGAACTGCAGCCAGTCGATGACGTCCTCGGAGTCGTCGTCCGGTTCCTCGACGAAGGCGAACTGCTCGGTGCGGTAATCCCGTTCGGGCGCCCCGGGCGCCCCGGGGGCCGCGGCCGGGTGGTCCTCGCGGCTTTCGCGGTCGTGAGGGCCGGTTGTGCCGTCGGCCGGGCCGGGCTGCTGCGGAATGTGCGCCGTCTGCTCGGTGACCCGGGGCTGCTGCCCGGTGCCGCCCTGCACGGTCTGCCCGTAGGAGTCGCCGTAGAGGTCGTACGGGGTGGCCGCCGCGGCGCCCTGGGAGGCGGCGTAGCCGCCCTGGGTCCCGTAGGGGTCGTAGGAGGGCGGCTGCTGCCCGGTACCGGTCCCTGCCCCGTAGGGGTCGTACGGCTGCGAGGGCTGCTGTGGGCCGCCGGCTGCGTACGGGTCGTAGCCGTAACCGCCGCCGTAGCCCGGCTGCCCCTGTCCGTACTGGTCCTGCTGCCCCTGTCCGTACTGGTCCTGCTGCCCCTGCTGCCGGTACGGGTCGTACGGCTGCTGCGGGGCCTGCGGGGCCTCCTGGGTGTCGGCCTGGCGGTAGACGGGCCGGCCGTACTCGTCGTAGCCCACGAGTCCGTACGGGTCGTCCCCTCCGTCGCCGTATCCCGCGTCGTATCGGTCGTTCACCGGTGCCCCTCTCCGCTCACTCGCCGCGGTACAGCTCGCGCTTGGCGATGTAGCGCACGACCCCGTCCGGCACCAGGTACCAGACGGGATCTCCCTTGGCGACTCTCACACGGCAGTCCGTCGAGGAAATGGCCAGGGCGGGAACCTCCACGAGCGAGACGCCCCCCTCGGGCAGGCCCGCGTCGGTCAGATGATGGCCGGGCCTGGTGACGCCCACGAAGTGCGCCAGGGAGAACAGTTCCTCACTGTCCCGCCAGGTGAGGATCTGGGCGAGGGCGTCGGCGCCGGTGATGAAGAACAGGTCCGTGTCGGGGCTGAGCGCGCGCAGGTCGCGCAGGGTGTCCACGGTGTAGGTGGGTCCGCCGCGGTCGATGTCGATCCGGCTCACCGAGAACTGCGGGTTCTCGACGGTCGCGACGACCGTCATCAGGTAGCGGTCCTCGGCCGCGGAGACCATCCGGTGGCTCTTCTGCCACGGCTGCCCGGTGGGGACGAAGACCACCTCGTCGAGGTGGAACCGCGCGGCGACCTCACTGGCCGCCACCAGGTGCCCGTGGTGGATCGGGTCGAAGGTGCCGCCCATGACGCCGAGGCGGCGCCTGCCCTGCTGCGGCAGGCCGCCGCCCGGTCCGTCTGCCCGGCTCGGCGCCGGCCGGCGCCCGGTGCCGCTCGCCGGCCGTCCGGCCGTGCCCTTCGCCGGACCGGTAGGCATGTCCTGCTCTCCCATGCGAGCAGACCCTACCGGCCCTCCCTGAACGGTCCGGCCGCCAGGTACGCCCTCCGGCCGCGCCCCCAACAGGCCCCGGGGGTCTACCGGTCGCGGTTGAAGCGGGTCGTGATCCACAACAGGAGCAGCAGGGCGGCCAGGACACAGCCGCCCACGAAGTAGGGGTCGAGGCTCTCGTGGTTGCCACTGTGTTCTCCGCCCTCGGCGGCGAGGGTGACCAACTGGGCAGCGGTGCTGGGGAAGCTCATCTTCGGCAGTACCTATCGCGTGTGGGCGGGACAAGGACGTCGGCTCATCGTATGCGGGCGCCTTCCCCCCGATCACTCCGACTCCGCCGTTGCGGGCCCCGGCCGCCGCGCCCGGCTCTTCCCGGGCGGGTGGGGGCCGGCTCAGGCAACCATTCCGCGGTCCTGATCGTCCTTCCCTGGGAGCCGGGCGGCTCGGGAACGGTGCTCCACGCGCGGTCCCCCGGCCGTGCCGCTCTTCCGCTCCACCGGTCTGCCGGTCCACGCCTTCTCCGCCTAGGCTGGGCTTCGCCTGGGGCGGGTGAAGGAGCGAACAGAGGACCGCCAAGGGACCGTACTGACGACCACGCAGGTCAAGACGGACCGCGAGGTCACACAGACGCACAGGGGGGACACATGTCCGACGGCCATCAGCACAACGGGCACGAGAAGGTGCCGAGCAGGCAGCACAGGCGTTTCCCCGGAATCTCCTCGCGTGCGTACGAACACCCCGCCGACCGCTCCGCCCTGGTGGCGCTGCGCAAGCTGACCGGTTTCGACACGGTCTTCAAGACGCTGAGCGGTCTGCTGCCCGAGCGCAGCCTGCGGCTGCTCTTCCTGTCCGACTCGGTGCGCGTCTCGGAACGCCAGTTCGCGCACCTCAACGTCATGCTGCGGGACGCCTGCTACATCCTGGACCTGGAGAAGGTCCCGCCGATGTACGTGAACCAGGACCCGACGCCGAACGCGATGTGCATCGGCCTGGACGAGCCGATCATCGTGATCACCACGGGTCTGGTCGAGCTGCTCGACGAGGAGGAGATGCGGGCCGTCGTCGGGCACGAGGTCGGGCACGCGCTGTCCGGGCACGCGGTGTACCGGACCATCCTGCTGTTCCTGACGTCCCTCGCGGTGCGGGTGGCCTGGATCCCGCTGGGCAGCGTCGCGATCATGGCGATCGTGACGGCGCTGCGCGAGTGGTTCCGCAAGTCGGAGCTGTCCGCGGACCGTGCGGGGCTGCTGGTGGGCCAGGACCTCCAGGCCTCGATGCGCGGCCTGATGAAGATCGCCGGCGGCAACCACCTGCACGAGATGAACGTCGACGCGTTCCTGGAGCAGGCCGAGGAGTACGACGCCGGGGGCGACCTGCGCGACTCCGTGCTGAAGATCCTCAACGTGCTGCCCCGCTCCCACCCGTTCACCACCGTCCGGGCCGCCGAGCTGAAGAAGTGGGCGGAGAGCCGCGACTACCAGCGGACCATGGACGGCCACTACCCGCGCCGCGACGAGGACAAGGACGCCTCGGTGCGGGACTCCTGGCGCGACTCGGCGACCAGCTACGCCGGTGATGTGAAGAACTCCAAGGATCCGCTGATGAAGCTGGTCAGCGACATCGCGGGCGGCGCCGGGGACCTGGGCGGCCGGGTCCGCCGCGGCTTCGGCGGCTTCACGTCCTCGGGACCGAAGCCCGCGCAGGGACCGGACGGGTCCCGGGGAACCGAGGGCGGCCCGCAGGAGCCGGGTACGTCGTCGGACCCGGACGCCGGGGACGGCCGGCCGCCGCGCGACGGCGCCTGAGGCACGGGCACCACGGGCGTCCGCGTCCGGGCGTCACACCTGGGGCTGTGCCCCCGCCGCCAGTGAGCCGCACAGGGCCCGGGTGCCGCCGGTGGCGTACGGGTCGGTGCCGACGGGGCCGCCCTCCTTGGCCGTGCCGCCCGCCAGCAGGGGGCGCAGATGGCCCGCGGAGTCCTCGGCGCAGGAGAGTGGGCCGGCCTGGACGTAGGAGGCGACGAGCTGTGCCTGGTGCAGGCGCAGGTCCTCGCGGTCGAAGCGGAAGTGCAGCTCGCGCCGGACGGTGAAGAGCGACACCCGGGCTCCCGGGTCCGCGCCGGCCGGCCGCAGCGCGTACACCGAGGTGTGGTCCGCGGTGACCTCGAGGAGGCCGGAGTCGGCCTCGGACGCCTGCAGGGTGCCCTGGACCCTGATTCTGCGGTCGGCCAGCTCCGCGCGGGAGGGGTCGAAGCGCACGAGCCATCCGGTGGGCGCGTGCCGCCCGTCCGGGGCCGGCCGCCTGAAGCTCCGGTCGAACTGGTCCTGCTGGTCGGTGTCGAGCAGGACGCGTACGGCGCGGGTCTCCCCTCCGGTCAGTACCTCGGGGTCGAGCGCGGACCGGACGATGTAGTCCTTCGCGGTGAGCAGCGCCGTCACGACCTGTCCGTCCGAGAAGTGCGCGGTGTTCCGGGCCGCCGGGAGCGTCACTCCCTCGGCGCCGATGCGGAACTGCGCCGCCGGACTACTGTCGTACAATTGTTCGGAGTCGGAGGTGCCGGGCACCTTGTCCTCGGGGGCGAGCGGGATCACGGTCATGCGCAGCGGCTCGGCGGCCGCCCAGGTCGCGGGCGTCCGGTAGGGATGCCGTACGCCCATGTAGAGCGCGGTGCCGAAGGCCACGGCGATCAGCATCACGAGGACCAGCGCCTGCCGGGACAGGCTCCGGTGCCGGGGCGGCCGGCGGCGCACGGCGGGGGCGTGGTCGGCGATGCGCTCCTGGGCGGAGAACTCCTGGAGGCGGGCAGCGCGGACGAAGGTCTCGTCGAAGACGACGGACCGGTACTCGTCCTCGCCGCCTCCGGAGGCCCCCTCGGGTGTCCCTCCGGGCGGGTCCTCAGGGCTTGCCATATCTTCAGGGTAGGTCGCGGTGGGCCCGCGTAAACGCCCTGGCGCACGCCAGGTTGTGACAGGGTCCCGCCCCGGCCGGGACACCTTGGCGGACCTGCCGCCGGACCTGCCGGTGGCCCGTCAGGGGCTGCCCGGGATCACCGGGACGTCCGGCCGGGAGTAGTCTGCGGAGGCGGACGGGGCCGCGCCCCTGCCGCCCTGTTCCAGACCGGTCGAGGCGGGCGGCGGCACCGGGTCCTGCCGGTTGTCGGCGGAGGACCCCCGGTAGACGGCCGAGAAGGCGAGCGCGACCATGCCGATGCCCATGACGAGGGCGAGCACCCAGGCCACCGGGCGGTGCCAGCGGACCGGTCTGCCGTACGGCCGCCCGGTGATGCCGTAGTCGTCCTCGGGGGTGCCGGTGTCGTCGTCCAGGTCCTCGAAGCCGTCGCCCCGGCGGCGGTCGTACCGCCCTCGGCCTCCGTACCCGTGGTACCCGTCGTCGTACCGCTCGGTCTTCGGGCGGGTGCGGTGGGCCTCGGCCTCCGAGGCCTCCGCTCTGGCCCGGGCGGCGGCAAGGAGACGTTCGACGGCGGTCGGCTCATGGACCAGGGCCGCGCCGATGAAGGCCTCGTCGAAGACCACGGAGTCGAACTCTTCGTCCGGCACCCCGCGGTCGTGGTCGTCGTCGGGCTCCCCGCCGTCGGAGAACGGCGTGCCCCCCACGTCCTCCGGCACCTCTCCAGAGTAGACCTGAGGGGTCAATTTGGGCAGACGGTAAGGAAATTCGTCCGTCTGCCCCAGCGCGTGGGACGGCGGGCCGGTGGGTCAGCGGCGGACGTGGCCGTCGCCGGTGACGACGTACTTGGTGCTGGTCAGCTCCGGCAGCCCCATCGGCCCCCGGGCGTGCAGCTTCTGCGTGGAGATGCCGATCTCCGCGCCGAAGCCGAACTGGCCGCCGTCGGTGAACCGGGTCGAGGCGTTGACGGCGACGGTGGTGGAGTCCACCAGTTGGGTGAACCGGCGGGCCGCCGGCTGCGAGGTGGTGACGATGGCCTCGGTGTGGCCGGAGGTCCACAGCCGGATGTGCTCCACGGCCCGGTCCAGCGAGTCGACGACGGCCGCGGCGATGTCGAGGGAGAGGTACTCGGTCTCCCAGTCCTCCGTGGTGGCCTCCACGACCGTCGCCGCGGAGTCCTTGGCATACGCCATCACCCGTTCGTCGGCGTGCACGGTGACCCCGGCCGCGGCCAGGGCGTCCAGGGCGCGCGGCAGGAACGCGGGGGCGATGTCCTGGTGGACCAGGAGCGTTTCGGCGGCGTTGCAGACGCCGACCCGCTGGGTCTTGGAGTTGACCAGGATCTTCACGGCGGTGTCGAGGTCGGCGTGGGCGTCGACGTAGACGTGGCAGTTGCCGGTGCCGGTCTCGATGACCGGGACGACCGACTCCTGGACGACCGTGTTGATCAGGGAGGCGCCGCCGCGCGGGATGAGGACGTCGACCAGGCCGCGTGCGCGCATCAGATCGCGCACGCTGTCCCTGCCCTCTCCGGGCACCATCTGTACGGCGTCGGCGGGCAGCCCGGCGCCGCCCACGGCGTCGCGCAGCACCCGGACCAGCGCGGTGTTCGACCGGTACGCGGAGGACGAGCCGCGCAACAGGACCGCGTTGCCGGACTTCAGGCACAGGGCGGCGGCGTCGACCGTGACGTTGGGGCGGCCCTCGTAGATGATCCCGACGACGCCGAGCGGCACCCGGACCTGCCGGAGGTCGATGCCGTTGGGCAGGGTGGAGCCACGGACGATCTCGCCGACCGGGTCGGGCAGCGCGGCCACGTCCCGCACGTCGGAGGCGATCGCGCGCACCCGCTCCGGGGTGAGGGTGAGCCGGTCGATCATGCCCTCGCCGATGCCGGCCTCGCGCGCCCTGGCGACGTCCTGGGCGTTGGCCTCGACGATCTCGCTCGCCCGGACCTCCAGCGCGTCCGCGACGGCGAGCAGCGCGTCGTCCTTCGCCGCACGCGGCAGCGGCGCGAGGGTGGCGGCGGCCCCCTTGGCACGGTAGGCGGCCTGGTTGACCGGGGACATCGAGTCGTACGGCGAAAGCGTGGTCATGGGGGAAGGGTAGTGCGGCCGGGGGGCCGGACCACTGTCGTCCCGAACCCCGAGACACGGGGCCCGTCGCCGCCGGCACGGGGGTCCGTCGCCTCACGGAGAGCCGGACCGGCCCCTGAAGTCAGAACGGATGTACCCCCACCGGCGTCGCCGGCGCCGGGCCGTAGCCCGCGGCGATGCGCTGGTGGTAGGTGGCCCGGTCGATGACCTCCAGGCCGACGATCTCCCAGGGCGGCAGTCCCGCGGTCTGCCGGTGCTCGCCCCACAGCCGCAGCGCCACGGCGGCGGCGTCGTGCAGGTCGCGGGCCTCCTCCCAGTAGCGGATCTCCGCGTGGTCGTCGGCGTACCGGCTGGTCAGCAGGAAGGGGTGGTCGTGGGCGAGTTGTTCCAGGGCGCGGCGGACCTCGGCGATCGGGGCCCGGCCGCCGGAGACGCTGAGGGTGACGTGCCACAGGCGCGGGAGGTCGTGGGGCTCGCCGCTCTGGCAGCGGTCCCCCGTCGCGACGCTGGTCAGGGCGCGTTCCTCGCCGGCCGCCCGGGAGCCGGCACCACCGCGGGACGTCGTCGTCCCAGGGCGCACTCGTCTCACGACGGCCTCCTTCACGCACAGGCCGGCCCTGGTGGCCGGGCGGATGTGTCCCTGGGACAAAGTTGAGCAGGCCGCCGGACGTCGTGGGGCGGTTTTACGGAACGTCCACCACGGGGGGCGGACCCTCCGGGACATTTACGGATACAGGACCACCAGATCGTCCCTGTGTACGACCTCTCGCTCGTACGCGGGTCCGAGATCGCGGGCGAGGTCGTGGGTGGAACGGCCGATCAGCCGGGGGATCTCCTTGGCGTCGAAGTTGACCAGGCCGCGGGCCACCGGCCGCCCCGCGTGGTCCCGCAGCTCGACCGGGTCGCCCGCGCTGAACGCGCCCTCGACGCCCGCGATCCCGGCCGGCAGCAGCGACTTGCGGCGCTCGACGACCGCGCGCACCGCCCCGTCGTCGAGGGTGAGCGAGCCCTGCGGGGTGGACGCGTGCTGGAGCCAGAGCAGCCGGTCGGCGGAGCGCCGGCCGGTGGGGTGGAAGTAGGTGCCGGTGTCCGCGCCGGCGAGGGCGTCGCCCGCGTGGACGGTGCTGGTCAGCACGACCGGGACGCCCGCGGCGGCTGCGATCCGGGCGGCCTCGACCTTGGTGACCATGCCGCCGGTGCCGACGCCCGCCTTCCCGGCGCTGCCGATCTCGGTGTGGGCGAGGTCCCCGGGGCCCCGCACCTGCGCGATCCGCGCGGTACCGGGCCGGGCCGGGTCGCCGTCGTACACGCCGTCCACGTCGGACAGCAGGACCAGCAGGTCGGCGCGGACCAGGTGGGCGACGAGGGCGGCGAGGCGGTCGTTGTCACCGAAGCGGATCTCGTCGGTGGCGACGGTGTCGTTCTCGTTGACGACCGGGAAGGCGCCCATGGCGAGCAGCTTGTCGAGGGTGCGGGAGGCGTTGCGGTGGTGGGCGCGGCGGCTCATGTCGTCGGAAGTGAGCAGCACCTGGCCGACGCGGACGCCGTAGCGGGCGAAGGAGGCGGTGTAGCGGGCCATCAGCAGGCCCTGGCCGACGCTGGCGGCGGCCTGCTGGCGGGCGAGGTCGCGTGGTCGCCGGGCGAGGCCCAGCGGGGCGAGCCCGGCGGCGATGGCGCCTGAGGAGACGAGGACGAGTTCGCGTGCTCCCCCACTGCGGACCCTCGCGAGCACGTCGACGAGCGCGTCGACCCGGTCGGCGTCCAAGCCGCCCGCCGCGGTCGTCAGCGACGAGGACCCGACCTTGACGACGATCCTGCGGGCCTCGCCCACGACCTGCCTTGCCCCTGCCACCGTGCCGCCCGTCCCCTCACGCCGATCGGTCGCCTCGCCCGGCAATCTACGCGAAGCGGGGCGGGGCACGCCCGTCGGTCCAGCCTCCGGATACTCCGTCGTGACCCCCCGCTCACAGGCCGCGCGTGTGAAAAAGATTGCATTGGTTGCCTATAGAAATAAAAGCTTCCGGAAACATATTGTGAACTCCGTGTCACCCAACGCTTCTCGCATACAGCGCATCCTCCTCAGGTCGGGGAAGAGCCCCTACGACGTCTTCCCGGTCGAGGAAGCCCTCCACCGCGACGTCATCGCCAGCAACGCAGGCAACCTGATCTTCAGCGACGCCACGCACAAGATCCTCGAGACACCGCACACCACGGTGGTGTCCAACGGCATCCGGGCCGACGGGACTCCGGCGGGACGCATCAACGAGGAGTACGACGCCTTCGTCGTGCCGCTCGCCAACGCCTTCCGGCCGTCCTTCGAGCCGAGCCTGCGGCGGCTGACGCGGCTGATCGGCCAGTTGAAGATCCCGGTGGTCGTCGTCGGCATCGGCGCGCAGGCGGGCCTCGACTACGACCCGGCGCGGCTGAAGCCGATGGAGCCGGCGGTGCGCGAGTTCGTCTCCGCCGTACTGGAGCGCAGCGCCTCGATCGGTGTGCGCGGCGAGTTCACCGAGAAGTACCTGAACGACCTGGGCTTCAAGGACGTCGACGTCATCGGCTGTCCCTCGCTGTTCATGTACGGCAAGGAACTCGACGTACGGAAGCGGACGCAGGAACTGACCGCCGACTCCCGCATCGCGATCAACGGTTCGCACAACGCGGTCCGCAACCAGGGACTGGACCGGGTCGTCACCCGTACCCACGCCCGCTACCCGAACCTGCGGTTCATAGGCCAGAACCTCAGCGACGCGATGCAGTTGCACTGGCGGGACCTGTCCGACCCGAACGGGAAGGTCACCGGGATGCCGACGCACCCCGACCACCCGATGTACCGGGAGGGCAAGGCCCGCGTCTACATCGACCCGGTGACCTGGATCGACGACCTGCGAGACTTCGACTTCTCCTTCGGTTCCCGCATCCACGGCAACATCGCGGCGCTGCTGGCCGGTACGCCCGCGAACGTGCTGTGCTCGGACTCACGCACGCTGGAGCTGTGCCGCTACTTCGAGATCCCGCACCACACCCTCGACAAGCTGCCCGAGGACATCGACCCGGCGCGGCTGTACGAGGAGACCGACCTCGGGGCGCTCACCGGCAACCACCACGAACGGTTCGAGCGGTTCACGTCGTTCCTCGACCGCAACGGGCTGGACAACACGTTCACGCACGGCGACGGTGGCGCGGCCTACGAGGAGAAGCTGCGCTCGCTGGACTTCCCCGACGGTGTCCGCCCGTGGACCGACACCGACCCGGCCTCGCTCGTCGCGCGCTTCGGCTGGCTGCACACCCGGGTCAGCGAACTGGGCGCGGACAACGCCAGGCTGAAGAAGGAACTGGCCGCCGTCAAGGCGAAGAGCAAGGCCGCGGCCAAGGCGGGGGCCAAGACCGGCGCCGCGAAGACCACCGTGGTCGCCCCCGCCTCCGGCTCGGTGTACCGCAAGGCCCGCCGGGTCGTGGGCCGCCCGCTGCGACGAGCCCTCCAGGGCGGGCGCGGGTAGGGCTCCTCGAGGCCTTCGGGGCCCCCGGGACGTCGAGGCCTGTCCGGCAGATCTGCCGGACAGGCCCTAGCAGTCAACAGTCACTCCACAGGTTGCGGACACGCGCGTGTCGTCCGGACGTCGGTACGCGTTAACCCGGACGTCCGTCTCCGCGACGCACCCTGGAGTGACCGCGTGCCCCTGCCCCTGTCCCGATCCGGTCGGCCGTCCCGGTCCGGCCGGCTGTCCCGGTCCCGTCGCCGGCTCACGGCGAGTATCCGCCGGTGCCGTACCTCGCCCCGTCCGTCCGGCCGTCCGCTCGTCGCCAAGGTGCTGGTGGCGGCCGTCCTGGCCGGTGCCTTCGTGGCGCAGGCGGCCGGGGCCCTGCTCCCCGACGTCCCGCTGCTGCTCGCCGCGACCGCCGTGTCCCTGACGGTCGAGGGCGTGCTGTACCGGTGGCAGCCCGGCATGCTGTCGCTGCTGGCCAAGTCGCACGCGGACATCACCGTCCGTCATGTACTGCGCGATCTGCTCCTGGTGGTGGGCCTGCTGCGGCTCGGGGAACACGGCCGGGAGCAGCAGTTCGCGTGGCCGGTCGCCGGTCTGCTCGCCTTCTACGCGCTGCACTGCGCGATCCAGGCGGTGTCCGTACTGGTCCGCCGCACCCGCACACCGCCGGTGTTGACCCGGAACATCGACGCCTCGGCGCTGCGCCTGTCCCCCGCTCCCGCCGCGCCGCTGCGCCGGCCCGGCCACCGGCTGCTGCTCCTCGGCCTGCCCACGACCGCCGGCCTGGCCGCGGCGGCGGTGACCGGGGAGCCCCTGCCCGCTGCGGCCGGGATCACGGTGTCGGTGGTACTCGCGGCGGCGGGACTGGGCGCGCTGCTGGTGCGGCTGTTGCCCTCCCGGCGTCCGGCGGGCGAGCAGGAGGTGCTCGGCTGGTTCGACGCCTGGCTGGCCGACTACCGGCCCACGGTCGGCCTGTACTTCTCCGGCGGGGTGTCCTCGGCCTATCAGGCCAACATGTGGCTGGAGACGATGAGCAGGCTCGACGGGCGGCCTGTCGTCATCCTGCGCGAGCGGTTCATGGTGGCGAGGATCGCGGCGACCGACATTCCCGTCGTGTGCCTGCCGAAGGTATCCACCCTCATGCGGCTCGAACACTCCACGCTGCGGGTCCTCATCCACCCGTCGAACTCCGGCAAGACCTCGCAGGTGCTGCGCATCCCCTCGATCAAGCACGCCTTCGTCAACCACGGCGAGAGCGACAAGCTGTCGTCCTGCAACCCGTACGCGAAGGCGTACGACGAGGTGTGGGTGGCCGGTCCGCAGGCACGTGAGCGGTACGCCCGGGCGGCGGTCGGGGTCGAGGACAAGGACGTGGTGGAGATCGGCCGTCCCCAACTGGACGCCGTGCGCCCCCGGTCGGGCCCGCCGGCCGCCGGTGCCCGCACCACCGTGCTGTACGCGCCGACCTGGGAGGGCTGGGACGGCAACCCGGGCAACACCTCGGTGGTCGCGGCCGGGGAGAACCTCGTACGGGCGCTGCTCGCGGATCCGGCCGTGCGGCTGCTGTACAAGCCGCACCCGCTGACCGGCTCGGTGCAGCCGGCGGCGGGCGCCGCGGACCGGCGCATCCGGGAGCTGGTCCGGGCGGCGAACCGGGAACGGCCCGCGGCATCCGCGGGGCCCGAGCGATCCGCCCCGGAGCTGGAGCGGCTCACGGCGGAGCTGGACCGGCTCACGGCGGCCGGGGTCCGGGAGGGCGCCGACCAGGTGGAGAGGATGCTGGCCCAGTCCGCTCCGCCGCCTGGACGGGCCGAGGCGGTGGCCAGGGCCACGGCGGCCTGGGAGGAGGCGTACTGGGCGTCGCTGCCGGCGGACGAGCACCAGATCGTCACGGGTGTACGGCCCACCCTGTACTCCTGCTTCAACGCCGCCGACCTGCTGATCAGTGACGTCTCCAGTGTCATCAGCGACTTCCTCGCCAGTGGCAAGCCGTACGCGGTGGCGAACACCAGCGGGCTGTCCGAGGAGGCCTTCCGCGCCGAGTTCCCGACGGCGGCGGCGGCGACCGTGCTGACCCCGGACGCGGGCGGGGTACCGGAGTTGCTGGAGGCGGTCCGGCACCCGGAGAAGGACGAACTGGCCGATACCCGAGCGGAGTTGAAGCTACGGTTGCTGGGACCCGACGAGCCGGCGTCCCAGGAGCGCTGCAACGCGGCCCTGCACGGCCTGTACGCGGCGGCCCTGCACCGCAGGGCGCACGGTGGACAGGCCGAGGCACGGCGGCATCCGCACTCTCAGCGGCTCGCGGAGGAGTTGCTGTCCGGCCTGCCCGGTCAGCGCCGGGATTCCGACGCCGGCACGGGAGCCCCCACCGCAGCCGACGCCGAGACGGTGGGGCCCGTCACGCCGCCGTCGAGGTCGGGCCCTCCGGCGTGACCTTCTCGCCGGGGACCAGCAGGCGGCGGGCCCGGCGGGCGGCGCGGCGCAGGACGGTGACCGTGCCGCCCTCGCGGTAGCCGGGGAAGGCGCGGGCCTCACGGGGCGCGGCGAGGTAGACGGAGTCGGGGATGCCCGCCGCCCGGTCGCGGAAGTGCGGGTAGGCGAGGTAGACGCGCCGGCCCCGCCGCTCCAGCAGGGCCGGCGCCTGCTTCTTCGACGCCGTGAACTTCACCGTCTCGGTGAGGAGTCCGAGCCGCTGCTCGGCCACCAGGTGCAGCCGCAGCCGTTCCTCGACCTTCAGGTGCTGGGCGACGTCCTCGGTCCAGTGGGCGTCCGTCAGCGGCTTCGCCAGTTCCAGTTTGTGCCGCCGCACCTGGTCGCTGTCCTTGAGGAACCGGGGGCCGAACTGCGGGAGCAGGGTGACGGTGAAGGGCCGCACCATCAGCCGGTCACGCTGCGGGCCCTCGGGGACGAGGTCGGCGATCAGGTTCGTCAGGAGGCGGGCGGAGTCGAACCTCAGGGTGTACCTCCCGCTCTTGGTCACGTGCTTGCCGTCGTCGCGGCCCACCAGGTAGTAGCAGGTGTGGTCGGCGACCACGGAGACGCCGTCCGCCCTGAGGTACGCCTCCATGGTGAACAGCGCGTCCTCACCGGTGTAGAGCGACTCGTCGAACCGTAAGCCGTGCCGGTCCAGCAGGGCGCGGCGGAACAGCTTCTGCGCACTGAGGGTGAACATGATGTTGGAGGAGTGCACGTCGGTGCGCTCCACCGTGCGGCCCCACATCGACTTCGGGGCGCCGCGGTTGACGCCCTCGACCCGACCCAGGACGACATCGGTGCCGGCCCGGTCGGCCATGGCGACCATCCGCTCGAGGGCCTCGGGGCCCAGCCGGTCGTCGGCGTCCAGGAAGAACACGTAGCGCCCGGAGGCCCTGCCCAGACCGACGTTGCGCGGGCCGCTGGGGCCGCCCGAGTTCGCCTGCCGGATCACGGTGACCCGCATGGGCGCGCGGTCCGTGAACTCCTCCAGGTACTCCCCCGTGCCGTCCGTCGAGCCGTCGTCCACGGCGACGACCTCGACGCGCTCCGGGTCGATGGTCTGCGCCTCCACCGAGGCGAGGCAGTCGATCAGGTACGGCATCGCTTCGTACGCCCCGATGACCACGGTGACATCAGGCTGCGCCACGGTCACGTTTCCCCCTCATTACGATATATTTCCCTTTGTATCGCCTCATTCTCTACCTGTTAGACGTGTGTTCGAGGTGGATGGTTGCCTCGACCCACCCCTCAAGTGGCCTACACCACACGGGTGTGGCGGGAACCTGTCGGCGGTCTCGGACGCAAAAGGGCTCGGCCCCCGAGGAGTCTCTCCTCGGGGGCCGAGCCCTGTCAGGTGTCCGGCCCCGGTCAGTTCGCTCCGGTGGCGTCCGGCTCGCCGGTGACGGACGCCGACGGTGCGGGCAGTGCGTCCACCGGCTCCACGTCCGGGCCGCCGACCGTGGTCCGGGACTCCTGGCCGAGGTTGCGCGTCTCGGCCTTGCGGGCGAGCTGTGCGACCGCCGCGTTGAACTGGTCGATGGACGTCGGTTCGTCCGGACCCAGCAGGTAGCGCTTGAGCTCGCCCCGCTCTCCGGCCAGGGAGTCGGCCTCCGGGGTGCGGACCGCCTCGAGCAGCTCGGCCAGCTGGGCCGCGTCGTTGGACAGGATCACCGCGGCGCGCACCGCCGTGTTCTGCCGCTTGAACTCCTCCAGGCCCAGCCCGGCCGAGTCGGTGACGGCGTACGGCTTGCCGCTGGCGATGAAGTCGGAGACGACGCTGGAGATGTCGGAGACCATCGCGTCGGAGACGTTGAAGCAGTCGTACAGGCGCGGCTCGGCCCCCGTGATGACGCGGTGCTCCCAGTCGGGGAAGGAACTCCAGTACGCGGTGTCCCACTCGGCGCGCAGCCGGGTGGTCTCCTCGTGCAGGGCCACGTCGATCACGCCGTCGCGACTGGCCTCGGCCTCGTCGCCCTTGTCGGCGGAGCCGGTCAGTTCGGCCAGCCGGGCCTCGATACGGGCCAGTTCGCCCCGCGCCCGGTCCTGCGCCGCCGGGTCGGCGGTGAGACGGGGGTCGGCGGCGCGCTCGGCGGCGGCCTGCTCGATCAGCGCGGTGATCCGCAGGTGGGCGGCCAGGGCCTGCGCGCTGCGGGTGCCGGTGAAGGGGTGCGGCTTGTAGAGGACACGGACCGCGGGGTCGGCCGTGACCAGCCGCTTCACGATGTTCTCACCGGCCAGCAGGAGCGAGGTGTTGCCCGGGTTGTCGTCCCAGCCCTCCCAGGTGGGGGCGTACAGGACCGTCGGGCAGCGCCCCTCGGCGGAGCCCGCGGCCGTGGCCTGCCGGGTCTCGATGGGGGCCAGCTGCGGGCGGCCGACCTCGACGATGTCGTCGTCACGGACGCCGACGTCGGCGATGGCGTAGCGGTCGCGGCCCGCACGGCCGGCCGTCCACACCTCGTCGTAGACCTTGCTGAACGGGTTGACGCTGGCGAGCTTGTCGCTGTCGCCGTGACCGATGAAGACGTGCTTCATGGTCGGTACGCGCAGCAGGTGGATGTTCTTGCCGACGTTCGCCGCGTACAGCGCGACCCGCACCGAGGACAGGTCCAGGTTCATCAGGTGCACCCCTCCGGGCACGCAGACGACCGGGACCGTGGTGGGGGCCAGGTTGTTCAGTATGACCCGCTCGCGCAGGACGACCAACGGCCGCGTGTCCAGCTGCTCCATGGTCTCCAGCCACATGTTGACCTGGTACGCGGAGTCCTTGGAGCCGGAGAAGTACAGCACCGTCTGCGGCCGGTACTCGCGCAGCCAGTCGTCGACCGCCACCAGAACCTGGTCGGCCTTCGGCGGTATCCGCCGGCCGCGCACGTAGGGCACCAGGCCCAGCACGTACAGGAGGCCCAGCAGCACCGTGATGCCGATGCCGGCGAAGCCGATGACGGCCGAGTCGAGGGCGGCGGCGAGGAGTATGCCGACGACCGCCGCCAGGTCGAGGTGGAGCATCTTCTCCGCGGCGCGGTTCATCAGCGCGCGCGGCGGCGCGTCCGGGATCCGGATGCGGGAGGCCAGGTCCACGTTGCGGGTGGCCACCGGCATGCGCCGCCGGTTGCGGATCAACGTGGTCAGCGCACCGTGCGGGGCCTGCAGACCGTAGAACGTGATGAAGCAGGCGATCGCCCCGTAGTAGATCAGGTTGTCCGCGAGGGACATCCGGGCCAGGAGCAGGATCAGCAGCAGCTGCCGGATCAGGAAGCGGATCGACAGGCCCGCCCGCACCTTGCTGAGGCGGTTGACCAGGTAGCTGCCCCTGCGGTGCAGATAGTGGTCCGCCAGGTACGTCACGGCGGCCGCTGCCGCGAAGGCGGGGACGTTCGGGACGATCGCGGCCAGCATGAGACAGGGGAAGCCCAGCATCATGAGGGCCGCCGCGGCCAGTTCGGCCGCGCTGCCCACCCGGGCGACGCGAATAGCGGTGGATATCAACGGAGAAACCTGCTCTTGGAGGGTGAGTGCCGGTTTGTGCCTGTGGGTAATTCGTGAGCGACGGATTCAGGCCCCTGCGAACACCCGCGCAGGAACTGCGTAAACGGGAGGCCGCAGAGGCCTGAATTACCGGAGTCTATTTGCAGTCGATTATTACACGCCGTCCTGACGGTCCAGCACCGACGCCAGCGCCTGTTCGAAACCGCTGGCACGGGCGGCGCCCGCCGTCGGGTCCTGCTGGCGCACGTCGATGACATGGCCGGTGAGCTCGGAGAGCAGCACGTCCAGGGACGTACGGGCCACCGCCTCGGAGGACAGCAGGCTGCCCGCCGGCTCCTGGCCGAAAGCCTTGGTCCGCATCGGTGTGGCGGTGCGCTCCGGGTTGACGCAGTTGACGCGGACGCCGTCACCGGCCCACTCGTCGGCCAGGGCCTGGGTGAGGTTGACCATTGCGGCCTTGGTCGAGGAGTAGAGGCTGTACTCGGCGCGCCCCCGGGTGTAGCTGCTGGAGGTGTAGAGCAGCAGCTGACCCTTGCTCTCGGCGAGGTACTTGTACGCCGACCGGGCGATCTGCACGGGTGCCAGGTAGTTGACCTTCAGCGCCTCCTCGATGGTGGCGTTGTCGGTCTCGGCCAGCTTCCCGATGCGCAGCACACCTGCCGTGTTGACGACGTAGTCGATGCGGCCGGTCTCGGCGTACGCCTTGGACAGCGCGTCGTCGACCTCCTCCGGGTTCTCCACGTGGGTGCCGGTGGTGGAGCGGCCGAGCGCGTACACGGTGGCCCCGTAGGACTCGGCAAGCCCGCAGATGTCCTTGCCGATACCGTACGAACCGCCGAAGACGACGACCGTCTTGCCGGTGAGCAGCTCGCGGTAGGCGTCCTCCCCCATCTGCTCGGGGGTGGCGGTGGAGGCGAGCTGGAACAGCTTGTCGGCGATGAAGACGTCGACCGGCTGGGTGACCTTCATGTTGTACTCGTCGCCCGCGACGACGTGGATCGGCACGTCGGGCAGGTACTTGAGCACGACCGAGCAGTCGTCCGTGGCCTGGAAGTTGGGGTCGCCGGCGGCGACCTCGTAGGCACGGCGGACCGTGGACAGCTTGAACGCCTGCGGGGTCTGCCCGCGGCGCAGCCGGGAGCGGTCGGGGATCTCGGTGATGAACTCGCCGTCCTCACCGTGCGTCCGCGTGACGATGATGGTGTCGGCGGACGGGATGGCCACGTCGACGGCCTGGTAGCGCTCCAGGGCGCTCACGCAGTCCTCGATGACACGCTGCGACAGCAGGGGGCGGACGGCGTCGTGGAAGAGGACGTTGCGGTCCTCGCCCTCGGCCAGGCTCTCGCCGAGTGCCGAGATGGCCCGCTCGGTGGTCTCGTTCCGCGTCGAGCCGCCCTCGATGACCCGGGAGACCTTCTTGAACCCGGCCCTGTCGACGATCTTCTCGACGTCGGGCACATAGCCCGGCGCCATCAGCACGATGATGTCGTCGATCGAGTCGGTGTTCTCGAAGGTGGTCAGGGTGTGCTCGATGACTGCCTTGCCGGCGATCTTCAGCAGCTGCTTGGGGATCGAAAGACCCACCCGCTGGCCGGTGCCACCGGCCAGGATCACTGCGGTGGTACGGGGCTTGGCTATGCGCTGGGACACAGGTGACCTACCTTGGGGCGACAGGGAACTTCCAAATGGTCCCACTAGCGGTTACCGCAGTGCAAGGTGAGCGACCTCCGCCGCATATGTGCACGCAACCTGTCATTCACCTGGGACTCCCGGTGTCGGACGACGGCTCCCGGGACGCCCCCTGAATCGCCGTGAGCGACCCCACAGGAGTCACGCCCTCACCGTTCGTGACGGACGGGACGCCTCCGGCGCGTTCAGCGCAGACGCAGTCGCTTCAGGCAGCGGTGACCGAGGACCTTCACGAGTTCCTTCGACGGTGTCCGGTGGACGCTACGCCCCTTGCCGGCACCGTTCGTCGCGGCGACCGTGGCCAGCACCCCGAACAGGGCCTGCGCGGCCACTTCGGGAGCGAGCCGCGGCTCACCCGCCGGCCCCGCGGACTCCGGTACGCGGGACAGCGGTTCCAGGTCGCCGAGGATCCGCACGCCCATGCCTCCGATCCGCGCGGCCGCCTCGGCGCCGATCCCGGCGGCGGCCTCCAGGGCCCATTGCGGAGTACGGATCTTCACGTCCTGCGGAGTGGGGCTGCACGAGTTCTTCATATGTGCGATGGCGCCGTGCCGTACGAGCCTCGAATACAGCTCTTCCGGAAGCGCGTTGCCGCGGAATTCTTTATTAAGATTCCGCAGCATTTCGGTCTCGGCGAGGGTGAGGGAGCGGTTCGCGGTCTCCGGAACCGGCCTGAGCAGCCCCTCGGGGAGTCTGAGCAGCGTCTCGAAGGTGCGCATCAGCGCGTCCCGGTCGCGGTCGTCGACCACCACGACGGTCACCCGGTCCGGCCCGGTCACCCCGGCCCACCGCTCGACCAGCCGGTCGTGCCGGTGCCGGCGCCAGAAGCTGGGAGTGGGGCTGCCGTACGGGGGCCGGCGGAGCATGTGCTCCAGCCACTGCTCGTAGTCCATGCGCAGCCCGTTCTGCACGTACTGCTGCCACTGCGAGGGCATGATCCGCGCCAGGGGACGCAGGGTGACCAGGACGTGCACCCGGTCGCCACCGAGTTGTTCGACGATCCGGGCGACGGCCGTCTCCTCCTCGGCGTCCGCGAAGAACTCGCTGCTGATCACGGAGGTGCGCTCCTCGGTGGCCCGCACCTGGTCCAGCAGCCGCTGCCAGTGGCGCTCGGTGGGGGCCGTGTCCCCCATCATCGCGGGCCGGGCACAGGCGGCGAGGGCGGCCTCGATCGGATGCCGGCTGTGCGCCGGGAAGTCGACGCCGTGCCGCGCCATCTCCTCCTTCGCGGCAAACAGCGCGCCCTGGACGGCGGTGGTGCCGGTCTTGTGGGGGCCTATGTGCAGCAGGCGGGTGCCGGCAGGCAGCGGGGAGACGGCGGCGCCGGCGACCGGGAGTTCTTCTCGCGTACGTTCTGTGTCCATGTCTAGGCATGGTAGGGCGGTTCGCTGAGGATGCCATGAGAGGAGCCCGGAACCCGCTGGGCTGCCGGTGCGGGAGAGCTGTCCGTCGGCACGGAAGCGGTACCAACCAGTACCGGGTGTCCGGGCGCAGCCCGCGTACGTCGACGTGGACGCTGCGCCCGGAGGCGGGCCGGGCCTCTGCGGTGCCCCGGCGGACGATCCACCTGAACCGGGTCCTGGGGCGATCCGCCACTCGACGGGGGCCGCGCGGTCCGGCATGCCGCCACCGTTCGGGGGGCGGGGGCCAGCCGGGTCCACAGCACGACGCCGTCGGGGTGGGGGTCCCCACACCTTCAAGGCAGTGGGGGGAGGGTAGCCGGAGGCGACTCCCAGGCTGAACACCCCGTCTGGCAACGGTTTCCGCTCCGCCGCGCGAGCGGTGGCCGGCAGCCGCAGCTGGGTGAAGGCCGTGGCGCCGGGCGCGGCGGCGCCGGCGGTCAGAACACGGCGGCGGTCAGAACACGGCGGCGGTCGGAACACGGCGGCGGTCGGGCGGCACTGCTCCGGACATGAGCGGACTCCCCTGCCTCGCATGCGTTCCGGACGCCGGGAAGCCTCCGCTCCGGATGGTCCGCACACCGAGCCCAGAAAGGCAGGGGCATGACAAGAATACGGACAGGAGGGAACCCGCCCCGGCACGGGAACGTCCCGTTGCCCGGGCGGGTCCTCGAGGTGAGCGTCGGGCGGCGGCCGGGAATCCCGTCGCCGGATCGGCCCCTTGCCCCCCCGCCGGCCCCGCGGGCCCTACGACTTGTCGCGGAACGGGTCGAAGTCGTCGTACGCCTGCTCGACCTCGTCCCGTTCGGCCTGCCGGTCTCGGCGGCGCTGGGCGGCCGGGCGGGGCTCCTCGAAACGGTGGTCCTCGCCGCGCCGGCCGAGCATCTCCGCACCGGCGGTCACCGTCGGCTCCCAGTCGAAGACGACCGCGTTGTCCTCGGGGCCGATGGCGACACCGTCGCCGGACCGGGCGCCGGCCTTCATCAGCGCCGCTTCCACACCGACCCGGTTGAGCCGGTCGGCGAGGTAACCGACGGCCTCGTCGTTGTTGAAGTCGGTCTGGCGGACCCATCGTTCGGGCTTCTCGCCCCGCACCCGGAACAGACCCTCGTCCTCGCGGGCGACGGTGAACCCGGCGTCGTCCACGGCCTTCGGCCGGATGACGATGCGCGTGGACTCCTCCTTCGGGCGGGCGGCCCGCGCCTCGGCCACCAACTGGGCCAGCGCGAAAGACAGTTCCCGCAGCCCGAGGTGGGCGACGGCGGACACCGCGAAGACGCGGTAGCCGCGTGCCTCCAGATCGGGGCGCACCATCTCGGCGAGGTCCCTGCCGTCCGGCACGTCGGTCTTGTTGAGGACGACGACGCGGGGACGGTTGTCGAGACCGCCGTACTGCCGCAGCTCCTCCTCGATGATGTCGAGGTCGGAGACGGGGTCGCGGTCGGACTCCAGCGTCGCCGTGTCCAGCACGTGCACGAGCACGCTGCACCGCTCCACGTGCCGCAGGAACTCGAGCCCGAGGCCCTTTCCCTGGCTGGCGCCCGGGATGAGCCCCGGCACGTCGGCGATGGTGTAGACGGTCGAACCGGCGGTGACGACACCCAGGTTGGGCACGAGGGTGGTGAACGGATAGTCGGCGATCTTGGGCTTGGCGGCGGAGAGCACGGAGATCAGCGAGGACTTGCCCGCGCTCGGATAGCCGACCAGGGCCACATCGGCGACGGTCTTCAGCTCCAGGCCGATGTCCCGCAGGCCACCCGGCTCGCCGAGGAGCGCGAACCCGGGCGCCTTGCGCCGCGCGGAGGCGAGGGCGGCGTTCCCGAGCCCGCCCCGGCCGCCCTGGGCGGCGATGTACGAGGTCCCGTGCCCCACCAGGTCGGCGAGCACGTGGCCCGCCTTGTCCAGGACGACGGTCCCGTCCGGCACCGGCAGGACCAGGTCCTGGCCGTCCTTGCCGCTGCGGTTGCCGCCCTCGCCGGGCTTGCCGTTGGTGGCCTTGCGGTGCGGGGAGTGGTGGTAGTCGAGCAGCGTGGTCACGGACTGGTCGACGGTGAGGATCACATCGCCGCCCCGCCCGCCGTTCCCGCCGTCGGGTCCGCCCAGCGGCTTGAACTTCTCACGGTGGACGGAGGCACAGCCGTGACCTCCGCTACCCGCGGCGACGTGCAGCTCGACGCGGTCCACGAAGGTGGTCATGTGGGGTGCCTCCAGAGACAGTGCGGTGTACGTACGTACGTGTTTCCTGGTCAACACGCGAAAGGCGGACCCGCCTTCCCGCCAGGGAAGTGAGGTCCGCCTCGCGAAAGCTTCCGATCAGGCGACCGGAACGATGTTCACGACCTTGCGGCCACGGTGGGTGCCGAACTGCACCGAACCGGCCGCCAGAGCGAACAGCGTGTCGTCGCCACCACGGCCGACGCCGGCGCCCGGGTGGAAGTGGGTGCCACGCTGGCGGACGAGGATCTCACCCGCGTTGACGACCTGACCACCGAAGCGCTTCACGCCGAGCCGCTGGGCATTGGAGTCGCGACCGTTCCGGGTGGACGATGCGCCCTTCTTGTGTGCCATCTCTCCTCAGTCCCTTACTTCGCAGCCGTGGGGATCTCAGTGACCTTGATCGCCGTGTACTGCTGGCGGTGGCCCTGACGACGGCGGTAGCCGGTCTTGTTCTTGTAGCGCAGAATGTCGATCTTCTGGCCCTTGTGGTGGTCCACGACCTCGGCCTGGACCTTGACGCCGTCCAGTACCCACGGGTCGCTGGTCACGGCATCGCCGTCGACGAGGAGCAGGGTCGAGAGCTCGACCGTGTCACCGACCTTGGCGGTGGAAATCTTGTCAACCTCAACGATGTCGCCGACAGCAACCTTGTGCTGGCGACCACCGCTGCGCACGATGGCGTACACGCGGATCTCTCTCTCACTCGAAGAACGGCACCCCGCAGGCCAGCCGCCCGACAGTACAGACACGCGGGCAACCTCTCCCGAGCCAGTCCATGCACCCGGGAGGAAGAGGTTTACGGGAATGTGGCGGTCCCGATGGACACGCCGGTGGTCAAGGCTACGGGGACATGGCCTGACCGGTCAAACCGGGCCCGGCCCGGGCGGTCACGGTGACGGACCGCGCGGGCCCCGGTGGATCAGCGCGCGAGCAGGTGGGCGCGGCCGAACATGGACGCCGCGGCCCGCGCGGTCGGCGTGCCGGAGTCCAGGTCCGCACCGGCCTCCCGCAGCACCTCGACCACCTCGTCCGCGCCCTTGAACAGGGCACCGGCGAGGGGGGCCTGGTCCCGGGCGTTGCGCAGGTCCGGGTCGGCGCCGAGCCGGACCAGAGCCCGCACGGTGTCGGCGTGGCCGTGATAGGCGGCGAGCATGAGCAGGGTGTTGCCGTCCGCGTCGGCCGTGTCCACCGGCAGCCCGTGCTCCACGAACCCCACGAGTTCCTCGGTGTTGCCCTCACGGGCCAGTTCCATGGCGATGGCCATGACGCGTTCCGTCTGCTCAGGAGTCAGACCGTCCCTGCTCATGCGTATCTCTCCCGATCGAGCGGTTCTGCTGGTCGTGCCCGTGAGGGCTGCCGGGCCGGTGGCCGTGCCCTACCCGGCGCGGGGGTGCTCCGTGGCCCACGCCGGGTACGGTGCGGGGGCGCGGAGCGCGCCCCCGCGAGCGGGGCTCAGAGGCTGCCGTCGACCAGGGCCTCGATCGCCTTGCGGACGCCCTCACCGTAGGCCGGGTCGGCCTGGGTGCAGTTGGCGATGTGCCGCTCGACGGTCCGCTGCGACGCGCCGTTGATGGCGCGCGCCGTGTTGGCGAAGAGAACCTGCTGCTGCTCGGCGCTCATCAGGCGGAACAGGTTGCCGGGCTGCTCGAAGTAGTTGTCGTCGTCCTCCCGGAAGTTGAACCGGTCGGCGACGGCGCCCACGGCCTGGCTCGGCTCGCGGTAGGCCGGCTGCTCCGGCCAGCGTCCGTACGAGTTGGGCTCGATGCCCGGGGTGGCTCCCTGGTTGCCGTCGACCCGCATGGCGCCGTCGCGGTGGTAGGTGTTCACCGGGTTCTTCGCGGCGTTGACGGGGATCTGGTGGTGGTTCACGCCGAGGCGGTAGCGCTGGGCGTCACCGTAGGAGAAGAGACGGCCCTGCAGCATCTTGTCGGGCGAGTAGCTGATACCCGGAACCACGTTGGCCGGGGTGAAGGCGGCCTGCTCGACGTCCGCGAAGTAGTTCTCGGGGTTGCGGTTGAGCTCCCATTCGCCGACCTCGATCAGCGGGTAGTCCTTCTTGGACCAGACCTTGGTGAGGTCGAAGGGGTGGAAGCGGTAGTTCTCCGCGTCGGCCTCCGGCATGACCTGGATGAACATCTTCCACTTCGGGAAGTCGCCGTTCTCGATCGCGTCGAAGAGGTCGCGCTGGTGGGACTCGCGGTCCTTGCCGACGAGGGCCTCGGCCTCGGCGTCGGTGAGGTTCTTGATGCCCTGCTGGGTGCGGTGGTGGAACTTGACCCAGAACCGCTCGCCCTCGGCGTTGATCAGGCTGTAGGTGTGCGAGCCGAAGCCGTGCATGTGCCGGTACGAGGCGGGGATGCCGCGGTCGGACATCACGATCGTGATCTGGTGCAGGGCCTCGGGGAGGTTGGTCCAGAAGTCCCAGTTGTTCTCGGCGTCGCGGAGGTTGGTCCGCGGGTCGCGCTTCACCGCGCGGTTGAGGTCCGGGAACTTCAGCGGGTCGCGGAAGAAGAAGACCGGGGTGTTGTTCCCGACCAGGTCCCAGTTGCCCTCGTCCGTGTAGAACTTCAGGGCGAAGCCGCGGATGTCGCGCTCGGCGTCGGCCGCGCCGCGCTCACCCGCGACGGTGGAGAACCGGACGAACAGGTCGGTCTTCTTGCCGATCTCGGAGAAGATCTTCGCACTCGTGTACTGCGTGATGTCGTGGGTCACCGTGAAGGTGCCGAACGCGCCCGAGCCCTTGGCGTGCATCCGGCGCTCCGGGATGACCTCACGGTCGAAGTGCGCGAGCTTCTCCAGGAACCAGACGTCCTGCAGGAGCATCGGACCGCGCGGACCGGCCGTCAGGGAGTTCTGGTTGTCGGCAACCGGTGCACCGGCAGCCGTGGTCAACGGCTTCTGGGGGTTCTCGGTCAAAGCTCGCTCCTCGGTGAGTGGTTCTTCGCTTGGAATCAAGGCCTGCGGTCCTGGCCGTCCGAGTGTCCGCGCAAGCCGCTCCGCGGCTCGCATCGGCACACACCCTACGTTGGACAAGATCTAAGTCAAGGCAACTTTCAGAACCATACCTGTTCTTGAGATGGGTTCCACCGCTGGTTAGGGTGACGGTATGAGTGATCTCTTGAAGAGGCTTCGGGAACGCGGCTGGCGCCTGACCGCGCAGCGACGCGTCGTGGCCGAGGTATTCGGCGGAGACCACATCCACCTGACCGCCGACGAGGTGCACGCGCGCGCGACGGAGCGGCTGCCCGAGATCTCCCGGGCCACGGTCTACAACACCCTGGGCGAACTGGTGACCCTGGGCGAGCTCACCGAGGTCTCGACCGACCACCGCGCCACGCGCTACGACCCGAACGCGCACCGCCCTCATCACCACCTGCTCTGCGACCGCTGCGGAACGATCCGCGACGTGCACCCGGCGGGTGACGCGCTCTCGGCGCTCCCCGCGTCGGAACGCTTCGGGTACACGGTCCTTGACGTCGAGCTGACGTACCGCGGCACCTGTCCGAACTGCACGGCGTGATGCCGGGGCCGGGCCGGCGTTCGAGGTCCGGCGCGAGGGACGCGAGAGACGCGAGGGAGACGAAACACGGAGAGGGGCGGACACCGGGTGTCGCCGGTGCCCGCCCCTCTCCGCGTGCCGCCCTGCCGGGCGGGCCCTGATCAGTCCTCCATCGACGCCGTGACCGAGGGCGACGGCTGCTGGGCCGCTGCCGCGGTCTTCTTCGCCGTCGTCTTCTTCGTGGCCGACTTGGTGGTCTTGGCCGCCGTCTTCTTGGCCGTCGTCTTCTTCGTGGCCGACTTGGTGGTCTTGGCCGCCGTCTTCTTGGCCGCCGTCTTCTTCGCGGTGGCCTTCTTCGCCGTGGCCTTCTTGGCCGCCGCGCGGGCGGTCTTCCTGGCCGGGGCCTTCTCGTCAGCGGCTTCCTCGACGGCTTCCGCGTCAGTGGTGACCGCTGCCGCCTCGTCCACCGGGGCCGCCTGGTCCGCCGTGGCCGACGGGACGACCACGACGGCCGCCTCCTCGGACGCGGTGGATACGGTCGGCTGGCGCACCGCGCGGCGGCGCGGGCGAGGCGGCGCGGCGGTCTCGGCCGCCGCCTCGGGCGCCTCGGCCGGCTCGGTCGAGACCTGCTTCGGCGCCTGCTCGGGCTCCGACGGGGCGGCTGCGGACGCGGCCTCCGCGACCGTCACCACCGTGGCCTCGGCACCCGCCGGGGAACCGGCCGGCGCGGACACCTTACGGGTGGCCCGACGACGCGTACGGCCCTTGGGCGCGGCCTCCTCGGCTGCCGGTGCCTCGACGGGCGCCTCGGTCGGTGCCTCGACGACCGGGTCCTCGGCGGCGACCGGCTCGGCGTGCGCCCCCGAGGCCGGCTCCGGCTGCACCGGACGCGCGGCCTCCTGGGCGGCCGTCGTGTCCTGAGCCGTCGGCACCTCCGCCACCGGCTCCTCGACGGCGGCCGGCTCGCGGCGACGCTCCTCGCGCCTCGGCGCGCCGGCCGGGGCCGAGGCCCTCCGGCTCGCCCGGCGGCGGCCACGGCCGCGGGTGGCCGCGGCCTCCGCCTCGGCAGCGCTGCTGTACAGCTCCTCGTCGGGGATGTACCCGGGCGCCGGGAGCGCGACGGGCTCGGCCGCCTCGGCGGCGACCTCGGCCTCCGACTCCGCTTCCGCCTCCTGCTCCGCCGTCAGGGCGACGTCGGCCTCGTGCTCGTGGGTGTGCTCCCCGGCCCCGGCCCGCGCCCGCTTCCTGCGCTTGCCGCCGCCTCCGGTGGAGGTGGGCTGGTCCAGGTGGACGAGGACACCGCGTCCGTTGCAGTGGACGCAGGTCTCCGAGAACGACTCCAGCAGACCCTGGCCGACCCGCTTGCGGGTCATCTGCACCAGGCCCAGCGAGGTCACCTCGGCGACCTGGTGCTTCGTACGGTCCCGGCCCAGACACTCAAGGAGACGCCGCAGAACAAGATCCCTATTGGACTCCAGCACCATGTCGATGAAGTCGATGACGATGATGCCGCCGAGGTCGCGCAGCCGCAGCTGGCGCACGATCTCCTCGGCCGCCTCCAGGTTGTTCCTGGTGACCGTCTCCTCGAGGTTGCCGCCCTGCCCGGTGAACTTGCCGGTGTTGACGTCGACGACGACCATCGCCTCGGTCCGGTCGATCACCAGCGAACCGCCGCTGGGCAGCCAGACCTTGCGGTCCAGGGCCTTGGCGAGCTGCTCGTCGATCCGGTACGTGGCGAAGACGTCGACCTCGCTGGTCCACTTCTGCAGCCGGTCGGCCAGGTCGGGCGCGACGTGCGCGACGTACCCGTGGACGGTCTCCCAGGCCTCGTCACCGCTGACGATGACCTTGGTGAAGTCCTCGTTGAAGATGTCCCGCACGACCCGGACGGTCATGTCCGGCTCGCCGTACAGCAGCGTCGGCGCGTTCGAGCTGCCGCCGCTCCTGGACTTCTTCCTGATGTCCTCCCACTGCGCCTGCAGCCGGTCGACGTCACGGCGCAGCTCGTCCTCGCTCGCGCCCTCGGCGGCGGTGCGCACGATGACGCCCGCGTCCTCGGGGACGACCTTCTTGAGGATGGTCTTCAGCCGGGCCCGCTCGGTGTCGGGCAGCTTGCGGCTGATGCCGGTCATCGAGCCCTCGGGGACGTACACGAGGTAGCGGCCCGGGAGGGAGACCTGGCTGGTCAGACGGGCGCCCTTGTGCCCGATCGGGTCCTTCGTCACCTGGGCGAGGACCGACTGGCCGGACTTCAGCGCGGCCTCGATCCGGCGCGGGCCGTTGGCCATGCCCAGCGCCTCGAAGTTGACCTCGCCGGCGTAGAGCACGGCGTTGCGGCCCTTGCCGATGTCGATGAAGGCGGCCTCCATCGACGGCAGCACGTTCTGCACCTTGCCGAGGTACACGTTGCCGACGTACGAGGTGGCCTGCTCCTTGTTGACGTAGTGCTCGACGAGCACGCCGTCCTCCAGGACGCCGATCTGCGTGCGGTCGCCGTACTGCCGGACCACCATGACGCGCTCGACGGCCTCGCGTCGGGCCAGGAACTCGGCTTCGGTGATGATCGGGACGCGTCGGCGGCCCTGCTCACGGCCTTCCCGGCGGCGCTGCTTCTTCGCCTCCAGGCGGGTGGAGCCCTTGATGGACTGCACCTCGTCCGACGGCTCGGCGGCCTTGCGCGGCTCGCGGACCTTGACGACGGTGCGCTCGGGGTCGTCGGTGGGGGTCTCGGCCTCGCCTCCGTCCCCGGCCCGGCGGCGCCGGCGACGACGGCGCCGGCTGCTGCTGGAGCCGCCCGCGGCGCCCGAGTCGTCACGGTCCTCGGCCGGCTCGTCGGTGTCCTCCGCGTCGTCGGCGGATCCGTCGGCGGCGTTCTCGTGGTCCCGCTCGGCGTCGGTCCCGGGCTCGTCGCCCTCGGCGTCGGCCTCGGCGGACTCGCCGCGCCTGCGGCGACGGCCGCCCCGGCGGCGACGGCGACGGGAACCGGCGCCCTCGTTCTCGTCCTGGTCGTCGTCCGCGTGGTCCTCGGCCTGCTCGTCGACGTCCGTGTCCTCGTCGGCCTCCTCGTCGGCCTCCTCGTCGGTGCGGGCGTCGGGGGCGGGCCCGGTACGGGTGCTGCCGGCTCCGGCGGAATCAGCCTGGGCGTGCGGTGCCGTGTCGGTCTCGTCCGCGGCACCCCGGCGACGGCGGCGGCGCCGGGGGGCGGGCTGCTCCTCCGAAAGCGCCTCGGTCGCCTCGGTCGCCTCGGTCGCCTCGGGCTCACCGGGCTCCGCCGGGCCGACGGCCTCCGCGGCCGCTTCGGCGGCGGCCCGCTCCGGGGTCTGGAACTGGGGCTCGGTGAACACCGGAGCCTGGAACACGGCGACCGCGGGACGCGCGGGACGCTTCGACGGCTCGGCCTCGGCGGTCCTGGCGGATCCAGCGGCGGGCCGGGCGGGCTCGGCGAATCCGGCGGCGGCCTTGCGGACCGCACGGCGGCGACGGCGCGGAGCGGTCTCGTCCGCGGCGGGCGCCTCGGGGGTCTCGGGGGTCTCGGACGTCGTGGGGATCTCGGGGGACGTGGGAGTCTCTCCGGTGCTCTCGGTCACGGGAGGCTTCGCCTCCTCGGCGGGGGAGGCGGCGGTCTCGGCGGACGGAACGGCCGGGCCGTCCTGCGCCGTCTCGGCGGTCACGGGGGCGGAGGCACGACGCGAGGCGCGACGCCGGACACGACGGGGAGCCTCGTCGGCGACGGCGGCCTCGGCGGTGTCCGCGAGGGGGACGTCGTCCGAAACGGCCGCGGTGTCGGCGGCCTGCGGACCGTCCGCACTCACGGCGCTCGCGGTGGCCCGCGCTTCGGCGGCCCCGGCGACGGGGGCCGCCGGCGAGGTCACACGGCGCGTGGCACGACGACGCGCCCGCGGCGGAGCCGCATCCACGGCCGGAGCGGCCGGCTCGACGTCCACGACGGCGGTGTCCGCGAGGGGGACGTCGTCCGAAACGGCCGCGGTGTCGGCGGCCTGCGGACCGTCCGCACTCACGGCGCTCGCGGTGGCCCGCGCTTCGGCGGCCCCGGCGACGGGGGCCGCCGGCGAGGTCACACGGCGCGTGGCACGACGACGCGCCCGCGGCGGAGCCGCATCCACGGCCGGAGCGGCCGGCTCGACGTCCACGACGGACTCGACGGGCGGAGCGGCCGAAGTCTCGGTCGCCGGTACGACGGTCTCGGCGGCCTGCGCCGCCTCCGACGCGCCCGCGGACGAGGCCGGGCGGCGCGCGACCCGTCGGCGCCTGCGCGGAGCGGCGTCGTCCGCGTCGGCCGGGGTCCCGGTCCGGGCCGCCACCGGCTCCGCGACCGGCGCGGGTGCCGCGGCCGGCTCGCTCCCGGTGCCCTCCGCGGCCTCGGGCCCGTCGTTCTGCTCGAGCGGGTCGAAGGACCGGGCGGACTCGTCGGCCGGTATGGCCGGGGCGGTCGCCGGGTCCGTCGTGCCGGGGGCCGCCGCGGGCGGGCCGGCCGGCCGGGAGGCGGCCCGGCGCCTACGGAGCGGCGGCAGGGTGTCGCTGGGGCTGTTCGGTTCGGAGCCCTCTGTGGGCTCGGTCGGTTCGAGCATGCGGGGGTTTCTCCCGTCAGGCTCCCGGGCGCCGCACCTGGTCCGGCGATGCCGGTGACGTCCGCGGTTCGCGCGAAGCGCGGTTACCGCCGTCCGGGGCGCGGGCGCCGCACGGGAGCTCTCTGTGTCCTGTCTCGCCGGTTCCGTACACCGAATGCGTACGGCCTGGCGAAAGTCTTGTGGTGGGTGCGCTGCCCGACCCGGGTGGCTCCCGAGGTACGAGGGCGGCGCTACGACGTCCGTCCCTACGCGGGACCTTCCTTACGCCGACACCGTCGCGGTGGCAGTGGCACCGGCCGGTTGCGGCTCGGCCGCTGCTGCCTCGCGGTCGGGCACGAGCGGATCGGTCACCGTGCCGCTCTCTTCATCGAGCAGCCCCTGCGCCAGCCTGGTCACCGCTGCGGGGACCGGCGGCGCCAGATCGGCCACGGCGCGGAGACCGGACAGAACGTCGTCGGGTCGAACGGCAGGCGTCACGTGCCGAACAACCAGCCGCAGTATCGCACAGGGCCGGCCGGTCGGCCTATCGGCTGGTGAAGAGGGCGTTTCCACGCTCTCCAGATCCACGACAGCGGAGCGGGCGTCGAACGTACGGACGCCGTTCTTCGTCCGGCGCTGCACCTCGACGGTCCCGGCCGCGTTGAAGGCGTCCACCGCTCGGCGGGCCTCCTCGGCGTCGACATCGTCCAGTCGCAGCTCCCACACCGAGGCTGTGAGCCGGTCGGCGAGCCCCGAGGTCCTGGCCTCGGCCGCCTCCACGATGTCGAGGCCCGCGGGCAGCGACTCGTCGAGGAGCGCTCTGAGCAGTTCCGGGTCGCGCTCCTGGGTGAGCGCGACCTCGAGGTACTCCGCCTCACTGCCCGTGCCGGTGGGTGCGGCATTGGCGTACGACACCTTCGGGTGCGGCGTGAACCCCGCCGAGTACGCCATCGGCACCTCGGCACGGCGCAGCGCGCGCTCGAAGGCACGCTGGAAGTCACGGTGGCTGGTGAACCGGAGGCGGCCGCGCTTGGTGTAACGCAGTCGGATGCGCTGCACCGCGGGTGCGGGCGGCGGGCCTTCGGGCTGTCGCTTGCCCAGTGTCGCTCAGTCCTTCGTGAGTGCGGTCGTACTGCCACCAAGAGTACGCGCGTCACCGCCGATGGGTTCCCGCCGGTTCCCCACCGGTGCCGGCCGCCGCTCCCCGACGAGCATCCGGCGGAGGTCGGCGCGCGCCTGCCGCAGCGTCGCGCGGGCGGAGGCGAGGGACTGCCGTACGGCCCTCCCCACGGCACGGCCCGCCGCGGCGGCGGGCCGCAGCACCATGTCCCGCACCACATGCCCCACCGGTGTCAGCACCCGTGTGCACACCCAGCGTGCCGGTTCCACGACGGTCCACCGGAGGAAGGCCCCCAGAAACCGCCCCACCGCGAGCGAGACGTACCCGGTGACCCGCCAGGCGTGTCCGAGTGCGTTCCAGATCTTTCGCGCGACGACGGCGAGCACCCGCCCCACCGGCGTCAGAACCCAGCGCCACATGCCGAGCAGCGGCAGCACGAACAGGATCCGGGTGATCCAGTACAGCCCCACCCCGATGCCGGTGACGAGCATGCCCACCAGCCGCACCAGCCCCTTCACGCACCAGGCGACGGCATGCCCGACGGGCGCGAGCACCCATCTGTACAGCCAGGCACAGGACACGACGGCCAGATACCGCGTGAGCCGGGCGAGGGCCGCGAACACCCCGAGCCCGATCGCGGCACAGACGGCCGCGATCCCGCGCAGCACCCACATCACGCCGTGCCCGAAGGGCGTCAGCACACGCGCGTACAACCACACCAGCGCGTGCCCGAGCGGCACGAGCACATAGCGGTACAGCCACCCGGCGGGCACGAGGACCATCAGGTTCCCCAGCCACGCGAGCGCTCTGCCGAGCGGCACGAGGACGTACCGCCACAGCCCGGCCAGCGGCCACACGAACACCGCGCACCCGGTCCACAGCAGTGCCCGCCCGAGCGGACGGAACACGGCGCGGCCCAGCCACCGCGCGGCGACGGCACACGCGCCCCACACCAGCCGCACCGGCAGGACCACGAGGAACACGACGATCCGCACCGGCAGGCGGACCGCCACGACCAGACATCCCTCACCCGCCGCCTCCGGCTGCCGCCGCGGAGGCTGCGGCACGGGCGGGGGCGGTCTCTCGGCGTCCGGCTTCTCCAGGTCCATGCAGAGGTAGACGCCCCGGCAGGCCGTTCGGATGCACCGGCACCGGGCCGACGCGTCACCCTCCCCGCATCACATGCCCGCGAATCTACAATGTTGTGGAAATCAGCTCTGGAGTGTCACCGCCGCGCGAACCCGCGGGCCCGTTTGCACCTCGGGCATGGCGCGCGGCACGAAGGAGCAGATACAGCACGATGAACGACCACCCTGCCCCCACGGGCGCCGCGCCCCGGCCGCCCCGGTCCCGCCCCCTGCGTCGGGTCCTGGCGGAGAGAGCCCACGCCCTCACCGAAGCCCGCTGGTTCGCCCTGTCCGTCTTCACCCTGATCATCGTCAACGCGGTCCTCCTCGGAGCCGAGACCTACAGCGGGCTCGCCGAGGACTGGCACCGCTGGTTACGCCTCGCCGAACACCTCTGCCTCGCCGCCTTCACCGCCGAGATAGCCGTACGCGCCTGTGCCCACGCCGACCGCCCCCGCGGCTTCTTCCGCGACCCCTGGAACGTCTTCGACCTCGCCGTCGTCGTCTGCGCGTTCCTCCCCGTCGTCCGCGAGAACACCACAGTCCTGCGGCTTCTGCGCCTCGCCCGCGTCCTGCGCACCGCCCGCTTCCTGCCCCAACTGCGCATCGTGATCGTGGCGGTGACCCGCAGCCTGCCCGGCACCATCAGCTTCCTGCTGGTGGGAGCGCTCCTGCTGTACGTCTACGCCATGGTCGGCTGGGTCTTCTTCGGCGAGGCGAACCCGGGCCAGTACGGCTCCCTCGGCCGCGCCGTCCTCACCCTCTTCCTGCTGATGACCCTGGACGGCCTCGGGGACGCGGTCCACGCGGGCCTGGAGATCTCCCGCTGGAGCATCGTCTACTACGCCTCCTACGTGCTGATCGCCTCGTTCGTCCTGGTCAACGTCCTGATCGGGGTCGTCATCAGCTCCCTGGACGAGGCCCGCGAACTGGAGCACGAACAGTCCCCCGCCCCCGACGTCCCCCCGGCCCCCGCCCGGGTTCCGGTTCCCTCCCCGGTTCCGGCCCCGGACCCCGACGTGGACCTGCGCATCCGCATCGCCATCGCCAGAAGGGCGTTGGACGACCTCGAAGCCGTCCTCCCGCCCGTCCTCACCACCCATCCGCCCGGGCCGGCACCAGCACGGACACCGGCACCGGTGTCCGACACCGCGCGCCCGTAACACCGCGTCACCACCTCGGGCCGCGAACCCCAGTGGGCCCGCCCCGGTGTCCGGGAGTGGGCCCACTGGACGTCTGGTGGACGACGGCTCAGGACGTCGCCCCGCTGGGAGCCGACGCCGCGTTCTTGACCGTCAACGGCAGCAACTTCTCACCAGTTGGTCCGATTTGAATACTGGTGTCGAGCTGAGGGCATATGGAAATACGTTCAAAACCGCGCCATGCTCCCCCACATGGGCAAACGAGGACAGCGGCAGCTCGCAACCGCGCGAGCGGCCTACAACGTGGAAGCCGAGTGGACCGAAGCCGACCTTGCGCTGTTGGAGGAGCTGAAGCGGGCCGAGGCCCTGCTTCCCGAGGACGCACCTCGGGCTCTCCTGTCCATCCGCTTATCCGTGTTGACGGACGAGACGACCTCACCGGTGCGGCAGGAGCTTGACCTTCGCATCCTGGCCAGGGAACGAGGGTGCCGAGTCATCGGTGTCGCCTCGGACCTGAACGTGTCGGCGACGAAGGTCCCACCATGGAAGAGGAAGGAGCTGGGTGACTGGCTGAACAACCGTTCCCCCGAGTTCGACGAGATCCTGTTCTGGAAACTCGATCGGTTCGTGCGCCGCCTCTCCGATCTCTCAACGATGATCGAGTGGAGTCTCAAGCGCGGGAAGAACCTGGTCTCGAAGAACGACAGTCTTGACCTCACGACGACCGCCGGGAAGATCATGGTCACGATCATCGGCGGCATCGCCGAGATCGAAGCGGCCAACACCTCCACCCGCGTCACGAGCCTGTGGGACTACGCGAAGACCCAGGAGAACTGGATCATCGGCAAGCCGGCATACGGCTACGTCACGGCCGAGGACGGCACGGGGAAGGTCGTTCTCGCCATCGATCCCGAGGCTCACAAGGCTCTGCACTGGGCCCGACGTATGGCACTTCGAGGACGCTCCGCCATGTTCATGGTGCGGTGCCTGAAGCGGTCCGGCCTCATGAGCCAAGGACTTACGGTGGCGACGCTTGTACGCCGTCTCCGTAACCCCGCTCTGCTCGGCTACCGGGTGGAGGAGGACAAGAACGGTGGGCAACGGCGTTCGAAGCCAGTACTCGGCAGGGATGGCAGGCCGATCAAGGTCGCTCCCCCGATCTTCAGCGAGGAGGAGTTCGCATCCCTCGGTGCGGCTCTCGACAAGCGGATGAAGAAGCAGCCCCCGCGCCGGGTCGGCGGACTCACCCAGTTCCTGGGGGTGCTGCTGTGCGCCGACTGCAAGACGAACATGACCGTTCACATCACGGACAACGTCTTCGGGACCTACCACTACCTACGGTGCCGCAACTGCAAGAGCGGTGGACGTGGCGCACCCAACCCGCAGAGCATCTACGAGCGCTTGGTAGAGGACGTGCTCAAGGTCCTCGGGGACTTCCCTGTGGAAGTTCGCCAGTACGCGGAGGGGGCCGAGGTCCGGAGGGAGATCAAGCGCCTTCAAGACTCCATCGCGCTGTACATGAAGGAGCTCGAACCCGGTGGCCGGTACACGAAGACCCGGTTGGGTGTGGCTCCTTTGGAGGGACAGGCTGAGCTGGGCATTTGCCGGTTGGGCTCGACTGCCGGTCGTGGAGATCCTTTCGGAACCAGCAGGTCACGCCCGCGCGTCGCATCAAGATCGACAGCGCGGAGGGTGCCGGTCACCGCGTGACCCGCTGTCGTGGTCGAGTCGATCACTCGGGCGTGCCTCAAGCCGCAGTTCACGCAGCTAGGGCCGTCCCTCCAAAGGAGCCACACCCGACCCGGTTCACGAAGGAGCAGGCAGAGACAACGCTCGACAAGCTCATCGGGGAACTCGAGGCCATCGCCCCCGAGACGGCTAAGGACCGGTGGGTCAACGTCCACGGTGGGAAGACGTTCCGGGAGCACTGGCAGGAGGGAGGCATGGAGGCCATGGCCGCAGACCTGTACCGGGTCGGGATCCGCTGTGAGGTCACCCGCACGAAGGTGCCCAAGGTACGAGCCCCGAAGGTGCACCTTCGCCTGCTGATCCCGAAGGACGTCCGTGAACGACTTGTGATCCGAGAGGACGACTTCGCGCAGGCCCTCTGACGTAGCCCGGCTCGGACGGACAAGGCCGTCTCCCCTATATAAGAGAGACGGCCTCTCGTCTCACTCAAACCACGAGGAGGCGTCGAACGGTTCTTCCGTGCCGTCCTCATCCACGATCACGATCTCGCTTTCGATCAGGTTCATGGCCCCGCTGTCCGCGGTCTCTCGCTCAGGCAAGGGAGTCATCGCCCCACCTCCCCTGCTGCACCGCATCAGCGCTGAGCCGCCGGGTCTCGGCAAGGTCTTCGGCAACGCCTGCCGCGATAAGCGCAGCGCCGGGGGTGTGGCCGGAGCCGAGGTAACGCCAGTGCCTTTCAGCGACGGCGTCAGGCACATCGGCCTCGATTCTTCACTTGCGGTGTGACGTCGGTCGGTTCGGCGGTTTGCCCGTAATGTCCCCTGCCGTTCGAGGACGGGCCGTCGCGTGACGCTGCGGGGCGTCGGGTTCCACGGGCCCGAGGGTGCTGCGGGTCCTCTCCTCTCCGCTGTCGTCGGGGCGGGGCCGACCGTCAGGTGTGGGCCGGAAGCTGGGTGGCCCGCTGCCAGGCGGTGGCGAACGCCGGCGCCCAGGGCCAGGTGCGGTCGAGGTGGAGGGTGCGTCTGCGTGCGTGGGCGGTGAGCCGGGCGGGCAGGTGGTAGAGCCTCCTGCGGATCGTCTCCGGTTCGGCGGCGGCGAGTTCGGGCTCGTCATGCAGGAGAAGGAGCCTGGTCCATGCGTCGAGGTCCGCGGCGATAGTGGCAGCCAGCACCCAGGCGGCGTTCAGCTGCCAGGACTTCGAGGGCAGCAGCCCGAGGCCGATCCGCTTGATCGCCTTGACACGATCCTCGACCTCGGCATGATCACGGTAGAGAGCATCGACGAACCACACCTGCCCGGAGCCGGACACCCCGGAAAGCCCCTGGTGGGCGGGAATGTTCGTGGCGACGATCTGGTAACGCCAGCCGGTGCGCTGCTCGAACGCGGTCAGCTTCTTCAGATCGCGGCGCGAGGGCTTGACCCGGCGCACGATCAGCCGCATCCCCTCGGGCCAGCCGCTCAGGTCGCGCACCCCGGTCAGCTCGGCGACCTGGTAGGTGACCTTCTGTCCGTCCGGGCCCTTGATCTCGTGGACCTCGCCGTCCTGCCGCAGCGCGTCGTTCCACACGTCCGCGGGCAGCAGTGCGATCGCGGCCTCGTCGGCGGTATTGATGGCCCAGCCGGTCACCCAGCGCACTCGGCGGCGGCTGGTGGTCAGCGCCTGCAGATGCTCAAGGAGGCCGTGGCTGAAGGCCGCGCCGTCGATCCTCACCAGCAGCTTCGACCACAGCGGCAGCGGAGTTGCCGCAGCGCGGCGGCCAGCACCGTCTTGTGGTCGGCGACGTCGTTGGACGCCGCGTTGCCCGGCCGTAGCAGCATGGTCACGCACTCGCGGGTATTGGCCAGCCAGGCGCCCAGCGGGTGATGTCCGTAGCCGCCCTTGAACGTGCCGGCCGCGCCGTCCTTCTTGCTGGTGCAGGTCACCAAGGTGGCATCGAGATCCAGGACGTACCAGTTGGTGAGCGTGCGCCCGCATACCGAGATCCACGGGAACCCACCGGGCCGCAGGGCGAGCAGCGTCCACACCCCACGCCGTATCACGGCGCGCACGCGCTCCACCCGGGCTCCGACAGGGCCGTCGATGGCTTCCAGCGTGCGCCACAGGGTGCTGTCCGAGACCGGACGGGGAAGAACGGCCTCCAGTGCTGCTGCAGTTGCTCGGCCTGCAGGACATTCCTCGCGCCGAGGACGATCGCGCAGGCCAGCTGGACCAGGGCCATCCCGCGATCCCGCCACCCCGGCCCGACGCCGCGGGGCAGCGCGGCGGCCAGGGCGCGGGTCAGCCCGACCCGGTCCGCGATCCGGTGCAGCAGCACCACGCCCGCATGCCCGACCAGGTTCTTGCCGTCGGCCCGCACAACGAGCCGACGATCCCATTCGGTAGCCTGCACCTGTTGGGTGCCCCCACTCTGCGACGTTCTTGATCTAGGAAGTTCAGATCATCGCAGGTCAGGGGCACCCTTCCGCTATCAGGGCGTCACATCACTGACGGACGGCCCTCGTAGCTGAATACACGAGGTCGGAGCGGCCCATGTGGTGGGCGCGTTCCGCTCGCAGGGCCGCGTATGTCGTGGAGTAGGCGCGGGACTTGGTGAGAATGTGGCCCCGGTAACCGAGGGTGTGAGCCCAGGCGCGAAGACGGAGCGGTGCGTACTCGGGAAGAGCGCCGAGGCGCCAGCAGGTGTGCATGAGGGTTCGCACGTGCTCGCTGACAGGGGCGGAGTCGATATCGGCCCAGGTGGTGAGCGGGTGGTCGAGGCCGGCACCGGTCTCACTCGCTCCCTTGGTGACGTACTTCGCCACGTAAGCGGCGACCGCGTCATCGTCGGGTCCGTCGCCATCAGCGCGCAGGGGCCGGGCATCTACCTGGGCGCCCCAGCGCAACGCCAGCTCGCCGACGGCCAGGCTGTAGGGCGTGCGGACCAGGACCCGCCGGGCGGATACGCGTACGGCGTCGGTGAGCAGTTCCGCTGTGCCCCAGGCCGGGGGTTCGTCGTCCGAGCCCGCCGGGCCGTCGAGGCGGACGACGGCGTGCACGTGGACGGCAGCGCGCTTCTGGTACTCGGCGACGCGCGCGAAGGACAGGCGAGCGTGCTGGGCGAACCGGGACTGTACGAGGCCGACCGAGGAGGCGAGGCGGCGGCGTACGTCAATGACGAACCGGTCCCAGAGCCTGGAGGCGTGGGCGTGCCACAGGACGTGAGCGGTGTAGTCGTAGCAGTCGGGGCACAGGGGTTGGCCCACAGCCGCAGCATCCGGGGCGTGCACGACGGGGCAGCCGAGAGGGCGTCTGTGTTCGCAGGTGCCGCCGTCACGTCGGGGACGGCACCGTTCCCCGGCACGGTGGACGGCGCCGAAGGACGGCGCGGTCAGTGTGACGAACAGCCGGGGGCGATGGCGGACCGTTGCGGGGACGTTCTTGCCGCCGAGGAGGCCGGCACGTACGAGGTGGTAGGTGTCGCCCGCATGGAGGCGGGAGCAGGCGGGGCAGACAGTTGCGCGTCGGTTGCGGCAGCGGACGAGGAGGCGTTCACCGGGCTCGTTGCGGGTGTCGTAGTGGTGGAAGATCTCACCGGTCGCACCGTGGAGAGTGGTGGTGAAGCCGGAGAGATGGATGGGGTGGGTGCAGCCGCCAGTTGCGGTGATCTGCTCCAGGAGGCGGGGAAACTTGGGACCTTGGGCCAGGCGGATGGCGTCGCGGTCTGCTTCGGGAAGCTGACGCAGGCGCGCCGCGCGGTCGAGAGCGGCGCGCCTGACAGCCGGGGTGGAATCCGGGGTGATGGTGGTGACCTTCCGGGGTGGGCCGCCGGAGCGGCACGGATGGCGGGTGGTGATGCGCCGGCATTCATGGGGATCACTTCCTTCCTGTTCCGAGGTGGTGCTGTGGGGTCAGCGGATGGTTCCGGTGCCGCGGCAGACGCGGCAGCGCCGATGGCGTCCGGTCCAGGTCCTGCGGGCTCCGTCGCCCTTGCAGTGGGGGCACCTCACGCGAGGCATAGGCATGCCGTTGTGTTCCCTTCGCTGGTCAGGTGTGGGAGAAGCCGCTGATGACCCAGGTGACGAGGCCGTGGACGGTGTAGAGCACGGGGGTCTGGCCGAGGTAGAGGCCGAACAGGCCGACGCAGGCCGCTTCCCAGGCGCGGACGTCACGGGAGCGGACGAGGAGGACGGTGATGATCCCGAAGATCACCGCGAACGTGAACGCCACACCTTCGCTGATCACTTGTCGTCTCCTTCCAGCGATGCGAGAGCGCGATCCAGGGCAGGCAGTTCCGGTGCCATCGCGGCGTACTTCCGAGCCGTCGAGACGGCCTCTTCCGTGGGAGTGAGGTGGGAACGGGCGCGGCTCCAGCCGCCGTCCGGGCCGGTGCACACGGCGACCCCGCGCTCCTCCGCCGTGATCGACTGGGCGACGGCGACAGCGTCCTTGTTCAGGTCTCCCAGGGTCATTTCTGCCGTGCCGGGGTCGTTGACGCGGTGGCAGATACGACCGCCGAGTTGGGCGCGCAGGGCGGTGACGCCGGGGCCGAGGTCGGAGCCGACCCGTTGACCGGCCACCACCAGATGGATACCAAGGGCGGCACCGAGTTGGGCCAGGCGGAGCAGAAGCGTGGAGCACTGCTCCGCCTCTGCCTTGCCCTCTCGGGTGCCGTCGGACAGATACAACTCAGCGATCTCGTCGACGATCACGACGACCGGCACCGGCCGTAGTGTGTCCGGCAGTTCCCAGATGGAGCGTGCCCCCGCCGACCGGCACGCGCTCATCCGGTCCTGCATATCGACGACCAGGGCGGAGAGCACGGCGACCGCCTCACGCCTGCACGTGGCGAGCGCGCTCAACCGTCCGGCGAACAGTCCGAGTTCCATGCCGCCCTTGCAGTCGATGCCAACCATGGCGACCGGCTGAGTCGCGAGTTGGGTGATCAGCCGGGCCAGCAGGGTGGACTTACCGGACCGCGTGGCCCCGGTGATCAGCCAGTGCGGCACGAGCCGAAGGTTCATCACCCAGGCGCCGCCGCTCTCCAGAGCACCGATGAGCGCCGAGAGCAGCTCGACATGGGCCGTGGCTAAGCCGGGCCGCTCCAGCGGATCCGTGGCCGTCGCGGTCAGCAGCACGAGCCCACGTTCCGGGGAGGTGGCACGAACCGCATGGACCTTCCATGCGTGCACCAGCGCATCCGCCGCCTTTATGTACGTGGCTGGCGTCTGTCCCGCGTGCAGCCGCACGACCAGGGTCAGGCCCATGCGCGTGGCACGCGGGAAGGAGATTCGAGGAGCCACCGGCCGTAGTGGGTCTCCCTTGACGACCAGGTCACCGAGCAGCCCGCGCGGAGGACGCCGGGAGACGGCGAGGTCGTTGAGCATGGCCACCTTGCGCCAGGTCGCCATCAGCCGGCACGTGGTTGCCGGGTAGCCGACGAGGTGCCAGTGCCAGGCCGGGCGGTGCCGGCGCACCAGGTCACCGACGACCAGCAGCCAGGCCAGCACGGCGAGGACGAAGGCGAGAAGGACGGGTCCCATCAGGCGTCGCCGCCCTTGCCGTGCGTCGCCGCAGCGCCGGGTACGGGGGTGATGGCGTCGGCACGGAAGCTGACGCCGTGCCGGTCTCCCATCGACCAGGCGAACGCGGTCAGGCCGGTGACCTTGACGATCTGGCCCTCTTGGATGCCTTTCGGCTCACCGCTCACGGCGATCTCGATGACGGAGATCCGCCGCCGGTCCTGCCGCACGGTCACGGCCACGGTGTAGACCGGATTGCCGTCCCGGTCCTTCTTCACCTCCTGCGTCTCGGGGTTGCTGAGCTTGGCTTCCGGCGCGATGGCGCAGCGCAGTACGCCGAGCCGCGTCGTGTCCACGGGAATGGACTGCATGTTCTATGGCCTCCCTGGCCAATCGGGACGCCAGCAAGGTGCTGACGTCACTTGTCCTTACGAGTTACAACTATGGAGTCCTGTACTGCGACGCTGCAACTACTTATGCTGACGAGTGATGTCGCGCGTGCGACGTACCTACGACCTCACCCCGGAGATGCCGAGATGTCGGAGATCCAGCGCCCCGGAGCCCTCTACCAGCAGGTGGCTGCGGCAATCCGAGAAGCGATCCTGTCCGGCGAGTTCACGCCCGAGTCCCTGTTGCCGTCCGAAGCCCAGCTCATGGCCCGCTACGGCGTCTCCCGGCCCACCGTGCGCAACGCCGTCGCGGCACTGCGCGCGGAAGGACTCATCGACGTCCGCCACGGCAAAGGCAGCTTCGTACGCTCCAGTGGACAGCCGGTCCTCACCATCGAGCGCCGCGTCAGCTGCACCGCCGAGGGCAAGTTCGTGATGCCCAACGGCGACATCTGGCAAGAGGCCGAGCAGCCACACACCTACCGCACCCGCACCACGAAGGACACCGGCCGGCACCTCAAGCTCGAAACAGAAGAAGCCCTGTTCGGCTGTGACCGGCTGCTCGTCGACCCGAACACCGGGACGCGCGCCATGCACCGCACGCTGATCCCCTTCCAGGTCGCCGAAGCCGTTCCACTCCTCGGCACGGAGCCGTGCAAGCCGCCCGCCGCGATCTACTGGGTTCTCACCCAGGCCGGACACACCTTGTCGTGGAGCGAGACGGTACGCGCACACATGCCTTTGCCCGACGAGCGCACCGCGCTCCAGCTCCCGGACGCGACCCCGGTTCTGCACGTGGCCCGAACCGCGCACAGTGCCGACAGTCGCCCCCTGTTCCTCGAAGAACTGCGTTTCGGTGCGGACCGCGCCGAACTCGCCTACCGGATCACCACCGACCAGCAGCCCGCGCGAGGCGCCCGCGCCTGAGCGGCATACGGCATCGGTCGAAACAGCCTTCACTTCCTCAAGGGCGCGCCTGCGGCGCGCCGGGCCGCCCGGCCGCCCCGGCCGGGCGTGCGGCGTGGCCGCCGGTCCCGTCCGGTCGCCCGACGCCCCACGCCGCAGCCCCTCAAGGCAGTCGAGGCGTCGAGCAGCCGCAGCGAGCAGGGGCCCACGGGGCTGGGGGTCGCCGCCCTCCGAGACTTTAGGCAGCCACCGTGGGGCGAGCCTCGAAGAACAGGGGGCCCATCGGGCACATACGCGGGCAGGACCAGTGCCTGCCCGATTCGCCGGGCCAGCGTAGGGCCCCCTGTTCACTCGCCCCATGGCAGCTCCCGCCCAAAGTCCCTCCGGCCGGCGACGTGCCCATCCGCGGCACCCACCAGCGGAGCGGGCCCTCAGGCTGCACCGCCATCGCTGCTCGCACGCGCTTCCAGGAGCTGAGCGAGCCGTTCCACCGCGCCGGGCCAGCCGGTAAGCCGTACGACGCCGCGTCCGTCCTCGTTCGTCGAGGCGACGGCCCGCGCTGCGGACAGTTCGAAGCCCGCGCCCAGGAGCGCCCGGTTGAACCGGTCGGCAGCCTCGCGCGCCTCATGCCACCCAGCGATGTAGTCGACACCGGACACCCAGAGACCCGAGTCCGCGCCCGGCACATCGAGACCATCGCTCAGCCAGCCTTCACCCGAGCCAGTCACCTTGCCACCTCTGCCCTGCTCTAGTAACGGGTCGTCAACTTCCTTGGAACAGAGCCGGAATGCAGCACGACGGCCCCGGTACCATCAGGCACCGGGGACCGTCGCGTTCCCAGCCGGGCCACCCTTCGCTTTCCAGGGCAGATGGGGTGGCCCGGCCTATATGGGTGATGTGAAGCGCGGCCCCTCACTCGGGAGGGGAGCCCCCGAACGTCCGAGAGGCCGCGCCCCTTCGGCGGGAGTGGTCAGACTCCTGCCGATGACCGGGGCACCGCCCACTCCCGATCTCGAGGGAGTACGCCAGGGCGGCGGCCCGGGGTCTTTCAGACCGATTGAGCGGCCGTGGACTCGTCAAGATCGAATCGGGACCACACGGTTTTGCCGCCTCTCTCGTCCGCCGTCCACCACAGCGCCGTCACCAGTCGCTGCACGATGAACAGACCACGGCCGGAGTCCGGCAACACAGCCTCGGACAACTCGCCCATCAGTCCCGGCGCGAACGCCTCACCCGCCGGAAGCAGCGGAGGCGTCGAGTCCTCGTCGGAGACCCCAATGAAGAGCCACTTCGGATACTTCTTGAACCTCACGTCGACGCGTCGGCAGGAGCCAGGCATAGCCCGGCGTCGGTCCGGTACCGCATGGTTGACCACGTTCCCGACCAGCTCCGAGACCACGAGACACGCGTCGTCTGCGAGGTCACCAGCGCCAACGCTCCGGAGGAACACGGCCAGGGCCCCGGCGAGTGCCTGGATCGTCCGGTTTGATCATGTGATGCCGCAGAGGGCGAGGACGCGGGGGCGTTCGGTGTGGGCTCGTCGTCCGGCGGCGGTGTTGATGTAACCCGCGAGCTTGAGTGTGCTGCGGATCAGGTCGCGGAGGGCTGCGAGTACGGCGGGCGCGTTGTGGGTCCTGACCTGGGACTTGTCCTCGTTGAAGGTGACATCTCGGCACCAGTGGACGGTGTTTTCCACGGTCCAGTGCCCGCGAGCCCAGGACGCGATCTCGGCGGCGTTCGCTTCCTCGGCGGGCAGGTCGGTGATCGCGTGGACGGTCTCGCTGGACCACTTCTTCGCGCCTGTAGAGGCGGCGTCTGCGCTGGATGCGCAGGACCTGGGCCGCGTGCGGGAAGAGCAGGCCGTCGACGGTGACGACCTGCACGAGCCGCTGCTCGTGTCGGCCGTGGCCCCGGGCGTCGTCACGGTGGATCACGGGGATCTTCTTCCAGGGCAGGGCGTGGAGCTGACGGGCTTGTGCGCGTTGGTTGTTCTTGATGGTCAGCAGGTAGTGAGCGCCGCGTTCGTGCAGGTAGGTGGCGTGGTCGCGTGGGGCGTGGAGGGCATCGGCGGTGACGATCGTCCCCGCGAGATCTGCGTCGTCGATTCCGTCGAGGAGAGGGGCGAACTCGGGGATTTCGTTGGTCTTCGCGCCGATCTCGCGGGAGGCGGGCGTGACGCCGTCGCCGTGGCGGACGGCGGACAGGACGAAGACCCGGCTGGCGTCCGGGCGGCGGGCGCCGCGCAGGCACTTGCCGTCCACCGCGATCGCCCGCCGCCGGATGCGTACCGGATCGGCGTGGGCGGCTGTCCGGTGGGCCCGGCGCTGTTCACGCTCGGTGCCGCCGTCGGGCATGACCGGTTCCGGCCGGCGGGGCCGTGGGGACAGCAAGGGCCGAAGGTAGCCATAGGCCGCCGCGCTGATCTCGCCGGGATCCAGGCGTCCCAGGACACTGCGCAGAGTCTTCTCACTCGGCACCCGGTAGCGGCCGAGGAGCGGATGGTAGGGCAGGCCGAAGGCAGCCAGTTCCTCCGGCGTCGCGCGTCGGCACCACTCCGCCGCCGCGGTGATCGAGTCGTGTCCGGACGGGGTCATAGCGCAGACCATCAGGGCCAGCAGCGAGGAGAGCCGGTACCGCACCCCGCAAGCCCCTCTCGGATCGGTGACCGACTCGAACTCGGTCACCAGGCAGCGGACTTGATCCTTGGCGGCCCCCTCGCCGAGGGCTTCCAGGCGGGGCACCGCGCAAGCGGGGGCAGCGACAGGGGATGATGGAGGAACGAACACGGCACCTTCGTGGATCTTGAAGCGTAGAGAACTCCATGATCCACGGGTGCCGTGTTCACCTGCTTCCGGGACCCATCACCGAGATCAACATCCCAGAACGGGATGATCCAGGCACTCGCCGGGGCCCTGGCGGAAGCGCGGTCAGCGTCCGCCTGGGCTACATCCTGTCCGGCTCCACCACTTACTCTGGCTACTTCTCCATCAGCTCCGGCCAGACGGTGAAGAAGTCCTGGAGCAGGAGTGGTAACTACCTGTGCTACAGCAGCACCGGCGTACTGAACTACAGCGGCGGCACCTTCCAGACGCCGTCCACCAAGTGCTGAAACAAGCAATAACGAGGGCCCTGCCTCCGCGGCGGGGCCCTTTGCTCCCCGCGCCCTGACCCTGGCAAGGATCCCTGTGTTCACCGCGATCTTCCAAGACCACCTCATCTACCTGGCCACATGCGTGCTGGTCGCTCTCATCCTCGGCAGTGCGACGTGGCTGCTCTCTCACCGGCTCGGTAAACCATTCGGTCTGTGGTGGGGCGGGCTTGTCGTCACGCTCACCGGCGTGCTCGGTGTCACCTTCATGGACAGCGGTACAGCCAGCCGGCAATGCGTCATCAACCACAGCCTCGCCGAGCCCTTCCACACCACACAGGGCCTGTGGAACCTCGCCATGACCGTGCCACTCGGGCTCTTCGCGCTTTTCGCAGTACGTAGATTCCTGCCCTCGCTGGTGGGAGTCGTGTCGCTGCCCCTGGCCATCGAGTTCACCCAAGCCACGGTCAACGGCCTGGGCCGCGTATGCGACAGCGCAGATGCCCAGATGAACATCCTCGGCGGCCTGATCGGCCTCGCCATCGCTACTGCGGTGCTGGCCCGACGCGGTGCACTCGGCTGGCATGCCGGAGCCAAGGCATCAGCGATCGCTTCCGCAGTCATCCTCATCCTGGGCGCGGGTGTCGCACGCCCGCTGGTCGCCTTCGCCCACGTGGACGGCACCAGCCTCAAAACCGCAGGCTCTGTGCAGCGTCAGGCCGTAGAGGAAGTGGTCGACGAGGCGTTCGGCGACCACTACAAACTGGGTGACGTATATGAGCAGCCATGCGTGGGAGCACCCTGCACAACCGTCATCTTCAACCTGCTCAGTCGGGACAAGGGACACCCGGAAGCATTTGGCAGTGGCAGCCTGTCGTGGCCGGACAAGGAACACCTGAACGTACTCCTTGTGGACAGCGACCGCCCCAGCGTCATGGGCTATCCCGTGAAGGGCGCCAAGAATCCGTCCACTGAGCAGGAGGCCTACGAGATCGCTGAGCAGTACATGCGCTCCCATTACCCCTGGGCAACGGGAGCATCAGAACATGAAACGCACCGGATGGGTGAAAAAGCAGAACTGGGTTGGATGACTGGTTACCGCTGGGTTCACAATGACGTACTAATGCCCCGAACGCTGGACGTCCAGGTCAGCAGGGCGGGACAAATAGCACAGGTGGACGTCACTCTTGGACTAACGGAGGTCGATCTCCCGGAGGCGAAGCTCGACGCCGAGCAGGCTGAGACGGCAGTGCTCGACGGGCTGGTTGCCCAGGCTCGAGCCAACGGAGATTCCAGCATGGACATCGATCAGGTAAAGGCCCTGTATCGGGCGGAAGCGTTCACCCTCAAGGCGGCCGAGCGAAACGGAATCTGGCGACCCGAGTGGCTCGTGAACCTGACAATGCGCCAAGGCGAGCAGGGCGCTGACTCGGAGTCGTCGATCGAGGCAGACCTGTGGCGGGCCGATGCAGTCGACGGACAGGTCTATGACGGCACCAACGCCCCAGTCAAGGCCGGGTGACCCACATCCCTGGTAAACACCGTTCGATCCGCAGGCCACTCACCTCTGGCGCCCCACCAGTGCAGATCACGACCATGAGAAGAACGCCACCCAAAGCGGCCCTGCCCGGAGATAGTCCGTGCAGGGCCGCCGAAGGTGACCGACAGGTACAGAAAGTGGAAGCCCAGCCCGTCAAGCAAGACCACCGGAACGTTACCCCGGGACTCACCCTTCAGATCCATTGCATTTCGGAACGGAGAGTGGATCACTCTGCAGTTTGCGGCAGCGGCGTTCCCCTGAGCGACTTGTGGCCAAGTGCCCATCTGAGGGCACGGTCTGCGCCGTAACCGCTCAGGTTTGTCGTCGAGAAAGGGAGAGCCGGTGTCTCTTCCTGTCGACGTCCGTGACGGTGACCGAAAGCTCGTCGCCGATCTGTACGACATCCCCCGGAGCCACCCCGGCGCCGAACTCAGCTCAAACAGCCGGGCCAGGCCTTCGATGCCATCCGTAACTTGCACGAAGGCACCGAACGGCAGGGCCCCGGCGTTTGCCCGGGTCGTCCGGTTTGATCATGTGATGCCGTAGAGGCTGAGGACGAGGGTGCGTTCGGTGTGGGCTCGGCGTCCGGCGGCGGTGTTGACGTACCCGGCAAGCTTGAGCGCACCGCGGATCAGGTCGCGGACGGCGGCGAGGACCGAGGGCGTGTTATGGGTCCTGACCTGGGACTTGTCCTCGTTGAAGGTCACATCGCGGCACCAGTGGACGGTGTTCTCCACGGTCCAGTGCCCGCGAGCCCAGGACGCGATCTCGGCGGCACTCGCCTCCTCGGCGGGCAGGTCGGTGATGGCGTAGACGGTCTCGCTGGACCACTTCTTCGCCCCTGTAGAGACGGCGTCTGCGCTGGATGCGCAGGACCTGGGCCGCGTGGGGGAAGAGCAGGCCGTTGACGGTGACGGCCTGGACGAGACGCTGTTCGTGGCGGCCGTGGCCGCGGGCGTCGTCGCGGTGGATGACGGGGATCTTCTTCCAGGGCAGGGAGTGGAGTTGACGGGCTTGGCCGCGCTGGTTGTTCTTGATGGTCAGCAGGTAGTGCGCGCCGCGTTCGTGCAGGTAGGTGGCGTGGTCGCGTGGGGCGTGGAGGGCATCGGCGGTCACGACCGCCCCCTGGGGTCCGCGTCGTCGATCTGGTCGAGGAGGGGTTGGAACTCGGGGATTTCGTTGGTCTTCGCGCCGATCTCGCGGGAGGCGAGGGTGATGCCGTCGCCGTGCCGGACGGCGGAGGGCACGAAGACCCGGCTGCCGTCCGGGCGCCTCGCGCCGCGCAGGCACTTGCCGTCCACTGCGATCGCCCGGCGCCGGGAGCGCACCGGTTCGGCGCGGGCGGCTGCCCGGTGGGCGCGGCGCTGTTCGCGTTCGATGCCGCGGTCGGGCATGAGCGGCTCGGGAGAGTGGGACAGCAGGGGCCGCAGGTGGTCGTAGCCGGCCGCGCTGACCTCACCGGGATCGAGCCGCCCCAGAACGGTGCGCAAGGTTTTCTCGCTCGGGATCCGGTAGCGGCCGCGCAACGGATGGTAGGGCAGACCGAAAGCGGCCAGTTCCTCCGGCGTCGCACGTCGGCACCACTCCGCCGCCGCGGTGATGGAGTCATGGCCCGCCGGGGTCATCGCACAGACCACCAGGGCCAGCAGCGAGGAGACCCGGTAGCGCACCCCGCACGCCCCGCGAGGATCGGTGACCGACTCGAACTCGGCAACCGGGCCGCGGACTTGGCCTCGCGCAGCATCCGAGCCGAGGGCCTCCAGGCGGGGCGCCGGAGAGACGGGAACGACGGCAGGGGATGATGGAGGAACGAACACGGCACCTTCGTGGATCTTGCAGCGTAGAGAACTCCATGATCCACAGGTGCCGTGTTCATCTGCTTCCGGGGCCCGCCAGCATGATCAACCGGCCCAGGCCGGGGCGATCCGGGCAAACGCCGGGGCCCTGACCCGGATCCCCCTTGGCCCGACCCGGCTTACGGCCAGACGCCTTGCGTAGCGATTTCGGCGCGGGCTTCTTGCGCAGCCCGTCACTCGACGGCGGCTTGGAGGAGTTGCGCGAGTTGACGGCGACCTGCCGCTCCAGCTCCGCGATCCGCTCCGCCTGCGCGGACACCAGGAGCTTCAACTCCGTGACCAGCGTGGCCAACTCCTCGTAGGAAGGCGGCGACGGCGGGCTGACGGACACAAGATCAACCTACCCGACCGGAACGGCCACCCCGAACGGCATCGCCGCAACTCAGCAGCCGTCCTAAACAGTCACAGTCAGCAAGTGTCAAGATCCACGCGGAATTCACGCATTAGTCCCACAATCGAATCAAGAAAGGCGTGGTCGAGAAATTCTTGAGACGCCTGAAAGTTCCGCCAAATGATCCTCGCCGGAGGCCCCTCGCCGAAACTCGAAGAAATACAGTCCGCGAGAGCGTCAAGATTCGATCCAAAGTACCCGCCCGGGCCATTGACCGCCTCTCCCAATGCGCAATAGAACCCCGATTTCGTGGAAATTTGCGCCCCGTCCAAGTGGACAACTTCCTCCACTCCATAGCGAGCAGCCCTACGATTCGAAGCGAACCATGAGTTCTGAACGACGTGCAGCCATGCACCCTGATAGTTCGTCGGCCACCGAAGCCATTCACCCTCCTCCAGGGCGATCCCTGATGCCCAACGCGGCCAAATTCTTTCAGCTTCGGGATAGTCGCAGCGACTACCAAAGAACCGGTACGCGACTCTCGAAATATTTCCGCCTGGCCCCTCTACGCCCGAATCACCGAGCACAACCCGACCAATGAAGTACTCACCAATCTTCTCCCGTCGGCGATTCATGACTGCCATCACTGCATCTTCGACCCTCTGCCTACCCTTCTCGACCTCATGGGCCCTCAGGAAGGCCACTTCCGACGACTCTTCTTCCGGGTCGACAAAAAATCCCTCTACTTCTTCAGCCGCAACAAGCACCCTCCCTGACTCTTCATCCGATACCACGTACAGCGGAAAATCCACCTTGCCCACTACAGGCAGTTCGCCAGCCATGCCTAATCCCCAAACCGGAACTGGTGCAGCGACAATCAAGTCGCTACACCAGTTAACAATAGAGCTACTAATTCCACCCCGAGTCAGGGAAATGGGGTGCGCTGAAGCGTTGGATCTTCGTGTAATGAGTCTTTCCCGGTAAGCGCCCGTCGCTCGCTGTGATCGCGATGCTTACGCTGCGGCCCGTGCGGTCCTCAAGTCGGGGCAGACGTAAGGCCCCTGGTAGAAACGATCTTGCGACAAATTGTTCTGACCGAGGGGCCTCACGTGTCGACCAGTGTCACATATACCGCGGTGCTCGATGTGAAGCGGTCCACCGCCGAGCACCTGGCCCGGTTGCTGCGCGATCACCGCATCGCGGCCGGAACCCGCAAGGACAGGCGTGCGCTGGGCTGCTTCCGCCAGGCGGTGTTCGTCCTGCGCTGGTTCATCGACGGCACCCGCCTTTCCCAACTTGCCTGCGAAAACGGCCTGTCGGCCTCCACCGCCTACCGCTACCTCCACGAGGGGCTGACCGTTCTGGCGGCTGGGGCACCGGACCTCGCGACCGCGCTGGAGCGCGCGAAGGCGGCCGGGCTGACGCACCTGAACCTGGACGGCACCGTCATCCGTACCGACCGCGTCGCCGCCCCCGGCCCCAACGGCGCAGACCTCTGGTGGTCCGGAAAACACCGGCACCATGGTGGGAACGTGCAGGTCATCGCCACCCCGGACGGCTGGCCGATCTAGGTCTCACCGGTCCGCCCGGGCAGGGAGCACGACACCACCTGCGCCCGCCACCACGGCCTGGTCGACGCCCTCAACCGGATCGCCGCCGAACTGGACATGCCGACCCTCGTCGACCTCGGCTACGAGAACGCCGGCGACGGCTTCCGCCACCCGCACAAGAAGCCCGCCGGAGGCGAGCTGACCGAGGCCCAGCAGACCTACAACAAGGTCATCCGCGGCATCCACGGCGTCTGCGAGCGCGCCAACTCCCTGCTCAAGACCACCTTCAAGGCCCTACGCCGGGTCAGCCTCGACCCCAGCCGCATCACGAAGATCGCCGCAGCAGCCCTCGTCCTGCTCCAACTCGAATACGACCGCACCATCTGAACGATCACACAACGTCATGATTCATTACTGGGAAAGGCTCACTGTGATGCCATCGGCGAACTCGCCAAGTCGAAGCTGTTTGAGGAACGCCCAGAGTTCCGGGTTCTCGGTGGCTGCCATCGACATCCGTACCCGGTCCGCGTCCGGATCCACGGCGATCACCTCGGCGATGATCCTCCGCCCGACCACAGCGACGTCGGCAAAGCGCTGACGCCAGGAACCGTCCAGCACTCCCAGCATCCCGAGCGGGTAGGCGGCAAAGCCATCCAGGATCACCGACGCCTCAGGCCGAGTGGCCGCCGTCACCGTCCCTTGGCAGAGATCACCGACATGGATCGTTGCCAGGAACCGCCTGACGGCCTGATCTGCCGACGTCTCCCCCATGGCGCCGGGCTCTCACGAGAGGCCGGCTAAACCCACTCCACATCGGACTGGATGCCTGCATGGTTGCCCGCCGACGGCAGGGGTGTGCTCGGAACGTCTCGGGCGACCTGCCGAGCCTTTGGCAACCCAAGCGAGCCGAGCGCTGCGGCGACCTCATCCTCTGTGATATCGACCACAGCCTCAGCGATCCGCCGCAGCGCCTCACTCACCCCCGCACACCCCGTTTCAGCTGGTCGGAGCGGACTTCTTGACTGTCAGCGGCAGCAACTTCTTGCCGCTGTCGCTTACTTGTGGCCAAGTGTCCATCTGAGGGCACACGCCGCAGTCGAAGCACGGGGTCCAGCGGCAGTCCTCGACCTCTGTCTCGTCGAGGGCGTCCTGCCAGTCCTCCCAGAGCCAGTCCTTGTCGAGGCCGGAGTCGAGGTGGTCCCAGGGGAGGACCTCCTCGTAGGTGCGTTCGCGGGTGGTGTACCAGGCGACGTCCACGCCGAACTGCGCGAGGGACTTGTCGGCGCAGCGCATCCAGCGGTCGTAGGAGAAGTGCTCGCGCCAGCCGTCGAAGCGGCCGCCGTCCTCGTAGACCGCGCGGATGACCGCGCCGACGCGGCGGTCGCCGCGGGAGAGCAGGCCCTCGATGATGCCGGGCTTGCCGTCGTGGTAGCGGAAGCCGATGGAACGGCCGTACTTCTTGTCGCCGCGGATCTTGTCGCGCAGCTTGGTCAGGCGGGCGTCCGTCTCCTCGGCCGACAGCTGCGGGGCCCACTGGAAGGGGGTGTGCGGCTTGGGGACGAAGCCGCCGATGGAGACGGTGCAGCGGATGTCGCCCGAGCCGGAGACCTCGCGGCCCTTCTGGATGACGTTCATCGCCATGTCGGCGATCTGGAGGACGTCGTCGTCGGTCTCGGTGGGCAGGCCGCACATGAAGTAGAGCTTCACCTGGCGCCAGCCGTTGCCGTAGGCCGTGGCGACGGTCCTGATCAGGTCGTCCTCGGAGACCATCTTGTTGATGACCTTGCGCATGCGCTCCGAGCCGCCCTCGGGGGCGAAGGTGAGGCCGGAGCGGCGGCCGTTGCGGGTCAGCTCGTTGGCCAGGTCGACGTTGAAGGCGTCGACGCGGGTGGAGGGCAGCGAGAGACCGATCTTGTCCTCTTCGTAGCGGTCGGCGAGACCCTTGGCGATGTCGCCGATCTCCGAGTGGTCGGCGGAGGAGAGGGACAGGAGGCCGACCTCTTCGAAGCCGGTCGCCCGAAGCCCCTTCTCAACCATGTCGCCGATGCCGGTGATGGAGCGCTCGCGCACCGGGCGGGTGATCATGCCGGCCTGGCAGAAGCGGCAGCCGCGGGTGCAGCCGCGGAAGATCTCCACCGACATGCGTTCGTGGACCGTCTCGGCGAGCGGGACGAGGGGCTGCTTGGGGTAGGGCCACTCGTCGAGGTCCATGACCGTGTGCTTGGAGACGCGCCACGGCACACCCGACCTGTTCGGTACGACACGGGCGATCCGACCGTCGGGGAGGTACTCGACGTCGTAGAAACCGGGGACGTACACGCCGCCGGTCCTGGCCAGGCGGAAGAGGAGTTCCTCGCGGCCGCCGGGGCGGCCCTCCTCCTTCCAGGCGCGGATGATCCGGGTGGCCTCGAGGACGGCCTGCTCGCCGTCGCCGATGACGGCGCAGTCGATGAAGTCGGCGATCGGCTCGGGGTTGAACGCGGCGTGGCCGCCGGCCATGACGATCGGGTCGTCCAGGCCGCGGTCCCGGGCCTCGAGCGGGATGCCCGCGAGGTCCAGGGCGGCGAACATGTTGGTGTAGCCGAGCTCGGTGGAGAAGCTCAGGCCGAACACGTCGAAGGCCTTGACCGGGCGGTGGCTGTCGACCGTGAACTGGGGGACGTGGTGCTCGCGCATCAGTTCCTCCAGGTCCGGCCAGACGCTGTAGGTGCGCTCGGCGAGGACGCCGTCCTGCTCGTTGAGGACCTCGTAGAGGATCATGACGCCCTGGTTGGGGAGTCCGACCTCGTACGCGTCGGGGTACATGAGCGCCCAGCGGACGTCACAGCTGTCCCAAGGCTTGACCGTGGAGTTGAGCTCTCCGCCGACGTACTGGATCGGCTTCTGCACATGCGGGAGCAGAGCTTCGAGCTGCGGAAACACAGACTCGGCGGCCTCGGCGGCTTCGGCAGGCATCTCGGGAACCTTTGTGTGCGGGCAAGGGGGACCATCCAGCCTAACCCGGCCTGAGAGGTCCCCCGCACGGTCCGCGGCCGGCCCGGTGTCAGAAGGCGGTGCTGTCCTTGATCCGCTTCCAGGTTTCCGGGAGGGCCGCTTCGACGATCTCGGCCCGGCGTTCCTCGTGTCCGTGGAGCAGACCGTAGGTGAAGGCGCTCTCCCCCGACGCGTGGGCGACGGCGGACAGCTCGCGCAGGGTCTGGCGGGCCATGACGCTGTCCTGGTGGTCGCCGAGGAGGCTCTGGAGCGTCTTCATGTTCTTGACCAGGTCCTTGGCGGGGCCCTTGAGGGCCGGGGCGGCGGCCTCGGCGGCGTAGCGGGTGCGCTTGGTCTTCTTGCGGGCCTCGTGCACGACGACGTCGCGGTCGTGGCCGGGCGGCAGGTCCAGTGCCCGGGTGACGAGGTCGGCCACCTTGGCGAGGTCCTCGCTCACGGCCTCGGCGAGCACCTTCCCCGGGTCGCGGGCGGCCTTCTTCCGCAGGGGCGGGTCGGCCAGCAGGGCGTCGAGGGTGTCGAGCAGGGAGAGGTAGCGGCGGGAGTCGAGGATGGCGGTGACCTCGCTGTGGGCTCCGCGGTGGCCGGCCTCGGACCAGGAGGCCAGCCGTTCGCGGACGGGGCCGAGGACAAGGGTGTCGGGCAGCTCGCCCAGGGCCGAGGTCAGGCGCTCGGCGAGTACCTCCTGGTCGCGGTCCAGGCCGAGTTCGGCGGCCAGCCACTTCAGGTCGACGCCGACCGGGTCGGTGGTCTCCCGGTCCAGGACTGAGCGGAAGGAGCGGAAGGTGCTGCGCAGGCGGCGGGTGGCGACCCGCATGCGGTGCACGGAGTCGGGTACGTCCTGGCGTACGGCGGGGTCGAGATCCACGAGGGCGTCCCGCTGGGCGCGGACGTAGGCGAGGACGTGGTCGCCGGCGTTGACGGGTTTCCCGACCGGTCGGCTGCGGTGCTTGCGCTTCGGTGCCGCGGCCGGGGCGGGTGCGGGAGCGGGGGCGGCTTCCTCGGGGAGGCCGGCCGGGGGTGCGGTCTCGGCGAGGGCGCGGGCCAGTTTGGAGGCGGCCTTCGACGGGCGCATGCCCGCCTTGTGGAGCCGCTTGCCGACCTTGTCGAGGAAGGCGGGGTCGCCGTCGTCGGCGAGTTCGACCTCGGTCTCGGTCCACCGGGCGGTGCCGCCGTGGCCGGTGAGGCGTTCGGCGCGCACCGTGTCGACGCTGATCTCGGCGAGGAGCCGGCGGTCGGCGTCGAGGAGGTGGCGCAGGTCCCGCTCGGAGCGCAGCCGGACCACGGGCTTCAGTTCGGTGTCGCGGACGCGGGAGCGGACGAGCCGGGCGAGGCTCTCCGGGAGGGTGTCGGAGAGCGGGGCGTGGATCTCGTCGCGCACCCCGGGGGCGACGGGGAACTTCAGGTGCCAGCCGGCGTCGGAGCCGCCGGTGCGTCTGCGCAGCGTGAGGGAGGCGGCGGCGAGGCGCTCGTCGGCGGTGTCGTAGTAGGTGGCGTCGAGGTGGGTCACGCCCCGCTCGACGACGGACTCGACGCCTGGGATGTCAGTCAGGTCGGGGAGTCCGCTGTCGCCTGACTCGTACTTGCGCTCGATTTCACGTTTGGTGTCCGCCATGACCCGAATCTACTCGTCGCCGATGGTTGCACCATCCCGGTTTCCCCGGTCGGTGCCGGGGAAACCGGGTCGGTCGAAAAGGCCTGGCGGCCCCGCGGGACCGGGCGGGTCACGCGGACAGCGGGCGTTGCAGTCTGATCGACTGCAGGAGGCCCACGGCCAGCCACACCGCGAACATCGACGAGCCGCCGTAGGACACGAACGGCAGGGGCAGCCCCGTGACCGGCATGATGCCGAGGGTCATGCCGATGTTCTCGAAGGACTGGAAGGCGAACCAGGCGACGATGCCGGCGGCGACGACGGTGCCGTACAGGTCGGTGGTGTCGCGGGCGATACAGCAGGCGCGCCACAGGATGATGCCGAGCAGGGCGATGATGAGTCCACCGCCGACGAAGCCGAGTTCCTCCCCGGCGACGGTGAAGACGAAGTCGGTCTGCTGCTCGGGCACGAACTGGCCGGTGGTCTGCGAGCCCTCGAAGAGCCCGGAGCCGGTGAGACCGCCGGAGCCGATGGCGATGCGGGCCTGGTTGGTGTTGTAACCGACACCGGCGGGGTCGAGCTCGGGGTTGGCGAAGGCGGCGAAGCGGTTGATCTGGTACTCGTCGAGCACCCCGAGCTGCCAGACGGTGATCGCGCCGGCCGCGCCGGCGCCGATCAGGCCGAGGACCCACCGGTTGGAGGCACCGGAGGCGAGCAGGACGCCGAGCACGATGATGACCATGACCATGACCGACCCGAGGTCGGGCATCAGCATCACGATCGCCATGGGGACGGCGGCCAGTCCGAGTGCCTGCAGGACCGTGCGGTGGTCGGGGTAGGGCTTGTCGCCCGCGTCGACCCGGGCGGCGAGGAGCATCGCCATGCCCAGGATGATCGTGAGCTTCACGAACTCGGACGGCTGGATCGAGAAGCCGCCGCCGAGCTTGATCCAGGAGTGGGCGCCGTTGATGGTGGAGCCCAGCGGGGTGAGCACCAGCAGGATCAGCAGCACCGAGGCGCCGTAGAGGACCGGCACCGCGGTGCGCAGGGCGCGGTGGCCGAGCCAGAGCATGGCGATCATCAGGGCCAGACCGATGCCGGTGTTCAGCCAGTGCCGGACCAGGAAGTAGTACGGGTCGCCCTGGTTGATGTCGGTGCGGTTGCGGGTCGCCGAGTAGACCAGGAGGGAGCCGAGCAGCGACAGGGCGACCGCCGAGAGCAGTATCGGCCAGTCGAGGCGCCGGGCCGGGGAGTCGCGGGCGAGGAGCCGCGTCCAGCCGGCCCGCTCGGGTCCGTATCCGGAGACGTGGAAGCTGTTGACTCCGCCGGTCATGGCGCCGACCTCCGGCCTGCCGGGCGGCGTGCCCGGGCGCCGCCCGGCCGTGCGCCGCGGCGGCGGGTGTCGCGGTTGGCGGGCGGGGGTGTGGGCGTGGTCGCGCCCTGCTCCTGGGGCCGGCCGTCGGGTGCCTGCTCGCTCTCCGCGGCGGCCCGCTGCTCCTTGGCCGGGTCCTTGGAGACCTTCGGGGAGAGGATGGTTCCGTCCGTCCTGACCTTGGGCAGCGTCTTCTGCGGGGTGGGCAGGAGTGCCTTCTTCTCGTCGATGTCGCCGTCCGGGGAGACGCCGTACAGCGCGTTGTAGACGTTGCGCACGGCGGGGCCCGAGGCGCCGGAGCCGGTACCACCCTGGGCGATCGTCATGACGATCGAGTAGTCCTTGGTGTAGGTGGCGAACCAGGAAGTGGTCTGCTTGCCGTAGACCTCCGCGGTGCCGGTCTTGGCGTGCATCGGGATCTCCTCCTGCGGCCAGCCGCCGAACCGCCAGGCGGCCGTACCGCGGGTGGCGACTCCCTCGAGGGCGCCGTCTATTTCGGCGAGGGTCTTCTTGCTGACCGGCAGCTTGCTCTGCGCCTCGGGCTCGATCTCCGTGACCTTCTTGCCGTCGGGGCTGATGACGGCCTTGCCGACGGTGGGCTGGTAGAGCGTGCCGCCGTTGGAGAGGGCCGCGTAGACGGAAGCCATCTGGATGGGGGTGACGAGGGTGTCGCCCTGGCCGATGGAGTAGTTGACGGAGTCACCGGCGCGCAGGCGGTTGCCTTCGAGGCAGTTCTCGTAGGCGATCTGCTCGACGTAGCTGCCGCCCTTCTTGCCGGACTTGCACCAGGCGTCCTTGTTGGCCTCCCAGTAGTCGATCTTCCACTGGCGGTCGGGGACCCGGCCGGTGACCTCGTTGGGCAGGTCGATGCCGGTCAGCTCGCCGAGACCGAACTGGTGGGAGGTCTTGTAGAACCAGTCCTCGGCGTTCTTCTTCGGCTTGTTGCCGCCGTCGCGCTTCCACTCCTCGTGGGCAAGGCGGTAGAAGACGGTGTCGCAGGAGACCTCGAGGGCACGGCCGAGGCTGATCTGGCCGTGGTTCTGGGACTCGAAGTTCTTGAAGACCTGGCCGCCGATGGAGTACGAGCTGGAGCATTCGTAGGGGCCGTCGAAGGAGTACCCGGCGTTGACCGCCGCTGCGGTCGGGATGACCTTGAAGATGGAGCCGGGTGCCGACACACCCTGGATGGCGCGGTTGAGCAGCGGGTAGTTGGAGTCCTTGCCGGTCAGGCTCGCGTAGTCCTTGCCGGAGATGCCGCCGACCCAGGCGTTGGGGTCGTAGCTCGGGTTGGAGGCCATGGCGACGACCCTGCCGGTCTTGGCCTCCATGACGACGATGGCACCGGAGTCGGCCTCGTAGAGGCGGTTGGTGTTGCGGTCCATCTCCTTGCGGGCGGCCTTCATCGCCTCGTTCAGCTCGTACTCGGCGACCCGCTGGACGCGGGCGTCGATACTGGTGACGAGGTTGGCGCCGGGTTCGGCGGGGTCGGCCTGGGCCTCGCCGATGACGCGGCCGAGGTTGTCGACCTCGTAGCGGGTGACGCCGGCCTTGCCGCGCAGCTCCCTGTCGTACTGGCGCTCGAGACCGGAGCGGCCGACCTGGTCGGAGCGCAGGTACGGCGAGTCGGTGTCCTGCGCCTTCTGGAGTTCCTCGTCGGTGACGGGCGAGAGATAGCCGAGGACCTGGGCGGTGTTGGCCTGTCCGGGAGCCGCGTACCGGCGTACGGCCTGGGGCTCGGCGCTGATGCCGGGGAAGTCCTCGGTGCGCTCGCGGATCTGCAGGGCCTGCTTGGCGGTGGCCTCGTCGGTGATGGGGATGGGCTGGTACGGCGAGCCGTTCCAGCAGGGCTGCGGGGTCTCGGCGTCGCACAGCCGGATCTTCTCCATGACGTCCTTGGCGGGCATGCCGAGGACACCGGCGAGCTTGGTGAGGACCGCCTTGCCGTCGTCGCGCATCTTCATCAGCTCGGTGCGGGAGGCGGAGACGACCAGCCGGGTCTCGTTGTCGGCGAGGGCCACCCCGCGGGCGTCCAGGATGGAGCCGCGGACCGCGGGCTGGACGACCTGCTGGACGTGGTTGCCGGAGGCTTCCTTGGCGTACTCGGCGCCTTCGCGGATCTGGAGGTACCACAGGCGCCCGCCGAGGGTGCCGAGGAGGGAGAGGACGAGGACCTGGATGACGACGAGCCGGATCTGCACCCGTGTACTGCGCCCGGTCTCGGGAATGTTGGTCACGCGGCTTCCTCCCCCTCGGTGAGGTGGTGCGGGGTCACAGGCGCTTGACCCCCTTGATGCGGCCGGCCCGCGCCACCCGTGCCCGCGCCGCCTTCACGCGAAGGCCCCGCTGGGCGCCGATGCGCAGCCCGGTGCCGCCGGAGCTCCAGCCGGAGGCGACGTCGCCGGACTTGGCGGAGCTGGTCTCGGCGAGCGGATCGTTCTCGGCCCGGCGGGCCAGGGCCATGACGCCGGGGACGACGAACGGGGCGAGCAGCAGGTCGTACAGGGCGGCGCTGAGGAGCAGTCCACCGAGGCCGACATGGCGGGCGGCGGTGTCACCGACGAGGGCACCCACGCCGGCGTAGAGCAGGGTGGAGCCCACGGCGGCGGCGACCACCACGGTCATCGGGCCGGTCGCCGATCTCACCTGGCCGGACTCGGGCTTGACCAGTCCGGCCAGGTATCCGATGAGGCACAGCACGAGGGCGTAGCGGCCGACGGCGTGGTCGGCGGGCGGCGCGAGGTCGGCAAGGAGTCCGGCGCCGAAACCGATGAGGGAACCGCCGACATGGCCGTAGACCAGGGCGAGGCCGAGGACGGTGAGGAGGAGCAGGTCGGGGACGGCGCCCGGGAGGTGGAGGCGGGCGAGGACGCTCACCTGGATCACCAGGGCGACGACGATCAGTGAGCTGGAGAGCAGGATCCGGTTGAGGCGCATGGGTGACAGCTCCTACTGCTCTTGCTGGTACTGGCCGTCGGCAGGGGCGGACGGGGTGACCGTCACCGTGACGGTCGGGGTGGGCGTCGGCTTCGGCTTCCTGGGCAGCACCGTGTCGCGCGGGTCCTTCTCGGGGGCCTGGACCACGACACCGACGATGTCGAGCTTGGTGAAGCCGACGAACGGCGTGACGTAGAGGGTGCGGGTGAGGTCGCCGCCGGAGGGGTCGACGCGGGAGACGGTGCCGACGGGGACGCCGGGCACGAACGGCTTGTCGGCCTGGGAGCCGAAGGTGACCAGCCGGTCGCCCTTCTTGACCTCGGCCTTGCCATTGAGGAGTTCGACGCGCAGGGGCCGGTCGCCCTGGCCGGAGGCGAAGCCGAGTTCGTCGCCGGCCTCCATGCGGGTGCCGACGGTGAAGTCGGGGTCGTTGGCGAGCAGCACGGTGGCGGTGTGCGGGCCGACGGTGGTGACCCGGCCGACGAGTCCGTCGCCGTTGAGGACGGTCATGTCGCGCTCGATGCCGTCGGCCGCGCCGACGTCGATGGTGATCGTCCAGGAGAAGCCCTGGGCCGCTCCTATGGCGATGACCTGGGCGCCCTTGATGCCGTACTGGCCCTGGCCGGCGACCTTCAGCACCGTGTCGAGCTGCTTGGCTCTGCTGCGGTTGCGGTCGTCGCTGCCGAGTTCGGCCTTGAGCGCGGCGTTCTCCCGCTCGAGTTCGGCGAGCCGGTCGTGCCGGTCGCCGGAGTCACGGACCGCGGCGACCGCGTTGCCGATCGGGTCGACCGCGCCGGAGACCCCGTTCTCGATCGGGCCGAAGACCGTGGCCGCGGCCTGCCGGGCACCGTCGACCGGCGAATCCTCTCCCCCGCGGATGTCCACCGTGATCAGTGCGAAAGCGGTGGTGATCAGCAGCACCAGGAGCAGCCGGCTCTCTCGTGTGTCCCTCACGTGCGGCGGCCGTGCCTTCCTCGTCGAAACGGGTAGCGAGAACGAAAGTCGTCAGAAGTCTTCGGGGGTCTTCGGGAACGGTCGGAAAGTATGAGTGGGCTGGTGTCTCCATATCAACGATCCGCCGTACGAGAGGAGATCGTCCCGTACGGCGGAATCGAGGAGTCGTGTCATCTGCGCGGCTGGGCGTCCAGCACCTGCTGGAGTGCCTCGAACTCCTCGACGCACTTTCCGGAACCGAGCGCCACGCTGTCCAGCGGGTCCTCGGCGATGTGGATGGGCATGCCCGTCTCCCGGCGCAGCCGCTCGTCCAGGCCGCGCAGCAGGGCGCCGCCACCGGTCAGCACGATACCCCGGTCCATGATGTCGCCGGACAGTTCCGGCGGGCACTTGTCGAGAGTGGTCTTGACGGCGTCCACGATCGCGTTGACGGGCTCCTCGATCGCCTTGCGGACTTCGTCGGCGGAGATGACCACGGTCTTGGGCAGCCCGGAGACCAGGTCCCGGCCACGGATCTCGGTGTGCTCGTCGGAGTCGAGGTCGTACGCCGAACCGATCGTGATCTTGATCTGCTCGGCCGAGCGCTCACCCAGCAGAAGGGAGTACTCCTTCTTGATGTGCTGGATGATCGCGTTGTCCAGTTCGTCGCCCGCGACCCGGATGGACTGGGCGGTGACGATGCCGCCGAGGGAGATGACCGCGACCTCCGTGGTGCCGCCGCCGATGTCCACCACCATGTTGCCCGTGGCCTCGTGGACCGGCAGGCCGGAGCCGATGGCCGCGGCCATGGGCTCCTCGATGATGTGCACCTGACGGGCGCCGGCCTGGGACGACGCCTCGATGACGGCGCGGCGCTCCACCCCTGTGATGCCCGAGGGGACACAGACGACGACCCGCGGACGGGCCAGATACCGCCGCTTGTGGATCTTCAGGATGAAGTAGCGGAGCATCCGCTCGGTGATCTCGAAGTCGGCGATGACGCCGTCCTTCAGGGGGCGGACGGCAACGATGTTGCCGGGGGTGCGCCCGATCATCTTCTTCGCTTCGGCCCCGACCGCGAGGATGCCACCGGTATTGGTGTTGATCGCGACGACGGACGGCTCGTTGAGTACGATCCCGCGGCCTCTGACGTACACCAGCGTGTTGGCGGTCCCGAGGTCGACAGCCATGTCACGGCCGATGAACGACATTGAGTTCCCCATCAGGATTCGTCTGGCCTTCCCGCTGGCTTTTGAGGGCTTTTCAGGTAGGCGAGGTGGGTGCGGTGGCGCGAGGGCTTCCATCGTAGACGCGCCACCGCGAACACGGCGCGAGGGTCTTCGCCATTGTCATCAGATGGAGGGGCCCGTTGCTTGTGGAGACGGGCCATCGGGGGCACTCGTTCCCCCGAACGCAGGCCGTGCGCCGAAAAGGTCCGGGGCAAAGCCCCCAGACCGTCGTCAGGCGGCCGAAACCGCAGTCCACGGCCGCTACGTGATTGTTATGCACGGCCTTGGCGGGTGATCGTCGTGTGCGGTCCTCGCGCCCCTTGCCGTACACGTGTCGTGCACAACCGTTGTGCGCATTCGTTGTGCACGGCGGTTACGCCCCGTACGGCCACGCGGGCGGTCGGTACGCGCGGCCCGTACCCGTGGGGCTGCCACGCGCGGCCGATGCGGACGGTGTTGCCCGTGAGCGTCAGGCGCGGCCCGGGAAGAAGATCTTCACCTCGCGCTCGGCGGACTCCTCGGAGTCGGAGGCGTGGATCAGGTTCTCCCGGACGATGACGCCGAAATCCCCGCGGATCGAGCCCGGGGCCGCGGCGACCGGGTCGGTCGGACCGGCCAGTTGGCGCACGCCCTCGATGACCCGCTCCCCCTCGACGATCATCGCCACGACCGGGCCGGAGGCCATGAACTCCATCAGCGGCTCGTAGAACGGGCGGCCGACGTGCTCCGCGTAGTGCTGCTCCAGCGTGGCGCGGTCCAGGGTCCGCTGCTCCAGCGCGGTGAGCTGCCAGCCGGCCTTGCGCTCGATGCGGCTGATGATCTCGCCGGTCAGGCCGCGCCGGACGGCGTCGGGCTTGAGGAGGACGAGGGTGCGCTGGGTCACGGCGGAGCTCCTTATGCATCAAGGGTGGTGCGAGGTTTTGTGAAGGTTACCGGGCGGGGCTCCGTGCCTGTCACGCAGTGTCAGGCCCCTCGGTCCGGGCAGCGAACAGGGCCTTCGCCTCGTCGATCTTCCGCCCGTAGTGCACCGAGGCCCACCACACCGCCGCGAACATCACGCCCAGGAGGAACATCACCGGGACGAAGACGCCGGAGGCGATCAGCAGGATCTGCAGGGCCCAGCCGAGGGCGACGCCGCCGGGCCTGGTGATCACCCCGCACAGTGCCGCGGACAGGAACATGGCGATGCCGCAGACCGTCCACACGGTGCCGGTCGCCAGGTCCGGGTCCTTCATCGCGACCAGTCCGGCGAAACCGATGACGAAGAACTCGCCGATCAGGGTCGACGCGCAGAGTGTACGCACGGTGTCTCAGCCCTTCCCCAGAAGCAGTCGGGCCTCGCCGACGGTGATGACGGAACCGGTGACGAGCACACCGGCGCCGGTGAACTCGCCCTCCTCCTCGGCGAGCGTGATCGCCGCCTCCAGCGCGTCGGGCAGCCGGGGTTCGACCTGGACGCGGTCCTCGCCGAACACCTCGACGGCGATCCCGGCCAGTTCGTCGGCGTCCATCGCACGGTGGCTGGAGTTCTGTGTGACGACGACCTCGGCGAAGACCGGTTCGAAGGCCTCCAGTAGCCCGCGCACGTTCTTGTCGCCGCTCGCGCCGACCACGCCGATGAGCCGGCTGAACTGGAACGCCTCCCCGATCGCCCCGGCCGCGGCCCGCGCGCCCGCCGGGTTGTGGGCGGCGTCCAGCACGACGGTGGGCGACCGGCGTACGACCTCCAGCCGGCCCGGTGAGGCGACGGCGGCGAAGGCCTTGCGGACGGTGTCGATGTCCAGCGGCTCGGCGCGCTGGGCGCCGACGCCGAAGAACGCCTCCACGGCGGCGAGCGCCACGGCGGCGTTGTGCGCCTGGTGGGCGCCGTGCAGTGGCAGATACACCTCGGGGTACTCGCCGCCGAGGCCGCGCAGGGTCAGCTGCTGGCCGCCGACGGCGACCTGCCGGGCGACGACCCCGAACTCCAGTCCTTCCCGGGCCACGGTCGCGTCGGCCTCGACGGCCTTCTTCAGCAGCACCTGGGCCGCGTCGACCGGCTGCTGGGCCATGATCACCGTCGCGTCCGGCTTGATGATGCCGGCCTTCTCGGCGGCGATCTCGGCGGGCGTGGTGCCGAGCCGGTCGGTGTGGTCGAGGTCGATCGGCATCACCACGGCGACACTGCCGTCGATCACGTTGGTGGCGTCCCAGCTGCCGCCCATGCCGACCTCGACGACGGCCGCGTCCACCGGCGCGTCGGCGAAGGCCGCGTACGCCATGCCGGTGAGCACCTCGAAGAAGGACAGCCGGTGCTCCTGCCGGTCGTCGACCATCTCGACGTACGGCGCGATGTCCCGGTACGTCTCCACGAACCGCTCGGCGGAGACCGGCGCGCCGTCGAGGCTGATCCGCTCGGTGACCGACTGGACGTGCGGCGAGGTGTAGCGCCCGGTGCGCAGTTCGAAGGCGCCGAGCAGGGCCTCGATCATGCGGGCGGTGGACGTCTTGCCGTTGGTGCCGGTGATGTGGATCGAGGGGTACGCGCGCTGCGGCTCGCCCAGGACGTCCATCAGCGCGGCGACCCGGGCCAGGGAGGGCTCCAGCTTGGTCTCGCCCCAGCGGCTCGCCAGTTCCCCCTCGACCTCCCGCAGTGCCTGGTCGACCTCGGGGTCCGCCGGCCGCGCGGGCACGTCGGACTCGGGCGCGCCGCCCTGCGTGCGCAGGGTGCGGCTGCCGGCTTCGATCACCGCGAGGTCGGGGTCCCGGTGGGTCTCCGCCTCGATGATCTCCTCGAAGGGGTCGGGGGAGTCGAGAGGGTAGAGGGGGTCCGGCCGGTCGTCGTGGTCACCGTGGTCACCGTGGTCGTCGTGGTTGCCGTTCGGAGGGAGGTCGCTCACGGGGCCAGTCTACGTATCCGCCCGCGTCCGCCCCACGGGAGCCGAAAGCCCCCGGAACCGCTCGGGCTCCGGGGGCTTTCGAGGACGCGGGACGGCTGGGGGCTACGCCTTCGGGAGCCGTTCCAGCTGGGCCCCGATGCGGGTGATGTCCTCGTCCGCCTTGGCCAGCCGGGTACGGATCTTGTCGACCACGTGGTCGGGGGCCTTCGCCAGGAACGCCTCGTTGCCCAGCTTGGCCTGTGCCTGCTGACGCTCCTTCTGCGCGGCCGCGAGGTCCTTGGCGAGGCGCTTGCGCTCGGCCTCGAAGTCGATCACCCCGGACAGGTCCAGGGCGACCTCGACGCCCGCCACCGGCAGGGTCGCCGTCGCGGTGAACGCGTCGCCCTCCGGCTGGAGACGCAGCAGCTGCCGGATCGCCGCCTTGTGCGGGGCGAGCGCCGAGCCGTCCAGGGACAGCCGGGCCGGGACCCGCTGCCCGGGCTGCAGGCCCTGGTCGGCGCGGAAGCGGCGGACCTCGGTGATGACGGACTGGAGGGTCGCGATCTCCCGCTCGGCGCCGGCGTCCCGGAAGCCGCCCGGCGTGTCGGCGCCGGGGACGGACACCGCCGTCGGCCAGTCGGCGACGACGACCGACTCGCCGCCCGTGAGGGTGGTCCACAGGGTCTCGGTGACGAACGGGACCACGGGGTGCAGCAGCCGCAGTGTGACGTCGAGGACCTCACCGAGGACGCGCTTGCCGACCTCGGCCGGCTCCCCGCCCGCCTGGAACGTCGTCTTGGACAGCTCGACGTACCAGTCGAAGACCTCGTCCCACGCGAAGTGGAACAGTGCGTCGGACAGCCTGGCGAACTGGAAGTCGTCGTAGAACGCGTCGACTTCGGCGACCACCGCGTTGAGCCGGGAGAGGATCCAGCGGTCGGTCGGCGACAGCTTCGACGCGTCCGGCAGCGGGCCGTCGACCGTGGCGCCGTTCATCAGCGCGAAGCGGGTCGCGTTCCAGATCTTGTTGGCGAAGTTGCGGGAACCCTGGACCCAGTCCTCGCCGATCGGCACGTCGGTACCCGGGTTGGCGCCGCGCGCGAGGGTGAAGCGAAGGGCGTCGGAACCGTACTTGTCCATCCAGTCCAGCGGGTTGACCGCGTTGCCGAAGGACTTCGACATCTTCTTGCCGAACTGGTCGCGGACCATGCCGTGCAGGGCGATGGTGTGGAACGGCGGGGTGCCGTCCATCGCGTACAGGCCGAACATCATCATCCGGGCGACCCAGAAGAAGAGGATGTCGTAGCCGGTGACCAGGACGGAGTTCGGGTAGAACTTCGCGAGCGATTCCGTCTGTTCGGGCCAGCCCAGCGTCGAGAAGGGCCACAGGCCGGAGGAGAACCAGGTGTCGAGGACGTCGGTGTCCTGGTGCCAGCCCTCGCCGCTCGGTGCCTCGTCGTCGGGGCCGACGCAGACGACCTCGCCGTCCGGCCCGTACCAGACGGGGATCCGGTGGCCCCACCACAGCTGGCGCGAGATGCACCAGTCGTGGAGGTTGTCGACCCAGTCGAAGTACCGCTTCTCCATCTCCTGCGGGTGGATGGTGACCCGGCCGTCGCGGACGGCGTCGCCCGCCGCCTTGGCCAGCGGGCCGACCTTGACCCACCACTGCATGGACAGCCGCGGCTCGACGGTGGTCCTGCAGCGCGAGCAGTGGCCGACGCTGTGGACGTACGGCCGCTTCTCGGCGACGATCCGGCCCTCGGCGCGCAGCGCGGCGACGATGGCGGAGCGGGCCTCGAGCCGGTCCAGGCCCTGGAAGGGGCCGTGGACGGTGATGACGGCGTGCTCGTCCATCACGGTGAGGGACGGCAGGTCGTGGCGGCGGCCGATCTCGAAGTCGTTCGGGTCGTGCGCCGGGGTCACCTTGACGGCGCCGGTGCCGAACTCGGGGTCGACGTGCTCGTCGGCGACGACCGGGATGGAGCGGTCGGTCAGCGGCAGCCTGATGAGCTTGCCGATCAGGTGCTGGTACCGCTCGTCCCCGGGGTGGACGGCGACGGCCGTGTCGCCGAGCATCGTCTCGGCGCGGGTGGTGGCGACGACGATGGTCTCGTCCCCGTCGCCGTACGTCATGGAGACGAGTTCGCCGTCGTCGTCCTGGTACTCGACCTCGATGTCGGAGATCGCGGTCAGACAGCGCGGGCACCAGTTGATGATGCGCTCGGCGCGGTAGATCAGCTCGTCGTCGTAGAGCCGCTTGAAGATGGTCTGGACGGCCTGGGACAGCCCCTCGTCCATGGTGAAGCGCTCACGCGACCAGGCGACGCCGTCGCCGAGGCGGCGCATCTGCCCGGAGATCTGGCCGCCGGACTCGCCCTTCCACCGCCAGACCCGCTCGACGAAGGCCTCACGGCCCAGATCGTGCCGGGACTTGCCCTCCTTGCCGAGTTCCCGCTCGACGACGTTCTGCGTGGCGATGCCGGCGTGGTCCATGCCGGGCTGCCACAGCGTCTCGTGACCCTGCATGCGCTTGCGGCGGGTCAGGGCGTCGATGAGGGTGTGCTCGAAGGCGTGCCCGAGGTGCAGGCTGCCCGTGACGTTCGGCGGGGGGATGACGACGGTGTACGGGGGCTTGTCGCTCTTCGCGTCGGCCTCGAAATAGCCCCGCTCCACCCAGCGCTCGTACAGCGGCCCCTCTACGTCGGCCGGCGCGTACTGGGTCGGCAGTTCGGAGGTGGGCGGCTGCGGCTGCTGAGAGTTCTCGGTCACGGGCCTCAGTTTAGAGGTGTCACGGGCCAGTCCCGAAACGCGATTCCTTTGTAACGGTGCACCCCCCGACGGCCTGATCACGCCGGAGCTGAGACAGGATGTCAGCGACACATAAGTATCTGGAGGGGAACCCAGAACATGAGCTACCACCAGCCGGGGCCGTACGGCGGGCAGCCCCAGCAGCCCGGACCGTACGGTCAGCCGGGTCCCTACGGCCAGCAGCCGCAGGCTCCGCAGCCCGGCTACGGCTACCCCCAGCAGACCCCGCCTCCCGGCCAGCCCGGTTACGGCTACCCGCCCCGGCCCGGCCAGGGCGTCCCGCCGCAGCAGCCCCCGTCCGGCAAGGCCCCGGGGGGCGGCGCCAAGAAGGCCGGCTGGATCATCGGCGCGGTGGCGGTCGTGGTGGCGATCGGTGTCGGCGCGTACTTCGTGATCGGCGGGGGCGGCGGCGCGGACGGCCTGGAGGACGACGGGCCGCACAAGCTCTCCGCGCCGGAAACGGTCGTCGGCGAGTACACGCGCGTCGGTGAGGGCGGCGAGGACTCGAGCTCCAGCACCGCCAAGGACCTGGCCAAGGGCGGGGTGAAGGACGGCAAGTCCGTCGGCGCCTCCTACTCGACGGCCGACTTCAGCAACTACGACCCCGCGAACCCCGACCCGGCCGACATGCCCGGCCAGGACGAGCTGCTCAAGGCGAAGGGCGTCACGTTCTTCGGCGCCTACGGCGAGGTCGAGGAGCCCGAGGCGGCCGTGGACGCGCTCTTCGCGAACATCGAGAAGGAGACTGAGGAGAGCACGTCCAACGAGCTCATGACCGAGCTGGTGGGCGAGCCCGAGGCGGTCGACCTCGACGGTGCGGTGATGAAGTGCCAGGCGGGCAAGGGCAACAACAACCTCACCCAGAAGGAGACCACCAACTGGTTCTGCATCTGGGCCGACTACAGCACGGTCGCCGTCGTCTCCCCCGGTGACAACACCAAGGACATCACGAAGGACGCCGCCGCGGACATCACCACGAAGCTCCGCGACGACGTGCGCGTGCCCGCGTAGTACGCGGCGCGTGCCCGCGTACCGGGGAGGGCGCGAAAGGGCCCCGGTCGCTCGACCGGGGCCCTTTCGCGTGTGCGGGGAGTGGCCTCTGCCGCCGCGCCCTACGCCGTCTTCTGCTCGCCCGGTCCGCGGCCGCGGGCGTCGCGCGGGATCAGGGTCGGGTTGACGTTGGAGAGGACCACGTCCGCGGTGACCACCACGCGGGCGACGTCCTTGCGGGACGGGACCTCGTACATGACGCCCTGGAGGACTTCCTCCATGATGGCACGCAGGCCGCGGGCGCCGGTCTGGCGCAGGATGGCCTGGTCCGCGATGGCCTCGAGGGCCTCGCGCTCGAAGTCCAGCTCCACGCCGTCGAGTTCGAAGAGGCGCTGGTACTGCTTGACGAGCGCGTTGCGCGGCTCGATCAGGATCTGGAGCAGGGCCTCGCGGTCGAGGTTGTGGACCGAGGTGATGACCGGGAGCCGGCCGATGAACTCGGGGATCATGCCGAACTTGACCAGGTCCTCCGGCATGACCTGCTCGAACTGGTCCTTGGACTCGATCTCCCGCTTGGAGCGGATCGTCGCGCCGAAACCGATGCCCTTGGCCCCCGCGCGGCCCTCGATGATCTTCTCCAGGCCGGAGAAGGCGCCGCCCACGATGAACAGCACGTTCGTCGTGTCGATCTGGATGAACTCCTGGTGCGGGTGCTTGCGGCCGCCCTGCGGCGGGACGGACGCCGTGGTCCCCTCGAGGATCTTCAGCAGGGCCTGCTGGACGCCCTCGCCGCTCACGTCACGCGTGATCGACGGGTTCTCGCTCTTGCGCGCGACCTTGTCGATCTCGTCGATGTAGATGATGCCGGTCTCGGCCTTCTTGACGTCGTAGTCGGCGGCCTGGATCAGCTTCAGCAGGATGTTCTCGACGTCCTCACCGACGTACCCGGCCTCGGTGAGGGCGGTGGCGTCCGCGATCGCGAACGGGACGTTCAGCATACGGGCGAGGGTCTGGGCGAGGAGGGTCTTGCCGGAACCGGTGGGGCCCAGCAGCAGGATGTTGGACTTCGCCAACTCGATGGCGTCCTCGCGGCCCTGGGCACCGCCGTTCTCCCCCGCCTGGACCCGCTTGTAGTGGTTGTACACGGCGACGGAGAGGGCCTTCTTGGCCGATTCCTGGCCGACCACGTATCCCTCGAGGAACTCGTAGATCTCCCGGGGTTTGGGCAGTTCCTCCCAGCGGACCTCACTGGTCTCGGCGAGTTCTTCCTCGATGATCTCGTTGCAGAGGTCGATGCACTCGTCGCAGATGTACACACCGGGCCCTGCGATGAGCTTCTTGACCTGCTTCTGGCTCTTGCCGCAGAACGAGCACTTGAGCAGATCGCCGCCGTCACCGATGCGTGCCACGGTGTGCTTCCCCTTCGCCTGGGAGCCGCCTGGACGTCAACGTCCAGCGACTCCTGGTGCTGCCTTATGTCCGACGGTACCTTGCCGGGCCCCCCGTTCGGGCCCCCCTCGGCACGGTTCGCTTCGACGCGGACCGTCATGAACCATGCCAAGGGGCGGCAGACGATACAGCCTCCCGGGCCCCACGCGTCAGCGCAGGCTGGAGTTGTCCATCTTCCGGGTGGTGATGATCTGGTCGATCAGACCGTAGCTCAGTGCGTCCTCGGCCGTGAGGATCTTGTCGCGCTCGATGTCCTCACGGATCTTCTCGACCGGCGTGGTGGAGTGCTTGGCCAGCATGTCCTCGAGCTGCGCGCGCATCCGGAGGATCTCGTTGGCGGCGATCTCCAGGTCGGAGACCTGGCCACGGCCGGTCTCGCTGTACGGCTGGTGGATCAGCACGCGGGCGTTCGGCAGCGCCATGCGCTTGCCGGGCGTACCGGCGGCGAGCAGGACCGCGGCGGCGGAGGCCGCCTGGCCCATGCAGACCGTCTGCACGTCGGGCTTCACGTACTGCATGGTGTCGTAGATCGCCGTGAGGGCGGTGAAGGAGCCGCCGGGGCTGTTGATGTAGACGGAGATGTCCCGGTCGGGGTCCATCGACTCCAGGCACAGCAGCTGCGCCATGACGTCGTTGGCGGAGGCGTCGTCGATCTGCACGCCGAGGAAGATCACGCGCTCCTCGAAGAGCTTCGCGTACGGGTCGTACTCGCGGATGCCCTGGGAGGTGCGCTCGACGAAGCGCGGGATGACGTAGCGGGACTCGGCCGCGGGTCCGGTGTACTCGGCACGGGTGCGGTCGTGCAGGCCGCTGCCGGGGAAGTCGTTCACAGTGTCTCCTGGAAAGGGGCTGAGGCGGTGGGCCGGGGCTGCTGGGGCTGCCGCCGGACCCTGGAGCCGGTCCGGGCCGCTCCGAGCGGAGCTGCTCGGAGCCGGTCCGTCCGATCGGGGGCCGGCGGGGGTCCTACGGAGCCGTGTGGCTCCCGTGGGCCGCTCAGGCCGCCCCGGTGCCGCCGCCGCCCGGCATGCCCGCGGCCGTGGGGATGACGTCGTCGATGAGGCCGTACTCCTTGGCCTCGAAGGCGTCGAACCAGCGGTCGCGGTCCGAGTCGCGGGTGATCTGCTCGATCGTCTGGCCGGTGTGCTGCGAGGTGAGCTCGGCCATGCGCCTCTTGGTGTGCAGCAGCCGCTCGGCATGGATCTTGATGTCCGAGGCCGAGCCGGCCAGGCCGGCGGACGGCTGGTGGATCAGGATCTCCGCGTTCGGCAGCGCGAAGCGCTTGCCGGGCGTGCCCGCGCTGAGCAGGAACTGGCCCATCGAGGCCGCGAGGCCCATGGCGATGGTCACCACGTCGTTCTTGATGAACTGCATGGTGTCGTAGATCGCCATGCCGGCGGTGATCGAGCCGCCGGGGCTGTTGATGTAGAGGAAGATGTCCTTGTCCGGGTCGGCGGCAAGGAGCAGCAACTGTGCGGTGATCTTGTTGGCGATGTCGTCGTCGACCGGCTGGCCGAGGAAGATGATCCGCTCGCCGAGCAGCCGGTTGTAGACCTGGTCGCCGAGGCCACCACCGATGGAAGGCTCGCCGGCGGCTGAAGGCATCAGATTCGTCACGTATCCACCTGCTCGTCTTACGACGGCGCCGGGCCGTCTCACGTGTTCTGCCGGGGCGTGGGGCCGTCCGGCCGTGCTCGCGGACTCCCCTGCCCTCGTACTCATGGACCCTAACGCGCGGGCCCCTTCGGGGAATCCCGGAGCGGGGGGTGTTCGCTGTGAGCGCAGGGTGCCCCGCCGGGTGCGCCGGGTTCCCGCATCGTGGGCGTATCCGCCGGTGGAGATCCGTCAGGGCGCTTCCGACGGGTCTCCGGGGAAGGAGGAGCGGCGCGTCCGGCGGGCCGGGAGGGCGTCGCCGGGCGTCGGGACATCGCGGGGCCCCGGCAGGGAGCGCCTCGGGTCGGGGCGGCCGGTGGCGCCCACACGGCGGATCCGCGCACCGGTACGGCCCCCGCACCCCTGGGGCGGGGGCCCTGCCGTACGACAGACGGGCCCCCGGCATGAATGCCGGGGGCCCGTCGTGCGTCCGTCAGAGGCGATGCGAGGGTCAGCCCTCGGTCTTCTCGTCGGCCTTGGCGTCGGCGTCGGCCTTGGCATCGGCGTCGGCCTTGGCGTCGGCGTCGTCGGCCTTGGCATCGGCGTCGGCCTTGGCGTCGGCGTCGTCGGCCTTGGCATCGGCGGGGACCTTGGCGTCGTCGGCCTTGGCATCGGCGTCGGCCTTGGCGTCGGCGGCGGGGGCCTCGTCGGGGGCATCGGCGCCCTCACCCTCGTCGTCCTCGTCGTCCTCGTCGTCGAGGTCGACGATCTCGCCGTTGGTGTCCTTGACCACGGCCTTCTCGACCACGGAGGCCAGGGCCTTGCCGCGGGCGACCTCGCCGACCAGGAGCGGAACCTGGCCGCCCTCGACGACCGCCTGGGCGAACTGGTCGGGGGACATGCCGGAGGAGGCCGCACGCCGCATGAGGTGCTCGGTGAGCTCCTCCTGGTTGACGTTGTGCTTCTCCTGATTGACCAGTTCGTCGAGGACGAACTGGGTCTTGATGCCCTTGACCGCGGCCTCGCGGGTCTCGGTGTCGAACTCCTCGGCGGTCTTGCCCTGGATCTCGAGGTACTTCTCGAGGTCGAGGCCCATCTGGCCGAGCTGGTGGTGCTCGAGGTTGTGCTTACGGGTGTTGACCTCGTCCTCGAGCAGCTTCTCGGGGACGGGGACCTCGACCAGCTCGAGCAGCTTGTCCAGGACGCGCTCCTGGGCCTGCGTGGCCTGGTCGTACTGCTTCATGTTCTCCAGGCGCTCGCGGCTGTCCGCGCGCAGCTCCTCGAGGGTGTCGAACTCGGAGGCCAGCTGCGCGAACTCGTCGTCCAGCTCGGGCAGTTCACGCTTGGCGACCTGGGTGACCTTCACGGTGACCTCGGCCTCCTTGCCCACCGCGGAGCCGCCCTTGAGCTCGGAGGTGAAGGTGGCCTCCTGGTCGACCGACAGGCCCGTCACCGCGGCGTCGACGCCGTCCAGCAGCTCGCCGGAGCCGATGGTGTAGGAGATGCCGCTGGCGATGCCGTCCTCGAGGACCTCGCCGTCGACCTTGGCCTCGAGGTCGATCGTGACGACGTCGCCGTCCTCGGCGGCGCGCTCGACCGGGGCGGTGGAGGCGAAGCGCTCACGCAGTTCCTCGACGGCCTTGTCGACGTCCTCCTCGCTGACCTCGACGGCGTCGACCTCGACCTCGATGCCGGAGTAGTCCGGAATCTCGATGGTCGGGCGGATGTCGACCTCGGCGGTGAAGTTCAGCGTCTCGCCGTCCTTCAGCTCCGTGATGTCGACCTCGGGCTGGCCCAGCGGGTTCAGCTCGGCCTCGTTGACCGCGTCGGTGTAGAACCTCGGGAGCGCGTCGTTGACCGCCTCCTCCAGCACCGCACCGCGGCCGAACCGCTGGTCGATGACCCGGGCCGGGACCTTGCCCTTGCGGAAGCCCTTCACCGTGACCTGCTGGTTGATCTTCTTGTACGCCGCGTCGAGGCTGTCCTTGAGCTCCTCGAAGGGCACCTCGACAGTGAGCCGAACCCGGGTCGGGTTCAGGGTCTCCACGGCGCTCTTCACGGTTCGGTCTCCTTGGTGGCTGACTTCTGGATTTCTGCCGGGACCAGAACGGTCCGGCCGATTCGCAGCCCGGAGACTTCAGACGATGAGCACACGGGCGTGCAGCTTGCATAGTAACGGCAGCGGCTGCAGCGACCCAAAGCCGATCACTGGCGGTGATCAGGTGACTGGTCGGGGTGGCGGGATTTGAACCCACGGCCTTCCGCTCCCAAAGCGGACGCGCTACCAAGCTGCGCCACACCCCGTCTGGTGCGACACGTAGGGTACATGCCGGCGCCCGGTCGGGACGCCGCATTCACCGGGCGTGGTGCGCGGTCCGGCGCGGCGTCGGCACCGGGACGGGCACGGGGTGTGCGACGAGGGCGCACCACCCGCTACGATGCCTGTCAGTACCGCGACCCCAGGGTCGGCGGTGTGTGATGTGCGGGCGTAGCTCAATGGTAGAGCCCTAGTCTTCCAAACTAGCTACGCGGGTTCGATTCCCGTCGCCCGCTCCATACGACTCGGGGCCAGGTCGGAGGATCATTCCTCCGACCTGGCCCCGATCGTGTTCCGGGCCCCGGCCAGTCGGTCGTGGTCCCCGCGCGAGGCGCGGGCCGGCACCGGGACGGAGGGGGCGCCGTCGGGTCAGCCTGACAGTGACAGAATCACCGGCCAGGGTCGGGCCCGGGCGCTTCCGGTGGCACCTTGTCAGGATCCAGACACCCCGGCCGCCACTGGCCATCGACGTCACGGCCGTCCGGGTCCGCGGAATTGACCCGTTGCCCGGAGAACGGGTCGCGCCGGCCCACCGGATGCCGTGCACTGGAAAGAGTGCGGAGCGACCACCTGTCGAGGAGCCCTTCGTTCCCGACATCAGCGGCTGACACCGACAACAGCGAACGCGGCCGGACCCGGCGGGACCGCGGCGGCCGTCGCCGCGCCGCGCGCCCGGCGCATCGCGAGGGCCGGAAGCCGCCATGACCGACCTCATGAGGACAAGGCTCGAACCTGTCACCGGCGGGGCGCCGCCCTCAACCGACGGGTGGCACCCCGCCGGTTCGGCTCGGCCATCGATACTCCGCCGACCTTGCCGGGCGGGCCTTACCGTCCGCATCGCAGATGTCATGACTTCGCACACCCCCGCATCTCATGACCATGGGTTAGATCACTCTTACGCATCGTTACTCCACTGCGTGTCGAGGGGAGACCTACATCACAGTGGCCCACCGCAAAAGCCCACCGATCGCTGCACGGGCCCCGGCAGGAGCAGCGATCGACGGGCGGGCGCCTAGGAGGTACTGCCGTGAGTGTGACCTCAACGAACCCGCTTCCGATCCCCCGGCCGCGAGACTGGACCGCCGTCCTCGTCGTCATCGTGGTCGTCTACGTCCCCGTCGCACAGATCCAAGACGTTCTGACCAACTTGACCGCACTGTCAGCAGTCCTGGTCTGCGGCTCTGCGGTGAGAGCGGTATCGGCCCGACGGCCACGGACGACCGCGTGACCGGCCACTAGACCCGGCGAAGCCCTCCCGGCCCTCCTCCCCGGCAAGCCGGGAGAGGGCCGTCCGCGTCCCCGGCGTGCCCGATCCAGCAGGAACGGGCGGGGAGCGGCGGGGAACACCGGCCACCGACTCGAACCAGTCCGGGCCGGCGTCTCACCAGGTCAGACAAGGCCTGGTGACGTGATCTTCCACACCGGCCGCGCGGGTCCGGTTTCCGTCGCCTGCTCCACGCGGCGCAGGGCCGGCCGGAGCTTCGCTCCCCCGGCCGGCCCTGTTCGCGTCCTCGGACGCCGGCAGGACCGGACGCCGGCAGAAGGCGTCAGAAGCTGATGGAGTTGATCATGTCCGCTATCGAGTCCATGAAGCGGCTGATCGACGGCGCCATGCCGGTGGAGGCAAGGAAGAAACCGAAGAGGATCGCGACGATCGCGGGGCCGGCCTTGATGGAGCCACCTCTGATCAGCACCACAAGGATGACCGCCAACAACACCACCACAGACAGTGAAATGGCCACAACTGATCACACCCCTGGTCGGTCCGCTCGTCCGGTCCGGGTGACGCATCCCCGCGCGCCCCGCCAGAACCATCGTGCCACCAACAGGGCCGGGTCATGCGGCCAGTGACGCATCATCCGCCTCGCATCGGCCGCCCCTCGCGCGCGCGTCCGCCCGCGAGGGGCAACGGGCCGGGTGCGACAGTGTGCCGGACGGGTCCCGCGCGAAGCCAACGGTTCGATCTCGCACGGTAATTCGACTCACCACCCGTAGGCGGAATTCGACCGGACCCTTGCCGTATCCACACAACGCGTCCACGGCCACTTCCTCTTGCCTCCCCCACTTCCCGACGAGCCCTCGGGCAGGCCGCGAAAGGGAATGGAATGGGTATCCCACGAGCTCGCACGATGAGGCATATGCACGGTTCACCCTGGGGCAATCAGCGCACAACAGGCGCCCGGACACTCTGGGAGCCCCGCTCGCGCAGTGCGTTGCGCGTGTACCGGCCGCCACGGCGGCAAAGCCGCCCGCATTCACCGATCGCTGGTATCCGGAATGGAGAGTCGGAATGACGTGGAGTTTTACGCCCTCCACGGCGAATGCCAGGGTGCCTCAGATGTTCCACCCTGCCCCGCCCCCCGAAGCACAGCGAGTGCGCCCCCCTCCCCCGAGTTCCTGGCGGGTGGCCCTGTGCCGGAATCGCCACGACCGAACGGCAGCCGCGGAGCGTCCGGAGCACCGGGCTCCGGCAAGCGGCGGGACACGTTCTTCGACAACGCCAAGTACCTGGCGATCGTGCTGGTGGCCACAGGCCACTTCTGGGAGCCCGTCAAGGGTGACAGCCGGTCCCTGGAGGCCGCGTACACCGTCGTGTACGCGTTCCACATGCCGGCCTTCATCATCGTCTCCGGCTACTTCTCGCACGGCTTCGACATGCGCCCCGACCGGCTGCGGCGGCTGATCACCGGCGTCGCCGTGCCCTACGTCGTCTTCGAGACGGCCTATCCGCTCTTCAAGCGGGTCGTCGACAGCGACCCGCAGCAGGAGACCAGTCTTCTCGAGCCCTGGTACCTGACCTGGTTCCCGTGCGCGCTGTTCGTCTGACGGCTGACCACGCCGGTCTGGAAGGTCGTGCGTCACCCGCTGCCGCTCGGCATCGCCGTGCTGGCGAGCGTCTCCCCGCAGATCGGCGACGACCTCGATCTGCAGCGGGCCCTGCGGTTCCTTCCCTCCTTCGTGCTCGGCCTGTGCATGGAGCCCGGGCACTTCCACCTGGTGCGCCGCCGCTCGGTGCGGATCCTCCCGGTGCCCGTGTTCGTCTCCGCACCGGCACTCGCCTGGTGGGCGGAACCCCGGATGACCACCGGGTGGCTCTACCACCGCGACTCCGCGCAGGAGTTGGGCGCTCCCTGGTGGGCCGGTCCGGTCATGGTGCTGGTGCTGTCCGCCTGTCCGCCTGTCCGCCTGTCCGCCTGCTCCCTGCTCCCTGCTCCCTGCTCCCTGCTGCTGACGGCCTGCTTCTTCGCCTGGGTGCCGGGCCGCCACATGTGGTTCACCGCGCTCGGCGCGGGCACGCTGTACGGCTATCTGCTGCACGGGTTCGTGGTGAAGGCCGGTGACTACCGGGGCTGGTGCGAGCACCCGGTGCTGCACGAGCCGGGCGGCGCGGTCGCCGTGACCGTGTGCGCCGCGGTCCTTGTGACGTTCCTGTGCTCCAAGCCGGTGCAGCGGGTCTTCCGGTTCGCGGTGGAGCCGGGCGTTCAGGCGCGACGCCGCCGAACCGGCCCGCGGGCGCGCCGCGGGAATCGGGAGGGGCCGGCGGCCGGGGAGGGGCGGGAGACCCCTGCGTCCCGGGAGGCTCAGGAACAGGTCTCCGCCTAGCCGGTCCAGTGGGTTGGTGCGTCCGGTCAGGCCGGCCGGTCCGGCCGCTCGCCCGCCACGAGGCCGAGGAGAGTGCGCATCCGCTTGTACTTCTCGGTCAGCCGGGTGCGGGTCGCACCGTCGAGTACCGCCAGCCGCGCCGGATCGGCGTTGTGCGCCAGGTCCGCCTCCTTCACCAGCAGTGCGCCGGGCGTCGCGAGGATGCGGGCCGCGTACACCTCGGGCGGCTCCCCGGACCGCTTGGTGACCGCGAGGACGATGTCCTTGGTCCGCCGGGTCAGTGCCGCTTCCCGGAGCCACTCCTGCGACAGCTTGCCGTCCTCGACGGCGTCGTGCAGCCAGGCCGCCGCGACCTGCTCCTCGTCGCCGCCGCGCACCCGGACGCCCTCGGCGACGGCCCTCAGGTGCTCGCCGTACGGTACGCCCGCCTTGTCGGTCTGGCCCTCGTGCACGGCGCGGGCGGTCGCCTCGATCTGGGCGGGGGTCAGCAGGTTGCGCGGTGTCCCGGTCACCCTTCCAGTGTCCCTCGCCCGCGACGACGAGCAGACAGGAGGACGGCAGAAGAGTGACGGCGCCGAGCCGCCCGGCACCCGGTCAGCGGGTCACGGCGGCTGTCGGGCCCTCGCGGCAGATCAGCAGGAGCGCCCGGTCGTCGTTGACGTCCTTGGCGACCGCTTCGATGAGATGCCAGGCCGCTCCGTGGAAGCCGCCGGCGACATAGCGGTCGGCCTCGCCGGTGAGGCGGTCGATGCCTTCGACGATGTCCCGCTCCGACGTCTCCACCAGACCGTCGGTGAACAGCATCAGCACGTCGCCGGCACGCAGCGCCCCCTTCACCGGGTCGAACTGGGCGCCGTCGTACACACCGAGGAGCGGGCCGTCGGCCGTCTTCTCCTCCCATTTGCCGCTGCCCGCACTGAGTTGGAGGCCCGGCGGATGTCCGGCGGAGTACAGCTCGTAGTCGCCGGAGTCCAGGTCGAGGACAAGGTGGATGGAGGTGGCGAAGCCCTCCTCCCATTCCTGGCGGAGCAGATAGCCGTTGGCGGCCGGCAGGAAGGCGTGCGGCGGGAGGCTGCCGAGCAGGCCGCCGAAGGCACCGGACAGCAGCAGGGCGCGCGATCCCGCGTCCATGCCCTTGCCGGAGACGTCGGTCAGGACGACCTCCAGCGTGCGCCCGCCGTTGGTGCGGGCGGCGACCACGAAGTCGCCCGAGAAGGACTGGCCGCCCGCGGGACGCAGGGACATCTCCCGGTGCCATCCGCTCGGCAGGGTCGGCAACTGGCTCTGGACGCGGATGCGTTCGCGCAGGTCGAACAGCATGGTGCCGCCCCGCCGCCAGGGCACGCCGACCCGGCTGCGGAACTGGGCGACGACCAGGCCGAAGAAGCCTCCGGCGGCCACCACGAGGACGACGCCGGGGGTGACCCGGGAGGCGCCCTCGGTGTACGGGCCGAGTCGGACGGCCTCCACGATCAGCGCGGTCGCCGCCGCCGCGTACAGGCTGAGCAGGCTCGCCGGGCGCAGCAGCAGCCCGCCGGCGACGATCGGCAGGACCAGCGCGGACGGCGCGAACCACACGGAGTTGGCGAGGGTCGCCACCGCGATGAGGGGGACCGTCAGCAGCAGCCCTGCGAGGGCTATCCAGTCGGAGCCGTCCCCGCGGAAGTAGTCGACGGCGGCCCGGCGCACGCCGACGCGGGCCCGGTGCCACTGCTTCTTCACCCGGGCCGTCAACGTGTCGGCTTCTGCGCGCCTCTCTCGTCCTGCTGCCATTACTTCGGGACCCTATCCATCGGACCGGCCACTTGGCACGGGAGGTCCTGGTTGTCCCTCGTTGGGGGACCGGCTTCACAGTCAACTTCACCCGGCGCCGTCGCGGGGGTCGTCCGGCGGAAAATCTCTAACGGTGTTGGCAGGCGGGGCACCAGAAGAGGTTACGGGCGGCGAGACCGGCGGTGCGGATCTCGCCGCCGCAGATGTGGCAGGGCTGATGGGCCCGGCGGTAGACGTACACCTCGCCGCCGTGGTCGTCGACGCGCGGCGGGCGGCCCATCGCCTCCGGGGTGTGCTGCGGACGGACGGTGTCGATGCGGTTGTTGCGGACGCCCTCGCGCATCAGCCCGGCCAGGTCGGCCCAGATCGCGTCCCACTCGGCGGGGGTGATGTCCCGGCCCGCGCGGTAGGGGTCGATGCGGTGCCGGAAGAGGACTTCGGCGCGGTAGACGTTCCCGACGCCGGCGATGATCTTCTGGTCCATGAGAAGCGCGGCGATCGTCGTACGGCTGCGGCTGATCCTGCGGTACGCGGCGTCCGGTTCGGCGTCCGGGCGCAGGGGGTCGGGGCCGAGGCGGTCGTGTATCGCCCGCTTCTCGGGGCCGGTGATCAGGGCACAGGTGGCGGGTCCGCGGAGATCGGCGTACGCCGTGGGATGCGCGAGGCGCAGGCGGACGGTGTCCGTGGGCGGGGGCGCGGGGGCCGGGCCCAGGGCGACCTTGCCGAAGAGGCCGAGGTGGATGTGGACCCAGGCGGTGTGCTCGGGGTCCGGGTCACGGAATCCGAGAAAGAGGTGCTTGCCGTGGGCGTCGGCGGCGTGCAGGGGGGTGCGGTCGAGGAGGGCGGCGGCGCTGAACTTGCCCTGGGGGCTGGTGACGCGCAGTGGGCCGCCGTCGGCGAGGGCGGCGGCGTAGTCCTCGGCCAGCCGGTGGATGGTGTGGCCCTCCGGCACGGGTCCGGCCCCTTCCTTCTCTGTTCTCTTCTGCCCTCGTCCGCCGCCGGCCCCTGCCTGCCGGAGCCGGCGCGCCCGTGCGTCCCGTCGCAGGAGCTGCTGCTCCCCGGCGGGTAGCGTACGGGCCGGCCGCCGGTTACTGCTGGGGGTGGTGGGGCGGGATCGGGGGGAGGCCGCCGGTGGTCTCGTAGTCCGCGAGCATGTCGATGCGGCGGCTGTGGCGCTCGTCGCCCGAGAAGGGGGTGCCCAGGAAGATCTCGACGAACTTCGTCGCCTCGTCCGTGGTGTGCATGCGCGCCCCCACCGCGACCACGTTGGCGTCGTTGTGCGTGCGGCCCAGCGCCGCGGTCTCCTCGCTCCACGCCAGGGCCGCCCGGACGCCTTTCACCTTGTTCGCGGCGATCTGCTCACCGTTGCCGGAGCCGCCGATCACGATGCCGAGGCTGCCGGGGTCGGCCGCGGTCCGCTCGGCCGCGCGGAGGCAGAAGGGCGGGTAGTCGTCCTGGGCGTCGTAGAGGTGGGGCCCGCAGTCGACGGGCTCGTGACCCGCGTCCTTGAGCCACGCGGCGAGGTGGTTCTTGAGTTCGTATCCGGCATGGTCGGAACCGAGGTACACGCGCATGCTCCGAGTGTGACACGGCTGATCGCGTGCGGGCACGCCGGGGCGGGGCCACGGGCGGGGGAGCGCAAGGGCCGGGTCGGAGCAGCGTGAAGCTCTCCTTCACCTTCTCGTACGTGCTGAGCGCGGTGTCCTCGGTGTGCGGCTGGTACCAGGTGTTGGTCCGGCACGGCTTCCCGTCCGCGTCGAAGCCGAGCAGACGTGCGTGCCGGGCGGACCCGCCGGCCTCCCGGCGGAAGGACGGCCGGGCGGGAGGTGCCGCCGACGGCGGGTGGGGTGCCGCCCGCCGTACCGGGCGGCGCGGACGCCACGGCCGGCGGGGCGTGGTCCGTACGGCCGGGCTGTGGTGGCCGTCGCGGCGGCCACGGCGGCAGGAGGGCCGACCGGACCCGCCGGCGGGCTCACCGGTGGCCTCGCACCATGAGCGCCGGGAACGCGGAAGGAGGCCGGCCGGGCCCTGTGCACGCGCCCGGCCGGCCTCCTTCCCCCCGTCCATCCGCGCCTGACCGGCCCGAAGAACCCTGCCGTCAATGCTTGTTGACGAACCGCCAGGCGGTGGGCAGTACGCCCATGGCCAGCGCCGCCTTCAGGGCGTCGCCGACGAGGAACGGGGTGAGGCCGGCCGCGACCGCGGCGGAGGCCGACATGCCGGTGGCCAGCGCCAGGTAGGGCACGCCGACGGAGTAGACGACCGCCGAGCCGAGCAGCATGGTGCCCGCCATTCGCCAGGCGGAGCGGTCGGCGCCGCGGCGGGCGAGGGAACCCACCACGACCGCTGCCAGCAGCATGCCGAGGACGTAGCCGAACGACGGCATCCCGATGCCGGACCCGCCCTCGGCGAACCACGGCACACCGGCGGCGCCCGCCATCGCGTACAGCGCGAGAGCGAACAGACCACGCCGGGCGCCGAGGGCGGTGCCGACGAGCAGCGCGGCGAAGGTCTGGCCGGTCACCGGGACCGGGGAGCCCGGGACGGGGACGGCGAGCTGGGCGGCGATGCCGGTGAGCGCGGCACCTCCGGCGACCAGGGCGACGTCCCGTACGCGGGACGCCGGGACGAGGTCGGCGAGGACCAGACCGACTCGGGTCCCGCCTTGCCGGGGCGGAGCGGATGGGGCGGCTGCGGTGCTCATGAGGACTCCGCGGAGGTGAGGGCGGTTCGGGACACCGCGACGCTATCCCAGCGCCCTCGCGCCGATCACCGTCAGCGCCCGACAAAGGCTCCGGCGCGCCCGTGGTGGGCTCCGGACAAAGAACCCCCGCCAACCGGGGGGACGGGGTGACGCCGGTCACTGCGGTGACGTGGCCTCTCCTGCAGGACCCGGCCGTACGGCGTCTGTAGGGTCCCGCCAAAGCAGGCGGCCCGGGCTTTCTCCTGCCGGTGGACGGGGGCGGGGACGGCCGGCGGGCTCCCGGCCGCCGGGTAACCGGAACAGCATCCTCCGAACAGGATGCGTCCACTCCCCACTCTCTGCGCCTCCGCGCGTACCGGGCACCCGCACCGCCCCTTCTGCTGCTAGCGTGCAGTTGCAAGCTGGTTGCAATAAGTGTTCCGAAGGGGGCCCATGCCCGTCTACACGTTGCCCGACCTGCCGTACGACCACGCGGAGCTCGCACCGGTGATCAGCCCCGAGATCATCGAGCCGCACCACGACAAGCACCACGCGGCCTACGTGAAGGACGCCAACGACACGCCGGGGCAGCTCGCGGAGGCCCGGGACAAGGAGTCGCGGGACTCGGTCGACGGGTTGGAGAAGAACCTGGCGTTCCATCTCTCCGGGCGCATCCTTCACTCGATCTACTGGCACAACATGACCGGTGCCGGCGGCGGCGAGCCCCCGGAGAAGGACGGCGTGGGTGAGCCGGCCGACGCGATCGCGGTGTCCTTCGGCTCCTTCGCGGGCTTCAAGGCGCAGCTGACCAAGGCCGCGGCGGCCCCGCAGGGGGGCCGGGCTGGGGCGTCCTGGCGTACGAGCCGCTGAGCGGGCGGCTGATCGTCGAGCAGGCCTACGACCACCAGGGCAACGTCGGACAGGGCGCGACCCCGATCCTGGTCTTCGACGCCCGGGAGCACGCCTTCCACCTCCAGTACAAGAACCGGAGGGCCGACTTCATCGAGGCCATGTGGCCGTCGTGAACTGGCAGGACGTGGCCAGGCGCCACGAGGCCGCGAAGTCCCGCACGGATGCGCTCCCGCTCTCCCCCTGAGGGCTGTTCCCGAACGTCCTGCCCCGTGATCGCCTTCTCACCGTTCACCCGGCAGGCGGAAAGACGGAAGCCCCCGCGAGGACTCGACTCGCGGGGGCTTCCGGTATGCGGCGTTCCGGGTCAAAGTTCCTCATGACGACAGCCAGGACCAAGAAGTACCCCTGCTCGACGTGCGACGCGGAGCAGCCGCATCGTCAGCTGAACAGGGCGGAGCGGGAGCAGCTCAAGGAGAGGCTGGGGCGGGCGGGGGTGAACGAGTTCTGGATCTGCGTGAACGTACTGGACCCGGAGTCCGGCAGGCAGTGCCGCAACCTGCGCACGGGGTGGACGGTGAAGCCGTTCCCCAAGCCCATCCGCCTGCCCGAACCGGAGTGACGGTCCCGGTGTCACCCCTGTCCGAAGCGGCCGGCCCCGGAGCGTCCCGTCACAGGTTGCCGAAGTCCGGGCCCTTCGTCCGCGTCCGCTTGATCTCGTAGAAGCCGGGGACGGAGGCCACGGCGAGGGTGCCGTCCCAGAGGCGGGCGGCCTCCTCGCCCTTGGGGACTGGAGTGACGACCGGGCCGAAGAAGGCGATCTGCTCGCCGTCGGCGCCGGGCACGGCGATGACCGGGGTGCCGACGTCCTGGCCGACCTTGTCGATGCCCTCCTTGTGGGAGGCGCGCAGCTGGGGCTCGTAGGGGGTGGCGTCCCAGTGGTCCATGAGGGAGCCGGGCAGCCCGGCCTCCTTCAGGCCGGCGGCCACGGCCCCCTTCGCCGGGCCCTCGCCGTCGTTGTGGATGCGGGTGCCGATCGCGGTGTAGAGGTCACCGAGCACCTCGGCGCCGTGCTCCTCCCGGGCCGCGGCGACGACACGGACGGGGCCCCACGCCTTGGTCGCGAGCATCTCGGCATACTCCTCGGGCAGCTCGTCGAGCTTGTCCTCGTTGAGAACGGCGAGGCTCATCAGGTGCCAGCGGACCTTGATGTCCCGCACCTTCTCCACCTCCAGCACCCAGCGGGAGGTCATCCAGGCCCAGGGGCACAGCGGGTCGAACCAGAAGTCGACAGGAGTGGTGGGGGACGTGTCCGGCATGTCGCTCCTCGGGAGGAAATCAGGTGCGGTCGGTCTCTCGCCCGGGAAACACCCGCGCTCCGCCCCTCATTCCCGCCCCTCCCCTTCCCTCCTGCCACGCGTCAGGGGCGCATGGCAGGATCGGTGCTGTACAAGACCTGTCGATGTCGACGACGCATGAGGAGTCCGCCTGTGCCCGGTGAGAACCTGACCCGCGACGAGGCCCGGGAGCGGGCCGCGCTGTTGTCGGTGGACGGGTACGAGGTGTCCCTCGACCTGCGCACCGCGACCGGCACGGCCGGCGGGGAGGGCGGGGGCGGCGTGGACGGGCCGCGCACGTTCCGCTCGGTGACGACCGTCCGGTTCCGCTGCGCGGAGCCCGGCGCGAGCAGTTTCGCGGACCTGATCGCGCCGAGCGTGACGGCCGTCTCGCTCAACGGGCGGGACCTCGACCCGGGCGAGGTGTTCGACGGCTCCCGGCTGCTCCTCGACGACCTCGCCGCCGACAACGAGCTGATCGTCGACGCGTGGTGCGCGTACTCCCGTACCGGCGAGGGCCTGCACCGCTTCGTCGACCCCGAGGACGGCGAGGTGTACCTCTACACCCAGTACGAGCCGGCCGACGCCCGCCGGGTGTACGCCAACTTCGAGCAGCCCGACCTCAAGGCGCCCTACCGCTTCGAGGTGCGGGCCCCGGAGGGCTGGACGGTGTGGAGCAACGGGGTCGGTGAACTCACCGACGGCGTATGGCGGTTCGCGGAGACCAAGCCGATCTCGACGTACATCACCTGCGTGGTCGCCGGGCCGTACCACTACGTCACCGACTCCTACGAGCGTGAACTGCCCGACGGCACACGGCTGGAGATCCCGCTCGGCGCGATGTGCCGCAGGGGTCTCGCGCCGCACTTCGACGCCGACGACGTCTTCCTGGTGACCAAGCAGGGCCTGGACTTCTTCCATGACCACGTCGACTACCCGTACCCCTTCGGGAAGTACGACCAGGCGTTCGTGCCCGAGTACAACCTGGGCGCGATGGAGAACCCGGGCCTGGTGACCTTCAGGGAGGAGTACATCTTCCGCGGCAAGGTCACCCGGGCGTCCTACGAGGGCCGCGCCAACACGATCCTGCACGAGATGGCGCACATGTGGTTCGGCGACCTGGTCACCATGCGGTGGTGGGACGACCTGTGGCTGAAGGAGTCCTTCGCCGACTTCATGGGCGCCTTCTCGCTCGTGGGCGCCACCCGGTTCACCGACGGCTGGGTCACCTTCGCCAACCGCCGCAAGGCCTGGGCGTACCGCGCGGACCAACTGCCGTCCACGCACCCGGTCACCGCGGACATCCGCGACCTTCAGGACGCCAAGCTGAACTTCGACGGCATCACGTACGCCAAGGGCGCCTCGGTGCTCAAGCAGCTGGTGGCGTACGTCGGCCAGGACGCGTTCCTGGAGGGCGCCCGGCGCTACTTCAAGCGGCACGCGTACGGCAACACCCGGCTCGGTGATCTGCTGTCCGTCCTCGAGGAGACCAGCGGGCGCGACATGAGGGCGTGGTCGCGGGCCTGGCTCCAGACGGCCGGAGTCAACTCCCTGACACCCCAGGTGCTGTTGACCGCGGAGGGCAGGATCGACGAGCTGGCAGTGGTGCAGGAGGCCTCCGAGGCGTTCCCCGAACTGCGCCCGCACCGGGTCGCGGTGGGCCTGTACCGGCGTACGGACGGTGGCGTGCTGGAGCGGTACGCGCGCGCCGAGGCGGACGTGGACGGGGCCCGTACGGTCGTCGCGGAACTCGCCGGGGCCGAGACGCCCGAGCTGGTGCTGGTCAACGACGACGACCTCACGTACTGCAAGATCCGCTTCGACGAGACCTCGCTGGCCACGCTCCGCGAGCACCTGGGCGCGCTGACCGACCCCCTGGCCCGCGCCCTGTGCTGGTCGGCGCTGTGGAACCTCACCCGGGACGCGCTGCTGCCCGCGCGGGAGTTCGTGGACCTGGTCCTGCGGTTCGGCGGGCGCGAGTCCGACATCGGCGTGCTCCAGATGCTGCACGCCTGGGCCGAGTCGGCGCTCGTCCACTACGCGGCGCCCGCCTGGCGGGAGACCGGCGGCCGGCTGCTCGCCGAGGGAGCCCGGCGCGAGCTGGAGGCCGCCGCGCCGGGCAGCGAGCAGCAGCTGGCCTGGGCCCGCTTCTTCGCCCGGTCGGCCGGTGCGCCGGGCGACTTCCAGCTGCTCCGGGAGCTGCTGTCGGGCACGGTGACGGTCGAAGGGCTCGACATCGACCAGGAGCTGCGCTGGGCGTTCCTGGAGCCGCTGGCCGCGCACGGGCTCGCCGACGAGAAGGCGCTGGCCGAGGAGCTGGCCCGGGACGACACCGCCTCCGGCAGGCGCCACCAGGTCCGCTGCCTGGCCGCCCGCCCGTCGGCGGAGGTCAAGGCGGCGGGCTGGGACCGGGTCGTGGAGTCGCAGGAGCTGTCCAACGCGCTGGTGGAGGCGACCATCGCCGGTTTCGCCCAGCCCTCGCAGCGGGAGCTGCTCGCCCCGTACGCGGAGAAGTACTTCGCGGTGATCGAACGGGTGTGGGAGGAACGGTCGATCCAGATCGGCATGCACGTGGTACGGGGTCTGTTCCCCGAACTGCTGGACTCGCCCGGGACGCTGGACGCGACGGACGCGTGGCTCGCGGCCCACGAGGACGCGCCCCCGGCTCTGCGCCGTCTGGTGCTGGAGGCCCGGGACGACCTGGCCCGTGCGCTGCGCGGCCAGGCGTGCGACGCGGCGGCGGGGTGACCGTTACGGAATTCGGTCAATAACAGCCGTAACCCCTGGCCCCACCCGAATGGACCAGGGGTTTTCGACATCCGAACACGCTTCCCCCGGGGCAGGCTTGTGCCGAATTGTCGACGGGCGCGTAACAAAGGTTCGGGAGCCGATCCGGCGCGGGAAATTGCCGGACATGAACCACGATTCCCCGCTCTCCCCCCGTCCTCTGCGCCATCTCGACGCCGGGCCGCGGCGCGTGCTCACGACCGCCCGTCTCCGCGCGTACGGCGTCTCGGCCGCGAAGGCCGACGACCAGTGCCGTCCCGGCGGACCCTGGCAGCGGCTCCTGCCCGGCGTCCTCCTGCTCCACCCCGGTCCGCCGACCAGTGAGGAGCGGCTGCACGCGGTGCTGCTGTACACGACCCGGGAGCGGCCGTCCGCCCGGTCCGGGCGCGTCCCCGTCCAGCCCGGCCCGGCCGACTCGACGGCGCCCCACTACGAGGACGCGATGATCACCGGTCTTGCCGCGCTGACCCTGCACGGCTTCTCCTCCGCTCCCCCGCTGCCCTCCCTGGACACCTTCGACGTACTGGTCCCGCGGCTGCGCCGGCTGCGCTCCACGGGCTGCGTGCGCATCGTCCGCGCCCCGGTGCTGCCGGCCCCCGAGCGGGTGGCGGGCGTACCGGTGGCGCCTGTCCCGCGGGCACTGGCCGACGCGGTGGCGGGCCTGGACGACACGGGCACGGCGCGCAGGCTGCTCGCGGAGGCGGTGGTCGGCGGCCACTGCGACGCGGCCGCGCTGGTAGGGGAGCTGACCGCCGCGAAGCTGCTGAACCGGCCGCACGTGGAGGACGCGGTGAACTCCCTGGTGGCCGAGGGCCGCGCGCACGCGGAGGACCGCCTGTACCGGATGGTGCGCGAGTACGGCCTGCCCGACCCGCTGTGGAACGTCGACCTGCGCCTGCCGGGCGGCCCCCACCTCGGCGGCCTGGACGCGTACTGGCCGCAGCAGGCCGTGGCACTCCACCTGGACATCCGCCGGGAGGAACGTCCGGACGACGACGTCCTGCGGTCCGAGTACGCCCGCGGGCGGGAGTACCTGGAGCGGCTCGGCATCACGGTCGTGCGGGTCGCCCCGCACAGGCTGCGGGACGCGGCGGAGCAACAGGCGGCGGTGATCCGTACGGCCCTGACGGCGGCGGACGACCGCGAACCCGCGGCCCACGTCGTGGTCCTGCCTCGCTGAACCGGTCCCGGGACACAGCCCCGGGCCGTTCGCCCCGACGCACCCCGCCGCGCCTTGGCCCTACGCCTTGAGCAGGAGTTCCGTGTTGCGGTCCTGGGGGGTGCCGCCGAGGTCGGTGCGGGCGCCGGGGGCGTTGCAGGACAGTTCGCGGTAGAGGGCGGCGAGACCGGTCTGGGTGAGGTCGCTGTAGTCCGTGCGGGCCGGGGCCGCGGACTCGACCAGGGTGGTGAACAGGGACAGGGTGCCGTCCTTGTTGTCCACCAGCTCGATGACGCGGGCGAGTTGGGGGAAGTCGACGTGGGAGGCGGTGGAGATCTCCCAGAAGGAGCCGGCCGAGCCGGTGTGCGGGGTGACGGCGTTGCGGTGGATGTGGCCGTTGACCCAGGCCACCACGTTGGGGTGGCCGCCGAGGAGTTCGACGAGTTCCGCGCCGTCGTGGCGCCGCTCGTCGGGGCGGGCCGGGTCGCGGTGCGTGTTCGTCATCGACTTGCTGGTGTGGTGGCTGAAGACGATCGCGCGGGCACCCCTGTTGGTGCGCAGTGTTCTTTCCAGCCAACGCAGTTGGGCGGTGCCGAGGGAGCCCGTGTAGTGGCCGCCCGGGTCGGTGGTGTCGAGGCTGATGCCGATGACGTCCTCGGAGACGCGGAACGAGTAGTACTGGGTGCCCGCGTCGAGGTTGGCGGCGGAGTAGCCGTGCCCCACCGGCCCGAACCCGCGGTACGAGGGGGCGAGGTGGGCCTCGACGTACTCGGCGGGCGTGAAGGGGGCGCGCGCCTCGTCGGGGGTCACCGGCCGCATGGCGCGGGCCCGGGACCTGAGGAACGCGCCGTACTGGACGCCCCGCGGGTCGGTGGCCTTCTTGATGGTCCGCCGGAGCTTCTTCGCCTCGGCCGCCCCGAGCTCCATCAGCTTGCGTCCGCCGACGGCGAGCTCGGTGAGGTACGGGTCGCCGTGGGAGGCGTAGCAGCCGAGCGGCATCGTGTCGTGGTTGCCGACGGTGGAGTACCAGGGGAGGTTGAGGCCGGGGCTGTTCACCTCGCGGACGGCCGCGGCGAGGAAGCCGTCGAGGTGCGGGAAGCCGAGTTGCTTGTCGGCGTCGCGGGTGGTGGCGTCCGGCTGCCAGTACTGGCGCAGACCGCTGCTCTGGACGCCCTCGTACTGGCGCGGGTCCCCGCTGTTGGGGGTGATGCGACCGCCGCTGAGCGCGGTCAGGTACCAGTCCAGTTCGGAGCGGGTGTTGTTGTCGGTGTTGTCGCCGGTGGTCATCGCGAAGTGCAGCGGGGAGCCGGTGACGGGGGCGCCGCGCAGGGAGTTGATCCGCTCGACGAGGGAGACGGCGCCGTGCACGGTGAGCGCCTCGTGGGGCCGCCAGGCGTGCACATCGGCGGAGCGCAGGTACTCCAGGCGCAGCGGATGCTGCGCGTCGATCACATGCAGGTCGGTGAGCTGCACGAAGGCGGCCAGCGTGGCGCGGCGGTCATCCCGGCCGGAGCGGGCACCGGCCAGCTCGCCGCGTACCACCCGCCTCCAGCCGGGCCCCTCGTCGAGGCGCCGGTAGCCGGCACCACCGCCGCCGCGCGGTGCGGACACCCCGGCGACGGTGGTGCCGCGCGTGTACGGGGTGAGCGGGGCGGCCGGCGCCTGCCGGGAGGAGGCCGGTACGGCCTCGTCCGCGGCGTCGTCGGCACGGCCGGCGGCCACGGCCTGGTCGTCGCCGGGCAGCAGGGCGTATCCGGTGCCGACGGAGAGGGCGAGGGCGCCGGTGGCGGTGAGGAGGGAACGGCGGTGGAGTGCGGTGGAGCCGGCTACTGGGCGTATGCGCGACATGGCGCTTGTCTCCCCGGGTGCGAACGCATCGGCAGTGACCGCGGGGCGCTCGCCGGTGGTTCGCCGGGTGGACGTCCCGCTCGTACTGGATGCTTGGCAGCGCGAATGGCCTGCGTGTGAACGCGGCGGCAACGCGCGACACCGATCGCCGTACGTGGATCTTGGACCACCCGGGCCGTCGGCCCCCGCTTCCGCACCGGCCCGGGACCGGTCACGCCGCGTTCACTTCACGGGGAACCCCAGGGACGCCACAACTTCACATGACGGGCGTCGCTTCCCATTGGCGTACGAGGCCCCGAGGTTCGCGCGCTCCACCCGTCAGCCTTCCACCTGTCCCACCCGTCCCGTCGCCGGGCGCTCCCGCCACAGCCGCAGCCCGGTGTCGATCAAGCCGACCCCGACGAGGTCCGCGACGGCGTCCAGGGGTGCCAGGAGGCCAGCTCGGTGGAGCCGCCGATCTCGCTGCGCAGCTCGCCGCCGACGATCCGCCCCTCGTAGACCAGTCGTACGGCCTGATGGCCGACGGCGCGGCGGAGCCGGAGCGGGCGGCGGGGAAAGGCACGCCGGACGGAGTCCACGCCGAGCAGTCCGGTGACCTCGACGCGGTACCCGGTCTCCTCCTCGGCCTCCCGCCGCACCGTGTCGTACGGGTCCGCACCGTGCTCCATCCCACCGCCCGGCAGCACCCACTCCGGAGCACCTCCGGGGACCGGGGACCGGGCCAGCAGGAGCCGTCCGTCGCGTACCACCACGGCGTGGGCCGCCGCTCTCAGGGTCTGCCGCATTCCGGGACGTTGACCCGCGAGCACCCACGAGACCCACCACACGGGCGACTTGCCCGCTTCGGTCCCCCGACACCCCATAAACGCATCGCGGGTTTTCCCCATACATTCATCTCGGTTCAGCCAACCCTCGCCAAACACACACCCCTTGCGTAAGGCTCAACGATCGTCCGGGATCGTACTTCCGGACGATCGCGGCCAGGGTCGATCGGCTCCGGTCGCTCCACGATGGTGCCTTTACTTACAAGGGATGCCGATGACCCAGTCCTCCCAGCGCGAACCGCTGTCGGGCGCGAGACGCGCGGCCCGTATCTCCCTGGCCGCCGGCCTCGTCGCCGCGCTCTGCGCGGTCGGGCCGATACCCCTGGCGGTCGCCGCCGACGCGCCGACCGCCGCACCCGTCGACGGTGACGTCAAGTCCGCGCACGACAAGCTCGGTTCGAGCGACGCGGACCTCCTCGCCGAGGCCAAGGCCGACGGCGTCAAGAACATCACGATGATGATCGCCACCGCCCCCGGCAGGACCGAGCAGGTCGCCGAGGAGCTGAACGCGGTGAAGGGCGGTTCGGTCGGCCGGACCCACGACGGGCTCGGCTACGTCCGCGCCACCGTCCCCACCTCCAGGGCGGACTCGGCCATCGCCGCCGCCGCCAAGCTCTCCACCGTCCACGGCATCGACCTGCGCGACGAGATCCCTCTCGACGACCCGACCCCGGCCGCGGACACCACCGCCAAGGCCAAGGGCAAGGGCGGCTCCGCGACCTACGCGGGCCCCGACAGGCGGACTCCCGCGAAGAACCCGTACAACCCGTCCTTCGAGACGGGCGCCGTCGACTTCGTGAAGAAGAACCGCACGGCGGACGGCCGCGGCGTCACCATCGGCATCCTCGACTCGGGTGTGGACCTGGCCCACCCCGCGCTGCAGAAGACCACCACCGGCGAACGCAAGATCGTCGACTGGGTGACGGCGACCGACCCGATCGTCGACGGCGACCGGACCTGGCGCCCGATGACCTCCTCGGTCTCCGGCCCGACCTTCACGTACAACGGCAGGACCTGGCAGGCCCCCGCCGGTTCGTACCAGGTCAGCACCTTCCTGGAGTCGTACACCACCGGCGGCGACGCGGGCGGTGACGCCAACCGCGACGGCGACACCACCGACTCCTGGGGCGTGCTGTACGACGCCGGGGCGGGCACCGTCCGGGTCGACCTGAACAACAACCAGGACTTCTCCGACGACACCCCGATGAAGCCCTACGAGGACGGCTTCCAGATCGGGTACTTCGGCACCGACGACCCGGCCACCGACATCGCCGAGCGCCAGCCGTTCGTCGTGGAGATCCGCGAGGACGTCCCGATGGACCCGTACGGCGGGGACTGGGTCGGCAGGACGGCCGACTTCGTCAACATCGGTGTCATCGAAGGCTCGCACGGCTCGCACGTCGCCGGCATCACCGCCGCCAACGGACTGTTCGGCGGGCGGATGGACGGCGCGGCGCCCGGCGCGAAGCTCGTCTCCTCCCGTGCCTGCACCTGGTCCGGCGGCTGCACCAACGTGGCGCTGACCGAGGGCATGATCGACCTCGTCACCGAGCGCGGTGTCGACATCGTCAACATGTCCATCGGCGGCCTGCCCGCGCTCAACGACGGCAACAACGCCCGCGCCGAGCTGTACACCCGCCTCATCGACACCTACGGCGTCCAGCTGGTGATCTCCGCGGGCAACTCGGGCCCCGGAGCCAACACCATCGGCGACCCGGCCCTGGCCGACAAGGTCATCTCGGTCGGCGCGTCCGTCTCCAGGGAGACCTGGGCCGCCAACTACGGCTCCGTCGTGAAGACGAAGTACGCCATGATGCCGTTCTCCTCCCGCGGTCCGCGTGAGGACGGCGGCTTCACGCCGACGCTGATCGCGCCCGGCGCGGCGATCAACACCATCCAGACCTGGGCGGCGGGCCAGCCGGTCGCCGAGGCGGGCTACAGCCTGCCGGCCGGTTACGGCATGCTCCAGGGCACCTCGATGGCGTCCCCGCAGGCCGCGGGCTCCGCCGCGCTGCTGCTGTCGGCCGCGAAGCAGAAGCGCATCGACCTGACGCCCGCGAAGCTGCGCACCGCCCTCACCTCCACCGCCCGGCACGTCAAGGGCCTGCAGGCCTACGAGGAGGGCGCCGGCCTCATCGACGTCGAGGAGGCCTGGGACTCGATCCGGGGCGGGGCCACCGCGCACGAGTACAGCGTGAAGGCACCGGTCGACACCGCGATCGAGCAGTTCCTGGAGACCCCCGGCTTCGGCACCGGCCTCTACGACCGCGAGGGCGGCCTGAAGGCGGGCCAGAAGAAGACGTACGACATCACCGTCACCCGTACGTCCGGTCCCGACCGCGCGATCCGGCACGAACTGGACCTCGAGAACAACACCGACCGCGCCTTCCGCATCGTCGGCGACGACGACGTGCGGCTGCCGCTGAACGAGCCGGTGACCGTCAAGGTCCAGGCCTCGCCCCGGTCGGCGGGCCTCACGAGCGCCATCCTCGAGGTCGACGACCCGCGCACCGAGGGCGTCGACCGGCAGATCCTGAGCACCGTGGTCGTCTCGGCCCCGCTGGCGCACACCTTCTCCGCCTCCGGCACCGCCCAGCGCAACGCCTCGACCTCCTACTTCGTCACCGTGCCCGAGGGCGCGAAGACGCTGGAGATCGCGATGAGCGGGCTGAAGGCCACGAGCCAGACCCGGTTCGTCGCCCTCCACCCGTACGGCGTCCCGGCCGACCCGACGTCGACCGTCAACTGCTACCCGAACTACAGCAACCCGGCCAACACCTGCCGCCCCGACCTGCGTTCGTACGCGAACCCGCAGCCGGGCGTCTGGGAGATCGAGGTCGAGGCACGCCGCACCTCGCCGTTGCTGAAGAACCCGTACAAGCTGGACGTCGCCGTGCTCGGCGCGGTCTTCGACCCCGAGACCGTGACCGTGCCGGAGGCCAGGGTCGGCACCCCGGCGGACGTCTCCTGGAACGTGACCAACGAGGCCGCCGACCTGGACGGCAAGCTGGCCGGCGGCCCGCTGGGCTCCGCCCTGTCAAACCGTCCGGCCATCGGCACGGGTGACGTCCGGACCACCACGGTCGAGGTGCCCGAGGGTGCCGCGTCGCTCGACGTCGTCATCGGCAACGTCTCCGACGCCTCCGCCGACCTGGACCTCGCGGTCTACGACGCGGCCGGCTCCCTCGTCGGCCAGTCCGCCGACGGCGACTCGGAGGAGTCGGTGTCCGTCGCCGACCCGGCGGCCGGTACGTACACCGTCGAGGTCGTGGGCTACTCCGTCCCGGCCGGTTCCACCGACTACGACTACCGGGACGTGTTCTTCTCCGCCACGCTCGGCGAGGTCACGGTCGACGGTTCCACGCCGGTGCGGATCGGCACGGGCGAGTCGGCCACCGTCTCCGGCACCGTCACGGCCGCCGCGGCGGCCCCCGAGGGCCGCGAGTTCTTCGGCCAGGTCCAGCTGGTCAACGCGCGCGGCACGGTCGCGGGCACGGGCAGCGTGACGATCGAGAAGGTCGTGCCGTAACCGACGGCCACCACCGGGGGCGGGCGTCCGTCAGGGCGCCCGCCCCTTCGTCGTCCGCACCCCGCGCCCGCGCCGGTCACTCGCAGGCCAGGGTGCGGGAGGCGGGCAGGGCGGCGGTGATGCGCGCCCGCTCGGGGGCGATGTCCTCCTCGCCGACGACCACCGCGTCCGGGACGGTGCCCTCGTGGGGCAGGCCGACCAGGACCCGGTCGCCGGTGTGCAGCCGGGGCCGGCCGGGGGCCCCGGTCAGGAAGGTGACCTCGCCGCGGTCCCCCGGTTTCGTGCCGGGCTCCGGCTTGTAGCCGCGGGTCACCTCCAGCGTGACCCGGTCCCGTCCGGCGCCGGGCACCGGCTCCACCTCCGCCACCGTGCCCTCGGCGACGAGCCGGGCGCAGGCGAGGTAGCGGGGGCTGCCGAACAGGACACCGGCCGGATCCCCGGCACCCGTCGACCGCTTGGCGTCCGCCGCCCTGTCGGCGGACTCGGCTGCCGACGAGGCGGTGTCGCCCTGCCCGGACCCCGTCACGAGCCAGCCCGTACCGAGGACCACCGAGGCGCCCGCCGCGGCGGCGAGCGCGCCGAGGGCGACCCGCGGGGGGCGGCGGGGCACCCGACGCGAGGGCAGGGGCGTCACCGGCGCGCGGGGGCCCGCCGCGGGGCTGCCACCGGGGGCGGCCGAAGTCCCGGTCCCGGCCGCCGGGGCAGCCTCCGGACCGCCGGCCCCCGGCCCCACGGCCTCCCCTCGCGCCGCCGGCGTCCCCACGGCTGCCAGCGTCTCCCCGATCAGTCCCAACTGCTGCCGCAGTACGGCGACATCGGTGACGGCCGCCTCCCGCGCGGCCATGAACGCCGGGTCCCGCCGGGCCGCCGCGGACAGCGGCTCGTCGAGGATCGCGGCCATGAGGGCGTCGTACTCGGTGCCGCCCTCGCCTTCGGCGGCGTTGTTCCGGTCGTCGTCGTGGACGCTCACGTCAGACCACCTCGTCCTCGTGCAGGCGGGCGCGCAGGGCCCGTACGGCCGTGTGCAGCCTGCTCTTGACCGTGCCCTCCGGCACGCCGAGCTGCTCGGCGATCGAGCGCACCGGAAGGTCGGCGTAGAAGCGCAGCACGACGACCTGGCGCTGGGCGTCGGGCAGCCCGTCCAGGCCGCGGGCGACAGCGAGGGAGAGCAGACGGGTCTCCTCGTCGGCCGGCGCCTCGGCGGGGCGCAGCGCGGCGAGGCGTTCGCCGAGCCGCTCCTGGCGTCGCCTGGCCCGGTGCCAGTCCATGGCGAGGTTGGAGGCGACGACGGCGGCCCAGGCCGAGACGTCCCGGGGCGCCTCCCGCCCGCTCGCGGCACGCTCCAGCAGCCGCAGCCGGACCTGCTGCACCCCGTCCGGCAGGTCGGTCTGCGGTACCCCGCCGAGCGCGAGCACCGCCCGTACCCGGCGTTCCTGCGCCGCGTCCAGCGGGTCGTCGTCCACGGCGCCGGACGCCTGCCGGCCACGTCGGATCCTTCCGCGCAGCACTGCCCACCCCCTCGCGCTGTTTCTCCTACGACGCCGGTGCCGCCCGGAACGTTCACCCGCCGCGTGAACCGGCCGCGAGCCGGGCAGAGGCGTACGTCACACCTCCGTGTGAGGAGAGTGGGGCGGGGCAGGGAACCTTGCGGCCGACCGCCCCCGACGACTGAATTCCTGCAGCTCAAAGAGGTGGCGACCGCAGGTCCGCGACCGGTGGGGGGGCCGGTGCGTCCCACTGTGCGGGCAGGGGGCGCACAGAACTGGACAGGCGGGCCATGGTCGGCCGCATGATGGAAATGCCCCGGCCGGCAGGCAATGGGCACATGTACGCCGTATACGTCGTATGACGCAGAACGCAGTGAGGGAGACGCCGTGAGGGTCGGAATCGTCGGAGCCACCGGTCAGGTGGGCACGGTCATGCGCAGCATCCTCAAGGAGCGGAACTTCCCGGTCACGGAGCTGCGCCTGTTCGCCTCGGCCCGCTCGGCGGGGACGGAGCTGGACGGCGTGACGGTGGAGGACGCGTCCACCGCCGACTACACCGGTCTGGACATCGTGCTGTTCTCGGCGGGCGGTACGACCTCGAAGGCGCTGGCCGAGAAGGTCGCCTCGCAGGGCGCGGTCGTGATCGACAACTCGTCCGCGTGGCGCAAGGACCCCGAGGTCCCGCTGGTCGTCTCCGAGGTGAACCCGGACGCGATCGCGGACCGCCCCAAGGGCATCATCGCCAACCCGAACTGCACCACGATGGCCGCGATGCCGGTGCTGCGTCCGCTGCACGACGAGGCGGGCCTGGACGCGCTGGTGGTCGCCACGTACCAGGCGGTGTCCGGTTCCGGTCTCGCGGGCGTGGCGGAGCTGCACGGCCAGAGCCAGAAGGTCGTCGCCGACGCCGACAGGCTGACCCACGACGGCGGCGCGGTCGACTTCCCGGAGCCGACCGTCTACAAGCGTCCCATCGCCTTCAACGTGCTGCCCCTCGCCGGCAACGTCGTGGACGACGGTCTCAACGAGACCGACGAGGAGCAGAAGCTGCGCAACGAGTCCCGCAAGATCCTGGGCATCCCCGGACTGAAGGTCTCCGGCACCTGCGTGCGCGTCCCGGTCTTCTCCGGGCACTCCCTCCAGATCAACGCCCGGTTCGCCCGCCCGATCAGCCCGGAGCGCGCGACCGGGCTGCTGGCCGACGCCCCCGGTGTCGTCGTCACCGACATCCCCACCCCGCTGCAGGCGGCGGGCCAGGACCCGTCCTACGTCGGCCGCATCCGCCGCGACGAGACGGTCGACAACGGCCTGGCCCTCTTCGTCTCCAACGACAACCTCCGCAAGGGCGCGGCCCTGAACGCCGTCCAGATCGCGGAACTGGTGGCGGCCGAGCTCAAGGGCTGACCGCTCCCGCTCGCCGAAGGGGGTCCACCCGGCCGGGGTGAGCCCCCTTCGGCATGCCGGCAGCGCCATGACCCCGGCCGGACAGGGCGCGGTTCCCGCACGCGAGAGCCCCGGAACCGCGGTCACCTCACCTGCCCGGTGATCCCGTCTCCGCTCACCTGATCCCGCAAACGCGCGCCCTCGCTCCCGTCCCACTCGGCGAACGCCTCCGAGTACTCCTGGTACTCCCGGTACTCCCGGTACTCCTGCTCGGGCTGCGCCTGCCGGAGTGGCCCGGGGTCCGGCGGGCGGTCGCTGTCGTCGTACACACCTCCCGGCTCAGGCACGGTCACCCGATCCGGATCTCGTAGCGCAGCCGCTGTCGCGAGGCCGGCACGACCATCACGTCCGCCTGGATCGGGCGGCCCCCACCGTCCAGCGTCACCCTGCTCAGTCCGATGCCCGGCTCGTCCTGGCCCATCCGCAGGATTTCGCGCTCCTCGGCGCCGGGCATGCGCGCGGGCACGTCCTCTCGCACCCACACCCCGGCGTGTCCCCGCTCGGCGAGGAAGGTCACCGCGCCGCCCGGAATCCTCCGCCTCTCGGTGAGACGGGCGCCCAGGGCGACGGCCGCCGGGGAGTACGTGTCGGTCAGCTCGTACGGTTCACCGTCGAGTCGGACGACTCTGCGGCGAACGACGGTCTCCTCGCCGACTCTGCTGCGCAATTACCCGGCGTGATGACGCCGTGCCGATACGGCCTTCAGAGCGCGTCGCAGATGCAGGCAGGCCGGGCGCGGCCGAGCCCTGAAAGCACGGCACGTGATCGCTCGCCGAATTGAGCAGCAGAGTCCTCGCCCCCAGCAAAGCCGAGCAGTGCGGCGATGCCGTCGGGAGCGGGCACCGCGCCGGCGTGCACGATGGTCTGGCTGCCCTTGCCGCCACGGGCTGCGGACCCGGCTTCCCAGGCGTCGGGCCGCCTCTTCTCACACGGCGTCGGATACGGCATCGAGGTACTGACCCACGTGCTCGCACTCACGATGTCCTCCTGCGGCGGACGCTCCGACACGGGCTTGACGCCTCACAGACGTGGGTGCCCCGGTTCCTTCCCCGCCGCCGGGTCGCTGCCCGTTTCTCCCGCCCGGCGGCGCAGGGGGGCGCAGGCCTCCGGGCCCTTGCCCGACCGGGCACGCCACCGGCGGGAAACGGACATCGCGTTCCGAGCCGGTGGCGTGGAAGGATGACGCAACCCACACATAACGAGGAGATGACCGCGTGCCTGGCACAAACCTGACTCGCGAAGAGGCGCAGCAGCGGGCGAAACTGCTGACCGTTGACTCGTACGAGGTCGATCTCGACCTCTCCGGCGCGCAGGAGGGCGGCACCTACCGGTCCGTGACCACGGTGCGCTTCGACGTCTCCGGGGACGGCGGGGACTCCTTCATCGACCTGGTGGCGCCCACCGTCCACGAGGTGACCCTCAACGGGGACGTCCTCGACCCCGCCGAGGTCTTCGAGGACTCCCGCATCGCCCTGCCCGGTCTGCTCCCGGGCCGCAACGTCCTGCGGGTGAGCGCCGACTGCGCGTACACCAACACCGGTGAGGGACTGCACCGGTTCGTGGACCCGGTGGACGACCAGGCCTATCTCTACACCCAGTTCGAGGTGCCGGACGCCCGCCGGGTGTTCGCGAGCTTCGAGCAGCCGGACCTCAAGGCGGCCTTCCGGTTCACCGTGAAGGCGCCGGACGGCTGGACCGTCGTCTCCAACTCGCCCACGCCCGAACCCCGTGACAACGTCTGGGAGTTCGAGCCGACCCCGCGGATGTCGACGTACGTCACGGCGCTCATCGTCGGCCCGTACCACTCCGTGCACAGCGTGTACGAGAAGGACGGCCAGTCGGTGCCGCTCGGCATCTACTGCCGGCCCTCGCTCGCCGAGTACCTCGACGCGGACGCGATCTTCGAGGTCACCCGGCAGGGCTTCGAGTGGTTCCAGGAGAAGTTCGACTACCCGTACCCCTTCGGGAAGTACGACCAGCTGTTCGTGCCGGAGTTCAACGCGGGCGCGATGGAGAACGCGGGCGCGGTGACCATCCGCGACCAGTACGTCTTCCGGTCGAAGGTGACGGACGCGGCGTACGAGGGGCGGGCCGCGACGATCCTGCACGAGCTGGCCCACATGTGGTTCGGCGACCTGGTCACCATGGAGTGGTGGAACGACCTGTGGCTGAACGAGTCGTTCGCCACCTACGCCGAGGCCGCCTGCCAGGCGGAGGCGCCGGGCTCGAAGTGGCCGCACTCGTGGACGACGTTCGCGAACTCCATGAAGACCTGGGCCTACCGCCAGGACCAGCTGCCGTCCACGCACCCGATCATGGCCGACATCCGTGACCTGGACGACGTGCTGGTCAACTTCGACGGCATCACGTACGCCAAGGGCGCCTCGGTCCTCAAGCAGCTGGTGGCGTACGTCGGCAAGGACGCGTTCTTCAGCGGCGTGCAGGCGTACTTCAAGCGCCACGCGTACGGCAACACGCGCCTGCCCGACCTGCTGGGCGCCTTGGAGGAGACCTCCGGCCGCGACCTGAGTGCCTGGTCGGAGAAGTGGCTGGAGACCGCCGGCATCAACGTCCTGCGCCCGGAGATCGAGACGGACGGCGCGGACGGTACGGGAACCATCACCTCCTTCGCCATCCGCCAGGAGGCCCCCGCGCTGCCCTCCGGCGCCAAGGGCGAGCCGGTCCTGCGCCCGCACCGGATCGCGGTCGGCCTGTACGACCTGGACGGGGCGAGCGGCAAGCTGGTGCGCGTGGACCGGGTCGAGCTGGACGTCGACGGCGAGCTGACGGCCGTACCGGAGCTCGTCGGCAGGGCCCGCCCGGACGTCGTGCTGCTCAACGACGACGACCTGTCGTACGCCAAGGTGCGGCTGGACGAGCGGTCGCTGGCCTTTGTCACCGGGCACCTGGGCGACTTCGAGGCGTCGCTGCCACGCGCGCTGAGCTGGGCTTCGGCCTGGGACATGACTCGCGACGCCGAACTGGCCACCCGCGACTACCTGTCGCTGGTGCTGTCGGGCATCGGCAAGGAGTCGGACATCGGCGTCGTGCAGTCGCTGCACCGCCAGGTGAAGCTGGCGATCGACCTGTACGCCGCCCCGTCCTCCCGCGAGGCGCTGCTCACCCACTGGACGGAGGCCACGCTGGCCCATGTGCGGGCCGCCGAGGCGGGCAGCGACCACCAGCTGGCGTGGGCGCGCGCGTTCGCCGCGACGGCGCGCAAGCCGGAGCAGCTGGACCTCCTGGAAAGCCTGCTGGACGGCACCCGGACGGTCGAAGGTCTGGCCGTCGACACCGAGCTGCGCTGGGCGTTCGTGCAGCGGCTCGCGGCGGTGGGCCGGTACGACGAGGCGGAGATCGCCTCGGAGTACGAGCGGGACCGTACGGCCGCCGGGGAGCGCCACGCCGCCACCGCGCGCGCCGCCCGGCCGACCGAGGAGGCCAAGGCCGAGGCGTGGGCGTCGGTCGTGGAGTCCGACAAGCTGCCGAACGCGGTCCAGGAGGCGGTCATCGCCGGCTTCGTCCAGACCGACCAGCGCGAACTGCTGGCGCCTTACACGGGCCGGTACTTCGAGGCACTGGCCGGTGTCTGGGAGTCCCGCTCGCACGAGATGGCCCAGCAGATCGCGGTCGGCCTCTACCCGGCGGTCCAGGTCTCCGAGGAGACCCTGGCCAGGACGGACGCATGGCTCACCGCGGCCGACCCGACCCCGGCCCTGCGCCGCCTCGTCTCGGAGTCCCGCGCAGGCGTGGAACGAGCCCTGCGCGCCCAGGCCGCGGACGCGGCGGCCGCAGGGGCGTAGCCCGTACGAGTGCCAGGGGCGTCCGGTGCCGTGCCGGGTGCCCCTGGTGTTCCTTCAGTCCTTCGAGGCACCTGAGCCGATCTCCGACGCCGCCCCCGTGCGCCAGGAGGCCTTCAGCCGGGGCGCCGGCGCGAGCTGGCCCGTCACCGTCGCGCCGAACGCCAGTGCCATGCCTGTCAGTTGGAGTGGAGTGAGGGTTTCGTCCAGGGCTGCCCAGCCGAGTACGGCCGCGGTCAGGGGTGAGAGGGGGCCCAGGAAGGTGACCTGGGTGGCGGTGAGGTGGCCCATGCCCCGGAACCAGAGGCAGTACGCGAGGGCCGTGTTCGCGAGGGCCAGGTAGAGGTAGCCGCCGACCGCCGGGGCGGCCAGGGCCGGCGGGGCACCCTCGACCAGCAGGGCGAGCGGGGCGACGAGCAGGCCGCCCGCGGTCAACTGCCAGCCGGCCAGGGCGAGGGGACCCACGCCCTCCGGGCGTCCCCAGCGTTTCGTCAGCACCGTGCCGGTGGACATGGACGCCACGGAGGCGAGCGCCGCCGCCACTCCGAGGGGGTCGAGCGCCCCCGCCGCCTTCAGGACGACCAGGCTCACCCCGAGCGCGGCCACCACCCCCGCGAGCAGCGTGCGTACGGTCGGGCGTTGGCCCAGCAGCGGCGCCGCGAGGCCGACCACGAACAACGGGCCCACCGAGCCGACCACCGCCGCCAGGCCGCCGGGCAGACGGTACGCGGAGAGGAACAGCAGCGGGAAGAACGCCCCGATGTTCAGCGCGCCGAGCGCCGCCGCCTTCCACCACCACACCCCCCTCGGCAGCACCCTGGCCAGTGCGAGCAGCAGCAGTCCGGCGGGCAGGGCGCGCATCAGGCCGGTGAAGAGGGGGCGGTCCGGCGGGAGCAGTTCGGTGGTGACGGCGTACGTGGTGCCCCAGGAGACGGGTGCCACGGCGGTGAGCAGGATCAGACCCGTCGCCCGCTTTCCCGCCGGCGCGGATCGGGTTGCGGTCATGGCCCGGGGCACCCCTTTCATCAGGTCAATGGTAAGTAGCTTAACAGCAAGCTACTTACCATCAAGCTTCTTTCTTGCGGGAGAGTGAGGACCGGCCGATACTCGACGCCATGAACGCACGCCCCGAGCAGCGCATGGACGGCACGGACGGCAGAGACCACAAGGACCCCGTGGACGCGATCGTCGAGCAGTGGGCCGGCGTCCGGCCCGATCTCGACACCACCGCCATGGAGGTCTTCGGCCGCGTCCACCGGATCTCGCGTGCCATGGGCGACCGCACCGAGAAGACGTACGCGCGGCACGGCATCGCCCGGGGCGAGTTCGACGTCCTCGCCACGCTGCGCCGCGCCGGTGAGCCCTACACGCTCTCGCCCCGTCAGCTCTCCGGCACCCTGATGCTCACCACCGGCGGAATGACCGGCCGCCTCGACAAGCTGGAGCGCGCGGGGCTGCTGCACCGCTCCCCCGACCCCCACGACCGCCGGGGCCTGCGCGTGACCCTCACCGAACAGGGGCTCACCGTCGTCGACCAGGCGGTCGGCGCGGGTCTCGCCGTCCAGACCGAGGCCCTGGCCGCCCTTCCCCCGGACCGCGCACGGCAGCTCACCGGCCTGCTCCGCGAACTGCTCCTCGCGACCGAGCGTTCAGAGCCGTAGGGCCGCAGGAAGGACCGCGCACGCCGAAGGCGCCGCCCCTGCCCGTACCGCGGAACGCGGGTACGGGCAGGGGCGGCGCCTTCGGGAAGAGTGCGGGACGACGGCCGGGTCAGGCCCTGGCGTCGGCCTTGATCCTGATGTTGGAGCTGGTCGTGTCCTTCTTCTTGTGCGACTTGTCGAGGACCATCACCAGGCCGGCGATGACCAGGAAGAGCACGATCGGGGCCACGACGTACAGGCCCAGCGTCTCGATCACGCTCAGGCCCGTGCCGGGGTCGTCGCCGTCGTCGCGGGTGAGCGCGAGCGCGGGGGACGTCATGAGCAGCATCATCAGCGTCGTACCGGCTGCCAGGGCGCCGGCGCGCAGGGCGTTCGTCTTGTCCACGGTGCCAACGTAGCGAACAGCCCTGGGGCCCGCGCGCCCGGGGTGGTTCACGAGACTCCGGCCGGCACGCACCTGCCCAGGTATGCGGCGTTTCGCCCCCGCGTCTCTCACCCGTCCGGCTCCGTGCCCCGCCCGTTCCGTCTCAGGGCTCCCCCTGTCCCCTCCGGCCGGTCGGTGCGGATACGGACCACGTCGAGCAGCGCGTGCAGCCTCGGGGACGTCGTCAGGTCCTCCAGGGTCATCGGGCGGCCCCGCGCGTCGGCGATCGGCAGGCGCCAGTTCGGGTACTGGTCCCAGGTTCCGGGGAGGTTCTGCGGGCGCCGGTCGCCGACACCGTCGGGGAGCCAGACGCCGATCATCCGGGCGGGGGTGCGCAGCAGGTAGCGGTGGACGGCCTGGACGCGTGCCTCCTCCCCCGTGGTGACGGCGCCCCCCGTGCCGGGGCCGCCGGGGCCCACCGGGCCGCCGGGGCCGTGCAGCAGGCCCAGTTCGGTCAGCAGGTCCAGCCACTCCGCCGTGTCGGCGGCGGCCTCCGCGCGCTCCTCCGCCAGGGGGCGGGTGAGCAGGCCGAGGCCGTCGCGGAGCTCGACGTGTTCGCCGGTGAGGCGGGACGCGGTGGGCGGCAGGTCGTGGGTGGTGACGGTGGCCAGGCAGTCGGCGCGCCAGGTCTCCGGAGGCAGCGGCCGGCGGTCGCCCTCCCAGGCCCGTTCGAACCAGAGCACCGACGTCCCGTACACCCCGCGTGCGCGCAGCGCCTCGCGTACGCCGGGCTCGACCGTGCCCAGGTCCTCGCCGATCACCGCAGCCCCGGCGCGGGAGGCCTCCAGGACGAGGACGGCGAGCATCGCCTCGGCGTCGTAGCGGACGTACGTGCCCTCGGTGGGCGGCTGCCCCCGGGACACCCACCAGAGCCGGAACAGCCCCATGACGTGGTCGATGCGCAGGGCGCCCGCGTACCGGAACAGGGCCTGGAGCAGGGCGCGGAACGGCGCGTAGCCACAGGCGGCGAGCCGGTCGGGGCGCCAGGGCGGCAGGCCCCAGTCCTGGCCGCGCGCGTTGAACGCGTCAGGGGGCGCGCCGACCGACATGCCGGCGGCGAGGACGTCCTGCTGGGCCCAGGCGTCGGAGCCCTCGGGGTGCACGCCGACCGCGAGGTCGTGGACGATCCCGAGCGGCATCCCGGCCTCGCGCGCGGCCTGCTGGGCCGCCCTGAGCTGGGTGTCGGTGAGCCAGGCCAGCCGGGAGTGGAAGTCGACGCGGGCCATCAGCTCGCGGCGGGCCCGCGCGGTCTCGGGCGAGCGCGGGTCGCGCAGTCCGGCCGGCCAGCCGTGCCAGTCGGGGCCGTGCACCTCGGCGAGCGCGCACCAGGTGGCGTGGTCCTCCAGGGCCTGGCCCTGTTCGGCGAGGAAGTCTCCGTAGGCGGCGCGGCGGCCGGGGCCGAGCGGCACCTCGTCCACCACTGCTTCGAGTGCGGCCTTCTTGGTCGCCCAGACGGCGTCCCGGTCGATCAGCGCGCCCTTGTCCAGCACCGCCTCGCGCAGCTCTGCGGCCCGCCGGAGCAGTTCCGGCATCCGGCCCCCCGTCCGGGCCCGGCCCTCGACTGCCTCCCCGGCCCCCACGTACGCGAACTCCGGAACGTCCTCGATCCGCAGGTGCACCGGGTCCGGGAAGCGTCGGGAGGAGGGACGGTACGGGGACGGGTCGGTCGGAGTGCCGGGGACGGCCGCGTGCAGCGGGTTGATCTGGACGAATCCGGCGCCGAGGGCGCGTCCGGCCCAGGCGGCGAGTTCGCCGAGGTCAGCGAGGTCGCCCATGCCCCAGGAGCGGCGGGAGAGGAGCGAGTACAGCTGGACGAGAAGCCCGCACGAACGGGCCGGGGGCGCGGGCAGCCGGGGCGGGGCGACGATCAGGTGGGCCTCGCCGGTGCGGCCGTCGGGCGCGGTGGCTCTCACCCGGTGCACGCCGGGCGGGAGGTCCGCGGCCGAGACGCGGGTCTCACCCTGCTCGGTGCGCACGAGCAACCGGGTGCCCTCGGGGAGCGCGCCCAGAGCGGGCGGCGTACCGGCGCCCCAGCCGACCGCGGTGGGCGGCAGCAGCCGCTCGGCCAGTTCCCGCTCGCGGGCGACGAGCGCGTCGCGGACGGCCTCGGGGGTCCCCGTGTCCACTCCGAGGGCGGCCAGGGCGAGGGTGACGGCGGTGACCGAGACGGCGACCGTACGGTCCGGCGAGGGGTTGTAGGAGGTGGCGACGCCGTACAGGGCGGCGAGCCGGGAGAGGTCTTCCGAGGGGCCGGAGGGCGGCCCGGCCGACGGCCCGGGAAGCTCGGAGGGGGCGGAGGGCGGCTCGGCCGGTCCGGGCGCGGCCACTAGGGCTCCGGGACGTACTGCGCCGGGAAGGAGTCGAGTCCGGTGGCGTCCATGGCGGCATCGGACTCACTGGTCAGGGGGGCGGCGTCGGCCAGCGGGGGCTCGCTGGTGAGGGGTTCGGCGTCGAGCAGCGGGGGCTCGCTGGTGAGCGGGACCCCCGCGCACGGACCCTCCGCGCTGAAGACGCAGGCCTGCAGGCCCTCGGCCTCCGCGCTGTGCAGGTCTTCGAAGGCGGCGGACGGCTCCGCCCCGGGTTTGGACATGGGCGGAGCCAGAAGGAACGCGGGTGCAGCAGCCACGGAGGGCCTCCTCGTCGTTACGGTTCGTGTACGGATGCGCCGTTCGGCGCGTTCCTCGCTGCCCCTACCCAGCGGACGCGAAGGCAGGCATCCCAATCCGTACAACGTGCTCCTGCTCACATGGTGTTCCCGTTCCCACGCCTCGCATGCGGACAAACCCGCCACAACGGCCACTCCCGTTGACACGCCCGGAGCACAATGGTGGGCTCCGGGCGTACCAATGGATGATCAGGACAGTTCCGCCTCCCCGGGAGGAACCTTGCAGCTACGGCGCGGGAAGAGCGCGGTCGCTCTCGCGTTCGCGGTCGTCGCCGGAACTCTGGGCGTCGCGCCCGTATCGGTGGCGGCGCCGTCCGTTCCCGGGACGACCGCGTCCCCCGTTCCCGACCGGGCCGAGGCGGGCCTGGCCGTCTGGCCCCGCCCCCAGTCCCTGCGGGCCGACGGCGCCCCGGTCGCGGTGACCGCCGAGGTCGCGCTGACCGCCGACCCGTCGGCCGACCCCCGTGCCGTCGCCGCCCTGCGGGAGCTACTGCGGGAAGCCGGCGCACGCCGGTTCACCGCCCCGGAGGCAAGGTGCCCGCAGGGGCGCTCGTGGTGCGGATGGGCGCGGACCGGCCGGCGGGCTCCCGCCAGCAGGACCTCCGTTCCCTTCCCTCCGGCGGCTACACGCTGAGTGTCGTCGAGGAGGCGGTCACCCTCGCCGGGGCGGGCGAGGACGGCCTGTTCCACGCCGTCCAGACGCTGCGGCAGCTCCTGCGCCCCGACGGCACCTTCACCGCCGCCGTCGTACGCGACTGGCCGGGCACCGCCGTGCGCGGCATCACCGAGGGCTTCTACGGCACCCCGTGGACGCACCGGCAGCGGCTGGACCAGCTGGACTTCATGGGCCGCACCAAGCAGAACCGGTACCTGTACGCGTCCGGCGACGACCTCCACCGGCAGGCCCGCTGGCGCGAGCCGTATCCGGACCGACAGCGCGCCCAGTTCCGGGAGCTGGCGGAGCGGGCCCGGAACAACCACGTCACGCTCGGCTGGGCGGTGTCGCCGGGCCAGGCGATGTGCTTCGCCTCGGACAACGACCTGCGGGCGCTGACCCGCAAGCTGGACGCGATGTGGGCACTGGGCTTCCGCGCCTTCCACTTCCAGCTGCAGTTCCAGGACGTCAGCTACAGCGAGTGGCACTGCGGCGCGGACGCGGACCTCTTCGGCTCCGGCCCGGACGCCGCCGCACGCGCCCAGGCGTACGTGGCGAACGCGGTGGCCCGCCACCTGGCGGACCGCCACCCCGGTTCCGCCGCGCTGTCGTTGATGCCGACCGAGTACTACGAGGAGGGGGCGACCGAGTACCGGCGGGCCCTCTCGGACGCCCTGGACTCCGGGGTGGAGGTGGCGTGGACCGGGGTCGGGGTGGTGCCGAGCACCATCACCGGCGGCGACCTGGCCGAGGCACGGCAGGTGTTCGCGCGCCCGCTGGTGACCATGGACAACTACCCGGTCAACGACTTCGCCCCCGGCCGGATCTTCCTCGGCCCCTACCAGGGCCGCGAGCCCGCCGTGGCCGCCGGTTCGGCCGCCCTCCTCTCGAACGCGATGGAGCAGCCCGAGGCGTCCCGCATCCCCCTGTTCACGGCCACCGACTTCGCGTGGAACCCGCGCGACTACCACCCCCAGGAGTCCTGGCGGGCCGCGATCGCGGATCTCGCGGGCGGCGACCCCGAGCTGGACGAGGCGCTGTCCACGCTGGCGGGCAACGACGCGTCCTCGGTCCTCGGCGCCGAGGAGTCGGCGTACCTGCGGCCGTTGCTGAAGGAGTTCTGGCGGACCCGCGCGGACGCCGGCGGCGACGACGGCCGCGCGGCCGAGAAGCGGCTGCGCGCGGCCTTCACGGTACTGCGTGAACTGCCCGACACCCTGGCCGGCCACCCGCGCACCGCCTCCCTCGCCACCGAGGTCGCCCCCTGGGCCGGCCGGCTGGCCCGGTACGGGGAGGCCGGGATCACCGCGCTGGACATGCTGCGCGCGCAGGAGTCCGACGACGCGGGCGCCGCCTGGACCGCGTACCGGAAGCTGGCCGGGCAGCGGGCGGGACTGAAGCCGGCCCGGGTGACGGTCGGCAAGGGCGTCCTGGACCCGTTCCTGGACCGGGCGCGGAACGCGTACGAGACCTGGGCGGGCATCGGCCGCGAGGCGACCGCCGGGTCCGGCGGCCGGACGGACGACGGCGTGCTCCAGCTGCCGCGGGTCCGGGACCTGAGCACGGTGACGGTCCTGGCCGAGCCAGGCACCGCGGGGACCGTCGAGATCCACGCCCCGGGCGCGGGCTGGCGCAGCCTGGGCACACTGGCCGCGTCCGGCGCCACCGAGCTGCGGGTGGACGGCCCGGCCGGCGCCGTCCGCGTCACCGGCACGGACGCCTCCCGGGTACGGCACGTCGTGCCGTGGTTCACGGACGAGCCCGACGCCTCACTGAAGCTGCCGGACCTCGCGGACGGAACCCTGGACACCGACATCGGCGGCACCCGCCGGCTGACGGCCACACTGGGCTCGCTGCTGCCCGGGGAGGTGCGCGGCAAGGTGACCGTCGAGGCGCCGAAGGGCGTGAAGGTGGGCATCCCGAAGAACACCCCGACCGTCCCGCGCGGCACGCCCGTGGAGGTGCCGGTCGAGGTGACGGTGGCGCCGGGGACACCGACCCGGTCGTACGAGGTGCGGCTCGGATTCGGCGGGGCGACCCGGCCCCTGACGGTCAACGCCGTCCCGCGCACCGCAGGCCCCGACCTGGCCCGTACCGGCACGGCGACCTCCTCGGCCGAAGAGACGCCCGACTTCCCCGCCTCGACGGCGAACGACGGGGACCCCGGGACACGTTGGTCTGAACCGCGCCGGGTGTGCCGGCCACGGTCACCCCGGGCACGTTGGCCAGGGACACGCACACTGGTGCGGCGTACTCGTCCACACCCAGTTCCCGGCGCGCGACATCCTCCGGCGGGTGGCCGGTGGGCCGGTGCTTGGTCGGCGTGGTCAGCGGGTCGGAGCGCACGACACGGATCACTACCTTGCCGGGGCCGTCCGGCAGGACGGAGACCCGCGTGCACCGCCAGGCGTCGGCCAGGAAGCGTGCCGCCTTCTGGTACTCCTCCAGCCCGACCTGCGGCAGGGGCCTGGCCCGGACGATCACGCCGAACCGGTCCGGCTTGACCTTGATCTTCGGAGTCAGTATCCGGGGCGCGGGGGCGGGACTGTCCTTCTGGGCGGTGAGCTGCGCGAGCAGGCCCGGCGTCTTGTCGGTGACCGTCAGCCCGGCCATCCGCGCCAGGCGCACCCAGCCCCAGCGCACCCGCACGGCCTGCCGCATGCTGACCCGCGTGCCCCGGTCGGCGCGTGCGTAGCGCACCACGACCAGCAGCAGCGTCAGACTGACCAGCACGGCCACGACCAGCAACACCTGCGGCGAGTGATCGGTCAGGTTCTCCACGTCAGTCCCCCTCGGTCGCGCGTATCAGGTGAAGCACGTCGGCCAGGTCGAGCCCGGCCGCGTCCGCCGGGGTCAGGCCGAGCCGGGCGAGCACTGCACCGGACGCGGAGAACGTGGCCTTGCCCTCGGTGCCCGCCAGGGGCCGCAGCGCATGCAGCTCCCGCTGCGGCCCCTGAGTGCCGAAGCCGGTCACTGCGCGGCCTCCGCTGCGAACAGCTCCAGGCGGGCGGCGCGGTAGGCGACGCCGTCGGAGAGCTGCCCGTTGAAGATCCGCGCCCACGGGGTGGCGAACAGCTCCACCGGCCGCACCATCACGCCTGCGGCGACAGGGTGAGCTGTTCAGAGTTTCTTTACTTGATCAAGGCGGCCCCCGCCCGCCAGGGCCTGGCCGCCATCGCCGACTGCCCCACCGTCGAGCGAGCCGACGCTCGTGCCGAGTGTCGGCGGGCTGCCGGTCCCGGGCGTGCGCGGGGCTCAACCTGGCACCGCCGGGAGCAAGTTGTGGGCGTGAGCACTTGCGCGTCGCACAGCAGGTTGTCGCCTACGACCGTCCTACGGCCGGACCGCAGGCACAGGACCGACCAGGGGCCGACCCTTCACGTCCGTCGCGCAGGCGTGCCGGGGGCGGCGGCCGGTCCCGCCCCCGGCGGGGAGCGATGCCCCCGGCGGCCCGCTGTCGGCAGACCCCTCTCCGCCCGGTCTCCGCGCCGCCGGACCGGCAAGCGCACCGACCCCGCCCCGACGGCCTGCCCGGCGAACGGGTCGCCGGGGGAAGCACCGGACAGGACATCGGTCCAAGACCCTGCCGACCCCTGCGCGCTCGGGCACGTCAGCGCGGCGGCCCGGCTACGGCAGCAGAGTGAATGCCGGGAGGTGACTCGGGCGCACCACGCTGAAGTGGCGGCGGTCCAGGGTGGCGATGTTGACCGCGCGGTACTTCTCGGCGACCGCGACGACGAAGGCGTCGGCGGTGCCCAGGGGCAGGCTCGCGTACTGCTCGACCAGGTCGGCGGCCCGGCTGACCTCGGAGGAGGTCACGAGCACCAGTTCGTAGACGCCGTCCGCGACGTCGCGCAGAAAATCGGCCTCCGCCTTGGCCCCGGCGCGAGTGGCGAGCATGTAACCGATCTCGGTCAGCAGTGGGGCGGGCAGCAGGAGCGGGCCGGGGAAGTTCTGGAGCAGGTCGACGCACTGCAGGTGGTAGTCGTCCTTGCGGTTGGCGGCTGCCACCACGGGGCCGGTGTCGATGACGATCACGCGCTCCGGGGCTCCTCACCGGCCCAGGCGTCGCGGACGATCTCCTTGGAGCGGACCGCAAGGTCGGGTTCGCCGTCGAAGACGCCGGTCGTGCGGAACCGGCGACGGGGCCGCTCGCCGCGCTCCACTTCCGCCCACTGCCGCAGCAGCTCTATGGCATCGGACAGCCGGTCCTCCGGCACCGCGTCGAGCAGCCGGTGTGCTTCCTCGCGTACGGTCATGCGCTCAGTGTAGGGCCCGCAGCCGCCGTCGGCCCAGGAGTTGCCGGGCCGCTCCGCTGCTTCGTGGTGGTCTGCACCTCTGACGGCAGCGCTGACGGCAACAACCACGGACACCAGGGCACAGCCACGGCCGCCAGCGGAGCACGAAACCGTCGATGACCTGTGAAAACGCAGGTGGGGAGGGGTCGCCTAGCACACGTACTATGTGCTGGCGGGACAGACTCCGGTCCTCGTGCACAATTCGGGTGGACTCTGTCCGGAAATCCTGGACGAGACCTACAAGTCGGCGAGTACGCCAGCAAAGCTGGAGCATGTTATCGACCCGGAGAAGCATGGCTTCGCTGACCTAGTCGCTCGTTCTGGCGGCCGCGAGCAGGCAATGCGACGTATCGTGGACAGTCTGGGAGATGTAAGCGACCTTCCGACAGCGGGGCGATTTGAAGTGGGTCGAGTCATTGATGGTGAGAACGTGACTATTCGAGGAGCTGTCGTAAACGGCGTTCCGAGAATCGGCACGGCGTTCAACCCCGATAAGTTCCCTGGAGGCAAGTAGATGCGGGTTCCCGTTGAACCGCGCCCGCTGACCAGTAAGGAGCGGGCAGTAGCGGAGCAGATTCTGCAACTGGACTTCCCTGGAGCGGCAGAGCTCCGCCATCAGCTTGATTGGGTTCGGGTGGTGGCCCTGTGGGGATCCAATTCTGCAAGTGTTGACTTGCGAGTCACGAATGACACGCCTCCTGCTCCTATCTCGGATGGGGTTGTGCCGGTAACTTGCACGGTTATTGACGAGGGGGGCGAGCTTATTGGCGAAATCATTCTCTGGACTGAAACGGGCATGTTGTCCGGCCTTGAATACGCCTGGTATGGCGATGAACCCCCGACTTCGCTCCCAGAGGTGGATCGAATAGTCATGTCATAGAGTCTGATCGGATCTACTTCCGGGCGCGAATGGGAAGCCCCGCCGGGATCCGGCGGGGCTTCTGGGGTGTTTGACGGCAACGCTGACGGCAACGTCAGCGGACGACGGCTGTGGCGGGCGGATCGTCGGGGTCGTCGTCGGTAAGGCCGAGGGCGTGGCCCAAAGCATCGATGGCTTGGCGTTGGAGTCGGAGTCGGACGTGGGCGTAGACGCCGGCTGTGACGCCGATGTGGGCGTGGCCCAGCAGCTCCTTGATGACGACGAGGTCGACGCCCTGTTCCAGGAGCAGGGTGGCGGTCGAGTGGCGGAGGTCGTGGAAGCGGATGCGGCGGAGCCCACCCCGGTTGAGGAAGCTGCGGAAGCAGCGGGTGAGATTGGCAGGGTCGAGAGGCCGTCCTGTGGGCGTCGTGAAGACGAGGCTGTTGTCTCTCCAGTCCGGCCCTGCGGTCTCGCGCTCCCTGTCCTGCCGTTCCTGGTGCTTCTTGAGGGAGTGGATGCATTCGGTCGGGAGGGCGATGCGGCGTTCGGACGCCCGGGTTTTGGTGGGTAGGTGGGTGAGGCCGCCGGTGCGGGTGCGCTGGAGCGAGCGGCGGATGCTGGCCGTTCCGGTGGTGAGGTCGAGGTCTTCCCAGTGGAGGCCGAGGAGTTCGCCCTTGCGGAGCCCGGTGCGGAGCGCGAGTTCGTACAGCGCGTGGAGCTGGTCGGCGCGGGCCGCGTCGAGGAACCGGCGGGCCTCGGCTGCGGTGAGGGGCTGGAAGCGCCTGGGCTGGTGCGGGGTGGTCTTGACGTTGCGGGCGACGTTGCGGGGCAGCTCGTCTTCGCGGACGGCGTGTTCGAGGGCGGACTTGAGCACCGAGTGCACGTAGGTCACGGTCAAAGCGGACAACCGCTTCTGGCAGCACTCGCCGATGGCGCAGCACCTCTTGCGTTCGGTGTCCAGGCCCTGGGTGCAGCACTGGCAGGTGGTGCGGAGCCGGTCGAGGAAGGTGCGCACGTCCTTGGCGGTGAGGCGGGCGACGTTCTTGGTGCCGAGGCCGGGTATGAGGTGGAGGCGGATGCAGGCGGCGTAGCGGGTGTGGGTGTTCTCGCGGAGTCGGTGGATGGCGACGCTGCCCAGCCAGTAGGTGAGGTAGTCGGCGACGGTGCTGTCGGCGGTGGCGACAGGGAGGCCGCGGTTGCTGTTGGCGATCTTCTCGGCGAGTTTGTCGGCGGCTTCTCTCCGGGTGCTGCCGTAGACGCGGACGCGTTTGCGGCTGCCGTCGGCGGCGAGGACGTAGCCGGCGGCTTCCCAGCGGCCGTCCTTGCGCTGGTAGATGGTGCCTTCGCCGTTGGCGCGGGCCTTCTTGCGCTTGGGGGCGGTCATCGGGCGGCCTCTTCCAGGTGGCGCTGGACGTAGTCAGCGAGGGCGTGGGTGGGGATGCGGCGGGCGCGGCCGATGGTCAGGGAGGCGAGGCGGCGGGTGCGCAGGAGGTCGTAGAGGGCGGAGCGGCCGATCTTGAGGCGGGCCATTGCCTCGGGGACGGTGAGGAGTTCGTCGTCACGCACCGGCTGTCACCGCCTGTTCGCGTGTCGGGCCGCCGTGGATGAGTGCGGCGAGGCGTTCGAGGTCGGGGGTGAGGCCGGTGCCGTCGTAGGCCCAGTGGGCGAGGACGAGGGTGGTCGGTGAGGGCGGTGCGGTGTGGCGGCGGTGCCAGGCGGCTCGGGCGGCGCGGAGCGCGCCGAGGGTGGTGGAGTAGGCGCGGGTCTTGGTGGAGAAGTGGCCGCGGAAGCCGAGCATGTGGGCCCACTTGCGCAGGTTCAGGTGCTTGAGATCGTCGCGGGCGCCGAGGCTCCAGGCGGTGCGGATCATGCGGGCGGCGTGCTCGGGCACGGACTCGAACCAGAGGTCGGTGATCTTCTTCAGCCGGTGGTCGAGGGTGCCGGTGGCGGCTTCGGTGCCCTTGGTGGCGTACTTGGCGACGTATCCGGCGACCTTGCCCTCGGTGATCGTGGTCCCGCCCTGGAAGGCGGAGGACCGGATGATCCTGGTGTCGATCTGCTTACCGAAGGCGAAGGAGCGGGTGCGGCCGTTGGCCTCCGGCCCGTCGATGTGGGCGCGGGTGGCCGAGATCCGGATGGCGTCGGCCAGCAGGTCGGGTGTGGCCCATGCGGGTGGCGGGGTGTAGGGGCCTGCGGGGCCGTCGAGGCGGATGACGGCGTGGAAGTGGATCAGTCCGCGCTGCTGGTACTCGGCGACCTTGGCGTACGAGACGCGGGCGACCTTGTGGAGCAGCCGCTGAGGGACACCGGCTGCGGCGGCGATGGTGCGACGCAGGTGGAGCATGAAGCGGGCCCACAGGGCGGGGGCGTGGGCGTTCCACAGCACGGCGCCGGTGTAGTCGTACCGCTCCGGGGCGAGCGCGGTGCCGAGCAGTGGGTCGTCCTTGGTGTGGGTGTGTCCGCAGCGGCAGCGGGCGGAGCCGCTGGTGCGTCGGCCGTGGACGGGTCCGTAGGAGGGTGCGGTGAGGGTGGCGAAGACGCGGGGGTGGGTGGCGACCTGTTCGGGTAGGGTCTTGCCGCCGCGCAGGCCGGCGGCGATGAGGTGGTAGGTGTCCTGGCGGTAGAGCTCGGCGCAGGAGGGGCAGCGGGTGGTGCGGCGGTTGCCGCAGCGGACCAGGAGGTGTCCGGCGGGAAGTTCCTTGGACTTCAGTTCGCGCAGGATCTCGCCGGTGAAGGCGTCGATCTCGGTGCGCTGGCCTTCGAGCCGGACCGGCTGGGCGCAGCCACCCAGGGAGGACAGCTGCCGGAACAGGCCGAGCAGGTCGCGGTACCCGGTGAATGTGGGCAGCGCGGCCGTGGCGGGTTCGGGGCGGGGGATTGTGGCGGTCGGGTCGTGCGGTGGCATGCTGACGGGACCTCTCTGCACTGCGGCACACACGTGTGCCGTAGATGGGTAAGGGAGGGAGGCCCCGGCAGGGGCGAGGGTTTGGCGACTACACGCCCTTGCCGGGGATCACTGCGAAGCGGGACCAGGAGGCGGCGGTCACGCGGCCTTGTCCAGGTCGACGCGGTCGGGCAGCTCGCGGACCTTGAGCCCTTCTGCGCACATCAGATCGTTGATCTGCCAGCAGGCTTCGGTGGGCAGGTAGACCGAGCGCAGCCGGACGGGGGTGCGCATGTCGCCGACGGAGGCGATGGACACGCCCTGGGGCATGGTGCGGTCGGCGGCGGTGATGTCCAGGTCCCGGCCGTCGGGGAAGAGGTGCAGGAAGTCCTCGACGGTGTCGACGCGGTGGCAGATCCGGGCGGACAGGTTGGTGCGTACGGCGGTGGTGAGCACGTCGGCGGAGGGCTTCTGGGTGAGCAGCCACAGCCGGATACCGAACTTGGCTCCCTGGCCGGCGATGGCCAGCAGCTCGGCCTCGAAGCGTTCGCGGGCCTTGCGGTCGGGGTGCCGGGTGTAGTTCGCCACCTCGTCGATCACCACGAGCAGCAGCGGCAGTTCGGGGCTGAACTCGGTGATGCGGTCGGTACGGCCGGACCAGAACAGCCGTTCCCGGCGCTGCATCTCCTCGCGCACCCAGCGCAGGATCTCCGTCGGCTCGTCGGGGTGGACGGCGTCGGAGACCTTGTAGGCGGTACGCCACCAGGGCGCGACCGCACCGAGGTTGGGGTCGATCACGATCAGCCGCACGTCCCGCATGAGGGAGGCGTAGGCGAGCAGGGTGTTGACGGTGATCGATTTTCCGGAGCGGGTGAGGCCGGCGATGAGGGCGTGGGCGGAGTAGGCGAGGTTGAGCACGATCGGGGTGCCGTCCTCGTCCCAGCCGAGCAGCACGTCATCGGTGGAGACGAACTGCCCCGGTCGGCAGACGGGGGAGCCGTCGGGGCCGAGGAGTGGTGAGCGGATCACCGCCTCCAGCGGCTCGCGGCGGAAGCCTCGCGCGACGATCACTCCGGGCTTGGGCTGGCTGATCCGGATGCGGCGCATGCCCCAGGCGTCGCACAGGCCCTCGTCGGCGTCCTGCCAGGCGCTCAATCCGACCTGCGGCAGGGCATCGGCGGTGACGGTGACGCCGAAGGCGTCGGCGCGGGTGCGCAGGCGCGGCACCAGCACGCGCGGCTTGGTCGGTTGGTCCTGCGGGCCGTACTGCTGGAGCACGGTCGGGGTGGCGTCCCTGACCGCGAGGTCGAGCATCGGGGCGAGCCGCTTCCAGCCCCACCGCATCCGCCGCGCCTGCCGCAGGCTGACCCGGGTCTCGGCATCGGCCCGGTACCAGCGGGCGAAGCAGAAGCCTGCCCAGCCCAGCAGCCCGAGAACGACCACGGTCAGGAGCACAAGGCCGAGGGGGCTGTCGGTCATCAGGCACCGGCCTTGGCGGTGATGGCGTCGGCGCGCAGGGAGATGCCGTGGCGGTCCTTGCCGTTGATCTCGTTCTCCCAGGCCGAGGCGACCAGGCCGGTGAAGACGACGGGCAGGCCGACCTTCAGGCCCTTGCCCAGGCCCGGCTCCGGGACTTTCACGGTGATCACTTCGGCGCGGCCGTTGAAGGCGAACATCACGTCCACCAGGTGCAGGTGGGCGCCGGTGGCCCGGTCGATCGCGGGCTGCTGACCTTCGCGGTCCTTGAAGTGCGGGCGGGACTCGGAGGCCAGGATCACCAGGGCCGGAGTCTGGTCGATGGGCATGGTCTTCACGGCAAACCTCCAGGTAGAGGGGTGCGAGTCACCCGTGTGGGTGATCGCGTGCCGCAACCCTACATTCATTCCATCCAAAGTCCATCCCTATTAAGTTCCATCCGTTGGTGGGGTGGTCCATCCATACGGCGGCTACCCTGACCCCGTGAGGCCGCTGAACTGGTGAAACGCGACAGGCAGCGAGCGGCCCGCAGTGGGTGGAATCGGACTGGGACCGGGGATGGACATGGCTGCTGCTGACGAAGCGCGCTTGACGTTCGAGCGCATCGCGGACGACCTGCGGCAGCAGATCCGGGACGGCGAACTGCGACCCGGCCAGCTCCTGCCGACCCAGAGCCAGCTCATGCAGACCTACAAGGCATCGAGCCTGACGGTGCAGAAGGCGATCCGGCTACTCAGGAACGAGGGCTGGGTCATCGCCCGCCAGGGGCGCGGCACGTTCGTCACGCGCTCGGCCGACTTCGAGGACGCCTTCGAGAAGGTCGCCGGCGACCTCCAACAGCAGATCTACTCCGGCACCCTGGCACCCGGCGCCAGGCTCCCGGCCCGCGAGGTCCTGGCGGAGCACTACGCGGTGCCACTCAACGTCGTCACCAACGCCATCGCCCTGCTGGCCGGCAACTTCCTCCTGCGCTACCCCGGCGAACTGCCCGGCGACGAGGTCTACGTACGCGACTGGGACGACCACGGCTTCGCCACCCAGCTCACCCACGGCCGCCTGGTCCACAAGATCAGGGACGGATCACTCGCCAGGGGAGCCACGGTCACCGTGGACGACGTGGTCGACACCATCGGCGGCGACCCGGAATCCGCCGACCAGGCCCTGACCTTCCTCACCCTGGAGGGCAGGATGAAGAAGGCCCACCAGCGCAATGGCTCGATGGCGTACGTCGTCGTGGGGGGCGAGTTCGGCACAGAGGTGCCCGTCACGGTGCAGCCGGTAGCCGAGTCGGACGAACCGTCGGCTGCCCCGCAGAAGGAGTTTCCGGCGGCGGCCGGAGTAGCGGATCTCGCCTACAAGCTGGAACGCGCCCTGGAGCGCATCGAGGAGCTGGAGGAGCGCGTCGAACGCCTCGAAGGCCGCGACGCCAACTGAGGCAGGCACGTGAACGACAGCGTCCCCGAAGGCCGCAGGCTGGCTTCCGGGGACGCTTCGCGTGGATCGGTCAGGGCTGGTACTCGTAGCCGATGGTGAATCGAGGCGGCAGGCACCATTCCCCGTACTCGATGATCCCCTCCGCGTCCGACCAGCGGTGGGCGCCGGCCAGGATCGGGGAGCCGACCGGCAGCCCCAGTGCGCTTGACTCTCGGGCGTCGGCGGGGCGGGCGTGCATGTCGTCGCGGGCGTGGGTGATCGTGCGCCCGGTGGCTTCCAGAACCCTGGCCGAGAGTCCGTGATTGCGGCCCGGGGCGGTGTTCAGCAGGTCCGGTACGAGGGCGGCGAACGGGGCCGGGTACCAGGTCACCGCGAACACGGTCCGGGTCTTGCCCCGTCCGGCCAGCCACTCGCGCCGAACCACTTGGTCCCCGGATTCCAGGTCGAAGATCTCCGCCACATACAGCGGCGGGATGATCAGCTCGGCCGCCGTCACCCGGCTCGTCTCGCCCTCGGCCAGGAACGACTTCACCCGCTGGACCCGGGCCAGCCGGTCCCGCGCCGACAGCGTCCAGCGAGGATCGTCGGCGACGTAGGTGCCGCGCGGGGTGGTGCGGATGAAGTTCTCCACCTGAAGGGCCTGCAAGGCCCGGGAGACAGTGGCCGCTGCGGCCTGCCACTGCCCGGCGATCTCCCGGTTCGTCGGCAGCTTGGCGCCCGGCTCAAGCTCTCCCGACAGGATGCGCTCCCGGAAGTGATCCGCGATCTTCGTGAACGTCTTGGGACTGGGCATAAGGCGCGCCCCTCCATTGAGTTGACGTGCTGTCAGTGCGAGCACACTAGTGCACTACGAACCGTAGCGGGAGTGCTTCGGCCACTCGAATACTGAACTAGAGCACCGACCTGTCAAGAGGTCGGCCATGTGACGTTCGAGAGGTGGCGATGTGCAATGACGGAGCCGACCAGGTACTCGACCCCGCCGGTTGAACTCCCCTTGCGCCTGGAGCCGAACCCGGCACCTGTTGAAGGCTGCGCGGGGTGTGCTGAGTTGGCCAACGTGCGCGACCGGGCCCGCGTGGTCGGCGATATGACCACCGTCAGCGACTGCAACGTCTACATGCGACGCCACCCGGAGGGGCACCAGTGAGCCCCCGCGCCGTCTACCGGCACGTCGCACACACCATCCGCCACGCGCCCGAAGGCGGCATCACCTACGAGACGTTCTGCACCGCGCCCGACTGCGGAGCCGAATCCGGCCCGCGCGATGAACAGGAAGTCGCACAGGACTGGGCACTCCGCCACACCGGACGCACCGGTCACGACCTCTTCAGACGCGTCGTCACCGACCACGCCAAGGTCACCCGAGCCGAGTAGAGCCACCACCGCCAGCCGGAACAGGACCCTCAACCCGCAGACCATCGCACAAGGCCAGCAGCCCAGCCGGACGCTCGGCCAACGGCCACGGCCTACCGCCGAAGCGGCATGCGTCCAAACTTTCTCTACGTCTTCAAGGCGACCCGCCGACGCGGGTCGCGCGCGGCACGGCCGCCCACCCGGCCCGCTCTCGGCTCCGCCACCGCGGGCCGGCCAGCGACCAGGCTGCGCAGAAACAGCACAGCGTTGCGCCGGAAGCGAAGGGAAGCCGGACGCGCCCACACGGCGAGCGCCAGGCCGGCGGCGAAGCGGCGGAGGGGAGTTGGCCGGGGCGGAGGCCCGGATGTGGGGTCGGTCGGCTCCGTGGGCTTTACCCACCTCCCCGGGCCGGGGCCCGCGTCGGGCAAGGCCAGGGGGCCACTCGTTCAAATTCCGGGCAGGATCACGACCTGCCCGAGTTGCCGGGCCAGCGTACGGCCCCCTGACCATGCCCGACCCCAACCCGGTCAGGACACCGGCCAAAGCCCACTCCACCGCCCTCAAGCGCGCAGCCGTCTGACGGCAACGCCGACGGCAACAGGGGCGCACAGCACGGCACTTCCACGCACACCTACGGAGCTGCCGGAATTTCGCTGACCAGCGAAAATGCAGGTGACGGCCGCCCGGCGAGCACACGTACTATGTGCTGGCGGGCAAGACGCCGGTGCTCGTTCACAATTGCGGTGGCGCTGTTCAGGGTCACCCCACAACATGCGATTGCGCTAATGGCGCCACGCCGAAGGTGCGCAACGGAAAGCTTGCTGGAGGTATTCATCCGAATACGGGTGTTCCGTTCGATGCCAACGGATTCCCTGATTTCTCTGCATGGCGTCACCCTCAGGTGCCCGACGTTCGAATTCAGCTCACTGGTAGCCGGTCGAAGGACTTCAGGCTAGCCAACGAGGCAGCCGGGCTACCTTCGACCCCGGCAGGCTACACGTGGCATCATCACCAAGATCGCGGTCTTATGCAGCTCATCGATAGGCGGATTCATGCCGACACCGGGCACACCGGAGGTTTCAGATGACGGAGCTATTCGAGGACAGCGACTACTACACCGGGCCTCAGCTCGACAGAGACATGATCCTTCGAGCTGAGGAGGACCTCGGGGTGCGCCTGCCTCGCAGCTACGTCGAGGTGCTACTCCTCCGGAACGGAGGTACCCCGCGGCGTCGTTGCTATCCCACGTCGTTTCCGACTTCATGGGCTGACGATCATTTCGAGATCAGCGGGATTCGAGGAATCGGTGGATCCTGGGGAATCGACTCCACGTCCGGTCGTGGAAGCTCATACCTGATCTCCGAGTGGGATTATCCGGAAATCGGCGTAGTGATTTGTGATACGCCTTCTGGTGGTCATGACACGGTAATGCTCGACTATTCCGAGTGTGGCTCGGAGGGGGAACCTTCCATCGCGTACATCGATGAAGATCGCATCCCTCGGCGGGTAGCGCTTTCGTTTGACGAGTTCCTCGCGCGACTAGTTCCTTGCCTCGATCATTCACGTGCGCGCGCCGGCCTGATGGGGTTCGGTGGGGTGTCCGCTTAAAGCTGGTTTGAGCTTCGATGGTTCGGGGCGTGGGCAGGGTGGTTGATCCCGGTATCGCTCGGGCGGGCGTCGGCCTCCACTTGCCGTGGTGTTGCGGGTCTCCTCCTTCCGGGGTGTCGGGGCGGTGGTGGTGAGGTCAGCCGGGGTTGGGCAGGGCCTGGACGCGGTCCCATGCTTTGACGGCGGCGTGGCCGGCCGGCCACGCCGGGTCGAACTTCAGCTCGCGGTGTCGGGCGTGGTTGGTCAGTTTGGCGGGGACGTCGAAGAGTTGGGTGCGGATGGTGGCGGGTTCGGCTCTGGCGAGTCTGCCGTCCAGGGCGAGGAGCTGGAGCCAGGCGAGGAGGTCCATCGCGAGTGCGAGCAGGGTGCACCAGGCCTGGTTGAGGGCGAACTTCGAGGACGGCAGTCTGGTCAGGGTGAGGGCCTTCGAGCGGCGGATCCCGGACTCGACATGAGCATGAACACGGTGGCAGGCGTCCAGCCACTGCAGTTGGCGCCCCGGGGTGTTGGTCGCGATGGCCTGGTAGCGGAAGCCGGTGGCCAGCTCGTACGGTTTGAGATCCTTCGCGTACTTGGGGTGCACCGGTTCACGGCGCACGATGATCCGCAGGCCGGGCGGCCAGCCGGTCAGGTCGAGCATGCCGGTGATCTCGACCAGGGCGGCGTCCTCGCGCGGGGCGCCCTTCGCGTCCAGGGCGGCGGTCCAGGTGTCCTTGGGGACCTTGGCCAGGTTCGTCCAGAAATCCTCGTCGCGGGTCCAGCCGACCGAGTACTGCCAGGTGTTGGCCTTGTTGCCGCCGCCGTCGGTGATCCACCGCAGGTACTCGTGGGTGGCCCCGGCGCCGTCGGCGCGGAAGAGGACCTTGCGCCGTCGGCGGGTGGGCAGCTGGCGGATCGCCTCGGTGGAGACCTCGATGTGGTCGCTCGCGGTGTTGGCTCCGGCGCTTCCCGGCCGCAGCCTGCACACCAGATGCTCGTCCGTATTGTCCAGGAACATCAGGATCGGATGCAGTCCGAAGCCCTTACGGTTGGGCTCGGCGCCCTCCTTGTCCGAGTGCGCTGGCACCAGCGAGGCGTCGATGTCCAGCACCGTCCACCCGGTCAGCGGCCGGCCGTCCACCCGGATCCAGGGAAGCCGCCGGGCCGAAGGTCGATGAGGTCATGCACCGCGGAGCGGGCCTTCGCGCGGGCCGAGGCGATCTTCACGAGTTCGACCGGGCCGATCGCGTCCAGAGTCCGGTACAGCGTCGACGCGGACGCCGGGTTGCCCAGGACCAGGGCGGCCTGCCGCATCACCGCGATCCCGCTCATCGAGCGTGACCCCAGCAGCACCGCGCACGCCGCGGATATCAGCACCTGCCCCCGGTCGTGGACCGGATGGAAGTCCCGGCGCACCAGCGCCCCGCCGAGGAAGTCTGTCAGCCCGACCTTGTCCGCCAACCGGCGCACGGGCACGATCCCCGCCTTGCCCACCAGTTTCCTGCCGCCCGTCGACAGTGACAGGCCATCCGCCCACTCGGTAAGCTTCGACACCCGGAGGGTGCCTCCTCCCCAACGTGATCCAGTCCTAGAGAAGCTGAATCATCGCAGGTCGAGGCATCCTTCTTCGCTGATCTCACACTCCGTCACCAGCACCGGCAGGCACGGTGAATTGGTGAGGCTTGTGATTCGGTAGATTAGGTTCGACGTACATTGGCGGGTCTTCGAAGTTAGTCGGGGACCCCCTCGCGCCTCGATCATTCACGTGCGCGCGCCGGCCTGATGGGGTTCGGTGGGGTGTCCGCTTAAAGCTGGTTTGAGCTTCGATGGTTCGGGGCGTGGGCAGGGTGGTTGATCCCGGTATCGCTCGGGCGGGCGTCGGCCTCCACTTGCCGTGGTGTTGCGGGTCTCCTCCTTCCGGGGTGTCGGGGCGGTGGTGGTGAGGTCAGCCGGGGTTGGGCAGGGCCTGGACGCGGTCCCATGCTTTGACGGCGGCGTGGCCGGCCGGCCACGCCGGGTCGAACTTCAGCTCGCGGTGTCGGGCGTGGTTGGTCAGTTTGGCGGGGACGTCGAAGAGTTGGGTGCGGATGGTGGCGGGTTCGGCTCTGGCGAGTCTGCCGTCCAGGGCGAGGAGCTGGAGCCAGGCGAGGAGGTCCATCGCGAGTGCGAGCAGGGTGCACCAGGCCTGGTTGAGGGCGAACTTCGAGGACGGCAGTCTGGTCAGGGTGAGGGCCTTCGAGCGGCGGATCCCGGACTCGACATGAGCATGAACACGGTGGCAGGCGTCCAGCCACTGCAGTTGGCGCCCCGGGGTGTTGGTCGCGATGGCCTGGTAGCGGAAGCCGGTGGCCAGCTCGTACGGTTTGAGATCCTTCGCGTACTTGGGGTGCACCGGTTCACGGCGCACGATGATCCGCAGGCCGGGCGGCCAGCCGGTCAGGTCGAGCATGCCGGTGATCTCGACCAGGGCGGCGTCCTCGCGCGGGGCGCCCTTCGCGTCCAGGGCGGCGGTCCAGGTGTCCTTGGGGACCTTGGCCAGGTTCGTCCAGAAATCCTCGTCGCGGGTCCAGCCGACCGAGTACTGCCAGGTGTTGGCCTTGTTGCCGCCGCCGTCGGTGATCCACCGCAGGTACTCGTGGGTGGCCCCGGCGCCGTCGGCGCGGAAGAGGACCTTGCGCCGTCGGCGGGTGGGCAGCTGGCGGATCGCCTCGGTGGAGACCTCGATGTGGTCGCTCGCGGTGTTGGCTCCGGCGCTTCCCGGCCGCAGCCTGCACACCAGATGCTCGTCCGTATTGTCCAGGAACATCAGGATCGGATGCAGTCCGAAGCCCTTACGGTTGGGCTCGGCGCCCTCCTTGTCCGAGTGCGCTGGCACCAGCGAGGCGTCGATGTCCAGCACCGTCCACCCGGTCAGCGGCCGGCCGTCCACCCGGATCCAGGGGAAGCCGCCGGGCCGAAGGTCGATGAGGTCATGCACCGCGGAGCGGGCCTTCGCGCGGGCCGAGGCGATCTTCACGAGTTCGACCGGGCCGATCGCGTCCAGAGTCCGGTACAGCGTCGACGCGGACGCCGGGTTGCCCAGGACCAGGGCGGCCTGCCGCATCACCGCGATCCCGCTCATCGAGCGTGACCCCAGCAGCACCGCGCACGCCGCGGATATCAGCACCTGCCCCCGGTCGTGGACCGGATGGAAGTCCCGGCGCACCAGCGCCCCGCCGAGGAAGTCTGTCAGCCCGACCTTGTCCGCCAACCGGCGCACGGGCACGATCCCCGCCTTGCCCACCAGTTTCCTGCCGCCCGTCGACAGTGACAGGCCATCCGCCCACTCGGTAAGCTTCGACACCCGGAGGGTGCCTCCTCCCCAACGTGATCCAGTCCTAGAGAAGCTGAATCATCGCAGGTCGAGGCATCCTTCTTCGCTGATCTCACACTCCGTCACCAGCACCGGCAGGCACGGTGAATTGGTGAGGCGCGGCGGGCTCGTCTCGTGGTCGCGCAGAGTGACCGTAGGCGTTGGTTGGCGCGGTTGCGATAGCCGAAGGCGCATCGCGCGTCGAGCTTGATGACGCGGTTGTTGCCCTCGCTGGCGGCGTTCGTGATCCCGGTCAGGACGTATGCCTCGATGCCGTTCCACCACTGATCGACGGTTTCGGCGAGGGTGACGAGTTCGGGCAGGTGGGCGTGGTCGGCGACGTGGGCGTTGAAGCGGTGGCGGGCTGCGGAGATCGCGGAGCGGTCGGGGGTGACGTGGGTGCGGTGGACGGCCAGGCCGAGGAGGTCACGCAGGAGTTCCTTGGCCTGCCAGGCCGCGTAGATCTGACGGCCGTAGGTGCCCATGTACTCCAACTCGACCTTGAGCAGGGCGAGTTGTTCTCCGGTGAGGTCTTCCTTGTTGCGGCGCAGGAGTTTGCGGACGGTGTAGACGCTGTCTCCCTTGCGGGCCCGGCGGCCGTGCTGTTTCCAGGTGAGGCGTCGGCGCAGGTCGGCGAGGTGGCGCTGGGCGAGTTGCACGATGTGGAAGCAGTCGATGACGACGGTGGCGTGGGGCAGGGCGCGGTGGATTGCGGCGCGGAAGGTGGCGCACAGGTCGATGGCGACGTAGCGCACGTGTTCGCGCCAGGCGGCGGGCTGGGCGCTGAGCCAGTCGGCGACCGAGTCCGCGTTGCGGCCCTCGACCTGGCCGAACAGGCCGCGTCCGCCGATCGCGTCGACGAAGCCGATGTGCCAGGCATCCGCGACCAGCTCCCACTTCTCCGTGTCCGGGTTCTGCTTCCATACCGGCTTGCCCCGCCTCGTCTCGTCGATCCCGATCGCCTCGGTCGTCGGCAGTGCGGCGGGCAGGTGGCGCTCGGCGTAGGTGCGGGTGGCGCGCATGACGACCGGCCAGGACGGCCCCAGGTCGCGGCCGGTCTGCACCACGGTGCGTCCGCCGTCGGCCACGGCCTGCCCGCACGCGGTCCGCAGCCGCTCGGTGAGCCGCATCCGTGCGGGTATCTGGGGAATCTGTTCGGTGAACGAGCCCCGCTCACAGGCATCTTCACGACACTGCCAGCGCCGTTTGTGCCAGCGGATCCGTACCGCGCCACCGCCATGGGCGAGGTCACGAGGCCGCGTCACGGCCCGTTCCTTGACCCGGGTGGCGAAGGTCCCGCACGCCGGGCAGGCCCGCGCCGCCGGGTCCGTGGTCACCAGACGCACCGTACGTATCCCGTCCTCGTCGCGGACGACCTCGGCCACCGCGACCCCCTCCAGATCGAACAGCGCCGTCGCGCCGGTATCGTGGCCCATGCCGCCCGTGTCTGTTTGAAGATCGGCTGTCTAGACACCAGTCATGATCCACAAGCAGCGCGGGCGGTCTGCGTTCACCCCTCACGCACCCACGACGGTCACTCTCGGCAACCGGCGGTACAGGTCACGGGCGGCCCTCCCCGACTAAATTCGAAGACCCGCCTTACCGCCGGACGGGTACAGGCCGAACAGCCCAACAAAAAACCACTAGGCCAAAGGGCCTAAAAACACCTAAATCATGATAGACCCCTCGATGATTCCGGAAACCCCACCCGTAGGCCTGATATGCCGGAATATGACACGGATGATGGGTTTGAAAGGTACGTCGCGGACGCGCAGGCGCTGACGTGTCCTGGTAGTTGCCCTGCCGCCGCTCGTGAAGCTGTTAGAAGTGATGGCGTCGTCATTCGAATGGATTCCCAGGGAAGAATAGGAATGAGGAACGGAAATACCATCACTACCTATTTTCGGCCAGATGATCCGCTCGCGTACTTCCAGCGGGAGGCGGCCCGATGACTCCCGGTACTGAGAACTTCCGCAACGCGTTCTCTAGCTTTGTCAGAGAGTCTGGTCGGTGGCGTGACGTCGAACCGGAGGCGCTCCTGTCTCGCTGGAGGACGTTCATCGAAGAGTGCGAACAGGGCTATCGGGGTGACACCGAAGACTACTTCAATGATCTAACATCGAGGGATTCTCTGGCGAGGGCCATGGATTCTGCGGAACTGCAAAGCTTTCCCGAGATTGTGCCACTTCGCGCAGAAGTGGAAGCGGTAGACTCAAGATTCCGTGCACTCCTAATTCCGGATGCGTTTCCAAGGATTCCTGAGGAATCCTGGTGGGCGCGCGGCGTGGTGAAATTTGCGCGTAGGTGCCTAGTGGAGGACTTGAGGCGCGAATATCGCCTTGAGGTGGAGCTATTCAAATAGTCATTGAAGGTTCGCGCAAGTAAATCGAAGCCCCGCCAGGTGTGTCCTGACGGGGCTTCAGATTTGCGTGCGTACGTGAGCTACTGGCTCCCGATGGACTCGCGGAACCGCCGCACCTGAGAGATGGTCGTCGACCACTCAGAAATTTGGTTCCCGTCCTCGTCAACCAAACTCCGAGCCTCCACATATCGCCAAGGCTCTTGCGGATTGAACTTTTCTTCGAGGCCATCCAGGAAGATGATCGAGTTTTGCACGTAGACATCTTCCCCTTCCCGGTAAGTAGGCCAGCAGAAGATGAAGTTAGCGGTCTCCGGGTCCGTGATCGAAGAGATGAGGCATGAGGTCGAATTCTTGCTCACCTCAAGCTCCCTCAGGGCTCTCTCCCAACTTCGAGAGTAGTCACCCACCGTCCAGAAGCTCAGGTCCATCGGGAATGATTCTGAGAAATCCCCGACTGTGACCCTACCGGCGGCCTCGGAAGGCGACGAGACGCCACCCTCCGAGGCGGGATCACCGATCACTTCGATCGCGAATCGGTTATTCCTTGAGATAGTTGAGGTCTGGGTCATAAGTACCGATCCGTTGGCCCTTGCGGTTGAACATCTTCCATCCGTCCGACACATTATGCCCGTCAACATCCGGCGTGATGTAGTTCTTCCCATTCGAGAAGACCACCTGGCCGTGTGAATTAAACGGAGCCTTTTGCGCAGGAATTCTCGTCCTGTACCCAAGGGCCCCCGCTCTGTCCCCTACGGTTCCGGCGTACAACTCCCGGTTCTGCGCACTTCGCGCGGCTACCGAGTCCGGATGATACGGATCGCCCTTGAGCGCCGGGGAAGAGGTGTACCCCTCAGGAAGATCACAGTTGCTGTTGTGAACGAGCACCGGCGTCTGACCAGCGAGTACATAGTGAGCTGTTCCCAGTAACCGTCGGCCACCGTCCGTGAGCGGGAGGCGCGTCGCGCGGTCCGCGGTATCCCCCAAGTCCGGGCAGGCGTAAGGCCCCTGGTAGGAACATCTTGCGACAGAAAGATCCGACCGAGGGGCCTCACGTGCCGACCAGTGTCACATACACCGCCGTGCTCGATGTGAGGCGGTCCACCGCCGAGCACCTGGCCGGTCTCCTGCGCGACCACCGAATCGTGGCCAGGACCCGCAAGGGGCGACGCGCGCTGGGCTGCTTCAAGCAGGCCGTGCTCGTGCTGCGTTGGTTCCTCGACGGCACCCGACTGGCCCAACTCGCCCGCGACAACGGCGTGTCGGTCTCCACCTCCTACCGCTACCTCCACGAAGGACTGGCCGTCCTGGCCGCCGGCGCACCGGACCTGTCCACCGCGCTGGAGCGTGCGAAGGCAGCCGGGCTGACGCATCTGAACCTCGACGGTACGGTCATCCGCACGGACCGCGTCGCCGCCCCGGGCCCCAACGGCGCAGACCTCTGGTGGTCCGGAAAACACAAGCACCATGGCGGGAACGTGCAGGTCATCGCCACCCCGGACGGCTGGCCGATCTGGGTCTCGCCCGTACGGCCGGGCCGGGAACACGACACCACCTGCGCCCGCCACCACGGGCTGGTCGAGGCACTCAACCGCATCGCGGCCGAACTGGACATGCCGACCCTGGTCGACCTCGGCTACGAGAACGCCGGCGACGGCTTCCGCCATCCCTTCAAGAAGCCCGCCGGAGGCGAGCTGACCGAGGAGCAACAGACGTACAACAAGGTCATCCGCGGCATCCACGGCGTCTGCGAGCGCGCCAACTCCCTGCTCAAGACGACCTTCAAGGCCCTGCGCAGGGTCAGCCTCGACCCCAGCCGTATCACGAAGATCGCCGCAGCAGCCCTCGTCCTGCTCCAACTCGAATACGACCGCACCATCTGAACGATCACGCAACGTCATGATCCATTACTGGGAAGGGCTCAGTACGTATTCAGGCCAGGCCGCTCCTACCTGCAAGTTTGCGGGTCAGCGGGAGATTTGACAGTCGCCGGATATTCGTGCTCGTGCGCTGGATTCTGCTGGTGTTGCCGTCACTACTGCCGTGAGCGGTCTACACCGCCTGGGGAATTCCAGGAATTCCGAATGCGTGTCAAGCGGCTTTGTCGTGCGGGGTGAGGCTGATGGTCAGGTCGGCGCCGAGAGCCTGAGCCAGGCGGCGCAGGAGGGGAAGCGTGGGCACGGTCCCACCGCCTTCGAAGCGGGAGATCTGCGGCTGCTTCATCCCGCACCGCTCGGCCAGCTCGGCCTGGGACAGCCCGAGCTGGATGCGCCGGTCGTGGACGAGTTGCCCGAGCTCACGTCCGAGCGCGGAAGGCGGGTCCTGCATGATTCCTCCCCGCCTCAGGCCGCTGGGGCGACGATGGTGACGGTGGGCTCGTCTCCGCCGGCGAGGTGCACGTCCACTGTGAGGTCCAGTGCGCGGGACAGGCGCATGATGACCGCGATGGGCGGCAGCTCGGTGGCCGTCTCGATGCCTTCGATGTCATCGACGTCGACGTGCATGCGCTCGGCGAGATCGGCCTCGCTCAGGCCCAGCTGCTTACGCCGGTCGTAGACGGCCTTGCCCAACGTCATGGCCAGGCCGGCCTCTTCGTAGACCCGGTCGTACTCGGGGTCAGCGTCCAGGTGCTCGCCCAGCAACTGGCGGTGGCGACGGGTCCTCCATTCGCTGTGGTTCATCGGTTCTCCTTGAGGTTGCGGCTGTAGAGGTCGTGCTCGGCGGCGGCTTCATGCTCTGCCTCGCACAATGAGCTGTTCCCAGTAACCGTCGGCCACCGTCCGTGAGCGGGAGGCGCGTCGCGCGGTCCGCGGTATCCCCCAAGTCCGGGCAGGCGTAAGGCCCCTGGTAGGAACATCTTGCGACAGAAAGATCCGACCGAGGGGCCTCACGTGCCGACCAGTGTCACATACACCGCCGTGCTCGATGTGAGGCGGTCCACCGCCGAGCACCTGGCCGGTCTCCTGCGCGACCACCGAATCGTGGCCAGGACCCGCAAGGGGCGACGCGCGCTGGGCTGCTTCAAGCAGGCCGTGCTCGTGCTGCGTTGGTTCCTCGACGGCACCCGACTGGCCCAACTCGCCCGCGACAACGGCCTGTCGGTCTCCACCTCCTACCGCTACCTCCACGAAGGACTGGCCGTCCTGGCCGCCGGCGCACCGGACCTGTCCACCGCGCTGGAGCGTGCGAAGGCAGCCGGGCTGACGCATCTGAACCTCGACGGTACGGTCATCCGCACGGACCGCGTCGCCGCCCCGGGCCCCAACGGCGCAGACCTCTGGTGGTCCGGAAAACACAAGCACCATGGAGGGAACGTGCAGGTCATCGCCACCCCGGACGGCTGGCCGATCTGGGTCTCACCCGTACGGCCGGGCCGGGAACACGACACCACCTGCGCCCGCCACCACGGGCTGGTCGAGGCACTCAACCGCATCGCGGCCGAACTGGACATGCCGACCCTGGTCGACCTCGGCTACGAGAACGCCGGCGACGGCTTCCGCCATCCCTTCAAGAAGCCCGCCGGAGGCGAGCTGACCGAGGAGCAACAGACGTACAACAAGGTCATCCGCGGCATCCACGGCGTCTGCGAGCGCGCCAACTCCCTGCTCAAGACCACCTTCAAGGCCCTGCGCAGGGTCAGCCTCGACCCCAGCCGTATCACGAAGATCGCCGCCGCAGCCCTCGTCCTGCTCCAACTCGAATACGACCGCACCATCTGAACGATCACACAACGTCATGATCCATTACTGGGAAAGGCTCACTGAGGGTGACTTCATGAAGATTCTAGGTGGCAATTCATGACACTTGAGGAAGTTTATGGATCGAAGCCAGATCTCCTGCCTCGATCTATGATCCGTCTTATTCGAGCAGGCCAGCAGGGTTCGCGGCGGACAGTCTGGGTGGGGTGTGAGGGCGTTCGCCTTCTGGATCTGAGTGAACATCTCCTGTTCGAGCGCCAAAGCCTGGGGCGCTTCCCGCGTGATTCTGATGGCTCAATTGTCTGGAGGGACGCGGATGACAGCCTTGTGGTTTGGTCGAAGGAAGAAGATTCCATCGACCTAGAAAATGCTATCCGGGACTTCGCGAGGGGGTGTTCGGGGCTTGTGATTCAGTGGGGGAGTCTGGCGATTCCCAGCGTGGATGTATCGCAGGAAGCGATGGTGTCGCATGTGGCGGAAATCGTTGATTCGATACCGGAATTCTGGATCTACTCGTCACAGGACAGGCTGATAATGGAACACTCCTTTTCGGGCCTAGTGACAGTGGCTCGTGTTCCGACGGAACCGAGCGATCCAAGCCTCGGCGGCACTGAGGTCTTCTCGGCAACGTGACGGTTGCGGTGCGTGACCGCGTGCGGGGTGAGCCGGACCGCGTCGAGTGCCCCGCTGTCAGATATGGGTGAAGCCCCTGGTAGGAACAGGTCTGCGAAAATCAAGTTCCGTACGGCCAGAGGCTTCACACGTTGACCAGTATCACCTACACCGCCGTGCTCGATGTCGGCAGGGAGACCGCCGAGACCCTGGCCCGGCTCCTGCGCGAGCACCGCGACCGGCTCGGCACCCGCAAGAACACCCGCGCCCTGGGCGTCTTCAAGCAGGGGATCCTCGTCCTGCGGTGGTTCGTCGACGGAACCCGGCTGGCCCAACTCGCCCGGGACAGCCGGATCTCGGTGCCGACCGCCTACCGCTATCTCCACGAGGGGCTGACCGTGCTCGCCGACCACGCCCCGGACCTGGCCACCGCACTGGAGCGGGCGGCGGCCGCCGGGTACACCCACCTCAACCTGGACGGCACTGTCATCCGCACCGACCGCGTCGCCGCCCCCGGTCCCAACGGGGCAGATCTCTGGTGGTCCGGGAAGCACAAGCATCATGGCGGGAATGTGCAGGTCATCTCCGCCCCGGACGGCTGGCCGCTCTGGGTGTCCCCGGTCCGCCCCGGCCGCGAGCACGACACCACCTGCGCGCGCACCCACGGCCTGATCGGCGCGCTGAACCGGCTCGCCGCCACTCTGGACATCCCGACTCTGACCGATCTCGGCTACGAGAACGCCGGCGACGGCTTCCGCCACCCGGCCAAGAAGCCGCAGGGCGGCGAACTCGACCTCGAACAGCAGACGTTCAACAAGGTGATCCGTGGCATCCACGGCGTCGCCGAGCGCGCGAATGCCCTGCTCAAAGTCACGTTCAAGGCTCTGCGCCGGGTCAGCCTCGACCCTGGCAGCATCACCCGGATCGCCCGAGCCGCCCTCGTCCTGCTCCAGATGGAACACGGCCGCACCACCTGAACGAAGATCACAAACCGTCACGAGACGTTACCGAGAAGGGTTCATTATCTCTCCCCTTGACGACATTCAGCCCTCTGACGTCAATCTCGACGTAATTAGTGAATCGTCGCCCAGAGAATGGGTGCCCGAGGAAGCATCGCGACAGCTGCGCACACGTCTTGGCGCCAGGAGCAACGTCGGAGAGATATTGCCCATCGCCATAGCGCACATCCTTCGGACTCGCCTCCTTGGTAGAGGCATTCAACTTCTTACTCCCCACGATCCCGTTCATGCCCGCTTCATCGGTGTAATGAATCAGGGTTTCGGGAGGGCAGCCGCCAGAATTATGAACGAGTACCGGAGTCTCGCCCGCCAGCACATAGTACGTGTGCTATGCGACCCCTCTCTATCTGCGTATTCGCAGATCAGCGACGGTTTCGGGTTCCGCTGGTGTCCGTGGTTGTGCGGGGGAATCCGTGGGTGTTGCCGTCGCTACTGCCGTCAGGAGCGTGGGGCGCACGATGGTGCTGCCGCTGGCTCGGTATCGGCGCAGGGGGACTTTACTGCCACGTTCCGGGCTCGGCACGGAGTATGGCGCGGACGGTCTGCTCGTAGTGCTCGTGGCCGGTCCGGGCGCAGTGTTCGGCGATCCAGCGGGTCAGTTCGTCCTGGGTGTGCAGGGTGCCGGATGTGGCACCGCAGTTGTGTTCCTCTCCGGTGACGCATAGCGCCGTGAAGGCCGGCAGAGCCAGAGGATCGGGGACGGTGGTCACGTGGTACTCGCGAAATCGGTAGCGCCCCCGTGCGAAGTCGCGGACCGGTGCGTCGGTGTGCGCAGAGTCAGGCACCCTCGTCCACCTCTTCCTCTTCCGGGTCCGGGAGGCGCTGCCCGCGCGAGTCGGCTACTCGGAGCGCGTCCGCCAGGGCCTCGGTCAACCGGCAGGCCAGCCACCGGTATTCGGTGGCCGACGAACTTGACGCTCCGGGAGCCGTGGCCTCTCGGGCGTACTCCAGCAGTTCCTGGCCCATGCCGAGCTGCACCGTCTCGATGCTGTCGGCGAGGGTGGAGAGGTAGCCCCGACCATCGGTGCTCAGGTAGCAGGGCTTCCCCTCCGGGCTGGTCCACGGCAGTAAGCGGGGACCTCCCCCGCCCGACGCGGCGTCGTACAGCTCTCTGCGACGCATGCGGTCGGCATCGCTCCTGGGCTGGCTCACTGGGCACCCCCGGCCTGGGTCACTGATAGTGGACGCACCGACCGTAGGTACTGACTGATCGTCACCCCAGTTGGGAGCCATGACAGTTCGCGACTATCGGTTCACGAACTGCCACGCTGCGTGGCAGCTACCCAATAACGCCCAGGTAGTCGGCCATTTCGTGCATCTCCGTCGTAAGGGTGCGCTTGCGCTTGCCCAGGATCTCCTGCATGGTCTCGGCGGCACTGTTCTGGTGCCGCAGCCACTGCGGGGCGGCTTCCTTGGCACGGGTCAACTCGTCCATGGCGGCGGACAGGTCTCCCGTTCGAGTGTGGGCGCGCGCCACATCGAGGGTGAAGCGGTTCCCGTCGTTGGTGCTGGGCCTGCCCAGGCGCTTCCACGCCTTGGGCGACAGCTCCTCCTGCTCGCCTGCTTTGCGCACTACCGCGCGGGCGTCGCCGATGACCAGGGAGTCTTCGAGCGCCTTGACCGCGACGGTGACCGGCCCGAAGACGGACCAGTGCCGGGAGACGTTGCGATGCGCCGTCCCAATGGCGGTTGCCGCGACCCGGGCGGCTTGACGGTACTCCTTCGCCTCATCGGGACGGTTGTTCCTCGCGGCTGCGGCGGCGGCCTCCATCGCCAGCCCGCCCCACACCGCGTAGTGGTCCGGCTCGGCCCCGGTGATCTTCGGCTCCACCGCGTCCATGCTCCGGGCGGCGACCTGTTCCGCCTCGTCCAACCGTCCCTGCCTCACCAGCAGCCAGCACATGCAGCCGACACCGGAGCCCGCCGCAAGCAGGTCCCCGGCCTGACGGGCATCCATGATGGCGCCGCGCACAGCGGCGTATGCGATGTCGGCCGGGTGCGGATCCTTTCCAGGGATGGTTGAGCTGGGGTTTCGCTGATCCGGGTGTGGGTGGGGTGGCGGCTTGTCTACCGTGGCGGTAGAGGAGGCGGTGCCGGATGGGCTCGTTGATCGGTGAGCTGGAGGAACGCCAGGCGGCGGTGCGGTTGCGGGTGGAGGAACTCGAGCGGGAGGTGGCCGCGTTGACCGTTCGGCTGGAGGCCGAGCGGGGCCGGCTGGATCGGCTGACGGTGACGCGGGAGACTCTGGAGGAACTCGCGGCCGAGGGAGTGGCCCTCGAAGTGGCCCGGCCGCCGGCGGAGACCTTGCCGGTGGGCGGGGGCCGGGTGGTGGGGGTGCAGACCGTGACCTTCTGGCGGGAGGGGATGACCAGCGTGGATCTCCCGCCGGTCTACCGCGACATCGTGGACGTGATCGACGACGCGCCGGGGGCGGTGCAGGCGAAGCAGATCGTGCCCAGGATCGGGCTGCCCGCCCAGACCTCGAAGATCGAGGCGACACGGTCGAAGCTGAAGAGGCTGGTTGAGCGGGGCTGGCTGGCCGAACAGGCGCCGGGGCAGTTCACCATCTCGGCCCACCGGGCGGCAGCCGGCTCGGTGAGGTAGGTCAACTCCCGGTGTTCAAGGAGCTCTTCTCCCTACATTCGTAGGTGCGAACCGAAACGAACATCAGGAAGAAGAGCCCGGATGGAACGCTACGGCACCAGCGATGTCCCCGACCCGTTTGCCTGCTCGATGGAGGCGGTGAAGTCGCTGGCAGCACGGCTGTCGGCGCGTGAGACCGCCGAGCTGGACCACGCCGCGGTGGAGCGTCTGATCGAGGTCGACGGCAGGGAGATCCTGCGCCGCTTCTTCCAGGACCACCTCGATCTGCGCGCGGTCCGCGAAGAACAGCACCCGCCGCCGGAGCCGGTCCTCGGTGCGGACGGAGAGAGGCGACCGTACCGCGAGCGGGGACACGAACGGCAGCTGACCTGTCTGTTCGGAAAGGTGACCGTGACCCGGTGCGCCTGGCGGAGCCGGGGCGGGCCAATGCGCACCCGGCGGACGCGCGGTTGTCGCTGCCGCACGGCCGGCACAGTCACGGCATCAAACGCCTCGCTGTCCGCGAAGCGGTCCGCTCCTCCTACGACCAGGCCGTCTCGGCGATCACCGACCGGTGCGGGAAGGTCCTGGGCAAGCGACGGGCCGAATCCCTGGTCGTTGAGGCCGCCGTCGACATCGACGCCTTCTACCACCACAAGATCGCCCCCGCGTGCACGGCCGACATGCCCCTGGTCATCCAGGTCGACGGCAAGGGTGTGGTGATGCGGCCCGAAGCATTGCGCGAGGCCACCCGGCGGGCCGCCGAGGCCAAGAAGCGCCGCGGCCGACAGGCCCGGCTCGCGCCGGGTGAGAAACCGGACAGGAAACGGATGGCGACGATCGCCTGCGTCCACGACACCGTCCCCGCCGTGCGTCGTCCGCACGACATCGTCCACCCGCCGGGCGGCCGCAGCGGCCTGCGCACGCCCAGTCCCGGCCCGAAGGCGGTCAACCGGTGGTGCACCGCCTCGCTCATCCACGACCCGGCCGACGTGATCGCCGAGGCGTTCACCCAGGCCGCCGACCGCGACCGGGGCCACCTGCGGCCCTGGCTCGTCCTCGTCGACGGCGCCCACCACCAACTCGATCTGGTCGAGGCCGAGGCACGGCGGCGCAAGGCGACGATCCACGTCCTGATCGACTTCGTGCATGTCGCGGAATACCTCTGGACGGCCGCCCACGCCTTCCACCCGGCCGGCAGCGAGGCCGCGGAGACCTTCGCCGCGGAGAAACTCACCGCGATCCTGCACGGACACGCCGCCCGCGTCACCCGCGAGATGACCACGCAGGCCGAGAAAGACCAGCTCACCGGCTCCAAGCGCGAGGCCGTCGGCACCTGTGTCCGCTACCTGACCGGGCACCTCGCCCGACTCCGCTACGACATCGCGCTGAAGAACGGGTGGCCGATCGCGACCGGTTCCGTCGAGGGAGCCTGCCGCCACCTCATCGGTGACCGCCTCGACATCACCGGCGCCCGCTGGGGCCTCGACAGCGCCGAAGCCGTACTCAAACTCCGCGCCGTCCACGCCAACGGAGACCTCGACGACTACCTCGCCTACCACCACACCCGCGAGCACCAACGCACCTACCCCGAACAGCGGGATTACCAACTCGGAGCCTGATCAACGACCTTCCCCCAGAAGGATCCGCACCCAACTCGCTCTGCATACCGGGCTCCGCAAGGGCGAACTCCTCGGCCTGCGCTGGGAAGACCTCGACCTGGCCGGCGGAACCGCCAGCATCCGCCGCACCCTCCAACGCACCAACTCCATTGGCCTGACCGCCCTCCCGACCAAGACCAAGAGCTCCGAACGGCGCATCGCCCTGCCTACGCCATGCCTGCGCTCCCTCGAACAGCACCGCAACCGGCAACTCCAGGAACGCGAGGCGGCGGGTACGGGCTGGAAGGACAGCGGCTATGTTTTCACCCGTCCCGACGGCGCCCCGATCGAAGGATCCACCCTCACCCGGCACTTCAACACCCTGCTCCGCCGGGCCAGGCTCCGCCGCATCCGGTTCCACGACCTCCGCCACTCGACCGCGACGCTGCTCCTGGAACAGGGGGTCGACCTCGTCGTGATCAAGGAGCTGTTGGGCCACGCCCACATCGGCGTCACCGCCGGCGTCTACGCCCACGTACGCCTCCGACTCCAACGCCAAGCCATCGACACCCTCGGCACCGCCCTCAGCCGAGCCGACGACGGCAACGACGATCCATCTGCCGTGGCCGTCGTCCGCTGACGTTGCCGTCACCGTTGCCGTCAAACGACACGGGAGCCCCACCGAGCTGTGCTCGGTGGGGCTCCCGTTTACAGCTCTCCTGAAAGGCGAGAAATCCGATCAGTTCGATCGGACGAGGTCAGCAAGTTCGATTAGATACTCGTTAAACCTCAAGTCGCCATGAGCGGAAAAAAGCACCTCAAAGGCCGACTGAAGAGCCATATTCGGGGCTTCCTTCAAATCGCACAGAGAGACAGTTGAAACCACATCGGAAAAGCTATAGGAGAGCTCCACCGCGCCTCCTGCCATCACAGCTGTAATTGAATCCTGAGTTTGCGAGGATTCCACAACTGACGCACCGGAAGATACGACTTCGCGGCACAGCTGAACAAGCATCAGGACAAAGTCCACGACAGGGAGGCCAGGCGTCCTCAATTGAACCTCGTTGCACCCATCGCCGATCACTACGTCGGAACTGAAGTAGTGAAAAGTCAGGTCATCGGCCGTTAGCGTGCGAGCTGAGAGTCCCGACAGGCCGTCGGCATCCCAGGATGGATCTTCGGTGCGAGGTAGGAATGTAAACGAGATCACTTCGTCCCCTAGTACATAAACTTCGGCATCGCGGTGACGAAGTTCCCTGCACCATCAACGGCTATTCTCATGCCGTTCTGGCCCATCGCACCGACTTCCACATCGCCGAAATCGTAGTCGATGTAATATCCGCCGCGAGGGTCGGACTTAGACCTAGGAACTTGCGTCCCGTTCTTGATCGCCTCATCCACCATCCCTCGGAATCGGGTCTTGTCGATGCCATCGGCAAATACATTCTCCACCTTTCCGGCCTTATGGTAGGCCCCTCCAGGTGAATGCTGGTCCCAAGCGTGGTCAAACTGGCGGGTTCCTACAATGCAGTTTGCATTGTGGACCAGTACCGGAGTCTTACCCGCCAGCACATAGTGAGGTCTTCTCGGCAACGTGACGGTTGCGGTGCGTGACCGCGTGCGGGGTGAGCCGGACCGCGTCGAGTGCCCCGCTGTCAGATATGGGTGAAGCCCCTGGTAGGAACAGGTCTGCGAAAATCAAGTTCCGTACGGCCAGAGGCTTCACACGTTGACCAGTATCACCTACACCGCCGTGCTCGATGTCGGCAGGGAGACCGCCGAGACCCTGGCCCGGCTCCAGCGCGAGCACCGCGACCGGCTCGGCACCCGCAAGAACACCCGCGCCCTGAGCGTCTTCAAGCAGGGGATCCTCGTCCTGCGGTGGTTCGTCGACGGAACCCGGCTGGCCCAACTCGCCCGGGACAGCCGGATCTCGGTGCCGACCGCCTACCGCTATCTCCACGAGGGGCTGACCGTGCTCGCCGACCACGCCCCGGACCTGGCCACCGCACTGGAGCGGGCGGCGGCCGCCGGGTACACCCACCTCAACCTGGACGGCACTGCCATCCGCACCGACCGCGTCGCCGCCCCCGGTCCCAACGGGGCAGATCTCTGGTGGTCCGGGAAGCACAAGCATCATGGCGGGAATGTGCAGGTCATCTCCGCCCCGGACGGCTGGCCGCTCTGGGTGTCCCCGGTCCGCCCCGGCCGCGAGCACGACACCACCTGCGCGCGCACCCACGGCCTGATCGGCGCGCTGAACCGGCTCGCCGCCACTCTGGACATCCCGACTCTGACCGATCTCGGCTACGAGAACGCCGGCGACGGCTTCCGCCACCCGGCCAAGAAGCCGCAGGGCGGCGAACTCGACCTCGAACAGCAGACGTTCAACAAGGTGATCCGTGGCATCCACGGCGTCGCCGAGCGCGCGAATGCCCTGCTCAAAGTCACGTTCAAGGCTCTGCGCCGGGTCAGCCTCGACCCTGGCAGCATCACCCGGATCGCCCGAGCCGCCCTCGTCCTGCTCCAGATGGAACACGGCCGCACCACCTGAACGAAGATCACAAACCGTCACGAGACGTTACCGAGAAGGGTTCAGTACGTGTGCTACGCGGCACCCCTCTACCTGCTTCTTCGCAGGTCAGCGCAGGTTTTGTGTTCCGCTGGTGTCCGTGGTTGTGCGGGGAGATCCGTCGGTGTTGCCGTCGCTACTGCCGTCAGGAGTCGGGCGGCGGTGCTGGTGCCATTTCTCGCTCCGCCGGTCACCGCGGAGTTGGTCGGGCCACCGTGTATGCGGTGGGGCCAGTAAGCCCTGTCCCTGTGCCGTCGAGCATGTCCAGGACCTCGAAGCCGGCGGCCTCCGCATAGCGTTCGAGTTCCTGGGGGAACAGGACACGTCTGCGGATCTCGTCTCGGGCCTCGTCGCCCGAGGGGAGCATCCAGTGCCGGTGCATGGTGTTGATCTGGGTCCGCAAGTCCCACGTGTGGCGGATGGTGACGGTCGCGGATCCCGTCGGGGTGTCGACCGTGGCGGTGGTCGGCTCGGTCTGGGTGATCGGGGCGACGGGGGAACACAGCACGAGCAGCGCTCCTGGCCGGGCGTGGGCGGCGAAGGTGGCGAAGACCTGGCTGATCGCCTCGTTGTCGTGCACGTAGGCGAGGCTGTTGCCCATGCAGGTCACCACGTCCATGCGGCTGCCGAGTCGTGCGGTGCGCATGTCGCCGGTGCGGATGTCCAGCTCGGGCCGGGCTTGGTGGGCGTAGTCGACCATGCCGGGCTGGAGGTCCACGCCGATGCACTTGAAGCGCTTGGCGAGGATCTCCAGGTCGCGGCCGGTACCGCATCCGAAGTCGACCAGGGTCCGGGCGTCCGGCCTGTGCAGCTCGATCAGGGTCTGGCACATTTCGACGCTCGTGCTGTCGGACTGGACCACGTCGTAGAGTGCCGGATCGCGGTACAGGAGGTTGGTGGCTTCCACTTGCTCGGCTTCCGTGTCGGGGCTGGTCACATGAGGCTTCGCAGTCCGACCTCCAGGGCGAGCACATCGCACAGCAGGTTGGGGACGACCGGCGCAGCGTCGGCGTCCCTCCGCGCCTTGGCGAGAGCCTTCCCATCAACGTAGCCGAGGTCCACCAGGATGGACTCTTTCAGCATGTCATCCAGTACGGGCAAACCGTAGGAACGCAGGCCCCTTTCCAGAACGGCCAGGAAGTTCTCCGGTTCGGCCGGCGCGGCCACCCACTCGGGTACCCCGGCCCCTCTGATCCGGTCGCGGAACAGCGCCTTGCCGCGCTTGTGCTCGCGCGGTAGTTGCTCCATAAACCGCACGATCCGTGGGTGCACGAGCGGGCTCACTGGCCAGATTCCGGCCCGGAGGAATCCGGGGTTGTGCATCCCGAACGCCATCAGGGTCGGTACGGGCAGTGCCGGGATGGGCGCCAGATGCTCGTTCACCTCGGCGAGTGCTCGGGCTGCCTTGATTCCGAGCCACGGTACGGGTTCGGGTGTCGGCAGTTCGGCCTGTGTCCTGGAGTGGTGGGTGTTGATCTCGTCGCCGCCGCTGCCCGTGAACATCACCTCGCACCGCCGGGCGGCTGCCTGCTCGCGCACGACGTCGAACGCCTCCTGGTAGAAGGCTCCCGCCGGATCGTGCGGCTTGCACAAATCGCGCACGCCTCCGGGGCAGAAGGGTGGGTGCTGCATGGCGGGGGTGGCCGTGTCCCGGAAGCCGCAGTGCTCCACAAGGGCCTGACGCCGCTCGCTCTGTTGCCTGCCGGTGCTTCCTCCCACCAGCAGGCCGAAGCTGTACACCTCGGGGAAGCGGGCCGCCTTGATGGCCAGAGCGACGTTCCCGGAGTCCGCGCCGCCCGACAGTTCGACGCCCGCGCATCCGGTTGCCGTCGGCGTCTGGCGGATTACGTCGGTCAGCAACTCGTCCAGAGCGGCGAGTGGATCAACGCCGGGACGCAGCGTACGTGGCTCAAGTACGTGTTCGGCGGGGTCGGGGTAGTGGATGCTGAGTCCCGAAGGGGTGAACGTGGCCGCTGCCCGTTCGGTGAGGCGGTAGACGCCTTGGAAGAGCGTCTCAAACGTGTAGCGGTGCTGCCTCGTCAGCATGCGGGCGACGACGCGCGCCACCAGACGGTCGGCTCGGAGATGCGGTCGCAGCAGTGTCAGGTCCCACGAAGCGTGCAGTTCGCCGGCCTTCTCTGTCAGATAGAGCGGGGCTGTACCGAAGACACCCGCCGTCAGGCGGGCTTGTCCGGGCTCCATGGTGAGTGCGACGAAGTCGGCCTCGTCCCGCTTGCACTCCTTCACACGGACCCGTACGCGCGGCGCTTGGTCGTCGTTGACCTCCATGACCAGAGTGGACACGTTCGCGGGCTCGATCCAGCTCTCGCCGTTGATCCAACGACAGCCCTGTGATCTCCACTTGGGCTCCTGGAGATCGGCCAGGCGCAGACGCATCGACAGCATGTAGTCCCCTTCCGATGTCGTGCAGCGGGGCGGGGCCGCGAACGGCCCCGCCCCGCCTGGCGTCAGCCCTGGATCACTTGCTGCAGTGGTCGCCGTTGTTGTCGCCGCCGCCCGGCATCTTGTCGAGCAGCGCGGCCTCGACGGCCGGGACGCCGGTGATCAGGTCGCCGGTGAACAGTTCGTCCACGTTCATCGTTTTCTCCCTTACGGTTTTCAGTGGACTCCGCGGCGGATGCTGCGGAGTTGGACCCGTCCGGCTGCCGGACCCTTGCGAAGAAGGCAGTCGGGCGGGGTGCCCACCGCTTCCGGCGGCGGGCCCTCCCTCGTCACAGGTGGGGAGCCTGGATGCGTGACGGGGAGGAGTCAGGTGGGGGTGGATGCGGCGGCGACGCCCAGGACGAAGCCGACCGATCCCGAGATGGTGATGATCAGGAGTGGTCCGGCGTAGCGGCCGACGGCTGCGGCCAGCCGGTTCACAGCCGCTCTCCGCGGCTGCGCTGGTTGGCCTCGCGTACTGCGGCGCTCAGCTTCTCCGCGCCGTACTCGGGCGTGGCACTGCGATGCTGCGAGCAGAGACACGGCGAGAGCCGGTTCGAACCCGGCGGCAGGTCCGCGCCCTCGTAGGTGTCGATCCTCAACACCCCGTCCATGCCCCGCTCCTCGGTCATCCGGGCCAGACGGGCCCGTGCTTCGCTTCTCATCCCTCAGCCCTTCAGACGACGGCTGCGGCGAGGTCTCGCCGTTCCCTGCTGCCTCTACGCAACCGCACGACCACGCTCAGCGGTACCGTTGCCGCAGCGTCAGGACTTGAAAGCCTTGAAAGTTCGCAAGGTCACGGGGAGTTGAGGGCATGGCCAAGCGTGAACCGAACGTGGCGCTCGGACGCCTGCTCGCCGAGAGCCGTTGGACTCACCGTCAGTTCGCGCGGGCGGTGAACCGCGTCGGTACGGAGACCGGAATCCCTCTGCGTTACGACGAGTCGGCGGTGAGCCACTGGCTCGGCGGCACCGTCCCGCGCGGTGCGGTGCGCGCATGCATCCTCGAAGCCCTCTCCCGCCACCTCGGCCGCCCCGTCACCCATGCCGAGGCCGGGCTGCCCGTTCCACGCGATCGCTCCTCCGCGGCTGCGGATACCGTGGAAGGGGTGATCGACCTGGGGAGGCTGGATATGGACCCGTCCCGCCGCAGTGTCCTGGGTGCCGGCCTGTTCTCCGTGGCCGTCACCATTCCCGGCTGGCCTGATGTGGTCGGGCGTGCCGACGCCGTCCAGTCCGGCCGCACGAGTCGCATCGGTATGAACGAAGTGGACATGGTCATCGCCATGACCGAGCGTGTTTCGGATCTGGACGACGAGTTCGGCGGTCGTCACGCACGCCCCATGGCGGCCTCGTTCATGGTCAACACCGTGGCCTCCTACCTGCGCGCAGACGCACCCGAGGACGTACGCAAGGCGATGCTGTCCGCCGCCTCGGACCTGCTCTACTTGACCGGCTACATGGCCGTGGACGAAGGTCTGCACGGTCTCGCACAGCGCTACTACGTCAAAGCCCTGGAACTGGCAGGCGCTGCCGAGGACCACCTGACGTACTGCACTACCCTGCGGGGCATGAGCGTCCAGGCAGTCGACCTCCGCCACGGGGCGAAGGCCATGGAGCTGGCCGACGCCGCTGCCGCCGCCTCCCCGAAAGCCGGGCCCCGGATGCTGGCCTTCCTCGTCGGCCAGCAGGCACACGCCGCCGCGCAGACCGGCGACCGTACGGGCGCGCTGCGCTACATCCGGGAGGCCGAGGCAGCCATGGACCGCGCCGAGTCACGCGGCAAGGCGTTCGGCTCCTACGACCCTTCTTCGCTCAACTACCACGTCAGCCAGGTGCGTTACGAACTCGGTGACAAGGCCGGAGCCGTCGAAGCCATGCAGCAAGCGGACCGGCTCCGCCCCAGCGTGTACCAGCGCACACGAGTACACCGTCGTGGCCTGTTGGCAGAGCGGCAGTTGGAACTCGGCCACCTGGAAGCGGCCTGCGTCACCTGGCACCAGGCCCTCGACGACTACCCCAAGGTGCAGTCCGGCCGCGCCGACGAGCGCGTGAAGGCGATGTTCGGTCTCCTGCGCCCTCATCTGAAGAACGCGACGGCGCTCGACCTGTACGACCGAGCACGGACGATCGCACCGCCGTCGCTGGTCGCCTGATCCCCGTCGCACCTTCAACCTCAGTCACAGAAAGTCAGCCACGACGGCGGGTGCGCCGAGAGATCACCCGCCACGTGTGCTTCCAGCAACCCCGCACCGGCCTCAACCACGCTTCTTCGTTCCGTTACGGCATCCGCCCTGCTCCTGCGTGGCCCTGTGGCAGCGGGCTGGGCTGCTCGATCTGTGGCCTCGCCTGTGACCGCACGCCGACGACGATCGCGGCTTTCGGCTGCCGCGGCCTGACGTGGTGCTGTGCGGCGTTCGGCAGAGTCGGCCTGGCGGCGCAGCTACGGGCCGATGCTGTTGCTTCCGGCACCGGGGTGGGCTCGCTTGCGCCACTGCGCGCCGAGTGGCCGGTGGGCGTCGCCAGCGGGGCGGCAGACAGGAGCGGGCGGCGGTCACCGGCCGCCGGCGCGCGGCGGCCCGCGCCAGCGGGACGCCCTTCTTGATCAAGTAAGGAAACTCTGAACAGCTCACCACTGGTCGATCCGTCAGACTCTGGATCAGGGGCGCTGCTGTCGGCGCTTCCTCGACTCGGCCAGTGCAGTCTCCAGCTTCTGGCTCGGCGACACGTCTGATTCGGTGTCGTCGTCGTGAAGGGGTGGCAGGAACAGGCCGCGTCGGCTCTTCTCGCGTTTGACCTTCCGGCGCTCGTTGAAGACTCGCTGGTGTTCCTCGCGGATCGTGACCCATCGTCGGTCCAGGTCCGCTTCCCGTTCCAGCAGTTCGTCATCGGTGAGGTCGGCGAACTCGGCGGCAGCCGCGCGGGCCTCGCGGGCGATTTCGTCTCGCAGCAGGTAGTTCGTGATCGGCCCGTGGTGCTTGCCTGGTTCCGGGGCCTGGCGCACGAAGACACCGCGCCCCTTGACCGCGTACACGAGTCCGGCCTGCTTGAGATGCCGGTAGGCGTTCTGGGCGGTGGAGTTGGCGACCTTGAAACGCTCCTGGATCTCACGGGCCGGGGGGAGCTGGGAGCCCGGAGGGTAGGTCCCTTCCGTGATCTCACGGCGGAGGATGTCCGCTACCTGGGCGTATGGAGGGCGACCGTCTTCGTTGCGGATGACGTCGAGCGGCCAGTCCGGGCCCTCGGACTCGGCGTCGCCGTGGTCGTCGTCATCTGGGCCGGTGCTCTGGCCGACGGAGGCGCTGACGTAGCTGCCTCGGCCGAGCTGGGAGTAGACGAGCCCTTCTTGCTTGAGCACCCGCAGGGCGTTCTGGACGGTGGAGCTGGAGACGCCGAACCGCTCCCGCAGCACGTTGGCCGAGGGCAGGCGCTCGCCGGGGCGAAACTCGCCGTTCAGGATCGCGTCTCGCAGCGCCTCGGCGGCCTGGAGGTACGGCGGCCGGGAGTCCTCGTCCAAGGGCAGAGTCATGGCCCCACGGTATCGCCGGCAAGCCTTAGCGCTAAAGGCACATCCGCGCGTTTCCCACCTGACCGCCTACCGACCTGATCGAGTTCACAATCTAATCGACCTTGCAAGATGAGCGATCATCTCCTTATGCTCCTTGCGAGCCGATCAAGCGGCTCCATCGATCAAGGGATGTGATGGCATGGCCATGTCTCGAATCCGGGTTGCCCTGCTGCCGTCGGCGGTGTGCATCGCGGGCACCGAGCCGGTGCTGAAGATCAAGGACCAGCAGACCGGGGAGGTCGCCACCGACCGGGAGACCGGCGAGTCGCTGTACACGGTGACCGTGATGCTCATGGAGGATGGCCGGGCCGAGGTCCTGAAGATCACGGTTCCGGACTCGGGCCTGGCGGCCGGGCTGAAGCCGGGCGTGATGGTGCAGCCGGTGGAGCTGTTTGCGACCCCGTGGGCGCGGATCTTCAACGGTCAGCTCTCCGACGGCGTCGCCTACCGTGCCAGCCGCCTGGAGCTGGTCACGGCGGAGTCGGCCCAGTGACCGGTCTCGACGCGGGGAGCCTGACCGGTCACGCGCTGCAGGTGCTGCTGGTCGCGGCCGTGCTGGTCAGCGTGTGGCTGCTGTGGACGGTGGTGCGCTACGTGCGGGCCGACCGGGGCACGCGGGTCAGCATGCGGCAGGCCGTCCGGGTCCGCTGGGGCTGGGTGCGGCTCGCGCGGATGGCCGGGCTGACGGTCACCGACAAGACCCCGGGCCTGCTGGCGCAGATCACCGCACAGAAGGACGGCCCCGCCCCCGCGCCGCGAGTGCTGACTCCGAAGATCAAGGTCACGCCGGACCGGTTCGGCGTGATCGTCCGAGCCCGCACCCTGCCACGGGTCGGGCTGGAGGAGTACCAGAAGGCGGCGCGGTTCCTGGCCGACGCCTGGCGGTGCACGCGGGTCTCCGTTCTGCCGGACGGCCCCGGCAAGGTGGTGATCCGGGGCGTGCGCTCCGACCCGCTGACCACACCTACCGAGCACCGCCCCAGCGGCCGCCCGCCCACGGATCTGACGCGCTGGGAGCTGGGCGTGGACGAGTACGCCGCCCGGGTGTGCGTGTCCCTGGCCAACGTGCCCGGCGTGACCATGGCCGGCGTCCCAGGCGCGGGCAAGACCTCGGGGGTCAACAAGTTCGTGTGCGACTTCGCGCCGTCGGCGGCCGTGCAGATCGCGACGGCGGACGGGAAGGTGTCGCGGGCCTCGGAGGGCGATTACGCCGACCTCGTCAAGCGGATGTTCGCGTTCTGCGGTGACGACCTGAACGAAGCGAACGCCTTGTTCAAGCGCCTGGTGGAGCTGCGCAAGCGGCGTTCGTCGACCATCCGTGACGTGCTCGGCGTGAAGAACATGTGGCACGTCGGCCCCTCGCCACAGTGGCCTCTCACGGTCCTGATCATCGACGAGGCGCACACGTTCTTCCGTGAGTACAAGGGCAGCGACGCCGAGACGAAACGTTTGGCCGCGCTGACGGCGGAGAACGCCCGCCTGGTGGAGGACCTGGTCAAGAAGGGTCGCAGCGTCGGCATCCTGGTGATCCTGATCAGCCAGAAGACCACCGGCGACGCGATTCCGACCTTCATCCGCGACGTGTGCCCGATCGGGCTGTCCTTCGCACAGAAGACCGTGGAAGCCGCGGTGGCCGCACTCGGCGAGGACATCCGCAACTGGCCCGACGCCAGCCCGGTCACCTTGCAGGACCCCGCCTACGTCGGCGTCGCGGTGATGGCGATGCAGGGCCGCCCCGGCTACACCCGCATCCGCACCCCCTATGTCTCGGACGCCGACGCGGCCCGCGTCGCCGAGGACACCTCGCACCTGACCGCCGATCCCGACCTCCTCCTGGACGCCCTCCTTGACACCACCGGCGGCCGGACGACGCCCGACACCGGCGAGTCGGAGAACACCCCTGCTCCTCTCACCAAGTAGCCCCGAACACCCCGGACCCGGAAGGAGGTTGAGTACATGGCGGAGGAACGGTTCACCCGGCGCACCGTGACCGTGGTCATGGCGGTCATCGCGGCCCTGGCCTTCATCTTGTCCTTCGGCAACGTCTGGGCGCTCGCTCTGCGCCTCGGCGTCCCGCCCCCGATCGCGCCGTTGATCGCCCCCATGGTGGACCTGTCCGTCGTCGGGCTCCTGGTCGCGCTGCGGTTCCTGGCCCTGCGCGGCGTCCCCAAGGCGGAGCTGAAGGCCGGCACCCGGCTACTGCACCTGTGCGGCCTGCTCACCCTCGCCCTGAACACCGCCGAACCCCTGCTGACCGGACGCTACGGCCGGGCCTGCCTGGACACCGTCGCCCCGCTCCTGCTGCTTGGCTGGGGCCACGTCGGCCCCGCCTTCCTCGCCCAGTTCCACACCCACACCCGCTCTATCCCGCACCTGGAGGCCGCACCCACCCTCATCTCCGTGTCGGTGCCCGCCGAAGCGCCCGCCCCGGAATCGAAACCTGCGACGCCCGTCCCGGTCGTCGTCGACTCCCCGGCCGAGGAATCGCAGCCCGCTGCGACTCCGGCCCCGGCCGCCACTCCGCCCGTCGCTGTCGCCAAAACGGCCCAGCCCTCCTCTGGCCCGGCCCTGCCTGCCGCCCTGCTGGACGCGGCCCGGCGCATCGCGGACACCCACCGTGCCGAGCACGGAACCCCGATCACCGCTGCCCATCTGGGAACGCGCATGGGTGTCGCCCTGCCAGTGGCCACGGCCGCGCTCGCTCAGCTCTGAGCCGCACCGGCCCTCACCAGCCGCATCCCTCGCTGACCCCACGCCCGCCATGGGCCTGGTTCGTCATGCCCCGAGCAGCACCGACACGCCTTCCTGCCTGGCTGGTTGCTGCTCGGGGCCACCCACCCGAACAGAAGGGACACGCCCCGAATGGTCACCCTGGACCTGCGCCACGTGGCAAGCCCCGCCGTGCGGGACCTGCTCCACCTCGTCAACCACCCCGACTTCGACCGCGCACAGCAGCAGATCGAACGCCTCGGCGGCTGCACCGAACCCGTCCGCCTGACCGGCCACACCGCCACCGTCGACACCACGACCGGCGAGGTACTGCGCTCCTGCACCTCCTCCGACGAACCTGCGGGCAGTCTGCTCGCCGCGTGCGGCAACCGCCGCGCCTCTCGCTGCCCGGCCTGCTCCCGCCTCTACGCCGCCGACACCTACCACCTCATCCGCGCCGGCCTGTCCGGCGGCAAGACCGTCCCCGAAACCGTCCGCACCCACCCCCGCGTCTTCGTCACCCTCACCCCGCCGTCCTACGGCCCCGTCCACAACCGCCCCACCACCCCCGGCGGCAACATCCGCCCCTGCCGCTGCCGCAAGCTCCACGAACCCACGGACGTCCTGCTCGGTACGCCTCTCAATCCGGCGACGTACGACTACGCGGGCGCGGTCCTCTTCAACGCCCACGCCTCCGCCCTGTGGGCCCGCTTCGCGATCTACCTGCGCCGCGAGATCGCCGCCCGACTCGGCATGACCCAGAAGACCGCCCGCACGGTCCTGCGGGTCTCCTTCGCCAAGGTCGCCGAGTACCAGCAGCGCGGCCTGGTCCACTTCCACGCCGTCATCCGGCTCGACGGCCCGGACGGCACCAGCCAGCCCCCACCGCCGTACGCCACCGTCGCAGTGCTCACCGACGCCGTCCGTGCCGCTGCCGCACGGGTCCGCGTCGCAATCGAGTCAGATGCGGTCGGGGAACGCGAACTCGCCTGGGGCGAACAGCTCGACGTACGCGAGATCGCCGCCTTCGGTGCTGACGCCGAGTTCACCGACCAGGCCGTGGCCGCCTACGTGGCGAAGTACGCCACCAAATCCGCCGACGCCTCCGGCGCCCTCGACCGCTCTCTCTTCTGCCGCCCCTGCCAGGGACGCGGCGCCACTCTTCTGCCCCACGGAACCCCGCTCCCGTGCACCGCCTGCGACGGCACCGGACAGGCCCGCCCACTGCCACGGCTCGCAGTCGCCCGGCACGTGCGGCAGATGATCCGCACCTGCTGGGAGCTGGGCAAGCTGCCAGAGTTCGCCGCCCTCAAGCTCTGGAAGTGGGCACACATGCTCGGCTTCCGGGGCCACTTCTCCACCAAGTCCCGCCGCTACTCCACCACCCTGGGCGCGCTGCGCGCCGCCCGCCGCGCCTGGCGCACCGAACAGGCCCGCGTCCACGCCGGCCTGCCCGAGCCCGATCCGGACACCACCCTCGTCGTCGGCCACTGGGCCTACCTCGGCTCGGGCTATAGCCCCGGCGCCGCGCTCCTGGCTGCCGCCGTCTGGCATCGCAGGGAGCTGGAACGCCGGTTCATCGCCGAAGGGGGCTGCTGATGACCTCGCCCCCGCCCACTGTCCTCCACCCGGAGACAGAGCCAGCACTGGACCTGCTGACGGTGCCCCAGGTCATGGCCCGCCTCCAACTCGGCCGCTCCGCCGTCTACGACCTGCTCCGCACCCGCCAGCTCGCCTCGATCACCCTCGGCCGCGCCCGCCGCATCCCCGCCCACGCGCTGACCGACTTCATCCGCACCCGCCTCGAACAGGAAGCCGCCTGATGACCACGCCCCGCGACAACCCCGTCTCCCGCCGTACCCGAGCCAACGGCGACGGCACCATCTACCAGCGCAAAGACGGCCGCTGGGAAGCCGCCGGATACGTCCTCGCCCCCGGCAACACCCACAAGCGCGTCCGCGTCTACGGCACCACCCGCAAGGAAGCCCTGGCCAAGCTCACCGAGAAGATCGCCGCCAGCAACCGCGGCCTCCCCATCCCCTCCGCGCAGGGCAGCCTGGCCGCATACCTGACGTACTGGCTGGAGAACGTCGCCATCCACCACCTGCGCGAGAACACCCACACCCGCTACACCACCTGCGTCAACCGCTACCTCATCCCCGGCCTCGGCAAAAGGAAGCTCACCAAGCTCACCGCCAAGGACGTCCGCACCTGGCTCAACCACCTGCGCACCACCTGCCAGTGCTGCACGCGCGGCATCGATGCCCGGCGTGATGAGCCCCGCTGCTGCGCCGCTGGCCAGTGCTGCCACAAGCTGCTCTCCCCGCTGACGCTCACCTACATCCACTCGGTGCTCAAGTCCGCCCTGGAGCACGCCGTACGTGAGGAAGAGATCCCGCGCAACGTCGCCCGCAACGTCCGCACTGGTTCGCCCCGGCCCCGACGCTTCGAACCCCTCACCAACGACGAAGCCCGACGACTCCTCACCACGCCCCGGAGTCATCGGCTGCACGCGCTGTTCGAACTCGCTCTCCACACCGGACTCCGCAAGGGCGAACTCCTCGGCCTGCGCTGGGAAGACCTCGACCTCGATCGGGGCACCGCTGCCGTCCGCCGCACCTTGCAGCGCACCAGCACCGGCGGACTCACCACTTTGCCCACCAAGACCCGGGCCTCCGAGCGCCGCATCGCCCTCCCCGCCCGCTGCCTCCAGTCGCTGAAGGTCCACCGTGAGCAGCAGCACCGCGACCGTGACGCGGCAGGTACCGAGTGGCAGCACAGCGGGCACGTGTTCACCACTGCGCAGGGCGGATCGATCGACCCGACCAACCTCACCCGCGCCTTCAACACGCTCCTCCGCAAGGCCGGCCTCCGCCGCATCCGCTTCCACGACCTCCGCCATTCGACGGCCACCCTCCTCCTGGAGCAGGGCGTCGAACTCGTCGTGATCAAGGAACTCCTCGGCCACGCCCACATCGGCGTCACCGCCACCGTCTACGCCCACGTCCGACTCCGCCTCCAGCGCGACGCCATCGACACCCTCAGCAGCGCGCTCGACGGGCCGACAGTCGCCAAGACGGTCAGTGCCGACGGCGACGAACCGCCGCCCTGCGCCGCCCTCGTCCGCTGACGTTGCCGTCAACTACTGCCGTCACCCATCGTAGAAACCCCGCCAGGACACACCTGACGGGGCTTCAGATTTGTGCAAGCGTACTGCCGTACGGGGCTCAGCGCCTGGGCCGGATCGACTCCGGCGGCCGCTCCGTAACGTTACGGCCGTCTACCGCTCGGAGGTCCATAGTTGGCGGTCAAGGCTGCGGCGTACGCGTCCGGAACAGGCCGCCCGCCGAAAGCCATCGGAAGATACGACTCCAGCGCACCTGACACGTCCAGGAAGGGCCCAAACCGAGAGCACCATTCACTGCGCGCGGCTGCGTCGGGGAACCCCTGGAATACCGCCACCTCGGGATCCCTTTCACCCCAGCACCCCCACTTTGCGGATGCTCCGGTCAGCGCGACGACATTCGCCGAGATCGAGATCGACCCCAGGGCGTCGCCATCCGGCTCGAAGCCGATCGCAGCCCAATAATCGTCCTCACTAGCCTCGACGGGCAGAGACACCGCTGGGTATCCCAGCCCTTCGGGGACATAGAAATCGTCACAGTCAGGCTCGAGAACTAGCAGTTCGATATGGTCGTCTCCATGCCAACGGGCCATCGTGCAGAGCGCTGGCCAGATTTCCGGAGCGAGAACCACGTCGAACTCACAGAACAACGAGTCTCGCGCGCTCTCCCTGAAAACCTGGTCAGGGAACCTAACATCAAGATCGAAGGTCACCGCGCTACGGGAGCTGATGGCGCGATACCCATCACGGTCCGACATGATCGAACCCTCGCCCAGCATCAGTCATCTCCCAGTCTGATCTTGATGTCGGCCTTCTTTGATCCCGGCCTGTAGTAGTCCGCTGTCCAACCTTCGACAGTCTTGGCCTTGCTTCGCAGGAAGTACCGTGCCCCATCCTTCTGATATTCAATGTTCGGCCCCCTTTCGAGGCGAGTCCATCCGTTAGCCTCAAGGTTCTCTCCGAACTCCGTGGGACCGACATCCGTCCGCACATTCTTCATGCGGGCCTTGGGTTCTGTGGTGTCCTCGTATTTCGATGCGGTCCGGCAGTTGCTGTTGTGAACGAGCACTGGCGTCTGACCAGCGAGTACATAGTACGTGTGCTCGCCATTCGGTCGTCACCTGCATATTCGCTGGTCAGCGAATTCCCGCCGGTCCGTGGGGGTGCGTGGAAGTGCCGTGCTGTGCGCCCGTGTTGCCGTCGGCGTTGCCGTCAGACGGCTACGCGCGTGAGGGCGGTGGAGTGGGCTTTGGCCGGTGTTCTGCCCGGGTTGGGGTCGGGCATGGTCAGGGGGCCGTACGCTGGCCCGGCAACTCGGGCAGGCTGTGCCCCTGCCCGGAATGTGAACGAGTGGCCCCCTGGCCTTGCCCGACGCGGGCCCCGACTCGGGGAGGTGGGTAAAGCCCATGGAGCCGACCGACCCCACCGCCGGGCCTGCGCGCCGGCCAACTCCCTGCCGCTGCCTCGCCGCCGGCCTGGCGCTCGCCGTTCGGGAGCGTCTGGTCTTCGCTCGCTTCCGGTCGTCCGCTACGCGCTTCTGCGCGGCCTGGTCGCTGACCGGCCCGCGGTGGCGGAGCCGAGAGCGGGCCGGGTCGGCGGCCGTGCCGCGCGCGACCCGCGTCAGCGGGTCGCCTTGAAGACGTAGAGAAAGTTTGGACGCATCCCGCCTTGGTGCTACGCCGTGGCCGTCGGCTGGTCGTTCGGCTGGAGTGCGGTCCGAAGCATCGGACTGGTGGGTGTGCTCCTGCGGACAGCCGGGGTGATCGTTGTTCGGCCGGTCCGGGGCCGTGTTGCGGGGGTACCGTCTGAGTGTTGCCGCAGAACGGAGTTCGCCGTGTCGCAGAGCATCGAGGAGCACACCGGCGCTCGGATCGCCCGCATCCGGAAGCAGCGCGGCCTGACGCAGCAGGGGCTGGCGATGCGCGCTCACGTGTCGAAGTCGCTGTTGTCGAAGGTGGAGTGTGGGCAGAAGGCTGCCTCCCCGGCTCTTGTTGCTGCCTGTGCCCGCTCGCTGGGCGTCTCCACGTCCGATCTGCTGGGGCAGCCGTACGCCGAGGAGTTGCGCCGGGACCGCATGGACGCCTTGATCCAGCCGATCCGTGAGGGACTGGAGAACTGGGATGTCGCGCTCGACTGGGAGACGGCTCCGCGCCCGGCCGCGTTGATCCGAGCTGATGTCCAACGGGCCCTCGTGCAACGCCGGCAGGCGCAGTACACGGACATGGTGCGCGACCTGCCCGGGTTGATCGACGAGTCGGTGCAGGCGGTGCACACCAGCACCGGGGAAGAGCAGCGGCTGGCTTACGAGTGTCTGGCGGGGACGTTCCGGTGTGTGTTCACCGTGGCGTGGAACTTCGGCTATATCGACCTGGCCACCGTTGCGCTGGACCGGCTGGCGTGGATCGCGCCGCGCGCCGACGAGCCGGGGCTGGCCGCCATGTATGCCTACCTTCGCGCACAGACCACGATGTCGTCCGGCCGATACGACGTGGGTCTGCGGGTGATTGACCGGGCTCTGCGGGATCTCGACGGCCTGGATGCGCGCCGCCCGGCAGGCGTTGAGGCCATGCAGGGTGTGATGCATCTGCGGGCTGCGGTGATCGCGGGGCGGATGCAGGACCGGGATGAGGCGGATGCCCGCCTTGCCGAGGCCCGTTCTCTGGCCCGGGTCACGGGCGAGTTGCCCGATTTCGGCGTTACCTGGGGGCCGGTGAACGTCGGTGTGCATGCGGTGGCCATCGCCTCGGAGATGGACGACTTCGGTCGCGCGATCGAGCTCGCCCAGGATGTACACATCCCGCGAGGCTGGACCCGTTCCCGGGCCGGACACCACTGGATGGACCTCGGCCGCTCCCATGCCTGGGCCGGCCACCCGGAGGAAGCGCTGGACTGCCTGCACCAGGCCCGGCGCATCGCGCCACAGCAGACCCGCTACCACCCGACCGTGAGGGACACCGTGCTGGCCCTCAAACGGCAGGAACGGACGCGCAACAGCTTGCTGGCGCAGTACGCGGACTGGGTCGGGATATAGCAGGTTCCCGGCGAGAGGAGTTGCACCGCTCGGTGCAACCGGTGTGCATCGCCAGTCGGCAGGCTGACGCTCAGTCAGGACCCCCGCGACCGGGCGAACGGTCCGGGGGCGTGGCCAACGCTGACAAGGAGCGCCGACGTGCCGCACTGTATCGCCCACATCTTCGAACCACTGCTACGGCTGCTACGGCCCGCGCCAGGCCGCCACCGCGCACCGGATTCCCGCCCCACCCTCCCCGTTGTGGAGGCATCCACTGAATGTCCGCCTCACGCACTCGCTGCCCCGGTGCTGCAAGGTGAGGACACCGGACTGGTCCGCCCGTACCTGCTCGCGCACGAACAGCGGGAGCAGCAGCGCCGACGGGCACCGCGGCGCGCACTGTGGCTGGCCGTGCACGGAGTCGACATCGGTCCCCTGCTGACCCGCAGCATGGAGGTGGGGGCCTGATGAGCCTCACGAATCAGGTCCGCCTGCTCCCCTGGGCCGGGCCGGAAGGAAAACCCTGCTACCTCGCAGGCGACGGGACCGGATACCTGTCACGCCTCGCTGACAACATGGAGTCGGCCCAACTCGGCCTGGCCGGTGAACTCGTTCAGGAGGCACAACACGCTCTGGACGGACGCCAGTGGACGCCTGGCGAACTGCACCTGCTGGCAGTCCAGTTGACCGAGGCATTGACGAACGTCCACCGGATCGCGGTGAGCCGGGGAGCACGTCTGCCCGCCCCCGCCTACGACGACCTCGGCACCCTGGACGACCTGGAGACCGAAGACGAGGAGCGGGACAGCCGCCGCCCCGTCCCGCTCGACTGACTGCCCATCACGATCTCCTGTTCCGGCCGGCGCCCGTCGCACCCGGTCGGATAGGGCCGCAGCGGAAATCCCCGGAGAGCCATGGCTCTCCGGGGATTTTCACTGCATGCAGTCAGGCGCCCTTGGGGCGCTTGGCTCCTCGGCCCTGGCTTGCCTGCTCCAGGCGCTCAAGACGCTCGCGCATGTCGGCCATCTGCTCCAGGATCAGGTCCAGCTTGCCCGCCAGGCCGACGTCCCAGGATCCGGGCGGCGCGGACTGCGGCAACTGTGCGGAACCGTCGTCAGTGCCGCCCGCGTCTGGCGGTTCTTCCCAGAAGAGGCTTTCGCCGATGACGTACGCCAGTTCTTCCGGCTGCGGCTCGCTCGGGCGGGTGCGGGAGGGGATTTCCTTGCGCGGGTTCTTGTAGACCTTGCGGGCATGTCCTTCCAGGGCCAGCGTGGCCAGGGCCTGCTCGGTGTTCTCTTCGCTGTGGCCGATGGCCTCGGCGGCCTCCACTGCGGTCAGCCGGGTGCCCTTGGGCAACGAGCCATTGCGGATCTTCTGCACAAGGGCTGCCTGGGCGAGGTGCCGCCCGAGGGCGGGATCGTCCGCGTCGCGTACGTAGGCGTCGTGGCTGTGCTCTTCGTCCTCGTAGCGGAGCCATTCGTTGCGTACGAGCAGGCTGACCGCCGTGTCGATGACACGGACCGGTACCGCGTAGTGGTCGGCGAGCGCTTCACTGCCCGGCAGCTTGATCCCTGGCGTGAGGCTGCCGGAGCGGATCCGGCGTTCCAGATCCTTGACGACTTTCTCGAAGGCGTGCTCGAAGTCCGCAGACCTGCTCACGAAGGTGCCCTTGCCCTGGCGGGTCATGACCCAGCCCTCGCTGCGCAGGAGCCGCACCGCCTTCTGCACGGTCAGGCTCGATGCGCCGTACGCCTCCATCAGCTGGCTGTGCGACGGCAGCAACTGCCCCGGCTGGAGCTTCTCACCACGGATCTGCTGCTTGAGATCGTCCGCGATGCGCTCGAACGCCAGGCGTGCCTCGTCAGCAGGAGCCATCGTCTTCCCTCGGATCGGCGTATGTCGGTGGTGGAAGGACGGGCCGGCCGCCGTTCCCGCAGCACAGCGCGCTGCACCGGCCAGATTAGCGACCCCATGGACAGGGCGGGAGCAGAACAACAACGAATAGGGATGGATAGAGTTGGATTGAGTCAGGTAGGGTCGGGTTGAGCGATCACCCGCGTGGGTGATTCGCACCCTTCTACCTGGAGGTTTGCCGTGAAGACCATGCCCATCGACCAGTCCCAGGCCTTGGTGATCCTGGCCTCCGAGCCCCGGCCGCGTTTCAAGGACCGTGACGGCCGGGAGCCCGCGATCGACCGCACGACCGGCGCCCACCTGCACCAGGTGGACGTGATGTTCGCGTTCAACGGCCGCGCCGAAGTGATCACCGTGAACGTGCCCGAGCCCGGCCTCGGCAAGGGCCTCAAGGTCGGCATGCCCGTCGCCTTCACCGGCCTGGTCGCCTCGGCCTGGGAGAACGAGATCAACGGCAAGGACCGGCACGGCATCTCCGTGCGCGGCGACGCCGTTACCGCCAAGGCGGGCGCCTGATGCCCGGGACCTCTCTCGGGCTCGCGCCCTTGGCCGTCGTCGGCCTCGGGGGCTTCCCCTGAAGCGTGGACACCGTTTGCTATGCGGCAGAGGCCAGCGTAGCTGATCGCTGTTCGAAGGCGATCGGGCTGATGTAGCCAAGCCCCGAGTGCCTGCGTCGCGTGTTGTAGCGGGTGACCCACCGGAACACCGCGAGGCGGGCCTCGCGTGCTCCTGACCAGTGCCTCTTCCCTTGCAGGGTCTCTCTTTTCAGGGTTGCGTTGAAGCTCTCCGCGGCGGCGTTGTCCGCGCTGGTGCCGACCGCGCCGCGCGAGCGGGTCACACCGAGCCGGCGGCACACCTTCGCGAACTCCTTCGATGCGTATTGCGCGCCGTTGTCGCTGTGGAAGACCGCCCCGTCGAGGCTGCCGCCCCGGGTGCGGGCGGCGGCTTCGAGCGCGTCGGTGACCAGCTCGGTGCGCATGTGGTCGGCGATCGACCAGCCCGCGAGCCGCCTGGAATGCAGGTCCAACACCGTTGCGAGATAGAGGAATTGACCATCGCCGATGGGCAGATACGTGATGTCGCCGACGTACTTGGTGTTCGGTTCGTCGGCGGTGAAGTCGCGCCGCAGCAGGTCCGGCACCGGGGCCGCTTCCGGCTCGGGGATCGTGGTGCGGACCTTCTTGCGCAGGTGCACGCCCTGGAGGCCGATGCGGCGCATCACCCGCTCGACGCGCTTGTGGTTGACGTCGCTCCCGGCGGCCTTCAGCTCGGCGGTGATGCGCGGGATGCCGTAGGTGCCGTCGGACTCCTTGTGGATCTCCCGGATCCGCCGCGCGAGGCGGGCATCGTCCCGGGCTCGCGCCAGGCGGGCCGGGGCGGCCTTCAGCCACCGGTAGAACCCGGACCTGGAGACCTCCAGGACCCGGCACAGCCGCTTGACGCCGAACGCGCCGCGATGATCATCAACGAACTGGAAACGGCTCACCAGTTGGTCTCGCCGGCGAAATACTTCGCGGCCCTCCGCAGGATCTCCCGCTCGGTCTCCAGCTCCCTGATCCGAGCCCTGAGCTGCTTGTTCTCCTCTTTCAGCACATCGTCGGAGGGTACATCAACGGCCTGTACCGCCCGCGGCGAGCGACTCGCGGCCGCCGCACGGCCCTGCCGGGTGCGCTCGACCCGCACCCAATTCCGCAGCGTCTCCCGGCTGACGCCCAGGTCCTTGCTCACGCTCTCGAACGTGTTCTTCGGGTCCGACAGGTACAGCGCGACAGCATCCGTCTTGAACTCCGCCGAGTACACCTTCATCACCATCAGTGACATCTCTTCCTCTGGACCCTCAAGGTCCAGTGTCCAAGGTGTCTACGATCCGGGGTGAAGCCCCCAGGAAGCAGAACGCAAGGTGGCCGAGGTGGGCTGGAAGGACAGCGGTCTCGTATTCGTTACGCCGACCGGCGGACCGATCGACCCGGCCAACATGACCCGGCGCTTCGGCCGACTGCTCAATCGGGCCGGGCTCCGCCGCATCCGCTTCCATGACCTACGACACTCGACGGCCACCCTGCTCCTGGAGCAAGGCGTCGACCTCGTCGTCATCAAAGAACTTCTCGGGCACGCCCACATCGGCGTCACCGCCGGCGTCTACGCTCATGTCCGACTCCGCCTCCAACACCAAGCCATCAGCCGTCTCAGCGACGCCCTCCTTGACCGCGACTCGGGCGACATTCCACCCTCCTGCTGACTCCGCAGGATTGAGCAACCGGAGCCCGGACCGAGGCACCACAGTCCGGGCTCCGTCGTCCGCTGGCGTTGCCGTCAACGTTGCCGTCAGACAGTGCCGCCGAGGCTTGGATCGCTCGGTTCCGTCGGAACACGAGCCACTGTCACTGAGGTCTTCTCGGCAACGTGACGGTTGCGGTGCGTGACCGCGTGCGGGGTGAGCCGGACCGCGTCGAGTGCCCCGCTGTCAGATATGGGTGAAGCCCCTGGTAGGAACAGGTCTGCGAAAATCAAGTTCCGTACGGCCAGAGGCTTCACACGTTGACCAGTATCACCTACACCGCCGTGCTCGATGTCGGCAGGGAGACCGCCGAGACCCTGGCCCGGCTCCTGCGCGAGCACCGCGACCGGCTCGGCACCCGCAAGAACACCCGCGCCCTGGGCGTCTTCAAGCAGGGGATCCTCGTCCTGCGGTGGTTCGTCGACGGAACCCGGCTGGCCCAACTCGCCCGGGACAGCCGGATCTCGGTGCCGACCGCCTACCGCTATCTCCACGAGGGGCTGACCGTGCTCGCCGACCACGCCCCGGACCTGGCCACCGCACTGGAGCGGGCGGCGGCCGCCGGGTACACCCACCTCAACCTGGACGGCACTGTCATCCGCACCGACCGCGTCGCCGCCCCCGGTCCCAACGGGGCAGATCTCTGGTGGTCCGGGAAGCACAAGCATCATGGCGGGAATGTGCAGGTCATCTCCGCCCCGGACGGCTGGCCGCTCTGGGTGTCCCCGGTCCGCCCCGGCCGCGAGCACGACACCACCTGCGCGCGCACCCACGGCCTGATCGGCGCGCTGAACCGGCTCGCCGCCACTCTGGACATCCCGACTCTGACCGATCTCGGCTACGAGAACGCCGGCGACGGCTTCCGCCACCCGGCCAAGAAGCCGCAGGGCGGCGAACTCGACCTCGAACAGCAGACGTTCAACAAGGTGATCCGTGGCATCCACGGCGTCGCCGAGCGCGCGAATGCCGATTCTGTTGCTCAATTGCGGAGAGTGACGCCGGCCCGTCGACGGGGCGCGTGGAACGGGCCTCGCGAGGAGGCGGTCCGGCCCCTCTCGGATGCGGTGCGTGACCATCCCTCGAATTGAGCAGCAGAGTCAACCTCGTGTATTCAGCTACGAGGGCCGTCCGTCAGTGATGTGACGCCCTGATAGCGGAAGGGTGCCCCTGACCTGCGATGATCTGAATTTCCTAGATCAAGAACGTCGCAGAGTGGGGGCACCCAACAGGTGCAGGCTACCGAATGGGATCGTCGGCTCGTTGTGCGGGCCGACGGCAAGAACCTGGTCGGGCATGCGGGCGTGGTGCTGCTGCACCGGATCGCGGACCGGGTCGGGCTGACCCGCGCCCTGGCCGCCGCGCTGCCCCGCGGCGTCGGGCCGGGGTGGCGGGATCGCGGGATGGCCCTGGTCCAGCTGGCCTGCGCGATCGTCCTCGGCGCGAGGAATGTCCTGCAGGCCGAGCAACTGCAGCAGCACTGGAGGCCGTTCTTCCCCGTCCGGTCTCGGACAGCACCCTGTGGCGCACGCTGGAAGCCATCGACGGCCCTGTCGGAGCCCGGGTGGAGCGCGTGCGCGCCGTGATACGGCGTGGGGTGTGGACGCTGCTCGCCCTGCGGCCCGGTGGGTTCCCGTGGATCTCGGTATGCGGGCGCACGCTCACCAACTGGTACGTCCTGGATCTCGATGCCACCTTGGTGACCTGCACCAGCAAGAAGGACGGCGCGGCCGGCACGTTCAAGGGCGGCTACGGACATCACCCGCTGGGCGCCTGGCTGGCCAATACCCGCGAGTGCGTGACCATGCTGCTACGGCCGGGCAACGCGGCGTCCAACGACGTCGCCGACCACAAGACGGTGCTGGCCGCCGCGCTGCGGCAACTCCGCTGCCGCTGTGGTCGAAGCTGCTGGTGAGGATCGACGGCGCGGCCTTCAGCCACGGCCTCCTTGAGCATCTGCAGGCGCTGACCACCAGCCGCCGCCGAGTGCGCTGGGTGACCGGCTGGGCCATCAATACCGCCGACGAGGCCGCGATCGCACTGCTGCCCGCGGACGTGTGGAACGACGCGCTGCGGCAGGACGGCGAGGTCCACGAGATCAAGGGCCCGGACGGACAGAAGGTCACCTACCAGGTCGCCGAGCTGACCGGGGTGCGCGACCTGAGCGGCTGGCCCGAGGGGATGCGGCTGATCGTGCGCCGGGTCAAGCCCTCGCGCCGCGATCTGAAGAAGCTGACCGCGTTCGAGCAGCGCACCGGCTGGCGTTACCAGATCGTCGCCACGAACATCCCCGCCCACCAGGGGCTTTCCGGGGTGTCCGGCTCCGGGCAGGTGTGGTTCGTCGATGCTCTCTACCGTGATCATGCCGAGGTCGAGGATCGTGTCAAGGCGATCAAGCGGATCGGCCTCGGGCTGCTGCCCTCGAAGTCCTGGCAGCTGAACGCCGCCTGGGTGCTGGCTGCCACTATCGCCGCGGACCTCGACGCATGGACCAGGCTCCTTCTCCTGCATGACGAGCCCGAACTCGCCGCCGCCGAACCGGAGACGATCCGCAGGAGGCTCTACCACCTGCCCGCCCGGCTCACCGCCCACGCACGCAGACGCACCCTCCACCTCGACCGCACCTGGCCCTGGGCGCCGGCGTTCGCCACCGCCTGGCAGCGGGCCACCCAGCTTCCGGCCCACACCTGACGGTCGGCCCCGCCCCGACGACAGCGGAGAGGAGAGGACCCGCAGCACCCTCGGGCCCGTGGAACCCGACGCCCCGCAGCGTCACGCGACGGCCCGTCCTCGAACGGCAGGGGACATTACGGGCAAACCGCCGAACCGGCCGACGTCACACCGCAAGTGAAGAATCGAGGTCAATGCCCTGCTCAAAGTCACGTTCAAGGCTCTGCGCCGGGTCAGCCTCGACCCTGGCAGCATCACCCGGATCGCCCGAGCCGCCCTCGTCCTGCTCCAGATGGAACACGGCCGCACCACCTGAACGAAGATCACAAACCGTCACGAGACGTTACCGAGAAGGGTTCAATAGCTACCTCTATTCGCCTGGCGTCGAGTCCAGCCGCTCCGGTGAGAACCGCTGAATTACTGGGTTATCTGCCAGTCCGGGGATGTTCGCAGCCAGACGAGCATGCGCCTCTCGCAGGAAGTCAACGAAAGCACCTACGAGCTCTTCCTGCTCCATGGAGACCTGCCATTGATGCTTCGATGACGTCATTACAACTAGATCTTCCTCACGTCGCAAGCGGATGACTTCGTCATCCTCCGTGAAGCCGATCGCCGTATCTTCTCCTGCCGAGAGACGGCTCACCGCATGGCAAAGAGACAGGGCTAGATCGACGAGGGTCACATGCCCCTCGCTGGAGATGATCTCAACCTCGTCAACCACAAGTTCGACGCTTACCCCGAAGTACTTGTAGCAGAGGTCCATCTCGCTGATGGTCGCTGGCTTGACCTGGAAAGCCCTGTCCCAGGTATCACGCCAGGCCGACCCGGCTTTCGGCACCTCGAAAGAGAAGTGAATCACGAATTCCTCAGATCGTCGTTTCTCACCTAGAACGGGAATGCCGTCACGACTTTGCCGTCATTTACGACGACACGGATGCCAGTCAAGTCTCCCCCACCATTCGCCGGACCCGCCCTTCCCACGGGGACGCCGAAATCCCACTCATATATCTGCCCGGCGCGCGGCCTACCGGTTTCAGGGTCCGGAGTGTTCGCCCTTGGCGTCCCTCGGTTGATGGTCTCCGCTATTCGCCCGCGAACATGCTTGGCTTCGCCTGAAAAGATTCCAGCCTTATCATCGACCTTCACACCGCCAGGGCGGTGTCGATCCACGATGTGCTGCCAGTCTCCATTGTCCAGCGCCGCAGTTCCGCACAACCCATTCGAATTGTGAACCAGAACCGGCGTGGCCCCCGCCAGCACATAGTACGTGTGGATGTCGTGAATCGTGAGGTCGTATGTGCGCTGGCGTTCGATTGTGGCGTGAGCCCCCGTGACCGGTACAGCTCTTCCGTCGGCGGTGCGGATTGTCATGCCTAGCTCAAGTTGACCGGCCCGCATCCAGCGTTTTTCGGAGTCGGACCAGAAGGGATGCGTGGTGGTGCTCTTGAGCGTTGCGGTACCGGTCTCTGTGGCGATGGCGAGGTCGACGAAGTGCTTGTCGTCCTCGGTGACGATGGTCGCGGTTACTTCCCGGACTGCGGTTTCGCCTGTTACAGGATCGGTGACAGTGACCTTGTCACCGATCCTTACGTCCTCTATGGGTTTGGTGGTGCCGTCAGCCATGAGGACTTCGGTGCCGGCAGTGAAGCTGTGGGCGGCCCCGACCAGGCAACTGGCGGGGATACTGTCTCCGCGCTTCATGCCTTGCTTGATAACTTTGGCCAGGGCCTTGATCCCCTTGCCGACTCCAGCGGAGACAGCAGATATTACGACATCTGCGGCAGCTTCGCTACAGCCTTCACCTTTATAACATTTGATGTAGGAGCGAACGCCAATGACTTCAAGAACGTCAATTTCAGGGTCGCCACCGAACCATCCGAGTTTACCGATCGTATGACAGAAATCGCTTCCTGACCCTGTACACCGACTTCTTCCCCAGTTCTCCAGATTGTGCTGGTAGCTGCTGTTCTCGTGATAATTGGAGAAGGTTACGGCGAGTTCTTCCTGCGTGGGGATATAGACACCTTGGATGGTGATCGACGCGCCATAGGGTTTGACGGTCACCGGTCCGTAGGTCTCCGCGCCTGCCAAGGTGGGACCAGTCGGGCGCTTGTAGATAGTGCCACCGCCCGTGGGTCGCCCGTTTTGGGACAGCGAGCCGTCGGCGCGGGTAACCACTCCTGTTCCGCAGCCTTCTTGTGCTCCGCCGGCTCCGCCGCAGGCGAGCCCCAGGCCGGTGGGATCGGAGAAGGCCAGGGGGTTTTGGGCTGCGTAGGTGTATCCGTTGAGGGTTTGGGGTTTGTCGATTTCCAGGAGGGGGTCGACGCTGATGAAGCGGCCGGTTGACGGATCGTATTCGCGGGCGCCGAGGTGGGTGAGGCCGGTGGTCCTGGTGTCGTCGGTGCCGCCTACGAAGCCCTTGGTGCCCGGCCAGTCGGTGGGTTCGGTGCCGCGGGTGCCGCCGAAGGGGAGGGTGCGGCGCTGGGTGAGTTTGTCGGTGGCCGTGTCGATGGCGAGCTGGGCGGTGCCGTGGTGGTCGGCGAGCGTGACGGAGAAGCTGCCGTCGTTCTCCTGGACCGCCTGGTGGCCGCCGCCGAGTGTGTAGTAGCGCGTGGCCTCGGGGGTGCTGGAGCCCTTGGCCAGAGTGATCTCGGTGCTGCCGAGGTAGAGGGTGGTCTCGGTGGGGGTACGGCCGATGAGGCGGTTGCCCTCGGTGTCGTAGAGGTACTCCGTGACCTTGTCGCTGCCGCCCTCGACCGGTTCCGTGACCTTGGCGAGGTGGCCCTCGGCGTCCCAGGTGAGTTCCTGGGTGTCACCACCCAGCCGACGCGTGAGCGTGTTGCCGGATTCGTCGTAGGTGTAGGTGTCCCTCGCCTCCCCGGTCGGCCCCGCCGTGGTGACCGAGGTCAGGGTGTGCGGCTGGGGGTTTCCCGCGCCGGGGTAGTCGTAGGTCCGCTCGGTGTCGTCGGCGGTGTTCCCGGTGATGTCGTGGAGTGTCTCGGTCTGGCGGTTGCCGGCCTTGTCGTAGGTGTACGAGTGCCAGTAGGGGGCCGGGCCGCCCAGGACGCTGCCGCTGGGGTCGGTGGCGCAGGCGGTCGTGCTCTGGGTCCATGCTTCGGTCAGGCGGCGGAAGCCGTCGTAGGTGAAGCACTGGGTGTCGGTGCCGGAGCGGGACATGTCCGACACGGACAGCACGTTGCCCGCCTGGTCGTAGCGGTAGGTGTTGTGCTGGTCGACACCGGCGATGTCCTGGCGGTCCACCCGGGACGTGGCCAGGCGCTGGGTGCCCCACTCATAGGTGTTGGTTGCCTTGATCGTTTTGCTGCCGCTCTTGGACAGTTCGTAGTACGACGGCTTGCCCGTGAGGCTGTAACCGGTCTTGGCAACGAGGCCCTGGCTGCTGCTCATTGTGATGGGGCGCAGCGTCTTGTCTTCGTACCCGTAGGTCACGGTCGCAGCCGGCAGGGCGCCGGCCTTCGGATAGCCGATGCCCTGCACCGTGCCCGAGGCGTTGTACGTGGTCGCGCTGAGGTAGGTGCCCCGAAGGTCTCCCTCGGACGACGGGATGGTGACGGAGGTACGCAGCGGGCGGTAGAGGCGGTCGTATGCGACGACCTTGGAGCTGTACGCGTTGCCGTCGTCGTAGCGGATGGTTTCGGCGAGGTGGCCCTTGGCACCGCTGAGGGTGTCGTACACCCACTTGGCACGCAGCGTGCCGCTGGAGGAGCCTTCGCGCAGCTGCGTCTGCCGGCCGAGGTTGTCGTAACCGTGCCACAGGGCGGGGGTGTCCGGCCGGGCGTCGTCGGTGGTCGTGAGCTGGCCTCGGTCGTCGTATGCGCTGAGGCTGGTCCCCTTGTCGGGGTCGACGGACTTGGTCTGGCGGCCGAGAAGATCGTATTCGTAGGTCCAGGAATTGCCGGCCGGGTCGGTGACTTCCGCCAGTTCCCCGCGCGGGGTGTAGTCGTAACGGGTGGTGTCGTAAGGGGCCGTGGCGCTCCGGGTCCGGTGCTGGCGCAGTTCGGTGGTCCGGCCCCGGGCGTCGCTGAGGGTGGTGGTGGCGGTGCCGCCGACGGGCGGGACGACCGTGGTGCGATCGCCGCCGTAGATGGTCTGCGTCGCGCCGAGGACGGTGCCTCCGTCGCCGTTGCCTGCGATCTGCCTGGACTCGGTCTGACGACCCAGCCCGTCGTGTGTGTAGCGGTTCTGTGTTTCGACGCTGAGGGCTTCTTCGGGCGTGCGCAGGTCGGCGGAAGGTGCTCCCTCCGTGTAGTAGGGGGCGAACTCCGAACTGATCAGTCCGCGTTCGTCGTAGAAGGTGTCGGCGAGGAGACGTCCGTTGTCCGGGCCCGGTTCCTGGGTCTGGCGCGGGCGCAGGAAGCCGTCGTAGAGGGCGTAGGAGGTGCTTTGCGTCCCGTTGTTGCCGATGGTCCTGGCGCCGACCGCGACCGGTTCGTCTTCGGCGACGGTGTAGGTGAACTCGTAGGTGGGGGTATGGCCGGTGAGCCGGTCGGGCAGCCACACCTTGGTCGAGCGGCCCAGCGCGTCGTAAGCGAAGTTGGTGACCTTGCCGTTGGTGTCGGTCTGGGTCAGCGGCAGGCCGCGGAGGAGTTCGTGCGTCGTGGTCGAGGTCTGCGCCGTGCCCGCCTCCCCCGCGGTGGCCGGGGGCGTGATGGTCTCGACCGTGGTGGGGAAGCCGGTGGCGGGCGTTCGGACGGTGGTCGTGGCGCGTCCGTCGCTTCGCGCGGTACGGGTGAGGCCCCCGGCTGTGGTGACCTTGACGTCGGCTGTCAGGTCGGTGCTGGTCAGGACACGGCCATAGGCGTCGTAGGTGGAACCCGACTCCAGATAGACGGCCGTCGTGCCGTCGTACTTCTTCAGCACGGCCGTGGCCGTGGCGTCGCCCTTGACGGGAGCGCTGCCGTAGGTCTCGCCGTCGTAGGCGGAACGCACGTCGGAGATGACGTCGGCGGGGCGGCCGGGTGTGGCGTCACAGGCCTTGGCGACGGTCTCGACGCGTGAGGGCAGAGTGAGGATCTTGTCGACGGCAACGGTGCCGTAGGTGGTGCGGGTGCAGGTGTTGTCGGAGGACTTACCGACGTCGCCACGGTCGTGGACCTGGGTGACCCGTCCAGCGATCGTGTCGTAGTCGGTGTCCACCATGGTGATCCGCCAGCTGGAACCGGCGCCGTCGTCGAGGGAGGTCCAGGTGCGTACGCGGCCGGTGCCGGTGAAGTTGGCGGTCACCGTGCCCCAGTCGCGGACTTCTTTCGCCGTCTGGTGGTGCCACGGCCGGCTGACCGTCTTACCGAGCACCTTGCCGCCGGGCCCGGAGTAGCTGACGGTCTTGTAGGCGAAGCCGGTGGCGGCTTCGTGGTCGGTGATCGGGTCGCCTTCGCCCTCACCGAGGGTGACAGCAACGGTCCTGGTCCCGCCGGACGTGTCCTTGCGGTCGCCGTCCATACCGCGCAGGAAATAGGTGTCCTGCTGGGACTTCATGGCCGAGGCACCGCCCTGGCCGCCGGTCCGGACACGGACGTGGCCGTAGCCACGCCACTGGGACCAGGTCTTGAACTTCTCCTTGGTCAGGCCGTCGTCATCGTCGTAGTGCCAGGCGGCGCCGTCCAGGTAGTCGTAGCTGGTCACCTGGTCGGGGGCTCCGCCGGTGCGGTCGGTCGCGGTCACGGAGTTGACGACGTACTTGTTGAACCACTGGCGTTCGGGGTCGTCGTCGGCGCTGCCGCCGATGTACTGCGGGAAGCAGCGCGTGGTGTTGCTGTGCGGGGTCGGCAGGTCGTCCCAGGAACAGGACTCGGCAGAATAGTTGACGTCGATCTGGCCACCGGACTCGTCGGCGACGGCGGACAGGCGGCTCTTGATGAACGGCGCGTAGCCGTCGCCGGTCTTGTCAAGGCGGTTGGCGAGCTGGGTGTAGGCGAAGGTGGTCTTCGGGAGCGTGACGGCCGGCTCGGCGCTGTGGCCGGTGTGCTGGACGGAGTCGAGCAGCAGCTGGTAGTCGGTGTCGGCCATGCCCCAGCGGTGAGCGAGTTTCCAGGAGTCGACGTCCTGGTAGGCGCTGCCGTCGTAGACCTGGGTCGTCACCTGCGTGAGCCGCTTGCGGGTGAAGAACGCCGGGGACAGGCGTCCCTGGTCGCACTCCTCCGCGCTGTCGCAGTTCAGGTCCCAGGGGGTGTCGTACCAGTAGGGGGCATCAGCGTCGATGTCGGAACAGGTCGTGTGGGAGTCACGGATGCAGCGCTCCCTGTTGGTGAAGGTGACCTTGGCCTGCGGCTTGGTGCCGTAGAGCGAGGAGGACTTCAGACCGTACTGGATGCGGTCGAGGGTGCCGCCGCGGACGTAGGGGGTGCCGTCCTCGGCCTCCAGGTTGCGGCCGTAGTGGTTGTCCTCCTTGTCGTAGAAGTACGTGACCGCGTTACTGTGGGTGTCGACGACGTAGTCGAGGTTCCAGCGCCAGCCCTGCTGGCACCATGACCCCGCGAACGTGTCGGCGTGGCACGGTTCGCCCGAGTCGTCGCCGTAGACGGGGACGGTCCAGGTGGAGTCGGTGGTCTCCTTGCCGTCCGCCCAGCCGGGCAGCCGGTTGTAGCCGAAGTAGTAGCGGGTGCCGTCCGGGGCGGTCACTCTCCAGTACTCACCGTTGTTGTCGCCGTTGCCCCGGTTGCTGGAGGTCAGGTGGTCGATCTTCGTGCCGTCGTCGTTCTTCAGCTTCCAGGAGTTGGTGCCGTCGGGCACCAGTTCCCCGGCCTTGCCGTTGAAGGAGATGAACGCGTTGTCGTAGGCCCAGCACAGGTCACCCGGCTTGTTGCCGTCCGAGTTCTCCACACCGTCGTCGGCACACGCCTTGTACCGGCGTTCGATGTAGCCGGGCCACAGGTCGAAGCCGTCACCCGCCCAGGACGCCTGGTTGTTGGTGTTGCCGGTACGGCCGTCGACGGCACCGGATGTGTACGAGAGCCCCACATTGGGGGTCAGCCCGCCGGGCACATCGGGCACGGGCATGGCGTACGACCAGCCGAAGTCACCGGTGTTGAGATTGGTGGTCCACGTGGCGGAAGGAGAGAGGGAGGTCGCCTTGTAGTCACCGTTCGCGCTTTCGGTGTCCGCCACCGCGGCGAGCACCGTGGGAGCGTCGGCGCTCAGCGCCACGCTCTGCGCCGTAAGTGTCTGCTCTTCGGGGTCGTTGACCGCCTTGACCGGCTCGGCCGTGCGACACGCCTCCTTGCTGGGCGTGGTGAGCGCGCAGGCCGGTAGTTCGACCAGGGTCAGCCGGGAGGCGTAACCGCCGCCGTAGGCCCCGGCGAAGGAGGAGTAGTCCAGTGTGCTGCGGACCTGTCCCGGCTGGGCCTTGGTCCTGCCGTTCTTGCTGTCCCTGCCGCGCAGGGTGAACAGCACCCCCTCGACACCGGCCTGCTGGGCTGCCTTGCGGCTCAGGACGCGCGTCTCGACACCGCCGCGGGCGGTCTTCGTTCCGGACTTCACGCCGGCACCCAGGGTCAGGGACAGGCCTGGGACGCGGGCGGACTTTTCGGCACCGGCCTTGGCATCAGGCAGGTCCACCACCGTGGTCGCCGCCTTCGGCCACGTGTTCTCGGGTGGAGTGGCGGGTGTACGCGGACCCTTCATCACGGTGCGCGGCTTGACTTTGCCCGTCGTGGTGGGGACTGGCTTCTCGAATACGGGCGGAGCGACCTGCACGTCGTGGTCCGCGGCGAGGGCGGGCTGTGTCACTGCCTGCAAGAGCGAGCCGACCATGATCGCGGCCGAGGTGAGTGCGATACGCCGTCGCAGGGCACGGATCCGCTTGCTGGATCTGCCGTTCATCCTGTCTTCGTCCTTCACTTCGCTGGGGGCCGGCCTGCCCGGCGGACACGGGGGTGGGGTGGAAGTTGCCTGTCGAGCGGGGAGGGCGGGGCCGGACCTACCGTGAGGCGGGGTCGGCCCCGCCTCTGTCAGGAGCCGCTGCCAGGGACGTCGGTCGGAAGGCCAGGCATACCGACTGACAGTGCCCTGACCTGGTCGCCCGTCAGCGCGCCCTGGAAGGCCCACACGTCGGACACGGCACCGGGCCAGTAGTCGCCCCACATTCCGGCTCCGGTCTTGGCCCGGCCGAGGTGCAGGGGCTGTGCCGACTTGAAGACGAGCACGTCGTCCGCCCAGGAGAGCCTGTCCGTGCAGGCGGTGTCGTCCGCCTCACCGTCACCGTCCGCGTCCGTGCAGGCGACCTCTTCCAGTTCGCCGTTCACGTACAGGGAGAGGTGTTTGGCGAAGCCGTCGTAGACGAGGGCCAGGTGGGTCCAGTCCGTGGGGCTGAAGAACCATCCGTTGTCGACCTGAGTGACGGCTGCGTCAGCAGTGTCGGCCGAGGTCATCGCGATCCGCCAGCGGCCAGGGCCTGCCCCTGGCGTGGCGCTGGGCTCATAGCGCACTGTGAATGCGCTCTGGGCGGTGGTGCCGGGCACGCTGAGCAGAGCCGCACGCCGTTCGGGGGTACCCGCTGCCTGCGCCCATGCCGTGACGGTGAAGCTGGCACTGGTGTCCACCGGTACGGATGACGTGACGCCGTAGTCGTTGACGCCGTCCAGTTGCACGCCACCGTCGACCCAGCCGGAGCCGAGTGTCGCGCCGCCGTTGAGCGTCATGGCGTTGCCTGCCGCGGACGCGTCCGGTGTCACCAGCGGGGAACCGGATGCCGTCTCGAAGGTCCAGCGGCCCTTGACCAGGGGCCGCTGCTTGAAGAGCTGCTGCACCTCTTCGGCGGAGACCGGCCGGTCGAACATGCGGACGTCGTCGATCTGGCCGTCGAAGAACGAGCCGAGGTTTCCGTCGTAGGAGCCGGCGCCTATCTGGACGGCGCCGCCGGCGTACCAGTCGGCCTGCAGGGTGGTGGATCCGGCCTCAATGCCGTTGACGTAGAGGGTGAGTTTGTTGGCGACGGTGTCGTGCACGCCGGCCAGGTGGGTCCAGGTGTCACCGTGGGCGGTGGTGCCCTCGGCCTGCATGGCGCGGATCGGGGTGGCGTCGGGGTCGTCGGCGGAGTACTGGTTGACCGCCCAGCGGTCGTAGGCGGCGGAGTAGTACAGCTCCAGTCCCGGCCTGTGCTCGCCGGTCTGGGTGAGGACGATCGCCGCGTGGCCGGGTTTGGTCTTCGGCAGTTTCGCCCAGGCGGAGACGGCGAAGCTGCGCTGGTTGTTCAGCAGGGGCCGGCCGGTGGTGGCGTAGTCGTCGGTGCCGTCCAGGGTGAGGGCGGTGCCGGCGATCCCGCTCGTCCCCGGGGTGGCGCCTCCGTGGAGGGTCGCGGCCGGGACCTCGGCGGTGGCGGTGATCTGCGTGGTGGGCGTGCCGTCCTGCCTGGTGGCGGGTTCGTCCAGGGGGAAGACGGCGCGTGCGGCGCGTCCGGAGATGACGGACTGCTTGCTGTTGAGCCGGGTGACCTCGCCGGCCGAGAGCGGCTTGTCGAAGATCTGCAGTTCGTCGATGGCGCCGGGGAAGAAGGAGCCCGGCTTGCCGTCGTAGCGGCCGGCGCCGATCTGCAGGCCCCGGCGTGCGTCCCAGGGCGAGTCGTAGGTGGTCGTGCCGGCCAGTTGCCCGTTCACGTACAGCTTCAGTTCGTCGTAGGAGGCACTGTAGGTGCCCACCAGGTGGGTCCACTGCCCCGCCTGCGCGCCGCCCGGGGACGCCTGCATGGCGCGGGCGATGCCGGCGTTCTCGGTGTCGGCGGTGTACTGGTTGAACGCCCATCGGTCGTAGGCGTGGGAGTAGTACAGCTCGAAGCCGGGGGCGTGGTTGCCGGGCTGGGAGGCGACGATGGCGGCATGGCCGGGCGTCTCGGCCAGGTTGGCCCAGGCCGAGACGGAGAAACCGGTGGAGGTGTCGACGGTGGGGATGTCGGTGACCGCGTAGTCGTCGACGCCGTCGAACCGGACCGCGGTGCCCTTGGCGCCGGTCGCTCCGGAGGTCGGACCGCCTATGAGATCGGCGGTGCGCTGTGGCGCGGTGCCCTTCGCGGAGGTGGCGGTGGCGGCGTCGTCGAGCTGCCACATGGCCCGCTCGGGCTGTCCGGCCTTGACGCGGAACTGGTAGGTGCGGATCTCACTGCCGTTGCCCGCCTGGTCGAACGCCTGGGCCGTGACGAAGTTCAGCCCGGCCTTCGCGGGAAGCATCCTCATCGTCCTCGCCGCCCCGGCCGAGGTGGTGACCGTGTTCTTGGAGGTGGGGTCGCCGTTGATGCCGAACCAGTACCTGGTCACGTCGGACTCGGCGGCCTTGAGGTCGAACGAGCCGTACTTGCCCACTCCGTCGAACCAGGGGTCGTCCGGGTCCTCCGGGTTCGAGGCCGGGTACTCGTCGGACGCGAGGGCGGGCGCCTTGGGCACCTTGGTGTCGTAGACGAAGTAGCAGGCCGTCGGGTCTCCGGCGGACGACCACGGTGAGTACTGCGCGCCGTCGTAACTGCGGGCGTACCAGTAGACCTGCTTGTTCTCCGTCACCGAGGAGGGAAGGCTGACCGAGAAGTCGGAGCCGGACTTCTTGAGGGAGGTCCGTGCAGGCGTCCAGCGGGCGATCACCCCCTTGCCGTCGCCGGCGTCCCACTTGGCCTGGAACTGCACCGCGACGCTGTCGCCGTCGGGGTCGGTGACGTTGTTGGCGTAGACCTTGCCCAGAGTGCGCACCCGGGCCGCGGCGGACGGCTTCTTGCAGGCGCCGCCGTACTCCATGGTGAGCTGCGACATCTTGATCTGCGCCGGCGGGCGGTTGTACCTCACCCGCAGGTACGCCTTGTCCGCGAACCGCTTCCACCCGTACGCGTCCGATTCGCTCGCCGCCTTCAGGCCGAACGTCATCGTCGGGTCCTTGTCGTCGGCGGCCGCCTGCACCGCCGACTTCACGTTGAACTCCGCGTCCTTGGCGGCGCAGCCCGAGTGGCCGTACGCGAACGAATCCGACGCCAGCTGCTTGGTCCAGAAACCGTTGTCGTACTGATCGCTCCACGTCGTCGACGAGGAGATGTTCTTGGTCTGGTACAGGGCCACCGTGCGGGCCGAACAGGACGCCGACCAAGTGTTGCGCACCACGAACTCCGCCGACAGGACGGACTTGCCCGCGAACCTGGAGATAGGAATGCGGTAGAGGAGACGCTTGGTGTCGTGCGGTTTGCAGTAGGACCAGTTGCAGTAGCCCATGCCGGCGTCGGACTCGCCGTTGAACTTCCACTGCGGCGAGTTCGCCCAGTACTTGGAGACCATCGTCCACGCGGCCGCCCGCGGCGTGTACCACTGCGGGTCGATGAAGACCGGGTAGGTGGTGTCCTCGCCCTTGAGGACGTCGGCGTCCGGGGTCAGGACCAGTTCGTCCTGCCCGGCGGACACCTCCACCCCGACCGGGGCGAGCTTGCCCGACTCCCCCGCGCCCGGCTCCTCGTCGGCATCGGCGTCGGCAGATGCCGCCTTCGGGGCGACCGCTGCCGTCCGGGCCTCCGCGGCACCCTCCGGGGGCCCGCCGGTGCCGGAGTCCCACATCATCGGCTTCGGCACCTCGAACACGGTCCCCGCGGCACCCTCGTCGAGCGCCTCCAGACCGCCCTCGTCCGTCTCCTGGACCGAGAGGCCCCGCGCGTCCAGCCCCAGCCGCAGCTCGGCCAGTTCCGGACCGGCCGCCGCCTCGGCCGTCTTCACCACCAGCAACTGCGTGAACCCGTCCGCCGAAGCCGTCATCCGCAGGTCGACGTCCGGCAGGACGGACGGGTAGGTGGCGACCGGGCCCGCCAGTTCGGGCACGGGCAGCGGCGTGGGCCACGACAGGCTCAGTTCCCGTCCGGCACGCCACATGCTCACCAGCGGGCTGTCACCGCCGCCGGAGAACTCCACGCCCAGCGTCGACACCTTCGGAGCGACGGTTCCCTCACCGGTGGCCGCCAGATCGGTGTCGACACGCTTCCACCCTCCCCCGACCCGCGACCAGACCGGGCGCAGATACTCCCGTGCCTGCAGGTCCCCCTCCGGAGTCACGAAGACCTCGCTGCTCTCCCCGCGCAGCGAGGCGATCTCCACCGGCTCACCGGACCGCTCGGCCTTGGCAAGCGCTTCCGCTTCCGCTTCCGTCGTCCCCTCGGTACGGTCGGCCCGCCCGTCCGCGCTCGTCGGCGATGCCGGCACGCCCGCCACCGCCGCGGTGGCCGTCGCAGGAACCGACCCGACGGCCAGCGTCACCCCCAGCAGGACCCCAACGGCCCTGGCAGCTAACCGACTTCGGCTCCACATATTCGTCACACACCCCGCCCACAGCGCTTACACAGTTGCCTGACGTAACCAATCGCCTTACGGAGCGTCACGTCAAGGGGCAGTAAACGGGCAATGGCAGGACAAGTTCCGCTTAGCACACGTGATGATCATTACGTTTGACGGGTGCGCTGCGAAGCTTGATCGCGTTTCGGTGAGAAAGCGGTTCCATGGCGCTCCGGTGGAACGTTCCAGGCGAACAGCCGACAGCCTGACCACGGCCGCCCTCACCTCTGGTGCCGGCACCACGCAGGCAAAGGCCCGCTGCGGCCGGCCGGGGAAAGGAGCCCTCCACGCGGAACAGGCCGTCAACGCGGGTCAGCGCGCATCCGCCCCGCACGGCTGCGTGAGCCAGTCCACCACGTGGCGCATGTCCGCGTAGTCGAATGCGACGGCCACTCCCCGGTCCAGGCCGACAGCGCCCGTCGTGCCTCCGTCCTCCAGCAGCTCCGCCCGCCCGGGCCCGCCCGGGCCCGCCCGCCGGACACCGGCCACCCAGGACGTCGCAGCCCGGCCAGGCCCGGGCCGCCCGCAGTACCGGGACCGGGACCGGGACCGACCCCCGTACCCCTGTACCCCCGTACCCCCGTACCGCGCCCGCGGAAGCCCGGCCCGGCCCGGCCCCTCAGGCGGATATCCCGTCCACGCGGGACAGACCGTCGATGCGGGCCATCGCGTCGGCCGCGCCGTACGGCTGGAGGTACGGGAGCCAGCGCGGGTCGCGGTGGCCGGTGCCGATGATGCGCCAGGCCAGGCCGGTGGGCGGGGCCGGTTTGTGACGCAGGCGCCAGCCCAGCTCGAACAGGTGTCGGTCGGCCTTCACGTGGTTGCAGCGGCGGCAGGACGCCACCACGTTGTCCCAGACGTGCTTGCCCCCGCGGCTGCGCGGGATGACGTGGTCGACACTGGTCGCGACGCCACCGCAGTACATGCACCGGCCCCCGTCGCGGGCGAAGAGCGCCCGGCGGGTGAGGGGAACGGGCCCCCGGTAGGGGACCCGTACGAATCGCTTGAGCCGGACCACGCTGGGTGCGGGGACTGTGACGGTCGCGCTGTGCAGGTAGGCGCCGGACTCCTCGAGGCACACGGCCTTGTTCTCGAGGACGAGGACGAGCGCGCGGCGGAGCGGTACGACGCCGAGCGGCTCGTACGACGCGTTGAGAACCAGGACGTGCGGCACGGATGCCTCCTTGTACGCCGGCGGCGCGTGGCTCGCGCCGGGACGATCCGTAAGTCAGTCTCTCCTCAGCCCTGGTCGTAGCGCCACCATGTCCCGGTAACGGGCTGGAGGTGTTTTCGACCACACAGCCCTCCGGCCCGCGGGCGCCCCGCCCCCCCGGCCCGCGGGATCACGGCCGGTCGCGCGTGAGGGCCGTCTCTTCCCCACGCATCGGGCAGGCCCCCCCACAATGCCCCGTTAGTGTGGTGATTCTGCCCGGCCGGTGACCTTTTCGTAATCCAACAGGCCTTGAAATCATGCAGGCCCCGAAGTTCGTGGCACCCCGACCGCCGCACCGGGGGCAGACCGTGCCACCTGGAGGTACCCGCCGTGTCCCTGTCCGCCGTCCTCCCGGCCGAGGAGCCGTCCCCGCCCCCCTCGGATTCCGGGACCCCGATGGTGCCCACACTCGAGGACGCCCACGAGAGCGCCACCAACGCCGCCGGCTGGGTGGAGGAGAACTGGTCCACCTGGCTCGCGATCGGGCTCAGGGTCCTGCTCATCGTGGTGATCGCGACCGTCCTGAGAGTGGTCGTGCGGCGGGCGATCACCAAGCTCATCGACCGGATGTCGCGGACCGGCGACGCCGTGGACGGCCCCGGGCTCGGCGGACTGCTGGTCAACGCCGAGCGGCGGCGCCAGCGCTCGCAGGCGATCGGTTCGGTGCTGCGCTCGGTCGCGTCCTTCATGATCGTGGGCACGGCCGCGCTGATGGTCCTGGGCACCTTCCAGATCAACCTGGCCCCGCTGCTGGCCTCGGCCGGTGTCGCCGGTGTCGCGATCGGTTTCGGCGCCCGCAACCTGGTGACGGACTTCCTCTCCGGCGTGTTCATGATCCTCGAGGACCAGTACGGCGTGGGTGACACCGTCGACGCGGGTGTCGCCACCGGCGAGGTCATCGAGGTCGGCCTGCGGGTGACCAAGCTGCGCGGCGCCGACGGCGAGATCTGGTACGTCCGCAACGGCGAGGTCAAGCGCATCGGGAACCTCTCCCAGGGCTGGGCGACCGCCAACGTCGACGTCACGGTCCGCTCGGACGAGGACCTGGACCACGTGAGGTCCACGCTCGTCGCCGTCGCCGAGAAGATGACCAAGGAGGAGCCCTGGAACGAGCTGCTCTGGAGCTCCATCGAGATCCTCGGCCTCGACTCCGTCCTGCTGGACTCGATGGTGGTCCGCGTCTCGGCGAAGACGATGCCCGGCAAGTCCCTGACCGTGGAGCGCGAGTTGCGCTGGCGCATCAAGCGCGCCTTCGACGCGGCCGGCATCCGCATCGTCGGCGGCGCCACGGCCCCGGTGGAGATGGAGGGCCCCGACCCGGCGGCGGCCGTCGCGCCCCCGTCCGCCTACGCGAGCAGCATCTCGCCGCAGTCCATCGCGGCGTCGCCGATCACCCCGCCGAACATCACGAAGTAGCCGGCGGCGGCCCGGGGAGAGACCGGCCCGGAGGGCGGCGTCCGGAACTTCCGGGCGCCGCCCTCCCGCGCACCGCCCGTCCCGTGGTCCTCTTGGCCCCGAAGGCGCCCGTCCGGGGTGCCGCGCTCACCGGAACAGAGGGCTGAGAGGTCTGACGGCATGAAACTCACCGTGGTCGGCGGCGGTTCGACCTACACGCCCGAACTCGTCGACGGGTTCGCCCGGTTGCGGGACACCCTGCCGGTCCAGGAGCTGGTGCTGGTCGATCCGGCCACGGACCGGCTGGAGCTGGTGGGCGGTCTGGCCCGCCGGATCTTCGCGCGCCAGGGGCACGGCGGACGGATCGTCACCACGTCGGACCTGGACGCGGCCGTGGACGGCGCCGACGCGGTACTGCTCCAGCTGCGGGTGGGCGGGCAGGCGGCCAGGCAGCAGGACGAGACCTGGCCGCTGGAGTGCGGCTGCGTCGGCCAGGAGACCACCGGGGCCGGCGGCCTCGCCAAGGCGCTGCGCACCGTCCCGGTGGTGCTGGACATCGCCGAGCGGGTCCGGCGCGCCAGCCCGGACGCCTGGATCATCGACTTCACCAACCCCGTCGGCATCGTCACCCGGGCGCTGCTGGAGGCCGGGCACCGGGCGGTGGGGCTGTGCAACGTCGCCATCGGACTCCAGCGGAAGTTCGCCGCGCGTCTGGGCGTCGGCCCCGCCGACCTGCACCTCGACCACGTGGGCCTGAACCATCTCACCTGGGAGACCGCGGTGCGCCGGGGCGGCCCCGGGGGCGAGGACGTCCTGCCCGCGCTGCTGCACGAGCACGGCGACGCGATCGCCGCCGACCTCCGGCTGCCCCGGGCCGTCCTGGACCGGCTGGGCGTGGTCCCCTCGTCCTACCTGCGGTACTACTACGCGCACGACGAGGTCGTACGGGAGCTGCGCACCAAGCCGTCCCGGGCCGCCGAGGTGGCCGGCATGGAGCGCCGGCTGCTCGCCCTCTACGCCGACCCCGACCTCGACGGGAAACCGGCGCTGCTGGCCGAGCGCGGCGGCGCCTACTACTCCGAGGCGGCCGTGGACCTGGCGGCGGCCCTGCTGGCCGGCGCCGGCAGCCCGTACCAGGTGGTGAACACACGCAACGGCTCCACGCTGCCGTTCCTCTCCGAGGGCGCCGTGATCGAGGTGCAGGCGGCCGTGGGACCGAAGGGCGCCAGCCCGCTGCCCGTCCCGCACGTGGACCCCCTCTTCTCGGGACTGATGGCGACCGTCACCGCCTACGAGGAGCTGGCGCTCGACGCGGCCCTGCGCGGCGGCCGCGAGCGGGTGTTCCGCGCCCTGCTCGCCCACCCCCTGGTCGGCCAGTACGCGTACGCCGAGAAGCTCACCGACCGGCTCGTCGCACACAACCGGGAGCACCTCGCATGGGCCTGACCGCGGGCGTCCTCGCCGTCGACGCCGGCAACAGCAAGACGGACGTCGCCGTGGTCGCCCACGACGGCGAGGTCCTGGCCACCGCGCGGGGCGGGGGGTTCCGGCCGCCCTCCGTCGGCGTGGAGGCGGCCGTGGACGCCCTGGCGGAGACCGTCGCCGCCGCGCTCGCCGCCGCCGGTGCCGGTGGCGTCGCCCACGTCTCGGCCTGCCTGGCCAACGCGGACCTCCCCGTCGAGGAGGAGCGGCTGGCGGCAGCTCTGGCGGCACGGGGCTGGGGCGCCACCGTGGAGGTCCGCAACGACACCTTCGCCGTCCTGCGCGCCGGGGTCACCGAGCCGCGCGGGGTGGCCGTCGTGTGCGGGGCGGGCATCAACTGCGTCGGCATGCGCCCGGACGGCCGCACCGCGCGCTTCCCGGCGCTCGGCCGCGTCTCCGGCGACTGGGGCGGCGGCTGGGCGCTGGCGGAGGAGGCCCTGTGGCACGCGGCACGCGCCCAGGACGGCCGCGGCGCCGCCACCGCCCTGGCCGGCACCCTCCCGGCGCACTTCGGCCTCCCCGGCATGCCGGCCCTCGTCGAGGCCCTGCACCTGGGGCACCTCGCGCCGGAGCGCCGCCACGAGCTGTCGCCGGTGCTCTTCACCACGGCGGCGGGCGGCGACCCGGTCGCGGGTGCGATCGTCGACCGGCAGGCCGACGAGGTGGTGGCGATGGCCGTCGTGGCGCTGACCCGCCTGGAGTTGCTCGCCGAGGAGACACCCGTCCTGCTGGGCGGCAGCGTCCTGGCCGCCCGGCACCCCCGGCTCGACGACCGGATCCGCGCCCTGCTCGCCGAGCAGGCCCCCCGGGCCGTCCCCCGGGTCGTCACCGCGGCCCCGGTCCTGGGTGCGGCCCTCCTGGGCCTGGACCACCTGACGGCCCCACCGGGCGCCCAGGGGCGGCTGCGGGCCCATTACGAGCGGGGGCAGGGAAAACGTGCCGGAGGGGGCACGCCGAACCGGGGCCGGTAGCTCCAGTTCCCCGTCCCCCACCCCGTACGGGGCAGGCACGGACGGCTGTCCGCGCCCCGTCCACCGGACGGGCCCCGGGAAGCGGGCCAGGCGGCCGGTCGGCTCCGACGCTCCGCCGGACGGGCCGGACCCACCGGACAGACCCTGCGGCGACCCGCCGACCCGCCCCGCTCTCCGAACGCCCGCGGACTCCGCCCGGAACCAGCCGGGTTCCCCCGGCGTGTCCGTGGGCAGGGGGTGGTGTGAGGGGGCGGTCCGGATCGCTCGCGTGTGCCCGAATCGCCAGTTCTCTCCGGCCCCTTGGATCAAGATCGTGCCAAGGTCGGTGCATATGTCGGTTCCTGCGGCGATACTTGCGGGGACGAATGACCCTGGGGGAGGTCAAGTGACCCACACGCCGAGAGGTGGCGCGGCGCCGCCGGGTGCGGCCGTGCCCTCGACCGGCGCCCTGCCCGCCGTACCGCCGCAGTCCGGGCCGGGCGGTGCCCCGGCCCCGCGGCAGGTAACCGGCGGCGGCTCTCGGCCCCTCGCGTCCCGGCGGCAGCCGGAGGCACCACGGCGCACGGCGTTCGCCGAGGGTGTCGTCCGTCTGCGCGGGGCCGCCGCCACCGAACCCGGCCGCCTCAGGATCATCGGCGCAGTCCTGGCGGCCCTCCTCGTCGCCTTCGGCGCGGTCGCCGCCTGGCAGATGTCCGACCGGGCCACGGCCGCCGACGACGTCCTCACCAGCAGCGAGCCGCTCGCCTCGGACGCCGCGGACATCTACCGCTCCCTCGCGGACGCCAACACCGCGGCCTCCAGCGGGTTCCTGGCCGGCGGTCAGGAGACCGCCGCCTCCCGGGACAGCTACGAGAAGGGCATCCGCACCGCCGCCGGCAAACTCGTGGGCGCCGCGGCCCATTCCGAGCCGGGTTCCTCGTCCGCGGCGACGATCACCGAGCTCAACCGGCTGCTGCCCGAGTACAAGGGCCTGGTGGAGCGGGCCCGTACGTACAACCGGCAGGGCTACCCCGTGGGGGGCGCCTATCTGCGGTACGCGAACGAGAAGATGCAGGAGGAGATGCTCCCGGCGGCGGAGGATCTCTACGAGAAGGAGGCCCGGCGTCTCGACGCCGACTACGCGGACGCGACCCCCTACCCGTGGGCCGCGATCGCGCTCGGTGTCGTCGTCCTCGCCGCGCTCGCCCGGGTGCAGCGCCGTATGTACCTGCGGACCCGCCGGGTGTTCAACCACGGCCTGGTCGCGGCCACGACGGCGGCGACGGTCGTGCTGCTCTGGCTGGTCGTCGGTCACAGCCTCGCCCGCTCGGGGCTGAACGGCTCCTACGACCACGGCGTCCGCTCGCTCGGCGTGCTGCACGACGCCCGGATCGCGTCCCTGAAGGCCCGCGGCAACGAGAACCTGACGCTGGTGGCCCGCGGCGCCGAGACGAAGAAGGTCGGCGACGAGACGTACGACGCCTACGACCACGACTTCCGGCGTGACATGGCCGCCCTCGACAAGGGTCTGGCCCGGGCCGGTGAACTCGCGGACGACAGCGCCGGCGGGAAGCCCGTCGCCGCCGCCGTGAGCAACATGACGGAATGGAGGAAGCGCCACGACGCCGCCCGGGAGCAGGACGAGAGCGGCAACTACCAGCAGGCGCTGGACCTGGTGATCGGCGGCGAGGGCGCGACCGGCGAGTGCTTCGCCGGCGTCGACGAGAACCTGGCCGCGGCGCTGACGCACGAGAGGCACGAGTTCGAGGAGGCGGCCACCGGTGGCCGGGACGCCCTGACGGGCCTCCCGCAGGGCTCCGCGGGCCTCGCCGTGCTGGGTGCGGCGGGCACGGTGCTGGGCGTCGGGCGCAGGCTGTCGGAGTACCGGTGAGAGCGGAAGGGGGCGCGATGAGGAACGTACGACGTCTGCGGACCGGGCTGCGGGGCTGGGGCGGGGTGGGCGCGATGGCCACCCTCTGCGCGCTCGTGCTGGTCTTCGCGCTGGTACTGACCAGGACCGGATCCTCTTCCAAGGCCGGCGGCAAGGAGCCGGGGAGCGCCGGCCGGGCCGTGACGGACGCCGCGGGTGCGAAGGCGGCCGAGGAGTGCGACGATCCGGAGAAGCAGACCCTGACCCCCTCCGGGGACGACGGCCCGACGATCGACGGGATCAGGGCCCGCGAGGGCGAGAAGCGCAAGCTGATGGTCGGCGTGGACCAGAACAGCTACCGCTGGGGCTACCGCGACCCCAACAGCCGGGGGAGCTCCGGACTCGAGGGCTTCGACATCGACCTGGCGCACCGCATCGCCGAGGACATACTCGGCGACCGGAACGCGGTCCAGTTCAAGGCGATCCCCACCGACCAGCGCATCCCGGCGATCGAGAGCGGCCGGGTCGACATGGTGGTCCGCACCATGACGATCGCCTGCGACCGCCTGAAGGACGTGGCGTTCTCCGCCCCGTACTTCAGGACCGGACAGCAGGTGCTGGCCCAGAAGGAGTCCCCGGTCGAGGGGTACGGCCCCACGCTCGCGGACCGGAAGGTCTGCACGGCGGCGGGCTCCACCGCGTTCACGACGCTGGAGGAGGACAAGGCCAGAGGCGCCCTCCCGCAGTCCGTCGACATCCGCACCACCGTCCCCAACCAGCTCGACTGCCTGGTACGGCTGCAGCTCGGCAGGGTCGACGCGGTCGTCACCGACGCCGCGCTCGCCGCGAGCCAGGCCGCGCAGGACCCGACGGTCGAGCTCAAGGGCGGCTCCTTCACGACCGAGTACTACGGCGTGGCGATGAAGGCCGACGCGGACGACCTGGTCCGCCGGGTCAACCGGATCCTGGTGGACTTCCGCGAGGACACCACGGACGGATGGCGGACCTCGTACGAGCGTTGGCTCTCCCAGACTCTGGGCAAGGATCCGGGGAGTTCCGAACCACCGGCACCGCAGTACCTGCGCGCGAGCTGACCGACCGACCGTCGCTTTTCGGCCCACGGGCCCCGCAGAACGCAGAGCTCCTCACGAACGTCAACGACCGTCCCGCAGCGAGAGGTGATCGATGGGCGACACGGATCCCACCGGGCCGGTAATGGACCGGGACGAGGTGGACCGTGCGCTCGCGCGGCTCGGCGCGGAGCACGAGGCGGTCGAGACCTCGCTCCTCGCCCTGCAGGACCACGCGGGCCGCAGACTCCTGGAGGGCGCCCGCCTCACCGGCCGTACCGAGGAGCGCTGGCAGGCCACCGAGGCGTCGATCACGCTGCTGTGGACGTACTTCGACGCGTACTCGGGCGCGTTGCGCACCGCCCGCGAGATCCGCGCCCGGCGCCGCTGGTCCAGCCACGACGACCTCGTGGAGCTGACGGAACTGCTGCGCGGCGAGTGCGTCATGCTCCCGGGCCCGGCCACCGTCCCCGCGAACGCGCCGGCGCTCCACGGACGCGCGGGCCGCCTCGGCGAGCGCTACGCGCTGGCCACGCTGGTCGAGCTGATGAACGAGCTGTACGCGTCCTCGCTGGACATGATCGTTGCCGCGGACGCGGTGTGGTCGGCGCTGCCCGCGCGGATCGACTTACTGGCCGCCGAGCTCCAGCGCACCCGCAGGCTCGCCCATCCCGTCGGCGTCCGCCCCGGAGAGCACCCGGCGGGCGACGACCTGGAGCGGATCACCCGCACCCTGACCCGGCTGCGCGAGCAGGTGATCTGTGACCCGCTGGCCTTCTGGAAGCCCCTGGAGGGCAGTTCGGCGCCGGGCGGCGGCCGGCCGGACACGACGGTGTACGACCGTGAGGCGCGCGCCCTGGAGGAGGTGCGCCGCGAGATCGACGCGGTGCTCGCGGTCCGCCAGGACTCCGAGAAGCGGATCGTGCGGCTGCGGGACGTCCTCTCGCGCGCCGACCGCACGCTCGCCGAGGCACGTACGGCGCGCGTCGAGGTGCTCGCGAAGATCGCGGCGACGGAGGTGCCGGTCGTCAGCGGCCCGCCGACCGTGCTGCAGGAGCAGCTGGCGACGGCCGCCGGGTACCGCAGGCACGCCCAGTGGCACCGGCTGTCCCCGCTCCTGGATTCCCTGGAGCAGAAGGCGGAGGACGAACTGGTGCGCGCCCGTGAGTCGTTGACCGCGGTCACCGCGCCGCTGGCGATCCGCGCCGAGCTGCGCGGCCGGCTCGACGCGTACAAGGCGAAGGTGGCCCGGCACGGCCGCGCGGAGGACACCGTGCTGGCCGAGCGGTACGAGAAGGCGCGCCGCATGCTGTGGAGCGCGCCCTGCGACCTGCGGGCCGCCGCGGAGGCGGTGCTGCGCTACCAGCACGCCGCCGTCGAACTCCTCGGCACGACGCAGCCCCGGGTGCCCGGCCCGCCGGGCCGGGGCGCGTCCGAGGAGCGTGGGGGATCCGGCGCATGAGCGACGAGGGGGAGGGCGGGCGCATGAGCCGGGCGGAGAACCGGACACACCGTCAGGGCCGGTCCCAGGGGCCCGACGGTGGTTCGGGGGAGCGGAGCGGGACCGGCGGACGGAACGGGACCGGGGAGCAGCAGGCGCGGTCGTCGCAGGCCGCCGCTGCGGCGCCCCGTGCCTGTCAGCGTCCCGGCTGCGAGGGCGCCTACGAGGACGTCGGCGGCGGCGAGCTGTACTGCGACACCTGCGGGCTCGCCCCGGTCGTGTCTTCACTGGGGTCCCCCCTGCTCGAGCGCAGCCGAGAGCTTGGGGAAGGCACGGTCGGCACGGTCGGCTCGGTCCCGACCGGCGTCACCGCGGGCGGCCGGGAGTCGCGCGGTTCACACGGCTCGGCCGGCCGTTCCCGTTCCGGCGGCCGCAGTTCGCGTACGTCGTCGGACAGGACGTCGCAGTCGGCGAAGTCACGGCGTTCGGTGCCCGGGCGGCTCTCCCGCTCGGTTGCGGGCGGGAGGGCCGAGCGCTCGGTGTCGGTGCGCGGCTCCGGGTCCGCCGGCGGTTCCTCCGGCCGGGGCCGGCTGGGCGCGGGGCTGGTCCAGGTCCCGCCGATCCCGCGGCCCGACCCGCGCGCGATGGTCCTGGACACCCCCGAGGTGCCGGAGCGCAAGCGCTTCTGCTCGCGTTCGGACTGCGGGGCCCGGGTGGGCCGTGCACGGGCCGGCCGGCCGGGCCGCACCGAGGGGTTCTGCACCAAGTGCGGCCACCCGTACTCGTTCGTCCCGAAGCTGCGGGCCGGTGACGTGGTGCACGGCCAGTACGAGGTGGTCGGCTGCCTGGCGCACGGCGGCCTGGGCTGGATCTACCTCGCCGTGGACCGGGCGGTCTCGGAACGCTGGGTGGTCCTCAAGGGCCTGCTGGACACGGGCGACCAGGACGCGATGGAGGCGGCGATCTCCGAGCGGCGCTTCCTCGCGGAGATCGAGCACGCCAACATCGTGCGGATCTACAACTTCGTGGAGCATCTCGACCAGCGCACCGGTTCGCTGGACGGCTACATCGTCATGGAGTACGTCGGCGGCAAGGCCCTCAAGGACATCGCCAACGGCCGCCGCACACCGGACGGCAGGCGGGACCCGCTGCCGGTGGAGCAGGCGTGCGCGTACGGCATCGAGGCGCTCGAGGCGCTGGGTCATCTGCACTCCCGCAACCTGCTGTACTGCGACTTCAAGGCCGACAACGCGATCCAGACCGAGGACGAGCTCAAGCTGATCGACATGGGCGCGGTGCGCCGGGTGGACGACGACCGGTCGGCCATCTACGGCACGGTCGGCTACCAGGCCCCGGAGGTCGCCGGGGCCGGCCCCTCGGTCGCCTCCGACCTGTACACGGTCGCCCGTACGCTCGCCGTCCTCACGTTCGACTTCCAGGGCTACACGACCGTCTACGCGGACTCTCTGCCCGACCCGGACCACATCGACGTCTTCCGCAGGTACGAGTCGTTCTACCGGCTGCTGGTGCGCGCCACCGACCCCGACCCGGCCCGCCGGTTCGCCTCCGCGCGGGAGATGGCCGAGCAGCTCACCGGCGTCCTGCGCGAGGTCGTCTCGGTTGAGTCGGGCCACGCCCGTCCTGCCCTGTCGACCCTGTTCGGCCCGGAACTGCGGGCGACGGACACCGAGCTGTTCCCCCGGCCGTACGGCGACGTGTCCCGGCTGGGGGCGCGGGCGGTACCCCGAGGAGGGCCGGGACGCGTCCGGCCGAAGCGGCTGACGCGGGGCGCGCGACCCGAGCGGTTTCCCGGAGGGCCGGGCGGGGGCGCGGCGGGCGGACAGCCGGGCGCCTCCGTGTCCCCGGGTGCTTCTTCGGGCACCGCCCCGGGAGGTCTCGTCAGACCCGTCGACACCGCCGCGGCGGCGCTCGCGCTGCCCGTCCCGCACGTCGACCCGGCCGACCCCAACGCCGGTTTCCTCGCGGGCCTGCCGGCCTCCGCGCCCGCGGAGCTGGTCAACGCCCTGGCCGCGGCGCCCGCGCCGTCTGCCGAGACCCGGCTGCGGCAGGTCCGCGCCTGGCTGGAGACCGGCGAGCCGGACCACGCGCTGGCCGCGCTGCGGACCCTGGAGGAGCAGGACCCCGACGACTGGCGGGTGGTCTGGTACCGCGGGGTCGCCGCCCTGGTCACCGGCGACCACGAGGGCGCCGCGCTCGCCTTCGACGCGATCTACGACGCCTTCCCCGGCGAGATCGCGCCGAAGCTGGCGCTCGGCCTGTGCGCCGAGGTGCTGGGCCAGCTCGACAACGCGGCCGAGTACTACCGCCTGGTGTGGTCCACCGACCCGAGCCATGTGAGCGCGGCGTTCGGCCTGGCCCGGGTACGCCTCGCCACAGGCGACCGGCGGGGCGCCGTACGGACGCTGGAGTCGGTGCCGGAGTCCTCGATCCACTACACGGCCGCGCGGGTGGCAGCCGTACGCGCCCGGCTGCGGGGGCCGGCCACGACCACGGGTGACGTACCGTTCCTTGACGACCTGAGTGCCGCGGCGGACCAGGTCGAGGCCCTGGACTCGTACGGTCTGGACCCGGCGCGCCGGGAGCAGTTGGCGGTCGAGGTCCTCGGCCGCGCGCTCGACTGGGTACTCTCCGGGGGCCAGGGTTCCGTTCCGCTTCCGCTTCCGGCTCAGCCGGGACGGGGGCAGCGGGCCGCCGCCGGGGGACGGACACTGCTCGGCAACGGACTGGACGAGCGGGACCTGCGCTTCGGACTCGAGCGCTCGTACCGCACGCTGGCCCGGCTGGCGCGGAGCGGTGAGGAAAGGATCGACCTGGTGGAACGTGCCAACCGTTACCGCCCCCGGACGTGGGTGTAGTTGATGTCGCAGATGCCCCAGCAGGCCGCCCTGTCGAAGTGCCCGAGCTGCGAGGAACCCCTCGAGTCGGGTGACCGTTTCTGCGGTGCGTGCGGATACGACCTGTCAGCCGTCCCGGCACCGCCGACGGATCACCCGACGATCACCATGAACGCCGGGAGCGGCGGGAGCGGCTCGGTGCCGTCGCCGAGTCCGGCGGAGCGCGGGGTGCCCCGGCCTCCGGCCGCGCCTCCGGTGGCCCGTCCGGCGCCGGACGGGCCGGGCTGGCCCACCGCCGGCCCGGACGGTTCCGGCGTGTCCGCTCCGACGCACCGGCCCGCGGACCTGGCGGGCACCGGCTCGAGCGGCCTGCCGCTGACCGGCGGTCCCCGTCCTCACCCCCACCCCCAGCACTCCGCCCCCGCTCCTCCGCCCCCGCCCGCACCCCCGGCACCCCCCGCCGGGGCTCCCCGCCCCTCCGGTGTGCGCTTCGACCGCCCGGCCCAGCCGGTCGCCGAGCCGACGGCCGGGCAGCCCGAGGAGTACCCGCTCCAGGCCCCGGACCCGCGCGTGGCCTCCGAACAGGGTGCCGAAGAGAGTTCGGCGGCTCCGGGGGGCACCGTGTGCGTGGCCTGTCGTGCGGGCAGGGTGGACGACGACGGCTACTGCGAGAACTGTGGCCACGCCCAGCCACGCGAACGGGACCACATGGAACAGGAATGCGGCCCGCTGGCTGCGGTCAGCGACCGCGGCCTGCGCCACCACCGCAACGAAGACGCCTTCGGCATCGGCACCACCACACTGCCCGACGGCTCCCCCGCCTGCGTCGCGATCGTCTGCGACGGCGTCTCCTCCGCGACCCGGCCCGACGATGCCTCGCTGGCCGCGTCCCGGGCGTCGAGCGAGTCGCTGCTCGCGGCCCTGCCGCGCGGCACGCACCCGCAGCAGGCGATGCACGAGGCGATCATCGCCGCGTCGGAGGCGGTCAACGCGCTGGCCGACGAGCCCGAGACGGAACGGGAGCGTGCCCCGCACCAGAACTCCCCGGCCTGCACCTTCGTCGGCGCCGTGGTGACGGACGGTCTGCTGGTCGTCGGCTGGGTCGGCGACAGCCGTGTCTACTGGGTCCCGGTGGACCGCTCCGCGCCCCCGGCCCGGCTCACCGAGGACGACTCGTGGGCCGCGCAGATGGTCGCCGCGGGCCTGATGGGCGAGGCCGAGGCGTACGCCGACCAGCGCGCCCACGCGATCACGGGCTGGCTCGGCGCCGACGCGTACGAACTCGACCCGCACACCGCGTCGTTCAAACCGGACCGGCCCGGAGTGGTCGTGGTCTGCACGGACGGGCTGTGGAACTACGCGGAGTCGGCAGAGGAGATGGCCAGGACCGTCCCCGCCGACGCGGCCGTCCGCCCGCTGCACGGCGCGCGGGTCCTGGTCGGTCACGCTCTCGACGGCGGGGGCCACGACAACGTAACAGTGGCCCTCGTCCCGTTCCCGGCCGTGCCGCAGGGGGCAGGATCGGCCTGAGGCCGCGTACGGCAGGCCCTTGACGGGGAAAGTACAGGGAAACCGCAGAAGAGCTGCGGACAAGCACAGGCGAACCGGAGGGGACCGGTCCGCCTTCTGTCGTCGCCCCGTTCGTCGGGGTTCTCCAGGGGGAGAGAAACAGGCATGGCCAATTTCGCGAAGTCGAACGTGCCGCGGTTCTCGGTGGACGTGTACCAGAACGAGTACCTGCCGGAGGGCGGCCGCGAGGTCAACGCCATCGTCACGGTGACCGCGACCGGCGGCGGCACCATCGGCAGCGCGGTGGCGGCCCCTCGCCTCTACGCACCCGGGGAGGGGCCGTCGGCGGCCGTGGTGCTCATGGTCGACTGCTCCGGCTCGATGGACTATCCGCCGGCCAAGATGCGCAACGCCCGCGACGCCACGGCCGCCGCGGTCGACGTCCTGCGCGACGGCGTGCACTTCGCGGTGGTCGGCGGCACGCATGTGGCGAAGGAGGTCTATCCCGGCGCCGGCCTGCTCGCGGCGGCCGACGCCGCCACCCGCGAGCAGGCCAAGCGGGCGCTGCGCACGCTGAGCGCGGGCGGGGGCACCGCCATCGGCACCTGGCTGAAGCTGGCCGACCGGCTGCTCGCGTCGGCGGACGTGGCGATCCGGCACGGCATCCTGCTCACCGACGGGCGCAACGAGCACGAGTCGCCCGAGGATCTGGAGGCGACCCTTCAGGCGTGCGCCGGACGCTTCACCTGCGACGCCCGTGGCGTGGGCACCGACTGGGAAGTGAAAGAAGTCACAGCGATCGCTTCCGGTCTCCTCGGCAGCGCCGACATCGTCGCCGATCCGGCCGGACTCGCCGACGACTTCACACGGATGATGGAGACGGCGATGGGCAAGGAGGTCGCGGACGTCGTTCTGCGGCTGTGGACCCCGCTGGGCGCGACGGTGAAGTTCGTCAAACAGGTCGCGCCGACGGTCGAGGAAATGACCGGGCGGCGTACCGAGGCCGGCCCCCGCGCGGGCGACTACCCGCTGGGTTCCTGGGGCGACGAGTCCCGTGACTACCACGTCTGCGTCGAGGTCCCGGCCGCCGACGTGGGGCAGGAGATGCTCGCCGCCCGGCTCTCGCTGGTCATCCCGCAACCCGCCGGCGCCTCGGCCGGCAGCGGCGCGGACGGTGTCCGGAAGTTCGGCGCGCAGGGTCTCGTGCGCGCCGTGTGGACGGAGGACACGGCCGCCTCGACGTCGATCAACCCCCAGGTCGCCCACTACACCGGGCAGGCCGAACTGGCGCAAGTCATCCAACAGGGTCTCGACCTTCGCAAAGCGGGCGATCTCGATGGAGCAACGTCCAAACTGGGCCGGGCCGTTCAGCTCGCGAGTGCCTCCGGCAACGCCGATACTGCGAAACTGCTTGCGAAGGTGGTGGACGTCGTCGACGCCGCGACCGGTACTGTGCGACTGAAAGCGAGGGTCGAGGAGGCCGACGAGATGACACTCGAAACCCGGTCCACCAAGACTGTTCGTGTAAAGAAGTGAAACTGAACTGAACGAGCCTGGCCTGTGGGCCGGAGAACTTCGGTCGGAAGCGACCGGACAAGGAGAGGGGGAAGCGCCGACATGCCGACCTGCCCGAACGGACACCAGTCGGGTTCCGAGGACTGGTGCGAGGTGTGCGGCCACCGCATGGCGGGGCCCGTGCCGCCGCCCCCTCCCCCGCCGCCCGGCGGTGGCTACGGATTCCCTCCTCCCGGCGGCCAGAGCGGCTACGGGGCACCCGGCGGTCCCGGCCCCGGTGGCAGAGCCGAGCCGTGCCCGCAGTGCCGCACGCCGCGTGAGGGCGCCGCGCCGTTCTGCGAAGAGTGCCGGTGGAACTTCCTGACGAACACGGCGACCTCGTACACCCCGGCCGCCCCGCGCCCCGCCGGTCCCGGACCGGGCGGACCCGGCCCCGGCGGCCCGGGTGGTCACGGCGGGTACCAGCAGCCGCCCCCGCCGTCGTACGGCGGTGGCAACGGCGATGACTCCTACGACTACCAGGGCTCCCGCCCGTCCCAGGTGAACCGGCCGGCCGAGCCGATCCCACAGGGCCCGCCCGGCTTCGGCGGCGCCCCCTCACGTCCGGTACCGCCGCCGCCCGGTCCGGGCGGATACGGAGGTCCCGGTGGACCCGGTGGACCCGGTGGTCCGAACGGTCCCGGTGGACCCGGTCCGCACGGTGGACAGGGCGGTCCGGGCGGCCAGGGCGGATATGGGGGTCCCGGTGGCCCGAACGGCCCCGGAGGCCCCAGTGGTCCGAACGGCCCCGGCGGTCCGCAGGCGTACCGGTCCGGTCCGCCCGCCCCGCCGGGATTCCCGCAGGAGACCGGTCGGCCGCCGCAGGGCGGTCCCGCCTTCGGCGGTGACGACGACTGGGTCATCTCCCCGCCGTCCGGTGGCCCCGGTGGCGGCCAGGGCGGCCCCGGTCAGCACGGGCAGGGACAGCACGGGCAGGGACAGCACGGGCAGGGACAGCACGGTGGCTACGGCTACCCGCAGCCCGGTGCGACCCAGGCGCCGCCCGGTCCCGGCGGCTTCCCGCAGCAGCCCCGGGGTCCGGTGACCTGGACCGCGACGATCGGTCCGGACCGCGACTACTTCATGGCGATGATGCACCGCTCCGGCCCCGAGGCCACGGGCCTGCACCTGCCCGCGTACTCGCCCGAGCAGCAGCGCACCCTCACCGGTAACCAGCTCACGATCGGCCGTCGGCGCCACTCCACCGGTGACACCCCCGACATCGACCTGTCGACGCCGCCGGAGGACCCGGGCGTCTCGCACCAGCACGCGGTGCTGGTGCAGCAGCCGGACGGCAGTTGGGCGGTCGTGGACCAGAACTCGACGAACGGCACGACGGTCAACGGCGGGGAGGAACCGATTCAGCCGTTCGTCCCGGTCCCGCTCCAGGACGGCGACCGCGTCCACGTGGGCGCCTGGACGACCCTCACCATCCGCCGCGGCTGAGCGGACGGCACGTACGCGCGTATCAGGAGGGCAGCACCCAGCGGTGCGGCCCTCCTGGGTCGTCCAGCCATGCCCAGCAGTGCTTCTCGCCGACCGTGAGTCCGTAGCGTTCACGCTGCGGCCTCCCCTCGTGCCGCCACACGTCGTACGCCTCCCGGGCCCCGACGCTGCCCGCGGTCAGGGTCAGCAGGAACCGGAACCGGTCGTGCTCCCTGGCCCGGCGCGGCACGTCGGCCAGGTCGCTCGCACCGGCCGGCACCCCCCGCGACCGGTTCGCGCCGCGCAGCGGCACGAAGTAGGCGGGCGTGCGCAGGAACCGGCCCTCGGCGTGCGTCGGACCGTGCACGGTGAGGGCGACCAGGCCGGTGGCGAACGGGGCGAGCACACGGGCGCCGGGCCGGCACTGGGGGAGCCAGGTTCCGGGCACGGACGGCAGCGCGCAGGTCACGATGATCCGGTCGTAGGGGGCACGTGCGGGCACCCCGTGGGCGCCGTCGCCGGTGACGACCACCGGGTGGTGACCGGCGGCGTCCAGGTGCCGGCGGGCCGACTCGGCGATCTCCGGGTCGAGGTCGACGGTGGTGACCAGGTCGTCGTCCCCGAGCCGGTGCGCGAGCAGGGCGGCGTTGTAGCCGCTGCCGGTGCCGATCTCCAGGACCCGGTCGCCGTCGCGGACGCCCAGTTCGACGAGCATCACCGCCATGAGGGACGGCTGACTGCTGGAGGAGAGCAGTTCTCCGTCACGCATCCGGATGGCCAGCGGGACGTCCTCGTACACGCCACGCAGCCAGGCCTCGCGCGCCCGGGGGTCGGCGCTCCCGCCCCACCGCCGCTCGTAGCCCCCGACGACGCCCACGTAGTAGGACGGCACGAACAGATGGCGCGGGACGGCCGCGAACGCCTCCCGCCACACCGGGTCGGCGTCGAACGCGCCACCCGCGCCGATCTCACGCACCAGCGCCGCCCGCGCCGCACCGGCGAGGTCGTCGGGATCCTGCTGAGCAGCGTGCCCGCCCATACCTCCACAGTACGAGCACCGGCCCGGGGGCGGGCGGGAGAGCCGGGGGCCGGAAGGCGGGACCTAGGCCTTGAGGCCTATGCCGCCCTGTCTGAGACGATGGAGGGGTGACAGAGATTCGGCGCGGCACGCTTCCGGAGCAGACGTTCTACGAGCAGGTCGGCGGGGAGGAGACCTTCCGTCGGCTCGTCCACCGTTTCTACGAGGGCGTGGCCGAGGACCCGTTGCTGCGTCCCATGTACCCGGAGGAGGACCTCGGCCCGGCCGAGGAGCGGTTCACGTTGTTCCTGATCCAGTACTGGGGCGGTCCGACCACGTACAGCCAGGACCGGGGTCATCCCCGGCTGCGGATGCGGCACGTGCCGTTCAAGGTCGACCGGGCCGCGCACGACGCCTGGCTGAAGCACATGCGCGACGCCCTCGACGAACTGGGCCTGTCCGAGGAGCACGACGAGACGCTGTGGAAGTACCTGACGTACGCGGCGGCCTCGATGATCAACTCCCCGGGCTGAGCCGCCCTCCGGGGCTCGGGCACCCTCGGGGTTCAGCGCACGCTGAGCCCCAGCGCCCCGCCCGATCCCGCCCGCCGCAGGGCGATGGACCCGTACGGGGTCCGCAGCCGGAGCCAGGACCCCGAGGCGAGCAGCACCGGCTCGCCGGAATCGCCGGCCGTACCGGCAAACGGGCCCGCTGCCGCCGCCCGCAGGAATCCCAGCGACTGGGCCGCGTGCACGGCCCGCACCGGGAGGTCGGTCCGGGCGACCGTGCGGGACCAGATCTCCCGCCCGATCCGGTCGAGTTCGGCCCGGGTACGCGACTCGGGCGTCAGCTCTCCCGTGCGCGCCCTGAACTCGGCGACCGCTGCGGCGACGAGCGCCCGCAGGGCGTCCGGTGCGGGCAGCCCCGGTTCGGCCGCCTGCCAGCCCTTGCGCGGGGGCAGCACCCCGGCCCACGGCGGCCCGGTCACCGCGCCCGGAACGGCGGCGGTGGCAGCGGTCTCGTCCACCGATTCCAGCAGCTCACCGGCGGACACGGTCACGTCCAGGGTGACCTCGAGACCGTCCTCGTACGGCTTGGCCAGACGTACCGCGCGGATGGCCAGCACCTCGAAGGAGGGCGGCCGGCCGAACACCGCGAGGGCGGTGCCCGACGCCTGCAGGCGCACCGCGGCCCCACGGTCGTAGTGGAGCAGCCGGGAGAGGAAGGCCGCGAGGTCCGCCGCCTCCCTCTCGTCGGCGAGGTGGAGCGCCGTCATGCCGCGACGGCCTCGTCCTGTTCGGTGCCGGCGGCGGCGTCGCCCTCGCTGCCGCCGTCGTCCGTGTACTCCTGGAGGAACTCCCGCTCCTCCTGGGTGATGCGGCGCGGACGCTGCGCCTCGAAGTCGAACGGCACGATCACCGTGGACGCGCGGACGTAGACCTGGTCGCCGTCCTTCACCTCGTAGGTGAGGGTGAAGGACGCGGCCCGCATCTCCGTGACCCACAGCTCGATGTCCACGGGTGCGCGCCGGTGGACGAGCTGCCGCTTGTAGTCGATCTCGTGGCGCGCCACCACGGACCCCTGCTGGAAGTCCTTGTCCGGGCGGAACAGGAAGTCGATACGGGCCTCCTCCAGATACCGGAGGAAGACCACGTTGTTGACGTGGCCGTACGCGTCCATGTCCGCCCAGCGCAGCGGGCAGTGGTAGATGTGCCGCAAGGGATCAGCCCCGGGTCAGCTTCTTGTAGGTGGCGCGGTGCGGGCGCGCTGCGTCCGGACCGAGCCGCTCGATCTTGTTCTTCTCGTACGACTCGAAGTTGCCCTCGAACCAGAACCACTTGGACTCGCCCTCGTAGGCGAGGATGTGGGTGGCGACCCGGTCCAGGAACCACCGGTCGTGGGAGACGACCACGGCGCACCCGGGGAACTCGAGCAGCGCGTTCTCGAGGCTGCCGAGGGTCTCGACGTCGAGGTCGTTGGTGGGCTCGTCGAGGAGCAGCAGGTTGCCGCCCTGCTTGAGGGTGAGCGCGAGGTTCAGCCGGTTGCGCTCACCGCCGGAGAGGACACCGGCGGGCTTCTGCTGGTCCGGGCCCTTGAAGCCGAAGGCGGAGACGTACGCCCGGGAGGGCATCTCGACCTGGCCGACGTTGATGTAGTCGAGCTCGTCGGACACGACGGCCCAGAGCGTCTTCTTGGGGTCGATGTTGGCGCGGCTCTGGTCGACGTAGGAAATCTTGACGGTGTCGCCGACCTTGATCGACCCGGAGTCGGGCTCCTCGAACCCCTGGATCATCTTGAACAGCGTGGTCTTGCCCGCACCGTTGGGCCCGATGACCCCGACGATCCCGTTGCGCGGCAGCGTGAAGGAGAGGTCGTCGATGAGGACCTTCTCGCCGAAGCCCTTGCTGAGGTTGCTCACCTCGACGACGATGCTGCCCAGTCGCGGACCCGGCGGGATCTGGATCTCCTCGAAGTCCAGCTTCCGCATCTTGTCGGCCTCGGCGGCCATCTCCTCGTACCGGGCGAGGCGGGCCTTGGACTTGGCCTGGCGTCCCTTGGCGTTGGAGCGGACCCACTCGAGCTCGTCCTTGAGGCGCTTCTGCCGCTTCACGTCCTTGGCGCCCTCGACCTTGAGGCGGGCGGCCTTGGTCTCGAGGTACTTGGAGTAGTTGCCCTCGTAGCCGTGCAGGCGGCCGCGGTCGACCTCGCAGATCCACCCGGCGACGTTGTCCAGGAAGTACCGGTCGTGGGTGACGGCGACGACGGTGCCCTCGTACTTGGCGAGGTGCTGCTCGAGCCAGTTCACCGACTCGGCGTCGAGGTGGTTGGTGGGCTCGTCGAGGAGCAGCAGGTCGGGCGCCTCGAGCAGCAGCTTGCAGAGCGCGACGCGGCGCTTCTCACCACCGGAGAGGTTGGCGACGGGCCAGTCGCCGGGCGGGCAGCCCAGGGCGTCCATGGCCTGCTCGAGCTGGGCGTCGAGGTCCCAGGCGTTGGCGTGGTCGAGCTGTTCCTGCAGCTTGCCCATCTCGTCCATGAGCGCGTCGGTGTACTCGGTCGCCATCTGCTCGGCGATCTCGTTGAACCGGTCGAGCTTGCCCTTGACCTCGGCAACACCCTCCTGGACGTTCTCCAGGACGGTCTTGTCCTCGGTCAGCGGAGGCTCCTGGAGCAGGATGCCCACGGTGTAACCGGGGGTGAGGAAGGCATCGCCGTTGGACGGCTGCTCCAGCCCCGCCATGATCTTCAGAACGGTCGACTTACCGGCACCGTTCGGACCGACGACACCGATCTTCGCTCCCGGATAGAAGCTCAGGGTGACATCGTCGAGGATCACCTTGTCGCCGTGCGCTTTGCGCGCCTTGCGCATGGTGTAAATGAACTCAGCCAAGAGAAACCGTCCGGCAGCTTGAAACTGGCAGTGGGCAGATACACCCCATCTTGCCGCACCGCCACCCCTTGGAGGAAACGCGTTCCGCCCGGAGCCTCTGAGCTGGGGCTTCGTCGGTCGCGGAGGCAGCCCGACGGTCACGGTCGGTCGTCACCGCCGAATCCCGCGCTCCGGCAGGGCGGCCGGGCACTGCGACCTGGGCCCGGGGCCGGCCCGGCGTCCCCTTTGGGTCCCGCCGGTGGGGGCGGACGCCACCCGCGCACCCGGCCGGACCGCCTCGGCGGCGACAGTCCGCCTCCGCCTTCGCCGATGACACGCCGGGCACCCCCTAGGCATGGTCGAGTCGGTCGGCCAGGCCGGAAAGATCGTCGGCGTACAGGTCGAACCGGTCCGAGGAGGTGGGCGGGTGACTGACCGGGCGGGCGACGTAGGCGGTGCGCGGACCGAGGCTCTGTGCTCCGCGCAGGTCCCAGGCATGGGCGGCGACCATCAGGAGCCGCTCCGGCGGTCGTCCGGAGACGGTGACGGCCAGCTGGTAGACCGCCGGGTCCGGCTTGTAGGTCCGGGCGTCCTCGGCGGACAGGGCCTGGTGCCAGCGCAGTCCGGCGTGGGCGTTGAGTCCCAGCAGCGTCGTCCGGCTCGCGTGGGGGAGTCCGGTCAGTGGGAACCGTTCGGCAAACCGGGCGAGTCCTGTCACGGTGTCGGGCCACGGCGGAAGCCTGCGAACTGACAGGGCCAGCGCCGCTGCGGCGGCCGGGTCGTCGACACCGGCGGCGCGGGTGACGAGCCGGGCGGCTTCCAGATCGAGGGCGTCGCTGGTGAGATAGGGCCGGGCGCCGTCGAGAACGCGGCGTTGTGCGCGGTCGACGTGCTGCTGCCACAGCGACAAAAACTGCTCGACCCCGGAATCGTCGAGCGAGGGGCGAGTTCACGAATACCGGTACGGAGACCGGCGGGTTCGTCGACGAGCGTGCCGAGCCCGTCGAACACGAGGGCGTCGATCTCTGGCTCTGACCTGCGAGAGGTCTCCCGGACGGGGCGGGTCCGTAGAAGCGGCTGCTGACCGAACGCCACTGGAAGCCGCCCGGATTCCCGAACCTCAGGCCTGTGCGACAACCGCACCGACGTCGTCAACCACCGCACCCGCCGAACCGGCAAGCCATCCCGGTCGCCGTCGCATCGCTGCCGGCGCTCGCGGTCCCGTTCGGCGGGACGTTTGTCGCGTGCTGGTTCTGCTGCCCGCTCCGGACGGTTGCCCGGTCTGGACGGTCGTCTGCTTCCTCGCGTCACCCCTGGCCCTCGCCGGGCCGGTGCGGGCCGGTGCCGAGCACCGGGCATCGGCCCGCGGTCGAACGAGCAGGCCACGCGACGTGGTCGGCGGTGCGCCGGCCCTGCCGGGGGCGACAGCGGCGATCCTTTACGTGGTCTTCCCCTCCGCTCGTCCGGATCCTGCCATCCAGGGATGGCCGCCCGACGGGCGCGTCAGTTGCCACGTCCCGTATCGCGCTGGCGGGCGACGACCAACGCTGTTCCGCCGAGGACGACCAGGGTGATGGCGGTGCCGACGATCCAGGGGGCCGCGCCGGTGGTGCCGGTTTCGGCGAGGTTGACGTCGCCGGGGCCGACCACCACGGGGGTGGGGGTGGGGCCGTTGAGGGTGTGGACGTCGCCGCCGGTCCCGGCGGCCTTGGTCCGGCAGTCGAGCATGCCGGTGAACCGCTTCTCGAAGCCGTCCGCGCCCTGGACCGCGAAGTCGTACGTCCGGTCCTCGGCCACCGGGACCGTCACCGTGCGGGTCCCGCCCGGCTCCACGGTGTACTCGCGCCCGGCGAGTTCGAAGGTGAAGGGCTCGTCGTCCTGGTTGGCGGTGATGACATCGACGCCGCCCTCGGCGCAGTTCTTCCGGGCGGACATCGCCGGTATCGCGCCCTGCTCCGCCCAGGTCGCGCTCGCCGTCGCGGAGACCGTCGAGGTGCTGGAGCCGGCCAGGATCTGCGTCTGGCTGCGGCTCCCGGAGGCGAACGCCCGGCCGACCGGCACCGTGGTCGAGGCCTGCGCGGTCAGCTGGACCGTATCCGCCTGCGCGTCCTCGGGTATCTCGAAGAACACCCTGGTGCCGTCCACCGCGGTGGTGACCGGCAGGCCGTCCGCGTCCAGGATCCGGATCCCGCTCGTGGTGGCGTCCGCCGGCGGCGACACCGTCACGCTGCCCGCGTCCGTACGTACCGTCACCGGGCCGAGCAGCCCTCCGGGGCGTCCGGAGACGGCCGGCGGGTCCAGGGTCAGTGACGCCTTCGGCTCCGGCTGGTTCCGCGCGTTCTTCTCCAGGTAGTCCGCGAGCTGCTCCGCCTGCGGGTCGACGGCGTCCACGTCCACGTCGTCGGAGTAGCGCCAGATCGCCACCTGCGTACCGGCCGCCGCGTCCTGTTCGGTCAGCTCGCCCCGGACGCCCGCCCGGTCGGCGAGCGCCGCGAGGTCGTTCACCTGGGGGTAGGAGTTCCGCAGGATCCAGTGGATCCTGCCGGCGTCCTCGTTGGCGCCCAGCGAGGTGCCGCTCCAGGCGGTCTCGTCGTACTCGGCGTCCGTCTGCGTGGGAGTGTGGATGTCGACGCAGTACGTCTGCAGCATGCCGCCGCCCTCGACGGACATCTCGAACAGCCCCGCCGACACCTGCTGGTTCCCGGCGGCGCTGCGGATCACGGCCTCGCCGTACGTCTTCAGGCCGTCCACGGTCGCGGCAGCCCCGCCCTCACCCCGCGTCGTCCCGTCGCCGGCGGCCGCCGTCCCGGCGCCGGCCAGTACACCGGCGGCGGCGAATCCGGCCACCAGCGTCCCGGCGGTGAGACGTCTCACCGGCCCGAACCCGCGTGCGGACAACGCCGAGAACCCAGAGGACGCAGCAAACACCGATTTCCCTTCCGAGCGGAACCCGTTGACGTGAGGGGAACGGGTCCCACCAGCAGAATCACCGGCCCCGAGAACCCCGGGAGCCATGCCCGGCATCCTAAGTACGCCACGAACCGCGCCTGCCGGTGATCAGGTCGGAGGCCTGATCCGACGTGGAATCGTTATCGCCGAGGCGTGTACGAACAGGATCTGTCAACAAACCAACTCGGGATCATTCAGCATGGATGGGCCAATAGGCCGCACTTCGGCCAGCTCCGATGTCGAGGGCCGATCGGTGACATCACGTCACCATGGCTGGTTCCGGAGCCTGCTGGGCGACGACCGGCCCGGACGCGTCGGACACACCTGCTGCTTCCGCCCGTTCGGCTGCCTCAACCTCCTCAACCTCCTCGGCTGCTTCGGCTGCCTCACCCGGCTCGTCCGGTGGCCTGGTCTCCCACGTGGGCTCCGGCCGGTCCGGGGAGGCCTGTTGCCGGTCCGAGCGGCCCGCGCGGCGGAAGGCCGCCGTGCCCCGGGCCAGGTCGTGGCCGATCGCGACCGCGTCGATGTCCGCCGAGGTACGGCCCTGCTGACCCTCGCGTGTCTCCGTGCGCACCTTCAGCCGCCCCTGCACGATCACGGGTTCGCCCACCGACAGCGAGGCAGTGGTGTTGGTGGCGAGCCGGCGGTTGGCCCACACCGTGAAGAAGTTGGTGTGTCCGTCCGCCCACATGGCCTTGTCCCGGTTCCAGTACCGCGACGTGACCGCCAGCCGGAACCTCGCCACCGGTCCGGACGCCGTCTCCCGGAACACCGGCTGCGTCGCCACGTTGCCCACCGCGCAGATCATCGTCTCGTTCATCGTGCCTGCCTCCCCCACCCGGACACCGCCACCGGCCGCCGGACGGATACGCGTACGGGCCCGCCCCGTACGGCTGGGCCTCAGACTGCCGCCGTCGGGCCGGGCCCGCCGAAGCCTGTGGACCACCGCCGGACTGTGGACAACTCCGCCACCCGTACGAGTGGCCCAGCAGGTTCTTCATGCCCTGCGGAAGTGGCCGCCCGTACGCCTCAGCTCACCCCGATGCCCGCCCCCGCCACCCGTCCGTACTCCTCCCGTACCTCCCGGTACCGCAGCAGCTCCGAGGCCACCGGGTCCAGGACCCTGGCGCGGCCGCACCCCGCGGCGGCCTCCCGCAGCCGTCTCTCCGCCTCCAGCCCGTGCCGCCGGGCCGGCCCGCGGGCCGCCATCCGGCAGCTCCACTCGACGATCGGACCGCCGACGATGCCGATCGCCATCAGCAGCACCGGAACCCCCAGGTTCGGCGACATGAACCCGATGATCTGGCCCACCAGCCACAGCCCGCCGATGAACTGGATGATCGTCATGGACGCCTGGGCGAGCACGGCCGCCGGCCACCATCCGGGCCGCGGTGGCCGCCCCGGCGGCAGCGCGGCGCGCGCGGCGAGGGCGTCCAGTGCCTCCGGCAGCCCCTGGGAGCCCCGTACGGCCGCCTCGCGCACCGCCAGGGCCCACGGCTCCGGCAGCCCGTCCGAGGCCCGGTCGGACACCGTGCGCACCGCCTGCTCCACCCGCTGCCTGGCGGCGGTCTCCTCGTCGGGCTGCGTCCGCTGCGGAAGCTTTCCGGTGGGCAGCCCGCCCCGGTCCTCGTACCAGCGCCACAGCCGCAGCCACGGGGTGCCGCACGCGCGGTTGGCGTTGCGCAGCCATGCGCGTTCCGCCGCCTCACCCGCCGCGGTGGCGCCCACGGCGTCCGCGAGCCGGTCCGTGAACTCCTCCCGTGCCTCCTCACTGAGCCCGGCCCAGCGGCGGTTGGCGTAGACGGGCCACAGCCGGGCCGCGGCGATGTCCACGTCCGCGGCGATACGGCGGCCGGCCGCCCCCCGCTCGGCCACGAACCGGCCGAGCGCTTCGCGGAGTTCGCCGACCCCGTCGCCGGTGAGCGCGGACAGCGCGAGGACCGTCGTACCGGGTTCGCCGTACTCGCCCAGGGCGATGCCGTCCTCGTCGAGCAGGCGGCGCAGATCGTCCAGGACCTGTTCGGCGGCCTCCCCGGGCAGCCGGTCGACCTGGTTGAGGACGACGAACATGACCTCCGCGTGGGCCGCCATGGGCCGCAGATAACGCTCATGCAGCATCGCGTCGGCGTACTTCTCCGGGTCGACGACCCAGATGACGGCGTCAACCACGGCCAGCACCCGGTCGACCTGTTCGCGGTGCTGCACGGCCGCCGAGTCGTGGTCCGGCAGGTCGACGAGGATGAGTCCGCGCAGCCGCTCGTCCGCGTCCGCCGTCGCCTGCAGCGGGCGCCGGCGCAACCTGGGCGGGATGCCGAGCCGTTCGATGAGGCCCGCAGCACCGTCACTCCAACTGCACGCGATGGGCGCGGCGGTGGTCGGCCGTCGTACACCGGTCTCCGAAATGACGACTCCGGCGAGCGTGTTGAACAGCTGCGACTTGCCGCTGCCGGTCGCGCCCGCGATGGCGACGACGGTGTGCTGCCCGGAGAGCCCGCGCCGCGCGGCGGCCTCGTCGAGGACCCGGCCCGCCCCGGCCAGCGTCCGGCTGTCGAGCCGGGCCCGGGACAACCCCACCAGCTCACGCAACGCCTCCAGCCGGGACGCCAGGGGCGCCTCGTACACCAGAGGGGTCACCCTCTGTGGCGCGGGCGCGCGGGCCCCCGGGGGGGCGCACGGTTCGGCTCCGAACCCGAAACCGGCCCCGCCCTCCGCCCCGGTACCTGCTCTGCCCTCCGCCCCGGTACCTGCCCCGGTCCGGATCCGGGTCCTCGTCCCGGACCCGGCTGTCTCACTCACCCGGCGCGCGATCAGCCCGTCGGCCCACGAGGCCTGCGCGGCCGGTCCCGCCCCGGGCTCCCCGTCGTCCTCCTCGTCCGCCTCGTCCTCCTCGTACGTGTCGTCCTCGTAGACGTCGTCCCCGTACTTGTCCTCCCCGTGCGGGTGCTGCCCGTGCCTGCGCTGCTTCTCCTCCCGCCCGTCCTCCGCGCGTCCCTCCTCGGGGTGGTCTGGCCCCTCTGGCCCCTCTGGCCCCTCTGGCCCCTCTGGCCTCTTGGACCCCTCTGGTCTCTCGGACCTCTCGGGCCGCTCACACCTCTCCGGCCTCTCCGGCCTCTCGGAGGAGGACTGGGGACGCTCAGGGTGCTCGGTGTGGTCCTGGTCAGTGACGGAGGTCACCGGTCACCTCTCCTTCTGCAGTACGGACAACGCGGCGATGAGTTCGGCCTGGGGCTCCGGATGGACCTCGAGCGCGTCGAGCGGTGCGAGCCGGCGTTCACGTTCGGTGTGCATGATCCGGTCCACGTGCTCGATGAGCAGCCGCCCGCCCCGGTCACGCAGCCGCACCGCCCCGCGCGCGCCGGCCCGTTGGGCGAGCTTCTCCCCCGCGGTCCGCGCCCGGCGCCCGCTCAGCAGCGCCGTGGCGACCAGGGCGGCGACCGTCTCGGGATCGGCGGCGGCACCGCGGTCGAGCTCGCGGACCTCTTCCTCGGCGTACTCCTCCAGTTCGCGCCGCCATCGCCGTACGGCCAGCCCGATCCGGTGCTCGGCGCCCTCCGCCGCCCCTTCGCGTTCGGTGAACTCCGGTGCCCTCGCGGCCGGTTCGCGTCTCCAGGCGGCGTCGACCCGCTCGTCGGCGGCGGCGACGGCGCACAGCAGCAGGGTGCCCAGGCCCTCCACGAGGGTGTCGAGGAGCTCCCGGGGCGTGCAGTCGAGCGGGAAGGCGCGCCACCGCTTGAGCGCGTCACCGGCGAGCACGGTTCCGGCCTGCAGCCGGCCGCGCAGGCGCGCGTGCTCCCTGTTGTACGCCCCCTCGACTGCGGAGGTGAGCCGCAGTGCGGCGGCGTGCTGCGCTGCGGCGGCACCGGCGAGTTCCGGCATGCGGGAGTTGAGGGAGTCGAGGATGCCGTGGGCGGTGCGCGCCATGACGTGCGCGCGGGCGGCGGGGTCCTGCGTCTGGTGGACGAGCCAGGTCCGCAACGACGCCACGGCGGAAGCCGGCAGAAGCCCGCCGCCCCAGGCCGACTCGGGAAGTTCGGGCACGGTGAAGCGCGGTACGTGGCCGAGTCCGGCCTTGGTGAGGAGGGCGCCGTACTGCCGGGACACCTCGGACACGACCTGGTGGGGCACCCGGTCCAGGACGGTCACCAGACTGACGTCGTACTCCTTGGCGGCACGCAGCATGTGCCAGGGCACGGCGTCGGCGTAGCGGGCGGCAGTGGTGACCATGACCCAGATGTCCGCGGCGCAGATGAGTTCGGCGGCGAGGACGCGGTTGTCGGCGACGAGGGAGTCGATGTCGGGGGCATCGAGCAGAGCGAGGCCGGGCGGGACGGTCTCGGCGGTCTCGATGCGCAGGACGCGCGCGGGGTTCTCGCCCGGAAGCAGCAGGTCGTCGGTCTCCCGTCGGGGCCCCCACACACGCGTGAGGTCGGGCAGCACGCGCATGCCGCTGAACCAGTGGTGGTCCTCGGGGTGGCAGACGAGTACCGGTGTCCGCGTCGTCGGCCGCAGCACGCCCGCCTCACTGACACGCCGCCCCACGAGTGAGTTCACCAGGGTGGACTTGCCGGCCCCGGTGGACCCCCCCACCACGGCGAGCAGCGGCGACTGGGGCTCTCTCAGGCGGGGCACCAGGTAGTCGTCGAGCTGCGCGAGCAGTTCGTCGCGGTTGGCACGCGCGCGTGAGGCCCCCGCCACAGGCAGTGGGAAGCGCGCGGCGGCGACACGGTCGCGCAGGGCGGAAAGTGCGTCGAGCAGCTGAGGCCGTACGTCCAAGGTCACCACATGTGAAGAATGCCCAACTTCATGGGAATTCTGAAGCATATGACCATGCCTGCGCGCCGATCGAACACAAGTGGACGGAAGGGACGCGTGGGGGCGCGCGCGCAGTCGAGGCATAACGAGTGCACAACACCCGATGCACGAGAAGCCAAAAGCGGTGCACGATTCGTACCTGTCTGCGATTATCGGGACCGCTTCACCGAACCTCCACATCGAGCCACGGAGGAGAGGCGCCAGGGGCAAGGACGTGGGAGCCCTATCCTTGTCCCCGGCACGTCAGGGACCGGGGCCACCCGGGCACCACGACAGAGGCCACCACACCCGGCCCCCGTAGCTCAGTGGATAGAGCAGGCGCCTTCTAAGCGCTTGGCCGCAGGTTCGAGTCCTGCCGGGGGCGCACACGCTGTCTGAGCTGCGGAAACGTGGCTCAAGCGCCCCAGCCGGAGCGCTGTGACTCACCCGTCCGATAGTTGGGCAAGGTGAGCCGCCGACTCGACTTTGCCCAGCTCTCACGAGAGAGCCACAGGCATGACACGGAGCCCTCTGCGCACACAGCAGAGCACGAGCAAGAGCGCACGTCGTCTCACGTCCGTACGGAGCACACACGAGCGTGAGGACGCTGCTAGCACGCGCGCACACGTATTGAGCGACTACGCAACGCACCTGCGAGCCAGCAACAACAAGCGCGGTAGGCCCTACGCCGAGAAGACAGTCACCGCGTACACCAAGGCAGCGCGCACCCTCGACCGCTGGCTGAGCACATCTCCGCAGGTCAGCGCAGCACAGGCGGACATCAGCGCAGCGCAGAGGGCGGGTGTGGCACAGCCCACTAGCTTCCTGGAATGCGACGCCCCAGCCCTGAACCTCTTCTTCCGCGCGCACTACGACGGCGGGAAGGGCGACCGACAGGGCGGCACTCACACCCTCCAGCGGAACTTGCGCCCCTTCTTTATTAAGTGGCTGGAAGCCGAGTACGACCACGAGAACCCCTACAACGACGCACGGCTCCAGAGCTACGCGCACCCGGAGGACGTACGCCCACAGACGCTCTCCGTCGAGTTCATCCGTGATCTGCTCCAGGTCACAGGCGGGGGCAATCCTCGGGTCCTCGCATTCGAGAAGGTCAGGGACCACGCCATCGTCCGGGTACTAACGGAGGGCCTGCGGGCTGAGGAACTCCTGTCCCTGCGACTCGACCACTTGCACCTGGACCAAGGGCTCATCGGCCCAGTGACCCCACTGAAGGAGGCGAGGGCCAGTGGTGAGGGCCGCATCATCCCGCTTCGGCCCCGGACAGTCGTGGCGATCACGCGGTACCTGCGGGCGCGAGAGAGTCACCGCCGAGCCAACCCGAACTCACCCGACTACACCGAATGGCTCTGGCTCGGGACACGAGACCGAGACCGGCTCACGTACTCGGGTCTGTATCGGATGCTGAACCGTCGGGCTGCTGACGCTGGGTACGGCAACCCTGACAACCCCGACTCCAAGAGCATCGTTCACCCCCACCAGTTCCGTCACACGACCGTGGACGACCTACTGTCCGCTGGCGTCTCCGAGGGCGACGTGATGACCATCGCGGGATGGAAGGACCCGACGATGCTCCGGCGGTACGCGGCCGACATGGCAGCAACCCGAGCGGTGAACGCCGTCAAGCGGATGGGCGACCGCTACTGACCAGCGGTTAAGCACAGGCCGGCGAGCACAGCCGAGGGCTGGTGTGGAACGTTCCACACCAGCCCTCTACTCGTCGCCCGTCACGAATGAGCCCATGCCTGGCGTGGTCACGAGCAGTCCTTCCGCGCGGAGAGCAGCCACCACTTTCCGTGCGGTCATCTTGGCTACGCCCCATTCACTCTGGATCCGCGATTCGCTGATCAGCGTGTCAGGCGGGTAAGTGCCGTTCTGGATGCGCTGCCTGATGACGTCGGCAATCTGCTGCCACCTCGGCCGTTTCGGGTCCCACTGCACCTCTCCCATACTCGGACGCTACGTACGCGTACTCGGGCAGGCATGTGCAGGCGGGTCCATAGGTAGGAATAGACAGGTATAAACTGAGGTCGCCAGTGTGACTGCGAGCACAACGCAAGACCCCCGCGACCGCGCGAACGGTCCGGGGGCATGGCCCGCACTAGCAAGGAGTGCAGACGTGCGAACTCTACTGGCCCTGATCCTCTCGTGGCTCTTGCCGTCCAGCGGCAGGCGACGCCGTCCCGCCGAGCAGACGTCGATGGTCTCGACGTATGACACGGCACCTACCCGGCGGCTGATCATCACGCGCGACGCGGTGGGTGTGGGACGTCCCGCCGCATTCATCGAGGTCGACGGGTTGCCGCTCGTACGGCCCTACCTCATCGCCCACGAGCGAGAGCAGGAGCGACGACGACAGCGGGACAGGCGAACCGCGCTCACCCTCGCAACCCTCGGCATCGACTTCCACGGAGTAGCGGCATGACCCAGCCCGAGCCCGACAGCAGGCTTCTCCGTCTCCTGCCGTGGAGCGATGACGACGGCAAGACGGCTCTCCTGTCGACCGACGGTACGGAGACGTACCTGCCCCGTCTCGCCGACAGGGTGGAAGAGCAGCAGATCGAGACAGCCGCCATTGCCCTGAAACTGACCAAGCCGATGGTCGAGGACGGCGCGAAGCTCACGGTGCCTGAACTCCGTTGGGCCGCACGGCGGCTCATCGAGAGCCTGTCCGAACTCCTGGTCATCGCTGAGAGCAGGGGCCAGCGCATCCCGCCGTACGCCGAGCCCGACGACGCCGACAAGTAGGCGCCACCCCTAGACGAGAGCCCCGAGCGCTCGCACTGCCCACAAGTGTTCGGGGCTCTCTGCTGGCTCTGGCCACTCTGGCCAGCGCTTGATAACGGTAAGCATTCAGCAGGTCGGTCGTCCGTCCCGGTCCTGACGATGTGGCAGGTCGGGGTTGGGTGGGGCAGGATCCGTGGTCATGTCGTCGGGGTTGGGGTCTGCGTCGCGTGAGGATCTCCTCGCGTTGATCGGGCTGCTCCAGCGGCAGAACGAGGAGCTGGCTGCTGCGAATGAGCGCCTGGTCGAGGCCAACGAGCGGTTGACTGCTTGGGTCGCGGAGCTGGAGCGGCGCCTGGGCCGAGACTCGGGCAACTCCTCGATGCCGCCCTCGACCGATACCTTCGGCCGTCCGGTGAAGAAGGCCGCCGCGTCCGGCGGGCGCAAGCGGGGCCGTCAGTCCGGTGCCCCGGGTGGCGGGCTGAGTATGGTCGCCGATCCGGATCGCACCGAGGATCACCTTCCGGCTGCCTGCAGTGGCTGCGGGAGTGAGCTGGGCGAGCGCGACAGTGTCGGCTTCGAGCGGCGCCAGGTGCGGGACATTCCGCTGGTCACGGTGGTGGTGACCGAGCACCGGGCGCATCGCTGCCACTGTGCGTGCGGGACGGTCACGGCCGAGCCGATGCCCGGGACGGTGGCCGGGACGGTGGCCGGCTCGCCGTCGTCCCACGGCCCGAACCTGCGGGCGTTGGCCGTCTACCTGGTGGTCTTCCAGCACATCCCCGTCGAGCGGACCGCGCAGCTGATCGCGGACGTGACCGGGGCTGCGGTGTCCACCGGCTGGGTCGCCTCCCTGCTGCCCGAAGCCGAGAGCCCGGTCGCCGACTCCGTGAACCTGATCCGCGCTCTGCTGGTCATGGGCCACATCCTGCACGCGGATGAGACCACCACCCGGATCGGTGCGACCCGCCGGTGGCTGCACGTGGCCTGCACCGAGTTCCCCACCCTGCTCCACCTCGCCCCGCGCTCGCGGGCCGACGCCGATACGGGCGGGGTGCTGCCGCACTACCGCGGTGTGCTGGTGCACGACTCGCTGTCGCCGTATGCCGGATACGCTGCCTGCACCCACCAACTGTGCGGGGCCCACCTGATCCGCGAACTCACCACGGCCGAGGAGGACTTCCCCGACCAGAAGTGGCACCAGCAGATCCGCTGGGCCCTGGCCGGGTTGAACAAGCAGGCCGTCCGCGTCCGCAACGGAGAGATCACCGAGATCGCCCCGGACGCCCTGCTCCCGCACCTTGAAGCCTTCCACCAGGGCATCAAGGTCGGCCTGTCCAAGCATCCGCGGACCGAGGGGCGAAAACAGTCCACCGCCCGCAACCTCCTGGAACGACTGCGCGATCAAGCCCACAACGTGCTCCGGTACGCCGACGGCCCACGCCACGTGCCCTTCACCAACAACTGCGGCGAACGCGCCCTGCGCCCGGTGAAGACCCAGTTGAAGATCTCCGGCTGCCACCAGTCCGAACACGGCGCGACGGCCTGGCTCACCGTGCGCTCCTACCTGGACTCCGCCCGCAAGCACGGCATCAGCGCCTTCGAAGCCATCCACCGCGCCTTCACCGGCAACCTCTGGATGCCCCCGATCGAGCAGACCGCCTGACCAGGCAGCACCACACAGCGCCACCGCCCGCGCCCACTCCTACTGAATGCTTACGATCCGCTCCGCCTGCGCGGACACCAGGAGCTTCAACTCCGTGACCAGCGTGGCCAACTCCTCGTAGGAAGGCGGCGACGGCGGGCTGACGGACACAAGATCAACCCACCCGACCGGAACGGCCACCCCGAACGGCATCGCCGCAACTCAGCAGCCGTCCTAAACAGTCACGATCTGTGAGACGAATGCAGGTCGACCCGATGCGGTAGCCCTGACCGACGGACTGCGTCGGTTCACCTATGCGGAACTGACCGCAGCGGCCACGCGCGCCGCACTTGTCCTGCGCGGCGCGGGCATCGGGCCGGGAGACACCGTGGCGCTGTGCTCCGTCCGTTCCGTGGAGCAGGTGCTGGCCCTGGTCGGCGTCCTCGCGTCCGGAGCCGCCGTAGCGCCCTTCGATGTGCGCCAGGCTGCCACGGCCGTACGCGAGAACGTGGCGCGGCTCGCGCCCGCCGCCGTCCTCGCCGACGACGAGGGGGCGGCGCTCTTCCCCGACGCACTGCGCCTCGACGACCTACTGTCCGCGGACCGGGTTCCGGACCGGGCGGCGCCGCCCGGTCCGGGACCGACGGACCTCGCGTACGTGCTGCACACCTCCGGCTCCTCGGGACGGCCGAAGCCGGTGCAGGTGCCGCACAGCGCTGTGCAGAATCGTTTCTTGTGGGGGCAGTCGCTCTACCCTCTCGGCTCCGACGACACCGTCGTCCACTGGGGATCACTGGTTTTCGACTGCTCGTTCTGGGTGGTGCTCGCCCCTCTCTGCTTCGGTGCCACCCTGCTCGTCGCCCCCGAGGGCGCCGAGGCCGCCCCCGTTACCTTTTTCGTGGCCCCGCAATGGGGCGCCTGGCCCCCGGGTCCGGTATGGCTGTGTGCCCCCTGTCGAAGTCGATGACCTGGGGGGTGTTGCCGCCGGGCTTCGGGGCACCGCTTGACCGCTGATGAGGGGCCTGACGACCGCCTGGTCCGGCGCAATGCCGGGCCGCTTCACGGGTGGCCTACCTGCCCGGGCTGTCGATGCGGCGGGCCGCCGACCTGCACCCGGGCGAGGCCAAGACCGACGCCCGCGACGCGTTCGTGATCGCCGAGACCGCCCGCACCATGCCGCACACCCTGCGCGCGGTGGACCGTGACGACGAGGTACTGGCCGAGCTGACCATGCTCACCGGCTACGACAACGACCTGGCCGGCGAGGTCAACCGCACCACCAACCGGCTGCGCGGTCTGCTCTCCCAGATCCACCCCTCCCTCGAACGCGTGCTCGGCCCCCGCCTGGCCTACCCCTACATCCAGGCCCTCCTCCAACGGCACGGCTCCCCGGCGAGACTGAGGAAACTGGGCCGGGCCCGCTGCGAGGCCCTGCTCAGGGCGCACGGCTCGCGCAAGGCACACCACCTCACCACCGAGATCTTCGACGCGCTCGCCGAGCAGACCCTCGTCGTTCCCGGCACCGAGGCATCCGCGCTGATCGTGCCCGGCCTGGCCGCCCAGCTCGCCGCCGCCCACACCCAGCGCCGGGCCACCGAGCAGGAGATCGCCGCCCTGCTGGAGGCCCTCCCTCTTTTCCACCTCCTGACGTCCCTGCCCGGCCTGGGCGTCAGGACCACGGCCGCCGTGATCGTCGCGATCGGTGACGGCACCGGCTCCCCCACCGCCGGACACCTCGCCTCCTACGCCGGACTCGCCCCGGCCACGAAGTCCTCGGGCACCTCGATCCGTGGCGAACACGCACCCCACCGCGGCAACCGGCTCCTCAAACGAGCCCTGTTCCAGGCCGCGTTCGCCGCGATCGACTCTGTTGCTCAATTGCGGAGAGTGACGCCGGCCCGTCGACGGGGCGCGTGGAACGGGCCTCGCGAGGAGGCGGTCCGGCCCCTCTCAGATGCGGTGCGTGACCATCCCTCGAATTGAGCAGCAGAGTCGCGATCGGCTGCAAAGCCGACCCGTCCTCCCGGACCTACTACGACCGCCAGCGCGCACGCGGCAAGACCCACACCCAGGCGATCCTCCGCCTCGCCCGCCAACGCGTGAACGTCATCCACGCGATGATCCGCACCGGCGCCCTCTACGAACCACGCACCCCCAGCGACGTCGACCTCGCAGCCTGACGACTCCACCGCCCCTACCCTCCAGGCCCCATCACGCCCGCGCACCGGCACGGCCACTGCGGCCTTGCCGGCCACCGGGCTGCCTATCAGCCACCCGATCCGCCGGGAACATCCCGCTTCGCGGGACGTTCCCGAAAACCAGGATCAACCCCTACAAGCCGACCCCACCGGGGTTGACGAAACAGATAGGGGCACCCCCCATCCAAGACTGGTCACCACTGTCCTGGCCATCTTCACGGTAGCTGTCCGGAAAACGCGTGGCCCCTCAGTCGGCGTCACCGCCCCTCAGGTGGACCTGCCCGCCAGGGCCTCGCCGGGCAGCACCGCGCCCGGGGTGAGGACCGTGTCCACCGTGGGCCCACCCACGCCGAGCGAGCCGAGCAGACGCTTGAACACCGTCGTGGCGTTCACTCCATCATGTGTATGTACGGTTCTCGACTCCGCCGGGCGGCAGACCCCGAAGGGAGTGGAGCCCGCCGCCCGGCGGAAGGGTTACCCGGTGGCGTCGAGTGCGGCCAGGGCCTGCGCCCAGCGCGCGTACTTCAGCTCGGCCAGATCGGCGACCGTCTTGACTCCGAACGCCTCCTGCAGGAGTTCGCCGTCCCGGTCCGAGACCCCCTTCAGCGCGGCGACCGGTGCGGCGAGAATCTCCGGCAGGCTCTTGTCCGCCCACGCCTTGTCCAGCATTTTGTCCAGGTCGATCGAAGCCACGACAGCCCTCCCAGGGAAAACGGTTGGATGGTCCGGGCGACGTACCGCCGGGGGTGCGACCGGCGGGCCGTTCCCGCCCGACCGGCGCGCACCCTCCCGCCCCCTTGTCCGCCGCCCGCAGGGCAACCGGAAACATCCGGGCCACCCCGCACGTCATCTACACGCATGTAGAAGCATAGGGGCAGGTCACCGCTCGCGAACCACGTCCCGGCGGAACGTCCGAAAAGCACTCCTGGAGGAGGACTTCCCGGACCGGGCGCCGGCCGCAGGAGGAGTAACTTGATCACCCCGGACCACCGGCGAAGGAGGAGGAGGAGGAGGCGAAGGAGGAGGAGGAGGAGGCGAAGGAGGAGGAGGAGGAGCATGCGGGTGCGGTGTGCGGTGCTGGACGACCGCCAGGCTGCGGCCGCCGGGGCCGCCGGGGCCGCCGGCTGGGGACCGGTCGCGAAGAACGTCGAAGTGGTCTCGTGCGACGGTCACTTCACCGACGCGGACACCGTGGTGACACTGCGGGAACGGGTGTCCTTCCCCGGGTCGCTGATCGCCCGGCTGCCGCGGCTGAGGCTGATCATCGCCTCCGGCATGCGCAACTCGGTCATCGACTACGCCGCCGCCGAGGCGCACGGCGTCACCGTGTGCGGTACGGCCAGTTCCTCCGCCCCGCCCGTCGAACCGACCTGGGCCCTGCTCCTCGGCCTGGCGCGCGGCATCGTCGAGGAGGGCAACGACCTGCGCGCCGACCGCCTACCTGGTCAACACCTCCCGCGCGGCGATCGTCGGCCAGGACGCCCTGCTCGCCGCGCCGCGCGAAGGCCGTATCGCCGGTGCCGGCGGGGACGTCTTCGACGTCGAACCGCTGCCCGCCGGCCACCGGATGCGCACCGCCCCGCGTCTGCCGGCCACCCCGCACCTCGGCCATGTCTCCCGCGCCGGCTACGCCGCGTACTACGGCCGGGCGATCGAGGGCATCCGTGCCCTCCTCGACGGCGCGCCGGTCCGGCGCCTGCCCGGAAAGGGCCGATGGCCGAGGGCCGGGGCCAGAAAAAAATCACCCTCGCCCAGGGTGATCCGCGGCTGGCCCCGTGACCCGTCGTGCGTCTTCACGTTGAACGGGGAGCACGGCCGCGCCCCCTGCGGCCGCGCTCATCGAATCAGAAGGAGAACGTGATGTCGCGCATCGCGAAGGTTGCCTGCGTCGCACTCGGCACGGGTGCTGTGGCCCTGAGCGGGGCCGGTACGGCTCTGGCGGACGCGGGCGCCCAGGGCGTCGCCGCCCACTCCCCGGGAGTCCTGTCGGGCAACCTCGTCCAGGCCCCGGTCCACGCGCCGGTCAACGTGTGCGGGAACACCGTCAATGCCATCGGTGCGCTGAACCCGGCGTTCGGCAACACCTGCGTGAACGAGGACGGCCAGGGCCACAGGCACCGCGAGAACCACGAGAACGCGTACGGGAACTGACCTCCCGTACGCGTCATCAGCAGTAACGTCCAGGGCCCCGGCGCCTCGCACGCCGGGGCCCTCGCCGCTCCTGGCGCCCTCCCTGAAGCCCCGGCACTCAGGCTCGGCGGTGGATCCGCCGATGGTTGTCGCCTTGCGGGTCGCATATGCCTTGTTGCCTGGATCGCCCACAGATGGGTGATTACGGGTAAAGGCGTCATCGCTGGTAATCATGGACTGGTTCGCCATCATTTCCCTGTCCCGGAGCTGTCCATGCGCACTGCCCTCACCACCGCCCAGGGTTCACTGACCACAGCGCCACGGGTCCTCTTCTCCTTCGTCGGAGCAGGTGGAGGAGCGGAACCTGGTTTTCGAGGGCTTCACGTACGGGTGCCGGATCGTCCATCGAAGTGCTCCGAGAACGGCCCCGCTGCTGTTGCCCGGCGGATCGCCCCAGGACCGGTACTCCTGGCAGGCGCACGAAAAATGGCTGGCACCGTTGTGCACAGTGATCACCGTGGATCTTCCCGGATACGGCAGTGCGGACTTCCCGCCCTCCCGCCACGGGATCGATTTCCTCGCCGCCTCGGTCCAGCACATGCTGGTGGAGACCGGGGTGCCGCCGGTGAATCTCTTCGGTGGCTGCTTCGGTGAAGTCGTCGGCCTTCGCTTCGCGCGGCTGCATCCCGGTTCCGTCCGTCGCCTCGTCTTCTGCGGCGCCGCGATATGTCTCCCCGCCGTCTGCACAGACGCGGTACCGCGTCTGTCGCGGGCACTGGAACAAGGTGAGATCGAAGCGGCGGCCGGCGGTCTGGTGGAGCTGTTCATGTCGAACCCGGGCGCCGGTCAGGTCCGCAGGCACGCGGCCGTCGCACGTCTCCTGCGTCACCAGTTCATGAGCCAGACGCCGGACGAGCTGGAGAAGGCGGTCGAACACAACACACGGCTGGTGACGCACGGCTGTTACGAGCCCCTGCCCGTCCCCGATGTGCCGGCCCTCGTGTTCACCGGTGAATACGACACCCCGTGCACCCCCCGGATGGGCCGGGAGCTCGCCGCGACGATTCCGGCGGCGTGGTTCACGACGGTCAAGGAGGCAGACCATCTGGTCACGGTCGAGCGCAGGCAGGAGTCGTCGGACCTGGTCGGCCGCTTCTGCACCGGCCTCCCCACCGACGGCCTGCCGTACTGCGCCCCCGCGGAGTCGCCGGGTGCCGGTCTCGTCTGCACGACGGCAGGCCGGTGACGGACATATGACGAGTGGCCGGGACCCGGTACCGGGTCCCGGCCACTGTCCGCTGTACAGGTGGTCCGACGCGGGGGATGCCGACGCGGGGGATGCCGACGCGGGGGATGCCGTGAACGACGGTACTCCGCCGACGGGAGACGTCAGGACTTCTCGTCCGGGAGGACAACTCTGTTGACGCAGGAGACCTCGGCGCTCTCACCGGAGCAGGACTGCTCCGACTCGTTGACGAAGTGGATCTTTCCGTACTGGTCGGTCATGATTTCCTGCTCACTCACCTGCACGCAGCGAACAGTGCCTTCTTCGCCCTTGACGCACTTGCCCAGGGCATCGGCACCGAAGCCCTGAACAGCACCGGCGCCGATCAGCGTGAGCCCTCCGAGAACTCCCGCCACCGCTGCGGTCTTCTTCGACTTGAGCATCTGCCTTTTTCCTCGCCGGTCGACCTGCCGCTACTGAGCGGCGGAGCCGTTCCGGACACCCGGACCGGACGACTCCGGGGCTCGAACACCTGGTTCGAGCCCCGAGACCTGCCCTGATCACCTGGCAGTGATCACTCGTCGCCGATGGCGGAGCTGGAGGCGCAGGCCACCGAGTTGGTCTCGGTGTTCTCGGCGTTGCCGAGGCCCAGGATGCCGACCGCGAGGTTGATGTCGTCGATGTTGATGAGACCCTGCTTCGAGTTGTCCTGGACGCAAGTGGTGGTCTGCTCGTTGTTGAGCTCGGCCTCCACCCCATCGCTGGCGTGGCCGACGCCGGCGCCGAGGAAGCTGGCGCTTCCGAGCATGGCCATGACGGCAGCGGCCTTCTGGTACTTGCGCACTACTGCTCCATTCTCACAATGACACGATCCGTGATGAATCAGTCACTTACAGTCGCTAATGTAGACGACGTTTACGCCAGTCGATAGATGAAACGCCGCGCCGCGTCTTCGGAAATGAGTGCCACCGCACCCGCTGCCGAGCGACCCCGGGGCTCGGACACCGACCCTGAGCCCCGGGACCCACCTGGATCACCTGTCGGTGATCAGCCGTCGAGGGTGAGGCTGGAGGCGCAGGCCACCGAGTTGGTCTCGGTGTTCTCCGCGGCACCGAGACCCACCAGGGCACCGACACCCGCGTTGATGTCGTCGATATTGACGAGGCCCTGGACGGAGTTGTCCTGGGCGCAGGTCGTGGCCTGCTTGTTGTTGAGCTCGTACTCCGGGCCGTCACCGGCGTGGCTGACGCCGGCGCCGAGGAAGCCGACGCTACCGAGCATGGCCATGACGACAGCGGCCTTCTGGTGCTTACGCATTACTTCTCCGATTCCCGAGTGAATACGAACCGTTACCGGTCCGCCACTTTCAGTGGTTAACGTAAGTGACGTTTGCGACTTTGGACAGTCAAAACGCCCATCCGCGTAATTTTCTTGCGAAGACACTGGTCAGAGACCTGTGGTGGGTCCACCGGATGGCTCAACCGGTGGCTGCCTGTCCGGTTCGGCCACCTTCAAGGGGTGACCCCGGGACGAGCACCGCAACCGCGGCGAGGTCCTCGCGTGGAGCGGGGCGTGCGGCCACGCGTCATGCTGCCGCGCTCACTGGATCAGCAGGGGAGAACGTGATGTCCCGCATCGCGAAGGTCGGCGCTGTCGCTCTCGGCACGGGGACCGTGGTGCTCGGCAGGGCCGGTACGGCCGCGGCGGACGCCGACGCCGACGCCGTGGCGGCCCACTCTCCGGGGGCGCCTCCGGCAACGTGGTCCAGGTTCCGGTGCACGTGCCGGTCAATGTGTGCGGCAGCACCGTCAACGTCATCGGCGTGCTGAACCCGGCGTTCGGCAACACCTGCCTGAACGGCGGCCACGCCGGCTGACGTCCGTCGCAGCGACCCGAGAACCCCGGCACACCCGAGCGCCGGGGCTCTTCCCGTATACCGGTGACCGCCTTCAGGCGTACCGGTAGATCCGGCCGACGTCCTCCAGTTCGTCGGGCGTCACGTCCCACGGCGGCAGCTTCTCGTGCCGTGCCACGACCCGGCCCTGCTGCTCGTCGCCCTGGCCCGGCGGCGTGGCAGGGAGGTAGCGGGCTCCCCCGTGTCGACGCTGCCAGCGATACCACTGCAGGTCGACGAAGGCGTGGTGCAGCCAGAAGGCAGGGTCGTTGACAGAGGCGGAACCGAGCATGGCCCCGCCGACCCAGCGGTGCACCCGGTTGTGGTTGCGCCAGGAGCCACTGCCCCGGCCGGTGCTCCAGCCCTCCAGCCTGTTGCGGAATCCCCGCGTGGCCGTCGAGTCCCAGGGCCGCACGTCGTAGACAGGGTCCGTCAGTGCCTGCTCCAGGTCACTCGCGGTGGGCAGGGCGATCGGGTCGCTCCGGCGGCCGAGGTTCCGGGTCAGGAACGCCCCTTCGGTCACACCCACCTCAATGGTCCAGTTGCCCTGCCCGTACGCGAACGGCCCCGTCATCACCTGCTGGTCCGAGCGGCGTCCGTCGCCGCCGAGGAGGTCCTCCGTCCACGGTGCGGACGTGGTCGTACGGTCACGGGTCCAGTCCCAGTACGGAAGGGTCACCGCCGGGTCCACCCGGCGCAGGGCGTCCTCCAGGTCGAGCAGGAACCGGCGGTGCCAGGGCAGGAACGAGGGAGCCATATGGGCGGTGCGCAGACCGCGTTCGCCGTCGGAGGAGTAGTACGCGAGGTGCATCCGCACGAACTCGTCGTACTCGCCCCGCCGTTTGACCTCCAGCAACGCCTTGACGAACCGTCGCCTCTCGGCCGCCGTGAGCGTGCCGGCGTCTTTACGCACGTACGTCATGCCGGTCCTCCCCGTGCGCGTGTCCCGCGCCCGCCGGTGCCGACGCCGCAGCACGCAGCCGCTCGCCGGGACCGAGCGCGTCGACGGCGGCGCGGGCGGCCTCGAGCGGTGTCCGGTAGGAGCAGTAGTGGTCGACCGTGCTCAGCCAGCCGCCGTCGGCGCGGCGCATCAGGTGCAGGGGGTGACCGTCCACCGTGACGTGCCACCGCCCGTCCTCGGCCGCGGTGCGCCCCGGCGCCCACACCCCTCGGATGCGACGGCCGCGATGGGTCTGCCCGAAGGCGGCACGGTCCGGCGCGTCCGTTGCCGCGAATGCCGCGGGTCCGGGGCGCGGAGACCGGAAGGCGGCAAGCACCGGAGCCAGGGCTCCGGCGAGGACGCCGGCCCGCAGACCGCGTGCCACGTCCCGCCGTGTTCTGCCCCCCGGCCCGGGCAGCGCCGGGCCCGGCGTCGTGTCCTCGGCACCCACGGATGCCGAGCCAGCGGCGACGACCATGATCCACTCCTTGTTCGAACGGTTGTCGCCGCTCTAACCGCCGGACCTGGCACGTGGTCACCGCCGCGCGGCGAACGAGTGCACAATCGAGTAGGAGGGACGGTCGCCCGTCCCTCCTCTCACACCACCGGACATGCGGGCCACGCATCCGGCGGTTCGTCAAGCTGACCTCACCCGTTGCCAGGTCGGCTTGAGCATGCGCAGACCAGGATCCTCCCCGTGAGAGTTGGGCAGCGCCCGCTGGAGGACCACCGGTCCCGCGGTCCGCCAGTAGCCCTTGCTGCCGACCGCCCGTTCCCGAGCGGAACGCTCACCGATCCCGAGCGCCCGCAGGTCACGACGTCTGGTCGCGTGCCGTTTCCATTCCTTCCAGCGGATCTGCCGCATCCTGCGGTGGAGCCACTTGTCCAGCCCCTGGAACACCCCGGGAGTGTCCGCGAGCTGGAAGCAGCCCATCCAGCCAGTGGCGAAGCGGTTGATCCTCGCGATGCGTTCCTCCACCGCGATACTCCACCGGCGAGACGTCCGTTCCTTGATCCGTACCTTCCAGCGCGCGAGCGCCTTCGGGCCGACCCGGATCCCGACCTCCCCGCCCCGGACGAAGTAGAAGCCGAACCCCAGCATCGTCACACGAGAAGCTGGGACCACCGTCGACCTGTCCCGGTTGACCTTCAGTTTCAACCGCTGCCCGACCACGACCGTGACCGAGCCGAGCACTCTCTGAGCGGCCCGCCTGCTCCGCACGAGAAGCTGGGACCACCGTCGACCTGTCCCGGTTGACCTTCAGTTTCAACCGCTGCCCGACCACGACCGTGACCGAGCCGAGCACTCTCTGAGCGGCCCGCCTGCTCCGCACGAAGATCCGCAGATCGTCGGCATAGCGTGCGAACCGATGACCGCGCCTGAACAGTTCCCGGTCCAGATCGTCGAGCACGATGTTCGACAGGACGGGCGACAGAGGCGGCCCCCGCGGGGTCCCCTCCGCGCTCGGCATCTTCACGCCGTCCACCATGATCCCGGCTTCCGGATACCTCCGGATCAGCTTCAGAACCCTGCGGTCACTGACCTTGCGCGCCACCCGTGCCCTCAGGACATTGTGCTGAACCCGGTCGAAGAACCGGTCCGGATCAAGGTCCACGACCCACCGGTTGCCGTCCTCGATGGCCCGCCGCGCGACCCGGACCGCCTGACGGGCGGACCGGCCGGGACGGAACCCGAAGGACGCCCCGGAGAAGCCCGGGTCGAAGAGGGGCACGAGCACTTGCGCAACGGCCTGCTGGATCAAGCGGTCCAGCACCCGCGGCACCCCCCGCATCCGCTCACCACCGCCAGGCTTGCCGATGATCACCTGACGGACCGGCGCCGGCCGGCAGATGCCCGCATCGAGTTCAGCCCGGACCTCGGGCCAGTGCACCGCAACCCACGGCCTGAGTGCGGCCGTGGTCAAGCCGTCCACCCCCAGGCAATCGCCCACGCTGGGCACCCCGTACGAAGTCGGCCCCCGGTACGGACCGGGGGCCGACTTCGTACGGGGTGCCTCAGGCGTGCAGCCCCAGATCGCCGTGCACCGGCTTGGTCTGGTTCACCACGTCCGCCGCCTCCTCCGCGGTGCCGAACACCGAGGTCCGGGTCTCGTCGCCGCTCGACCCGCCCTGCGGCGACATGAGCTCGAAGGGGACCGCGGTGCGCGTGTTCAGGCCGGTGTCGAGGCCGGTGGACGCCAGGTCGATCTCCTGCGCGTACGCGGGCGCGGCCATGCCGGCGGCGATCAGGGACCCGGCAATGACGGCAGCAGCCTTCAGGGACTTCATCGTGTTCCTTTCTTCGGCAACGCGCTTCGCCGGAAGGGGTTTTGTGTCGTCGCGCCCAACGGTCCCCGGTCGGCACGGAAACCGGGCGACCACGGATTGGCGAGTCGTCATATGGGATCAAACGGCAGGCAGCGCCACCGGCGTCGGCGCGATGGTGGGCGCGGACGCCGGGATTCCCGGCCCGCCGGAGTGGCGCGGCGGGTCTTCGGCGCCGCGTTCTCACCCGTGTGGCCCTGTCCTGCCCGACGAGTGGGCGGGCGGGGAGTGCCTGTGCATCGCCCCGCACAGAACCTACTTCACGATTCCAACACACTTGCCGGTGTTGATTGAGTTTCGGCAAATTTGTCCGACTGATGGCTAGAATTGCGCCGACGCGCCCCCGGAGGCGGACGCATCGCACTCGTCGTGCTGCCTGCTCATCCCGGTGGTCCTGCTCGTCGTCGCCGTCCTCAGGCACGGCTCCGGCACCGGCGGCGCTGCCGGCCGCGGACGTCGTCTTCATCCATCCGGTCACCGCCATCCGTTCCGAAAGGCTCCGACGGTCATGCGCCATTCCCTGGGCCAGTTGCTCCGCCCTGCCACGGTGGGCGTCCTCGCACTTGTCGCGATGTGGGCGCCCTGGGGCTCCCCGGCCGCCTCGCCGGCCACCTCCCCTGCCGCGGCGCCCGCGCCGGAGGCGAGCAGTCTCCCGTTCGACCAGCGGTATCACGCGCTCCAGCACGGAGGCATCGTGCGCGCGGCCAACTCCTCCGCCACCTGCCGCACGAACCGGCCCCCCGCCTGCACGGACGCGCAGGCGGGGGCGCAGGCGGTGAACGGCGACTTCGACATGTTCTACGTCGACGTCGACCGCGACCCGAACACCTACAACTCCTCCCGCGCGGAGGTCCGCCTGCCCTCCGGCTCCCGGGTGACGTACGCACGCCTGTACTGGGGCGGCAACCTGCGCGTGGGCGAACAGAAGCCGGCACAGGACAACGAGCGGGTGCTGATCGCCGAACCCGGCGGGGCGTACAAGGAGCTCCTCGCGGACACCGTCGTCGGACACGACGTGGCGGACGGCGCGGACGCCTTCCAGGCCTCGGCGGACGTGACCGGGCTGGTGCGCGACAGCGGGCCGGGTCTGTACACCGTGGCGCAGGTCAACGTGGCCGCCGGCCGGTCGGCGGCCGGCGCCTGGGGCGGCTGGACCCTGGTGGTGGCGTACGCGAACCCGGCGGAGCCACTGCGGCACATCTCGCTCTGGGACGGCTTCGCGCCGCTGAAGTCCCGCACGGGACCCGAGGTCCGGCTCAGCGGTCTGGACCTCGCCGGGGACACGAAGGGCCTGGTGGGACTGGTGGCGTACAACGGCGACCGCGGCACCACCGGCGACTCGCTCACCGTGACCAGCGGCTCGCCCGCCTCCGCCACGGCGTTCGCCGACTCCGCCAACCCGGTCGGCGACGTCCTGAACTCCACCATCAGCGGGCCCACCGGGACTGCCCCGGCGCGGGTGCCGGCGTACTCCAACACCCTCGGCTACGACTCCGACGTGTTCACCCTCGGAAGTGACCTGTTGCGCGCCGGCGACCGGGTGAGCTTCCTGCTCTCGTCCCGGGCCGACGCGGCCTGGGCCGGCGTGCTCTTCACCGCCGTCGACGCCCGGCCGTGAACACGCCACCGCCCGTCCCGGACGCCGTCGCGCGCGAGGAATCCGTGCGCATGGACCCGTCCCCCTCCGGCCGCCGGCCACGGGTGCTGCACATCACCCAGCCGGTGGACGGCGGAGTCGCACGCGTGCTGACCGACCTGGTCCGTACGCAGGTGGCGGACGGCCTGGACGTCACCGCGGTCTGCCCCGACAGCCCACTCGCCCTCCGCCTGCGGGGGCTCGGCGCGCAGGTACGGAACTGGCGGTCGACACGGTCGCCCGCTCCGTCGCTCGTGCGGGAGGTGACGCACCTCGCGCGGCTGATCGACGAGGTGCGCCCCGATCTGGTGCACGCGCACAGCGCGAAGGCCGGGCTCGCCGGGCGGCTCGCGGTGCGCGGACGGATTCCGACGGTCTTCCAGCCGCACGCCTGGTCGTTCGAGGCGGTGGGCGGAGCCACCGCGGCGCTCGCGCTCACATGGGAGCGATGGGGGGCACGCTGGGCCGCACGGGTGGTGTGCGTGAGCGAGGCGGAACGGGCGACCGGCGTGCGTGCCGGGATCACCGGACGGTGGACCGTCATCCCCAACGGCATCGATCCCGAGCGCTTCTGCCCGGCCGGCACCGACACCGTGCGCGCCGGGCTCGCCCAGCTCGCCGCCCTCCACCCCGCGACGCCGCTCGTGGTCTGTGTGGGGCGGCTCTGCCGGCAGAAGGGACAGGACGTCCTGCTGCGGGCGTGGGACGCCGTCGTGCGGCGGGTGCCCGCCGCACGGCTCGTCCTGGTCGGTGACGGACCGGACCACGACCGGCTGCGCGCACGGGCGCCGGGGTCCGTACTGTTCGCGGGAGCCGTCCCCGACGCCTCTCCCTGGTACCAGGCCGCCGATCTCGTGGTCCTGCCGTCCCGTTGGGAGGGTATGGCCCTCGCCCCGCTGGAGGCGATGGCCTGCGGGCGTCCCGTGGTGGTCACGGACGTCGACGGCGCCCGCGAGAGCCTGCCGCCGTCCTTCTCCCCCCGTTGTCTGGTACCGCCGGAGAACCCGGCGGCGCTGGCCGGGGCCCTGTCCGGGCTGCTGCTCGACCCGCCACTGCGTGAGTCGCTCGGTGTCCTGGGCCGTCGGCACGTGCGGTCCGTCCACGACGTACGGCACACCGCCGAGCAGGTCACCGACGTCTACCGAGACCTGCTCGACAGCTGGCCCTCCAGCCGGAGGACACGTCCGTCCCGGGCCGTCGAGCAGGCGCGGCCGCTCGACGCTGGCTGCCGCACCGGAACGGCGAACCGGGTCACGCAGCGCGTCGAGCCCACCAAGTACAGGGAGTCCATCCGCTCGTGACCGTCGAACGCACCATGTCCTCTCCCGGCGTACCGCCGCGGGACCACGGCTCCTCACCCGTTTCCGTCATGCCACCGCGCGGCACCGCCGACGGACCGCGGCTGCCCGCCCCCCGGTCCGTGGCCCGGCCGGCTTCGCCCGTCCCTCTGCTCCTCGCGGACTTTGCCGCCGTCCTGTTGGGCACGCTGGCGCTGTCCGGCGCCCAACGGCACTCCCCTCTCGTCGTCCTGCTGATCGTCGCGTCCCTGCTGCTGCGCCCTCGCGGCGGCCGGTGGCCGGGGCCGGGGCTGCTGGACGAACTGCCCTCCGTGTGCGGCCGTGCCGCGGTGGCCTGGCTGGCGCCCTCGGCACTCTGGGCGGCGTACCGGCCGGAGCAGGCGTTGTCCGCCGGCACCGTGCTGACGGGCCTCGTCCTGCAGTCGGCGGCCGGCTGTGTGCTGCGCGCGGCCGTGCACGGGCGACGGCGCGCAGCGCTGCGGCGCCACCCGCACGCGGCACTCGTCGTCGGCCCGGCGGCGACCGCGCAGCGCGTGGCCGCCGCTTTACTGCGGCACCCGCGGTGCGGCGTGCGGCCGGTGGGGGTGGTCGCCGAGCAGCCGGACGGCACCGAGGGCCTGCCGGTACTGCGTCCCGGTGAGGAGGTCGAGCGGGCGGTCATCCAGAACGGGGTGCGGGCCGTGCTGGCCGTCCACCCCTCGGTACGCGCCGGGCCGGGACCGCTGCTGCACGCGCTGGCCGACTCGGGCTGCGTGGTCTGGGAGGTCGACGCCGACTCCCCCGCGTATCCGACGGGGGAACGGCTGGCCGGGTTCCCGTGCCGTCGCCTGGACCTGTCACCGGCGCACCGCGGCAGTGCGGGCAAGCGCGTGCTCGACATCCTCCTGTCGGGGACGCTGCTGCTGCTGGCCGGTCCGCTGCTGCTGGTGTGCGCGCTGACGCTGCGGCTCAGCGACGGGCCGGGCGTGGTGTTCCGGCAGGAACGCATCGGCAGGAACGGCGAGCCGTTCACGCTGCTGAAGTTCCGTACGCACCGGCCGGTCGACGAACACGAGTCGGCGACCCGGTGGAGCGTGGCCGACGACAACGAGATGGGCCGGTTCTGCCGCATGCTGCGGCGCACCTCGCTCGACGAACTGCTCCAGCTGTGGAACGTGCTCCGCGGCGACATGAGCCTGGTCGGGCCGCGCCCCGAGCGCCCTTACTTCGTCTCGCAGTTCAGCCAGACCTATCCGGGTTACGTGGCCCGCCACCGGATGCGGACCGGTATCACCGGCCTCGCCCAGGTCCAGGGTCTGCGCGGCGACACCTCGATCGAGGACCGCTGCCGGTTCGACAACGCCTACATCGACGACTGGTCGCTGTGGCAGGACATCTGCATCCTGCTGCGCACCGCGGTCACGCTGGTCCGTCCGACGAGGAGCTGACCGACGTGAGTTTCGCCCCCGCAGCACTCCCGCGCCGGGCCGCCGGGCTGGTGCCGGTGCTGCCCCTGGCGGCTCTGCCCGCCCTGCTGGCCCTGCCTCTGGCCCACGACGGAGCGGGGCCCGCGGACGTGGGCTCCGCCCTGGTGGTGGTGTACTGCGTGATCCTCCTGCTGCGCGAGCGGCGGCGCCCGCTGTCGCCCGCCGCGGCCGTGGTGCTGGGCCTGCCGGTCGTGGGGCTCGCGCTCGCCGCGATGGGGGCGTCCTCACCGGAGGCCGCCTTCACCGGCCTGGGCCGCTATCTGCAGGTCTTCGTACTCGTCCCGGCGGCCGTGCTGGTCCTGGTCCGTGACCGCACCGGCTTCCGGGTACTGGTCTGGTCGTTCGTGGGCCTCGCGCTGGGGCAGGGAGCCGTCGGCGTGCACCAGTACGTCACCGGGACCGGCGCCTCCTACCAGGGCGAAGATGTCCGGGCGGTCGGCACCTTCGGCGCCCACGACGTGATGGGCATGGCGACGGCGGTCTCCCTCGGCCTGGTGTGCGCGGTCGGGATCGCGCTGGGCCGGGCAGCCGTGTGGCAGCGGGTGACGGCCACCGGATGCGCGGTGGCCCTGCTGCTGCCGCTCGCCCTCTCCTTCAGCAGGGGCGCCTGGATCGCGACCGCCCTGACGTGCGCCGTACAGCTGGCCCTGGCGGGGCCGCGGCGCGCGCTGAAGGCGGCCCTGGCCGTGGCCGCCGTCGGCGTGGTCCTGACCGGCGGGTTCGGCATCGGCACGGACCGGTTGCAGGAGCGGATCGACAGCATCGCGCAGGTCGGCGACGCCCCCGACCAGTCCGTCGTGGACCGGTACGCGCTGTGGGCGGCCGCCGGCCGCATGTGGCGCGAGCAGCCGCTGACGGGCGTGGGCCTCAAGGGCTTCCCCGAGTACCGCGACGGGCACGCCACCCTGGCGCTGTCCTCGGGCAGTGACATCGGGGGCGCGGGAACGGTGCACCAAAAGCAGGCGCTGCTCTCGCCGCACAGCATGTACCTGCTGGTGCTGAGCGAGCAGGGACTGATCGGGCTGCTCGCACTCGCCGTCGGCTGGCTGACGCTGCTGGTGTGCGGGCTGCGGAGGCTGCTGCGCGTCCGCAGCCGTCGGCCGTGGCCCGGCCCTGGCCCGGGACTCGACTGCGGACTCGTCGCCTGCGGGCTGCTGCTCTGGCTGCTGACCGACTTCGTGTACGGCGACATCGGCGGCCCCTCGACGATGCTGGTCGCCCTGGGCCTCGGGCTCGCGGCGTGGTGGGCTCTGGCCGCCGGCGAGCGGGAGGACGTCGTGTCGCTGGGCACGGTACCGGAGCGTGTCGGGGGGGCCGCGGCACGATGACCGTGGTGCCCTCGCAGAGCCCCGTACCCGGCTCGGACACGGACGCCGAGGGGGCGGTGACCGTGTCTGCGACGCGGGCCACCACGCACGCCGGGAACGGCACCGATCCGGGCTCGGCACCGGCCTCCCGGAATTTCCTCGCCCGGGCCGCGCTCGTCACGGCGGCGCTGTCCATCGCCGGCTCCCTGCTCGGCCTGGTGCGCGACCGGTCGCTGGCGCGTCTTTTCGGTGCCGGCAGCGACACGGACGCCTTCCTGGTCGCGTGGACCGTGCCGGAGATCGCCGCCACGCTGCTGATCGAGGACGGGCTGGCGATCGCCCTGATCCCGGCGTTCAGCATGGCGCTGGCCCGACGTGCCCGGGGCGAACCGGGCGACCCGGTCCGCGCCCTGGTCGCCGCCACGCTGCCCCGGCTGTGCCTGGCCTTCGCCGCAACGGCCGCCCTGGTCGCCGCCGTGGCCCCGTTCCTGGTCCAGGTCCTCGCGCCGGGCCTGCCCGACCCCCGACTGGCCGTCGACTGCACCCGGCTCACGGCGATCAGCCTGCTGGCCTTCGGGATCGCCGGCTACTGCAGCGCCGTCCTGCGCGCACACCGCCGCTTCGTCGCGCCCGGGGCCATCTACATCGCCTACAACACCGGCATCATCGCCGCGATGTTCCTGCTCGGCCGCACGTGGGGCGTGCGCGCCGCGGCGGCCGGGGTCGCGGTGGGCGGCTGTCTGATGGTGCTGGTGCAACTGCCCTCGCTGTGGCGGCAGCTGGTGTCCCGCACGCCGGCCGCCGTGAAAGGGGTGGCAGGTGAGGCGCAGGAGCGGCCGGTACGGCTCGCCCTGATCGCCGCCGTACTCCTCTTCGCGCTGTGCCGCCAGTCGCAGGTCCTGGTCGAACGCTTCCTCGCCTCCTCCCTGCCCTCCGGGGCCATCTCGCACCTGAACTACGCGCAGAAGGTCGCCCAGATCCCGATGACACTGTCGCTGATGGTGTGCGTCGTCACCTTCCCCGTGGTGGCGCGGGCTCTGGCGGACGAGGACACCGAACGTGCCCGCGACCGTGTGGAGCGGGATCTGGTGCTGTCCTCCTGTGTGGTGCTGACGGGCATGGGCGCGGTGATCGCCTGCGCCCCGCAGATGATCGAACTGCTTTTCCAGCGCGGCGCGTTCACCGCGGACGACACCGTGGCGACCTCGGACGTCATGCGCGTGTACACCCTCGGGCTGCTGGGGCAGACCCTGGTGGGGACACTGGTCCGCTCGTACTTCTCGGCGGGCCGGCCCAGTTGGTATCCCCTCACGGTGATGGGCGCGGGCATCGCCGCCACGTCGGTGATCGGCGCCGTAGCCGTGCGCCCCTGGGAGGTGGCGGGGATCGCCGCCGCCAACGCGTTCGGCATCACCCTCACGGCCGCCCTGCTGCTGGCAGGTCTGCGAACGTCCCGGCGCGGCAGCCCCCGCGGTGTCCGCCTGCGGGTCCGGCCGGTCCTGGCCGAGCTGAGCAGGCCCGTGCTCGCCGCGGTCATCGCCACTGCCACCGGGGCGTTCGCCGCGAGCCGGTTCGCGTCCCCGGCGGCGGGGCTCGCGGCCGGCGTTCTGAGCGTGGCCGGCGTCTTCGCCGCGCTCTGTCCGGCCCTGGGTGTCCAGGGCTCCGTATCCGCCGTGCGCTTCGTACGCACCGTCACACGAAGGCTCGCCCATGGCCGCTCCCGTTGATTCCGCCGGTCCCGCGAACTCGGTCGACTCCGTCGATTCCTTCGACACCGGCAGACGCCCCGCCACGCCCCCTGTCCCGTGGGTGGCGATGTACCACTCGGTGGGTGACTGCTCGGACGATCCGTACCGCATCACGGTCACGCCCGAGCGGCTCGAGGGGCAGCTGGCCTGGCTGCGCCGGCGAGGGCTGCGGGGCGTGTCCGTGGCCGGTCTGCTCGCCGCCCGCGCCCGGGGCGGGGGAGGCCACCTGGTCGGGCTGACCTTCGACGACGGGTACGCCGACTTCGTCACCGACGCACTGCCGCTGCTGCGCCGCTGGGACTGTGGTGCCACACTCTTCGTCCTGCCCGGGCGGCTCTGCGGCGACAACGCGTGGGACCCGCTCGGCCCCCGCAAGCCGCTGCTGACCGCGGACGGCATCCGGTACGCGGCGGCCGAGGGAGTGGAGATCGGCTCGCACGGGCTGACCCACATCGATCTCACCCGGGCGGACGACCTCGTTCTCACGACCGAGGTGTCCGAAAGCCGTGAGCGGCTGGCGGAGTTGACCGGCACCCGGGTCGACGGCTTCTGCTACCCGTACGGCGCGGTCGACTCCCGCGCCGTACGGGCTGTGCGGGAGTCGGGCTACGCCTACGCCTGCGCCATCGACCCCGGCCCGCTGACCGGCCCGCACGCCCTGCCGCGCGTACACATCGGCCAGAACGACACGGCCTGGCGCCTGCGTCTGAAGTACCGGCTGCACCGGCTGCGCCGGCGCCCGGTGGAGGGCCTGTGACATGAGGGCTCTGCACATCATCACCGGCCTCGGCGTCGGCGGGGCCGAGCAGCAGCTGCGCCTGCTGCTGCGTCACCTGCCCGTCGACTGCGACGTCGTGACGCTCACCAACCCCGGTGCGGTCGCCGAGGGCCTCGCCGCCGACGGTGTCCGCGTCACGCATCTCGGCATGGGCGGCAGCCGTGACGTGACCGCGCTCTCGCGGCTGGTCCGGCTGATCCGCTCGGGCGGCTACGACCTGGTGCACACGCATCTGTACCGGGCCTGCGTCTACGGCCGGCTCGCCGCGCGCATCGCCGGGGTCCGCACGGTCGTCGCCACCGAACACTCCCTGGGCGAGTCCCAGATGGAGGGCCGCAGGCTGACGGCGGGAGTGCGCGCACTGTACGTCTCCAGCGAGCGGCTCGGCTCGGCGACGGTCGCCGTGTCCCCGGCGGTGGCCGACCGCCTGAAGCGCTGGGGCGTGCCCGCTCCCCGTATCGAGGTCGTCCCGAACGGCATCGACCTGGACCGCTTCCGCTTCGAGGCAGAGCGGCGCGCGCACACCCGCCGCCGTCTCGGCCTGCCGGAGGGTGCCTTCGTCGTGGGCGGCGTCGGCCGGCTCGCCCCCGGGAAGCGGTTCGACGTCCTCGTCCACGCGCTCGCCCGGCTCCCGGAGGACCACTGGCTGCTGTTGGTGGGCGGCGGCCCCGAGGAGCACGCCCTGCGCCGCACGGCCCGTGCGGCCGGCGTGGCCGACCGGGTCCTGTTCGCCGGCGAACGCCCCTACGTTCCGGACGGCTCCCCGGGCCCCGACCTGCCGTCGCTCACCTCGGCGATGGACGTGCTGGCGTCCCCGTCGCTGGAGGAGGCCTTCGGCCTGGCGGTCGTGGAGGCGCTGGCGTCGGGCCTGCCCGTGGCCTACGCCTCCTGCCCGGCGATCGAGGACCTGCCGCCGCCCGCGGCCGGTGCCCGGCGCGTGCGGGGCGGCCCCGAGGCGTACGCGCGGGCGATCGCCGAGGTCCGGGCGGCGGGCCCGCTGCCGCGCACCGCCCCGCAGGTCGCACACCGCTACAGCATCACCCGCAGCGCGGACCGGCTCATGGACGTGTACGCGGCGGCTGTCGCCCGTTCGTCGTCGTCCCCCTCCTCTTCCTCTCCGGGAGCAAGCTCCTCATGACCGACACTCCGACTCTCCGGCTCCGTCTGTTCCTGGCCCGTGCCAGGAGGCTGCCGGCCTGGTCCGTGATCGTGGCCGGCACCCTTGCCGGCTGCCTGTCCGGCGGCGCGTACGGCCTGTTCACCTCCACGACGTACACGGCCACCAGCTACGTCGTCGCCGTGCCGACCGCGCAGTCCACCCCGGAATCCGCCCGCGGGTTCGCGCAGGCGTACGGACGGGTGGCCACACAGCTGGCGGTGCTCGGGGACGCGCAGGTGTGGGCGGGCGTGCCGGTGCGGACCCTGCAGGACAGCGTGCGCACGGCGACCTCGCCGGACGCGCCGATGGTCGCCGTCTCGGCCACCTCCTCACGCCCCGACCTCGCCGTCGACATGGCCGACGCGGTCTCCCGCGCGCTGACCCGGCACGCGGACGCCGCCAGGAGCAGCACTCAGGTCCGGCTGGTGCAGTTCTCGCGTGCGGTGAAGCCGAGCAGGCCGACGTCCGCCTCGCCGGCGTTGACCGCTCTGGTGGGGGCGAGCGCGGGCGGCCTGCTGGGCTGGCTCGCCCTGCTGGCCCGGCCGCGGCGGAACGGCGGGGACGACGCCCCCGCCCCCGCCGCCTCGGTGCCCGGCCCCGCTCCCGCCGCCGATGCGCGCGGACAACGGTGACGACGGTGATCCCGGCCGGGCCGGCGACAGCCTGGGCGGGTGCGCTCGGGGGCGCGTCGGCGGGTGCGCGGTCACCGGTCGAAGCGGAGGCAGAACTTCCCGCCGAGCCAGAACTTCACCCTGCTGCCCGGATCCAGCGGCGTGCAGTCCTCCTCGGGCGGCGGTGCGGCGGGGACGGACGGCGCGGGTGGGACCGGCGGCACGGGGGCGAGCACCGGAGGCACCGCGGTGCCGCGGCCGAAGAGGAGGGACCGGTAGACGTGGGACGAGGCCGGGTTCCTGTCGCACCGCCACACACCGTGCGGACAGTAGTCGGACAGCGTGTTGTACAGCGGCTTGTGCTTGTCCATCCAGGCGAGCATGCGCCGCATGTACTCGGGATTGTCGCCGTTGCGGAAAAGCCCCCATTCGGCATAGGAGATGGGTTTTCCGTGGGCTTTCGCGAAATCCACGTGCGCCTGCAGTCCGTAGGGCTCCTCGACCTGTTCGTCGAAAGGCATTCCGGCCGGCTGGTCGTAGGAGTCCATGCCGATGATGTCGACGGTGTCGTCCCCCGGGTAACACCGCGTCCAGGGAACGTCGTCCCGGCCGCGGCTCGGCGTGAAGTCGAACCTGAACTCCTGGCCCGGCACCGCGCGCATGGTGGTGACGATCCTGTTCCAGTACGTCTTCCAGGACTCCGGGTCCGGCCCGCAGCGGTGGGTGTACGTGATGCCGTTCATCTCCCAGCCGAGCACGAGGACCGTGTCCGGCACCTTCAGCCGGACCAGCCGTTCGGCCAGCGCACGGAAGTGGCGGTCGAACTCCCCGGCCGCGCCCCGCCGCAACAACTCCCGCACCTCGTGGTCCGGGACACCCGCCTCGTTGCGCTCCTGCAGGGGCACGTTGAGGACGAGCATCCGGTCGGCCCTCTCGTTGCGCCAGCGCGCCCACGACTCGAGGAAGCGGACGTCGCCCTCGATGTCGCTCCAGTCGTTGCCGGGCAGGTAGGTGTGGCCGACACGGATTTCGGCGCCGCCCAGCCAGCGGCTGAACTCCCGAATCCGGGCCACGCCCCGCTCGTCGGAGCCGAGGAAGGCGCCGAAGGGCGGGCCCTGGACGCCCGGCACCTGGGCGGCCGGGGGCCTGACGACCGGGCCCGACGGGGCGGGGAGCGGTGGCGCCGGGATCAACGGGGCGGGGACCGACGGCGTGGGGACGGGCCGCTGCGCGGGGTCCGGGAAAGCAGCCGCGGCCACCGTCGGCCCCGGCGCCGGAACGCGGGCATCGCCGACGCTCGCCGCCCCTGCCGCGGGACCGGACACCAGGGCGGCCGACACCGCTGCCGCCACCACGCCCACGACCAACCCGCGGCCCCGGACACGCCCGTGCTGTGGGGCCATGCCTGCTCCTGTCTTCGCTCTTGTCTCCGGTCTTCCGGCCTCGGCCTTCTGTCCGTCGGTCCTTCCGTCCTTCCGGCTTCCTTTCTCCGGACTCTTTTTTGACGAACAGTCATCCGAAATTCAGTCACAGGAATTTCCCCCGCGCCACTGCCACTGCGGCTTTCGAGTGCCATGCTCGCCCGTGCGGGTGAGCGAATTCAAAAAGAAAGAGAGAGTTCGTGTCGCTGCTCGACACACGTGTCCCCGCCGTGCTTCTGCGGGTCGACCGGAATCCCTTCCACCACGGGACGCTCGGGGCCGTGCGCTCGCTGGGCAGGGCGGGAGTGGAGGTGCACGTCGTCGCCGACGAGTCCCGGAGCCCCGTGCGCAGCTCGCGCTACGTCCGCCGGCTGCATCCCCCGCCGCCGCCCGGAGCGTCCCCGGGCGACGTCCTCGCCGTGCTGCGCCGCGTCGCCGACCACGTCGCGCGTCCCGCGGTCCTGGTCCCGATGGACGACGCGAGCGCGATCGCCGCGGGACGCCTGCGGGACGCCCTCACCCCCTCCTGCCTCCTGCCGGACATGCCGGGCGCGCTGCCCGAACGCGTCGCCGACAAGGCGGAGCTGGCGGCCGTGTGCGCGTCGGCGGGCCTTCCTCATCCCACGACGCTCGTCCCCGACAGCCCCCAGCGGGCCGCCGACGACGCGACGCGGCTCGGGCTGCCGGTGGTGGCGAAGTGGAGCCGGCCCTGGCTGCTGCCGGCCGGCGGCGGGCTGCGCAGCACGCTGCTGGTGCGCTCCGCGCGGCAGGCCCGGGAGCTGTACCTGCGTACCCGGGAGGCGGGCAGCCCGCTCCTGTTGCAGGCGTATCTGCCGCCGGGCCCGGACCGGGACTGGTTCTTCCACGGCTACGTCGACCGGTCGGGTGCCGTGCGCGCCGGCGGACCGGGCGTCAAGCGGCTGGCCTGGCCGCGCGGCGCGGGACTGACCGCGGTGGGCAGCTGGGCCCCCAACCCGCACCTGCGTGCCCTGGCCGAGCGTCTCACCGGCGAGCTGGGCTACCGCGGCGTCTTCGACCTCGACTTCCGCCGCTGCCACGCGACGGGCCGCTACCACCTGCTCGACTTCAACCCGCGGCCCGGCGCCCAGTTCCGGCTCTTCGAGGACAGGGCGGGACTGGACGTCGTACGCGCCCTGCACCTGGACCTGACGGGCCGTCCGCTGCCGGAAGGGGTTCCGGTACCCGGGAGGGAGTTCGTGGTGGAGAACTACGCGCCGCTCGCGGTGCTGCGCGCGGCGCCGGGCGGACGCGAACTCGCCTGGTACGCCCCGGACGACCGCGGTCCCGGACGGGCCATGTGGCCCCTGTGGGCCCGTCATGTGTCCGGCCGGCTGCGGGAGCGGCCGGGCTCCGGCACGGCGGCACCGGCGTTCCCCGGGACTCCCCGGGCGGCCTCCCCCTCCCCGACCGACAACGAGAAAGCGAGCAGTTGATGATGTACGACCTTGTGGTGGTCGGCGCCGGTCCGTACGGTCTGTCGATCGCGTCCCACGCGGCGGCGGCCGGGCTGCGCCTGCGTGTGTTCGGCCGGCCCATGGCGTCCTGGCGGGACCACATGCCCGGGGGCATGTTCCTGAAATCGGAGCCCTGGGCGTCCAACCTTTCGGATCCGGGCGGGCACTGGGGCCTGGCCGCGTACTGCGAGGAGCGGGGACTGACGGCACGTCACGCCGAGCCGATTCCGGTGGCGGAGTTCGCGTCGTACGGCCTGTGGTTCGCGCGCCACGCCGTGCCGGACGTGGACGAGCGCATGGCGACCCGGGTGTCGTCGGGTCCCCACGGCTTCACGGTGGTGACCGCGGACGGGGAGGCGCTGCAGGCACGGACGGTGGCGCTGGCGGTCGGGGTGATGCCGTTCATCGAGGTCCCGTCCGCCCTGCGCGGACTGCACCCCTCGCTGGTGACGCACAGCAGCCACCACAACGGCCTCGACCAGTTCCGCGGCAAGGACGTCACGGTGATCGGCGGCGGCCAGGCGGCCCTGGAGACGGCGGCGCTGCTCGCCGAACAGGGCACGCGCGTACGGGTGCTGGCGCGGGCGGAGCGGCTGGTGTGGAACGATGTCCCGCCGCCCTTGGAGCGCCCCTGGTGGCAGTCGGTCCGCTCCCCGCACAGCGGTATCGGCCCCGGCTGGCGGAACTGGTTCTACGCGGAGCGTCCCGGCCTCTTCCGGAGGCTGCCGCAGCCGACCCGGGCCCGCATCGCTGCGACGGCGCTGGGGCCGGCGGGCGCGTGGTGGGTGCGGGAACGGGTGGAACACGCGGTGGAGGTACTGCCGGGCCACAGGGTCACCGCGGCCTGCGCGGTGTCGGGTGGTGTACGGCTGGACACGATGAACGGCGCGGGCACCGCGGGTGCCCTGGAGACCGAGCACGTCATCGCGGCCACGGGGTTCCGGGCGCAGCGCGAGAGGCTCGGCGTGCTCTCCGCCGAACTGCGCGGGGCGCTGGCGGTCCTGCCCGACGGCTCCCCGGCGACCGGGCGCGGCTTCGAGTCGTCCCACCCCGGCCTGTTCCTCGCGGGCCTGGTGACCGCCTCCGGGTTCGGCCCGGCCATGCGCTTCGTCCACGGCGCGACGTTCACGGCACCCGCCCTCGTCCAGGGCGTACGCCGTCGGCTCGGGGCGACTCCGCTGCGCGGGTCGACGGTCCCCGTTCCCGGAGGCGGCAGCCGGGCCGATTCCCCGGCGCCGGTGAGCGGCTGACGGAGCGGCCCCCGGGACCGGTCCGAGCCACCGTTCGAGGTGGTGCGGATCGGTCCCGGGGGCGTGTGCGGCCGACGGGCCGTCGGAGTCGGACGGGGTCCGGCCCCTGGAACCGCTAGCCGCGGGCGGCGCGCGTGCGGCGGTACAGCAGTGCCCCGCCCATGAGCAGGCTCGCACCGGCGGCCGAGGCCGCCAGCACGCTGTCGCTGCCGGTCTCGGCCAGGTGGGGCGGCTCCTCGCCGGTCGCCGGGGGCGGCGTGTGGGTCTCGTGCGTGGGCGGGGTGTGCGTGGGCGGGGTGTGCGTGCGGTCGGGCGGGGACAGCGGCGTCTCGGCCTCGGGCTCGTCGCCGGGCTCGTCCGGTGTGTGTCCGTTGCCGCAGTCGTTGCCGTAGGCGGAGTTGAGCACCCCGATCACGTTGACGGAGTTGCCGCACGCGTTCACCGGCGCGTGGACCGGCGCCTGGACGTTGTTCCCGGACAGCACGCCGGGAGAGTTCGTGGCGGCTCCCTCCGCGGAGGCGCCGTCGTCGGAACGGTCCCGCGAGGTGCCGGAGGCCCGGCCACCGGACCTGTCGTCCTGGTGCGAACCGTTGACGCACGTGTTGTCGTAGGCGGAGTTGAGTGCGGAGGCCGCACCGATGGTGTTGCCGCACGCGTTCACCGGCGCGTGGACCGGCGCCTGGACGTTGTTCCCGGACAGCACGCCGGGAGAGTTCGTGGCGGCTCCCTCCGCGGAGGCGCCGTCGTCGGAACGGTCCCGCGAGGTGCCGGAGGCCCGGCCACCGGACCTGTCGTCCTGGTGCGAACCGTTGACGCACGTGTTGTCGTAGGCGGAGTTGAGTGCGGAGGCCGCACCGATGGTGTTGCCGCACGCGTTCACCGGCGCGTGGACCGGCGCCTGGACGTTGTTCCCGGACAGCACGCCGGGAGAGTTCGTGGCGGCTCCCTCCGCGTGGGTGTCAGCGAGGGCGGGGGCACCGTACAGCGAGAGAATGCCCGTGGCGGCGGCCGCCGCGAACGCTCCCCTGCTCAGGGTCTGTCGCAATGTCGTGGTCTTCCTGCTTGAAGAGGTGGAAAGCCGGCCCGGGCACGGAGATCGACGTCCGAAGCCGACCTTGGCGGAGCCGGGAGGCCGGCGCATCGGACGCCACAGCGTGCTATGCGTCGAGAAGAACACCCGGAGGTCCGACGGCGGCGGACCCGGCGTCGGCAGCGGCTCCCGTGTCCGGCCCTCCACTCACAGGCGGGAGTGCCTGCGGGACAAGCCCGTGCAACCGCGGACGGAGCAGCACAGCGCGTTCCTTTCTCGTGGCGTCGCGTGCCCTACTGCTTCAGTAACCCGACTCACGGGAAACGGTTGCGCAGATTCACCCGGTTGGCCCTTTATGCAGACCGGCCCGGCCCCGCTCGCCCCTCAGACGTACAAGCTTCTCGATCTCCTGTGCGTACGCCGCCTGTGCCACCTGGCGTTTGACCTTGAAGGACGGGGCCAGCAGCTCGTTCTCCTCGGTGAACTCGCCCTCGACGAGGGGGAAGGCGCGGATCGACTCGGCACGGGAGACGGCCTCGTTGGCGTGGCCGACGGCCTTCTGGACGTCGGCGCGCGTCCGCGGGTCCTCGATCACCTCGGACCAGGGGGTGCCGGCGGGCATTCCGCGTACCGCCAGCCAGTGCGCGACCGTTTCCGGGTCGAGGGTGACGAGTGCGGCGACGTAGGGGCGGTTGTCGCCGACGACCAGGCCCTGGCCGACGGGCGGGCGGCTGCGCAGGCGGTCCTCCAGAACGGCCGGGGAGACGTTCTTGCCGCCGGACGTGACAAGGATGTCCTTCTTGCGGCCGGTGATGGTGGGAGAGCCGTCCTCGTCGAGGGAGCCGAGGTCGCCGGTGGCGAACCAGCCGTCGTCGAGCACCCCCCTCGGTGGCGGCCGGGTTGTTCCGGCAGGTCCCGAAGACGATGCCGCCCCGGACGAGGACCTCGCCGTCGTCGGCGATACGGACCGCGGTACCGGGGATTGGCGGGCCGACCGTGCCGGGGCGGGGGTCGAGCGGCGGGACGAGGGTGGCGGCGGAGGTGGTCTCGGTCAGGCCGTAGCCCTCGTAGACGTGGATGCCGGCCGTGTAGAAGAAGGGTTGAGGTCGCGTTCCAGCGGGGAGCCGCCGCTGATGGCGCAGCGCACCCGGCCGCCGAGTTCCTTGCGCACGCGCCGGTGGGCCAGCAGGCCGTACAGCGCCCAGGCGGCGTACAGGCCGGGGCCGGGGCCCTTGCCGCAGCCCGGGAAGCGGTCGAGGTGGGCCGCGCCGAAGCGGACGGCGGTGCGGTGGGCACGTTCGAAGGAGGCGCCGCGGCCGAGTTTCTCGGCGGTGGCGCGGCCGGTGTCGTGGATCTTCTCGAAGAGGTAGGGGACGCCGACGAGGAAGGCCGGGCGGAACTGCTCGAGGGCGGGACGCAGTTCGGCGGGTTTGGTGCTCGGCCAGTGGCCGGTCTCGATGCGGCCGATCCGGCAGGCGATCTGCAGGGTGCGGCCGAGGAGTGCGCGAGCGGCAGGAGGAGCGGGGTCGGGGCGGCCTGGTCGCTGACCTCCTTGAACACGGGGTGGAGGAGTTCGACGGTGTGGGCGGCCTCGGCGAGCAGGTTGGCGTGGGTGAGGATGCAGCCCTCGGGGCGGCCGGTGGTGCCGGGGGTGAGCGCTGTACGGCGCTCGGTGATCTCCTCGTCGGGGACGTCCCGGCCGAGGGCGGTGAGGCCGGCGAGGGCGTCCGCGTCGAGTTCCCAGGTGCGCGGCGGTTGGGGCAGGGCGGCGGTGGCCGGCGGCGGAGCGAGGGGCTCCGTACGGACCTCGCGCCCGACGCCGTGCTCGCCCCTGGTGGTACCGGTTCTGGTGCGGGCGGTCGGGTCGGTACGTCGTTTCGCCCGTTTCAGATCCCTGAGTGCACCCTTGACGGCTCCCGGTCGCGGCTGATGCGGTCGTGCTGGTGCCGCCCGATTACCTACTTTGAAGTGAACTTAGACTCCGTTGCTCAATTCGGGGGAGGGTCACGCACCGCATCCGGGAGGGGCCGGCCGGGGCCGGACCGCCTCCTCGCGAGGCCCGTTCCCTGCGCCCCGTCCACGGGCCGGCGTCACTCTCCGCAATGGAGCAACAGAGTCAACTTACCGGTGCGCAATGACGAGTCAACGGGGTGGGCCCGCCCGGGCGGACCGGGCGGGCCCTGAGGAGCTGTGCTCCGGTCAGTGGAGGCGGTCGGCGGTGCGGATCGCCTCGGCCAGGTCGTGGAGGTCCTTGTCCTCGGTGCGGCCGGCCAGGCGGGCCGCGTGGTCCGCGAGTTCGTCCAGGCGCGGGGCGCCGGGCAGGGCGCGGTGGCGGCGGCCGTCCAGGCACAGGGCGTCGGCGAAGTAGGCGGCGGTCGCGGTGACCGTGAGGCCGCGTTCGCCGGTCCAGACGGAGTCGCCGAGATCGCCGGCCTCCAGGTCGCCGCTCTCCTCGTGCGGGGCGCGGGAGCCGGGGTCGAGCCAGCGGACGGTGGCCGTGGCGAGGTGGCCGTCGGGGGCGTCGGACCGGGTGCGGACCGCGTACAGGGCGGTGACGGTGTGGCCGGGGCCGACCTCGCCGCCGTCGACGTCGTCGTCGCGGAAGTCCTCGTCGGCGACCCGGCGGTTGTCGTAGCCGACGAGGCGGAACTCGGCGACCGTACCGGGGTCGAAGGCCACCTGGGCCTTCGCGTCCCTGGCGGTCAGCCCGATGTTGCGGGGCAGTTGTTCGCTGAAGACCTCCCGGGCCTCCTCCTCGTCGGACACGTACACCGTGTGGCCGTCGCCCTTGTCGGCGAGGCGTTCCATGAGGGCGTCGCCGTAGTCGCTGCCGACGCCGACGCCGAAGAGGGTGATGCCGTGTTCGCGGCGGGACTCCCCGATGCGTTCGAGGATCGTGTCGGCGTCGGTGTCGCCGGTGTTGGCGAGTGCGTCGGAGACCAGGACGACCCGGTTGGTGGCGCCCCTGCGCAGTCCTTCGACGGCGGCCTCGTAGCCGGCCTCGACGCCCGCACCGAGGTTGGTGGACAGGGCCGGCTCCAGGCGGTCGATGGCGTCGTGGACCTCGCCCCGGTTGCCGTCGAGGCGGGTCATCGGCAGGACGGTCTCGGCCTCGTCGCTGAAGGTGACGATCGCGACGGAGTCCTCGTCGCGCAGCCGGTCCGTCATGGTGGCGAGGGATTCCCGGGCGAGGTCGAGGCGGCCCGGTTCGTCCATGGAACCGGAGATGTCGATGACGAAGGTGAGGGCGGCGGGCGGGCGGTCCCCGCCCGGCCCGGCGGACCGGGTGGCGAGGCCGACGCGGACCAGGGACCAGTCGTCCTCGTCGGTGCGGGCTCCGTCGACGGTGACCGTGAAGCCGTCGCCGTCCGGGCGTTCGTAGTTCTGCCGGAAGCTGTTGACGAACTCCTCGGGCCGGACCGTCGACGGGTCGGGCAGCCTGCCCTCGGAGAGGGTACGCCGGGCGTAACCGTAGGAGGCGGTGTCGACGTCGAGGGCGAAGGTGGACAGGTGGTCGGCGGGGTCGGGCGCGATGCCCCGGCCCCCGTCCTGCTCCCCCTCGCGCTGCCGGTCGGTGCCGTCGGGCGCGGGGAGCGGGACCGCGTCACCGCCCCGGCCGCCGTCCCCGCCGCCGATGCCTCCCCCGGGCCCGCCTCCCCCGTCGTACGAGGAGTCGGACGCCTTGCCGCCGTTCCCGTCGCCGCCGCCGCACGCGGTGAGCAGCAGGCCGCTCGCCGCCGTGAGCGCGACCAGCGCGGCGCGGAGGCGGCGGGCCCCCCGGAGTGGCCGGTGGCGTGTCCGGGCGCCGTCCCGTCGTGTCGCCCTCGTCCCGTTCGGTGTCCGGTCCGTCGTCCGCTTCATCGTCCGTTCCCCCTCATGCCGTGGGCGTCGACTTCTCGACTGTGACGCCGGAGCGTGGCGGAACGTGCGCTACGGGGCGTTGCGGATGAGTCTCGAAGCGGACACGGAACGCGCCCGCCGAGACCGGTGGGTGATCCTCCGGTGACCTGAGCCGGACCTAGGAGACCACGTCCTTGCGGGCGAAGCCGCGGAAGGCCAGCGCGAACAGGACGAGCGCGTAGGCCACCGAGACCGCGGTGCCCTGGATCATGCCGGACCACTGCGGGGTCGGCTGGACGGCGTCGGCCCAGGCGTACTGCCAGTGTGCGGGCAGGAAGTGGCGCCAGTCGCCGAGGGCGGTCACTTGGTCCAGGACGTTGCCGACGATGGTCAGGCCGACCGCGCCGCCGACCGCGCCCAGCGGGGCGTCGGTGCGCGTCGACAGCCAGAACGCGAGCCCGGCGGTGACCAGCTGGGACACGAAGACGTACGCCACGACCACCACGAGCCGCTGGGCCGCCGTGGCGGGGTCCAGCGAACCGCCGGTGGGGATCTGCAGCGGGCCCCAGCCGTAGGCGGCCGTGCCGACGAGCAGCGCGACCACCGGCAGCAGCACCATCGCGGCGAGGCTGAGTCCGAGGCCGACGACGAGCTTGGACCACAGCAGCCGCATCCGCGGCACCGGGGCGGCGAGCAGATAGCGCAGCGAGGACCAGCCGGCCTCCGAGGCGACCGTGTCCCCGCAGAACAGGGCGACGGGGATGACCAGGAGGAAGCCCGCGGAGACGAACAGGTTCACGGCGGCGAAGTTGGCGCCGGACGCGGTGGCCGTGTCCATCAGGGTGACCCGGCCCTCTCGGCCCTCCGGCTCGCCGCCGACGGCGAAGGCGACGGCCAGCACGAACGGCAGGGCGGCAAGGATCGCGCCCATGACGATCGTGCGGCGGCGCTTGAGCTGCCGCACGAGTTCGACGCGCAGCGGCAGCGTGCGGCCCGCACGGTAGCCGTCGGCGGCCTCCGCCGGTTTCGCCGGGTTGCCGGCCGCCTGCCCCGTTCCGGCGGGCCCGGCGGGCCCGGCGGGCCCGGTCCGTTCGTCGAGCGCGCTCATGCGGAACCTCCGATCATCGTGAGGAAGGCGTCTTCGAGGCGGCGGTTCGGTCCCACCGACTCCACCGGCACTTCCAGCCGCACCAGTTCGGCGACCAGGCGCGGGGCGGTGCCGTCGGCGTCGAGGCGGACCAGCAGCCCGTCGTCGGTGGGGACCGCCGAGGCGACGCCCGGCAGGGCGGCCACCTTCCCGGCGAGCGGCTCGTCCACGGGGGACCCGGTGCCGACGAGCAGGGTGTCGCCGGAGCCGATGATCTCCTGCACCGGCCCGGCCCGGACCAGCCGGCCGCGGTCCATGACGACGAGGTGGGTGCAGGACTGCTCGACCTCGGAGAGCAGATGGCTGGAGACGATCACGGTGCGTCCTGCGGCCGCGTACCGGATCATCACCTCGCGCATCTCGCGGATCTGGGGCGGGTCGAGGCCGTTGGTCGGTTCGTCCAGGATGAGCAGGTCCGGCAGGCCGAGCATGGCCTGGGCGAGGGCGAGCCGCTGGCGCATCCCCTGGGAGTAGGTGCGCACGGCGCGGGCGAGGGCGTCGCCGAGGCCCGCGATCTCCAGGGCCTCCTCCATGTGGGAGTCCTCCGCCGGGCGGCCGGTGGCCTGCCAGTACAGTTCCAGGTTCTCCCGGCCGGACAGGTGCGGGAGGAAGCCCGCGCCCTCGACGAAGGCGCCGACCCGGGAGAGCACCGGCGCGCCGGGCCGGATGGCGTGACCGAAGACGCGGATCTCACCGCCGTCGGGCTTGATCAGCCCCATCAGCATGCGCAGGGTGGTGGTCTTGCCCGCGCCGTTCGGCCCGAGCAGGCCGAGGACCTGACCCTTCTCCACTCGGAACGACAGGTCCCGTACGGCGTACCGGTCGGCGGAACGGGCGTAGCGCTTGCCGAGGCCGGTGATCTGCAGCGGTACGCCGGTGAGTTCGGGATCGGGGGGCGTGGCTGTCGTGCGGCGGCGGCCGGTCAGCACCAGGGCGAGGGCGGCGAGGGCCGAGGCGAGCGGGAGCCACCACACCCAGGAGGGCAGCGGGGCCGCCGCGGTGTCCACCTCGGGCGCGGTGGGCACGGTGAGGTCGCTCTTCAGCGAGACCGTGTACGTGGCCGGGGCGGCCGGGGAGGCGTAGCCGAGGTCGGTGGAGGCGAGGACCAGTCGCAGGCGGTGGCCCTGCCGGACCTCGTGGTCGACGGCCGGGAACGTGACGGTGACGTCCTTGCCCGCCTCGGCGTCCTCCACCCTGACCGGTGCGACCAGTTGGGAGGGCAGCACCTGCTGCCGGCCGTCCGGGCCGACGTCGTACACCTTGCCGAAGAGGACGGCGTCGTCGCTGGTCGACTTCACGTGGACGGTGGCGGTCGGCGAGCCGGTGATCCGCAGGTCCTCGATGACCGGGGCGGACTCGAAGCGTGCGTGCTGACCGGGGAAGTCCAGGGAGACGCCGACGCCGAGGGACGACAGCGGGGAGAGGCCGCCGACGCCGCCGAGGCCGGGCAGGGCGGAGACGGCGGGCGGGCTGGCGCCGGCCGGGTTGGCGAAGCTCTGCTCGCGTCCGGTGAGCGGGAAGGCCTTCCCGCCGCCGGTCAGGCCCGGGTAGCGGTCCGCGCTCGCGCCGCTCAGTACGGCCCGCCCGTCGGTGGAGTCGACGCCCCCGGTGCGGCTGACGCGGAAGGCGGGGCCGGTGTCGGCGCCCTCGTCGCCCTTCAGGTAGCGGTCGAACCAGGCCCGGGTCCGGGCGCGGAGGCGCTCCCCCTCCGGGTCGCCGCCGTCGTGCCCGCCGGCGGTCCAGTCGACGTCGACCGGGGCGCCGTTCGCGCGGATCGCCTGCGCGGCGGCGTCGGCGTGGCCGAGCGGGAACAGCGAGTCGGACTGGCCCTGCATCAGCAGGGTCGGCACGTCGATGCGGTCGGCGACCGCGGACGGGGACCGCTCCTTCAGGAGCTCGACGGCCCGGGCGTCCGGGATGCCGGACTCGGCGACCCGCTCGTACATCCGGCACAGCTCGGGCTCGAACTTCTCGCACCCGCCGCCGGAGTTGACGAAGATGCCCGCCCACAGCCTCTTGAACACGCCGTCCGGGAACAGCGCTTCGGAGAGGTCGAAGTAGGTGATCGCGGGGGCGATGGCGTCCACCCGGTCGTCGTGCCCGGCGGTGAGCAGCGCGATGGCGCCGCCGTAGGAGCCGCCGGCCATGCCGAGGCGCGGGTCGCCGTCCCCGTCCAGCTCGACCTCGGGCTGCTCGGCGAGCCAGTCGATGAGCCGGGAGACGTCGGCGACCTCGCCGTCCGGGTCGTTCAGCCCGATCCTCCCGGTGGACTCGCCGAAGCTGCGCGCGGACCAGGTGAGCACCGCGTATCCCTCGCGCGCGAGCTCCTCGGCCTGCTGCCGCACGTCGCCCTTGCTGCCGCCGAAGCCGTGCCCGAGCAGGACGGCGGGACGGCGGCCGGCCGGGCCGGCGGTGAAGTACGAGGTGTCGATGCGCACCTCGTCGGCCACCGTCATGACGCGGTCGGCCCGGTCCACCGGGGGCACGTCGTCGGAGGCGACGGCGGTCCAGGTGCCGGCCCCGGTGAGCACGACGACGGCGGCCACGGCGGCGACAGTCCGTCGCGGACGCCATGACCTGGGCCATCGCAGTCCGGGCAGTCGAAGATCCATGCGTCAACGGTACGGGGTCGGCCTGTGGGCCCGATGCCGACCGCAGACCGACCTCGCCACCTCCTCCAGGCGTACGCACCCGCTGTCCCGTACCGCGTCCGTGGTACGCGCACACGCCGCGAACGCCCCGGGAGCACCCATATCGGCGGCGGACGGGAAACCTCCGGCGCGGGGCCGTGGCGGGCGGGGAGTCGTCGCACGCACTTCGCTCCTGCCAAAGCGAAGCCGCCGCCCGCGCCGGAGGCGATCGGTACCGGGGCTGCCAGGGGCGCCCCGGGGTACGGAGGCCGGCGGCGGCGTTCGTGGCTCGTCGTTGTCGTCCCCGCACGGCTCTCCCCCGGTTTCTAGTCGTGCAGGTGAAGCCCTGTCAATGTTTTGTCCGGACATTCGGACGAGATCTTGACTGTACGCCCCCGGAACGGGCACTCACGCACCCGGCATGGACGGGTGGCGCCTGCGAAGTCCGTCGGCGGGGCAGGTCAATTCGCCCCGCCGATGGACCACTACGCACCTTTACGCCACTTACGCCACAGACGCCCCTCTCGTGCCACGCATGCCCCCCGTACGCGGCTCTTCCGTCACGCCCGGCACGCCACGGGGCTCCGCACCCGCAGGGCGCCGTTCCCCGGGCAGAACGTCCACGAGGGCGGACTGGAACCGATCCTCGCCCAGGAGGGCGCCGGGCGTGAGGCCCCCACCCAGGCGCCGGAGGACGTCCCGTTCCGCCGCCTCGGCCCGCCGGTCGCGGATTAATACCCCCTAGGGGTATAGTCTGGGCGTGGAGGCCCCGGCCCCCGTGGACCCCTCGACCCCATACGCCTCAGCGAGGAGCAACGACATGACCGCCCAGACCGGCACCCAGGGATCCGTCACCGCCGTCTACCAGGTGAACGGCATGAGCTGCGGCCACTGCGAAGGCGCCGTCTCCGGCGAGATCTCCGAGATCCCCGGGGTCGACTCGGTGAAGGCCGCCGCCGCCACCGGCGAGGTCACCGTCGTCTCCACCGCCCCGCTCGACGAGGAGGCCGTCCGCGCCGCCGTCGACGAGGCCGGCTTCGAGCTCGTCGGCCCCGCCTGAGGCCGTCGCGGGCAGCGCGCCGGGAACGCCGCCACGCCCCTCTCCGGCTCCGTCGCCTCCCACAGCCTGCGACTGCGTTCGTTTCATTGAGGTCTCAGCTGACCTCACCCCCTGGAGTCCGGTACGACATTTCACATAAGCTCTTCACAAGACTCGCGCATCTTCCTTACACTTGGGGCGCATCGGCAATTCAGGGCCCTTGCGCACCTAACAGGCACATGCAAGAGACGCAGATCACAGTGACGTGAACGTAGCCATCGAAGGGGTTCGAAGGTCTAAGTTGGCGATGTCGGGAAGCGTCTTGGGGGGCGCGACCCGGCATCTGGGAATGTCTTGGGGGACTTTCCCGGAGCTGCGTTGCCGGGGCACGTACATCGGAGAGCTTTGAGCGGCCCTCCCGACGGTGCGCGTCCCGGCAGACCGCACGAGTGCCGTGAGCTCCGCTCACCGTGCTCGCCCGACAGCGATTCAGGCGCTGATCTTCACAGACGCCCGGCCGGATCCCGTGGGGGGAATCCGCACCGGGACACGGGAAGGCGCTCTGACGTCGGCCCGTGGGGGGACCGGCGCAGGGCGCCTTCTCCTTTTCGACGAGGCACGCGCCGGCACACCGGCCGGCCCCGGCCCGGCCGGCCGAAGACGAACCGACGACGGATGGCACGCCCCTCGGGATGAGGTGGGCGTGCCATCCGTCGTGGTACCCGTGTCGCGGCTCGCGTGTTCGGTCAGCGTTCCTCGACCGGAATGAAGTCGCGCTCCACCACGCCCGTGTAGATCTGGCGCGGGCGGCCGATGCGGGATCCCGGCTCCTTGATCATCTCGTGCCACTGGGCGATCCAGCCCGGCAGGCGGCCGAGGGCGAACAGGACCGTGAACATCTCGGTCGGGAAGCCCATGGCCCGGTAGATCAGGCCGGTGTAGAAGTCCACGTTCGGGTAGAGGCTGCGCGAGACGAAGTAGTCGTCGGAGAGCGCGTGCTCCTCCAGCTTGAGCGCGATGTCCAGCAACTCGTCGGACTTGCCGAGGGCGGACAGCACGTCGTGCGCGGCGGCCTTGATGATCTTGGCGCGCGGGTCGAAGTTCTTGTAGACCCGGTGGCCGAAGCCCATCAGGCGGACGCCGTCCTCCTTGTTCTTCACCTTGCGGATGAAGGAGTCGACGTCGCCGCCCTCGGCCTGGATGCCCTCGAGCATCTCCAGCACCGACTGGTTGGCGCCACCGTGCAGCGGGCCCCACAGGGCGGAGATGCCGGCGGAGATCGAGGCGAACATGTTCGCCTGCGAGGAGCCCACCAGGCGCACCGTGGAGGTCGAGCAGTTCTGCTCGTGGTCCGCGTGCAGGATGAGCAGCTTGTCCAGGGCCGAGACGACGACCGGGTCGAGGTCGTACTCCTGGGCCGGCACGGAGAACGTCATGCGCAGGAAGTTCTCGACGTAGCCGAGGTCGTTGCGCGGGTAGACGAACGGGTGACCGATCGACTTCTTGTACGCGTAGGCCGCGATCGTCGGAAGCTTGGCGAGCAGCCGGATCGTGGAGAGGTTGCGCTGACGCTCGTCGAACGGGTTGTGGCTGTCCTGGTAGAACGTCGACAGCGCCGAGACGACCGACGACAGCATGGCCATCGGATGGGCGTCGCGCGGGAAGCCGCGGTAGAAGTTCTTGACGTCCTCGTGCAGCAGGGTGTGCTGCGTGATCTCGGTCTGGAACCCGGTGAGCTCGTCGACGGTCGGCAGCTCGCCGTTGATCAGCAGGTAGGCGACCTCCAGGAAGGAGGAGCGCTCGGCCAGCTGCTCGATGGGGTACCCGCGGTAACGGAGGATGCCTCCCTCGCCGTCCAGGTACGTGATCGCGGATTTGTATGCGGCGGTGTTGCCGTAGCCGCTGTCCAGCGTCACCAGGCCGGTGTTGGCACGGAGCTTCCCGATGTCGAAGCCCTTGTCACCGACCGTGCTGTCGACCACCGGGTAGGTGTACTCGCCGTCGCCGTACCGCAGTACTACAGAGTTGTCGCTCACGTCTTCCCTCACCGACGTAGTGCCTCATCTTCGAGGTGCCCTGACTGTCTCTACCATCCCCCACTTGGCTCAGGAGAGTGCACTCGGGGTCGACCATCGGGCCTATCGGCGGCACTGAGTGCCGCCAACTTGCTCATCCTGCCTCTTGCGTTCCCCTTCCGGAAGGCCTCTGTGACGTTCCCGACTCGTTTGATCGATCATTTTTCTTCCGGGGCGGGGACGAAGGGCCGCGACAACGACGGTTCAGGCGCCCGCGAGCCGGAAGTCGAGCGCCGTACAGCGCCTGCCGGCCGAGACCGTGCGCACCGCCTGTCCGATCGCCCTGCGGGAGCCGACGAGGACGACCAGCCGTTTGGCGCGGGTGACCGCCGTGTAGAGCAGGTTGCGCTGCAGCATCATCCAGGCCCCCGTGGTCACCGGGATGACGACGGCCGGGTACTCGCTGCCCTGGGAGCGGTGGATGGTCACCGCGTAGGCGTGGGCCAGCTCGTCCAGCTCGTCGAACTCGTACGGCACCTCCTCGTCCTCGTCCGTCAGCACCGTCAGCCGCTGGTCGACCGGGTCGAGTGAGGTGACCACGCCGACGGTGCCGTTGAAGACCCCGTTCTCACCCTTCTCGTAGTTGTTGCGGATCTGGGTGACCTTGTCGCCGACGCGGAAGACCCGGCCGCCGAACCGCTTCTCGGGCAGGTCGGGGCGGCCCGGGGTGACGGCCTGCTGGAGCAGACCGTTCAGCGTGCCGGCGCCGGCCGGGCCGCGGTGCATGGGGGCCAGGACCTGGACGTCACGGCGCGGGTCGAGCCCGAACTTCGCCGGGATGCGCCGGGCCGCCACGTCCACGGTGAGCCGGCCCGCCTCCTCCGTGTCGTCCTCGACGAAGAGGAAGAAGTCCTTCATGCCGTCGGTGAGCGGGTGCTGTCCGGCGTTGATCCGGTGCGCGTTGGTCACCACGCCCGACTGCTGGGCCTGGCGGAAGACGCGGGTGAGGCGGACGGCGGGGACGGGACTTCCGTCGGCCAGCAGGTCCCGGAGTACTTCGCCCGCGCCGACACTGGGCAACTGGTCGACGTCGCCGACGAAGAGGAGGTGGGCGCCGGGGGCCACGGCCTTGACCAGCTTGTTGGCCAGGAGCAGGTCCAGCATGGACGCCTCGTCGACCACCACCAGGTCGGCGTCCAGCGGACGGTCCCGGTCGTAGGCCGCGTCGCCCCCGGGCTTGAGCTCCAGCAGGCGGTGGACGGTGGAGGCCTCGGCGCCGGTCAGCTCGGCCAGGCGCTTGGCGGCACGGCCGGTCGGGGCCGCGAGCACCACCTTGGCCTTCCTGGCGCGGGCCAGCTCCACGATCGAGCGGACGGTGAAGGACTTGCCGCAGCCGGGGCCGCCGGTGAGGACCGCGACCTTCTCGGTGAGTGCCAGCTTCACGGCGGCCTCCTGCTCGGGAGCGAGGTCGGCCCCGGTTCGCCCCTTCAGCCAGGTCAGCGCCTTGTCCCAGGCCACGTCCCGGAAGCCCGGCATCCGGTCCTCCCCGGTGCGCAGGAGGCGCAGCAGCTGGGCGGAGAGGGCCAGTTCGGCACGGTGGAAGGGGACGAGATAGACGGCGGTGACCGGGTCGCCGCCCTCCGGATCGGGGATCTTCTCCCGCACGACTCCGGGGTCCTCGCCCTCCTCCGGCTCGGCGGCCAGCTCGGCGAGGCACTCGATGACGAGCCCGGTGTCCACCTGGAGCAGCTTCACCGCGTCGGCGATCAGCTTCTCCTCGGGCAGATAGCAGTGGCCCTGGTCGGTGGCCTGCGACAGCGCGTACTGCAGGCCCGCCTTGGCCCTGTCGGGGCTGTCGTGCGGGATGCCGACGGACTGGGCGATCTTGTCGGCGGTGAGGAAGCCGATGCCCCAGACGTCGGACGCCAGCCGGTACGGCTGGTTCTTCACGACGGAGATCGAGGCGTCCCCGTACTTCTTGTAGATCCGGACCGCGATCGACGTCGACACCTCGACGGTCTGGAGGAAGAGCATGACCTCCTTGATCGCCTTCTGCTCCTCCCAGGCGTCGGCGATCTTCCTGGTCCGCTTGGGCCCGAGGCCGGGAACCTCGATGAGCCGCTTGGGCTCCTCCTCGATGACGGTCAGGGTGTCCAGGCCGAAGTGCTGCGTGATGCGGTCGGCGAAGACCGGCCCGATGCCCTTGACCAGCCCGGAACCGAGGTAGCGCCGGATGCCCTGGACGGTGGCCGGGAGCAGTGTCGTGTAGTTCTCGACGTGGAACTGCTTCCCGTACTGCGGGTGCGACCCCCAGCGGCCCTCCATCCGCAGTGACTCCCCGACCTGCGCACCGAGCAGCGCCCCGACGACCGTGAGCAGGTCGCCGGCGCCTCTGCCGGTGTCGACGCGGGCGACCGTGTAGCCGTTCTCCTCGTTGGAGTACGTGATGCGCTCCAGCACACCTTCGAGAGTGGCGAGACGCCGATCCCCGGGGGCCGCTGCGGACTGGTTGGACATGGTCCGACGGTACCGGTGGGGTGTGACAGGGCGCCGGGGCGTTCGGTTTCAGCGCCGGGAAGTCGGTCCAGGTCGTCGGCTTCGACCGCACGCCGGACGGGCTCAAGACGGTCGAGGAGGGCACGCTGTACGCGTCCGTCGCGCAGCAGCCGCGCGAACTGGGCAGGATCGCGGTGGACAACGCGCTGCGCGCCGCCGAGGGCAGGAAGATCGACGAGACGGTGACGGTTCCGGTGAAGGTGGTCACGAAGGAGAACGTGGCCGGGTTCAGCGGCCGACGCCGACGAGGGATCAGAACCGGGGGCGGTCGGTCGTCACGACCGGCCGCCCCCGGCGACCGTACGACTGCGCGACTGCGCGACCGCGCGACGACCGTATGGCTGTGCGGCTGTGCGGCTGTGCGGCTGTGCGGCGACTGTATGACGACATGACGACCACGTGGGGAGCCCTTCCATGTACGACTACGACCTGCTGGTCGTGGGGTCGGCCAACGCCGACCTGGTGATCGGCGTCGAACGCCGGCCGGACGCCGGGGAGACGGTGCTCGGCTCCGACCTGGTCGTCCACCCGGGCGGCAAGGGCGCCAACCAGGCGGTCGCCGCCGCCCGGCTCGGCGCCCGGACGGCCCTGCTGGCCCGGGTCGGCGACGACGCCCACGGGCGGCTCCTGCTGGACTCGCAGCGGGAGGCCGGGGTCGACACGGTCGGCGTGGTGGCGGGCGGGGCGCCCACCGGCGTCGCGCTGATCACGGTGGACCCGTCCGGGGACAACAGCATCGTCGTCTCGCCGGGCGCCAACGGCCGGCTGACGCCCGACGACGTACGCGCCGCCGGGAGCCTCTTCCACGCCGCCAAGGTGGTCTCCACCCAGTTGGAGATCCCGCTGGAGACGGTGGTGGAGGTGGCGCGTTCGCTGGCGCCGGACAGCAGGCTGGTACTGAACCCGTCACCGCCGCGGCCCCTGCCGGGCGAGGTGCTGGCGGCCTGCGACCCGTTGATCGTCAACGAGCACGAGGCGAAGGTGATCCTCGGCGAGGCGGCCCGTGCCGGTGAGGAGCCCGAGGACTGGGCGCGGCTGCTGCTCGCGAAGGGCCCCCGCTCGGTGGTGGTGACGCTGGGCGGCGAGGGCGCGCTGGTGGCCTCGTCCGACGGGGTCTCCCGCATCCCCTCCGTGAAGGTCCGGGCCGTGGACACCACGGGTGCGGGCGACTCCTTCACCGCCGCGCTGGCCTGGCGGCTGGGCCTGGGCGAGTCCCTGGCCCAGGCGGCGGCCTACGCGGCCCGGGTGGGGGCGGTGACGGTCACCCGGGAGGGCGCGCAGGCGTCCTTCCCGACGGCCGAGGAGGTCGCGGCGCTGTGAGGAAGGGCGGAATCCTGAACCGGCACCTGTGCGGCGCGCTGGCCGGACTGGGCCACACGGACCGGGTGCTGGTGTGCGACGCGGGCATGCCGATCCCGGACGGGCCGCGCGTGGTGGACCTGGCGTTCCGGGCCGGGGTGCCGTCCTTCGCGGAGGTCCTGGAGGGGCTGCTGGCCGAGCTGGTGGTCGAGGGCGCGACGGCCGCCACCGAGATCCGCCGGGCCAACCCCGAGGCCGCGGACCTGCTGGCGGGCCACTTCCCCGCCCTGGACCTGGTCCCGCACGAACGCCTCAAGGAACTGACCGCCGGCGCCCGGCTCGTCGTCCGCACCGGCGAGGCACGGCCGTACGCGAACGTGCTGCTGCGGTGCGGGGTGTTCTTCTGAGGGACGGCCCGCAAGGATCCGTCGGCACTTCCGTGACGCTCGCGCCCTGTCATCGCCCTCGATGGTGATGACGGGTGTCGCCTCTGGATCGGTCATCCGGTGATGGAGAGGAAGAGGGTGTCCTGGGTGTACCAGTCGATGTTCTGCGTCGCGTACTCCCGTTCGTTGTGCTCGGTCTCGAGCTTCTCGACGAGTTCTTGGACGTCGTACCGGAATCCCTCTTCCATGCGGTCCAGTACGGCACGGTAGGCGTCGGCGGCGGCCTTGGCCTTGGCCTTGGCCTTGGCCTTGGCCTTGGCCTTGGCCTTGGCCTTGGCCAACGGAAGTATGCCGATGTGCGGGCCGTCCACGGGGTGGGGGATGGGGAAGGGGATCTCCTTCGGTGGCCCCGAGAACAGGTGCTCGTGCAGCAGCAGATCAGCGCTCACGCCCAGGCGGCGCAGTTCTTCGTCGACGAGGCCGAAGAAGGTGGACGGCTTGGAGTACACGCCCGGCTCGAAGGGATCGGACGCGTTGCAGTCGATGATGTGCTGGAGAGCACGGTGGTAGGCGCCGGCCGCGTACTCCGCGTTCGAACTCGCGTGACCGGCCAGGAGGTGTTCGAGGGCGTCAGGGACCGACAGACCCCAGTCGATGCCCTGGCGGTCGAGTTCCAGCCGGCTTCTCCGCGCCCTGTCGCGCACCCCGCCGAGGATGCGCTGCCGGTCGGACGTGAGGTTTCCGGCGGCTCCGGGGAAGCCCAGGACATCGGCCTTGTCGGCTGTGCTGTACGAGATGATCCGGTTCATGATCCACGCTGCCAGCCGCCACTGACATCCGACTCGGCGGGCAGAGCCGTTCTCAGGAATCCCCCTCGACGCGGAGAAACTTCGAGGGGGCCCGGCACATGGCCGGGCCCCCTCGTTCCCTCCCCCGTCAGAACATCTCGGATCCTCCCGGGTCTCCCCGCAGAAGTCCCGACAGCAAGTACGACCCGCGGGGTGCGGGGAGGGTTGTACGGTCCTCGCGAAAAACTTTCCCGGCCCTCGGCCGGGGCGAGCGCGGGCCACCGGCTCGTCCAGACCGCGCTGGCCGGAACCGGCGAGGAGGGAGCCTCGTGACCAAGAACGTCATCACCCTCACCCGACGATGCCGGACGCCTGGGCCCTGCTGGCCGGCCTGTACGCGGCCGGGCCCGAGGCAGGCGCGACGCTCCCCGCGCACGAGGACACCGTGCTGGGCGAGGCGCTCGAGACGGCCTGGCGCGCGCTCACCGGCTCGGCCCCGGCCGGCTGGGGCACCGCGGAACCCGTCAACCTGCCCTGGTCGCCGCGCCGGCTGACCGATCTGGCCCGTGACCGGGCCCTCGAGCCCACCCACCTGCTCGTGACGGGGCACCCCGGCCGGCCCGCGCTGGCGTGGATCCGGGTGACGCGCACGACCGCCGGGATCGAGCAGGACGTGACACTCACCCTCGGGTACGGGCAGGGCGAGGAACCGCCCCTGGAGGCGATCGGGCCCCTCGCCGAGACCCTCGTCGTGGAACACGGCCTGACGACGATGCTCGCCTCGGTGCGACGCGCCTCCCGCGACCTCACGACGGCGCCCGTGCTCCATGCCCCTCCCGTACCGGTCGCCTTCACCCTGGGCGCGCGCGACGTGCGGGCATCGGCCTCCCCCATGCCCGCCGCCCGCCCGTCGAGGTACGGCCCGTCGCCCTGGGGCCCGCCTCCGAGCCGGCCCTGCACTACCCGCTGGGGGACGGTTCGGAGGCCCTGCGACCCCTCGACGGTTCCGCCCGATTCACACCCTTCCATCACTCTTTACATCCCTCACTTCCCGGAAGTGCGCCTATCCGAGGGATTGGCTGCCTTGTCCGAGGCGGCGGAGCGTTCGCATAGTTGCTGCCAGAGGTTTCAAAGGCAGATTTCCGGCCTGCCGAGCGTCCTTGCCCAACCTTCCACGAATGACAGCGACATCAGATCTTTCCACTGGGGGAAACCGATGGCTCTCCAGGAGTCCGGCCGCAGTCTGCGCGGTATCGCCGCAGCGGCCGATGCTGTCACGCTGAGGGCTTCGGCACGTGGTGCGGAAGCGTGTTCCGTCTGCGCGGACGTGATCCAGAACCTCGTCCCCGGCCCTCTGCGGTAGGTCCGGTTCCAGCACAGGCCGGTGGCTTCGGCCCGTGCGAGGGGCGGCCGGTCGCTTCCCGGGCACCGGCCCGCTCCGTCGGGCACGACGCCGTCGACCGCCCGCCTCCATGGTCGGGCCGGAGTGTGCGCCGGCGTGCCGGCGGTGTCCCGAAGGCGCATCCCGTACCCGGTGCCTTTGTGAGCCGCGGCCCGCAGAGGCGTTTCGGCGAAGGCCGCGACATCGCGGCCGCGCTCCCCCACCCCCCTCTCGGCCTTCCCCTCCCGGTCCGCCGATGCCCTGGCGTTCCCTCGACCTGACCTGCTGATCAGCGGCGTCAGGGCGCGGTCGCCCACGTGCGGCGCCGACCGCTCCGTGCCCGGTGGCCGCACGGCCGTCCCACCGGACCGGTTCCGATCATCCCCTCTCCCCCTCCATCGTCGAGCGGAGAACACTCGTGAAGAGCAGTACCTCAGCCATAGCCCTCGTCGGGGCCGGCCCCCGCGGACTCTCGGTCCTCGAACGCCTGATCGCCCAGGAGCGGAAGTCCCCGTCCACGAGCCACATCACGGTCCACGTCGTCGACCCGTACCCACCGGGACCCGGCCGCGTGTGGCGCACCGACCAGTCCCGAGAACTACTGATGAACACGGTGACCTCCCAGGTCACCGTGTTCGCCGACTCCAGCGTGAACCTGGTGGGACCGGTCGAGGACGGGCCCAGCCTCTATGAATGGGCCCGGGACGTGGCGGCCGGCGCGATCCCCGTTCCCGGAGACGGGGGCGAGGACGCCCTCGGGGAGGCCCGCCGCCTCGGCCCGGACACCTACCCCAGCCGCGCCTTCTACGGGCACTATCTGGGCTGGGTGTTCCGGACGCTGGTCGCGGAGGCGCCGGCGCACCTGGAGGTCCGGGTCCACCAGGAGCTCGCGGTCGCGCTGGACTACGAGTCCGGCGGGCACGACGGACGCCAGAGACTGCTGCTGGCCGACGGCACCCGGTTGTCCGGCCTGGACGCGGTGGTGCTGGCCCAGGGCCATGTACCGGTTCGGGCCACTGCCGAGGAGCGGCGGTTCGGCGCTTTCGCGGCCGAGCACGGCCTGGTGTACCTCGGTCCCGCCAACCCGGCCGACACGGATCACTCCGGGATCGGCCCGGGTGAGAGCGTCGTGCTGCGCGGCCTCGGTCTCAACTTCTTCGACCACATGGCCCTGCTGACCGTCGGGAGGGGCGGCTCGTTCGAGCGGGTGGACGAGCGGCTGGTCTACCACCCCTCCGGGCAGGAGCCACGCGTCCTCGCCGGATCCCGGCGCGGCGTTCCGTACCACGCCCGCGGCGAGAACGAGAAGGGCGCCTACGGCCGGTACCAGCCGAGGCTGCTGACGGCGGAGAAGGCGGACGAGCTGCGTGCGCTGGCCGACGAGGGGGAGTGGATCCGGTTCGGCACCCACCTGTGGCCCCTGATCACCGCGGAGGTGGAGCGCGTGTACTACGCCGCCCTGCTGGCCGACCGGGTCGAAGCGGCCGAACTGGCGGCCTTCACCGACCGCTTCCTGTACACCGGCGACTCGGCGGAGGACAAGGTCCGTCTGCTCGACGCGGTGGGGGTCTCCCCCGCCGAGCGCTGGGACTGGGACCGCATCACCGAGCCGTACGGGGACCAGGAGTTCGCCACGGCGGAGGACTTCCGCACCTGGCTGCTGGCCTACCTGCGCCAGGACGTCGTCGAGGCCAGGGCGGGCAACGTCAGCGGTCCGCTCAAGGCGGCCCTCGACGTGCTACGCGACCTGCGCAACGAAATCCGCCTGGCGGTCGACCACAGTGGGCTGGAGGCGAACTCCCACCGGGACGAGCTGGAGCACTGGTACACCCCGCTCAACGCCTTCCTGTCGATCGGCCCGCCCGTCTCCAGGATCGAGGAACTCCTCGCCCTCGTCGAGGCCGGAACGGTCGAGATCGTCGGCCCCGGCATGACCGTCGAAGCGGTCACGGACGGCGGGGCCGCTTTCGAAGTGCGTTCCCGTCGGATACCGGACCTTCGGCGTCGGGCCGGCGCACTGGTCGAGGCCCGGCTGCCCGAACCGGACCTGCGCCGTACCGACGACCGGCTGATGCGCCACCTGCTGACGACCGGCCAGTACGCGCCCTACCGGATCCCCGGTGAATGCGGCAGGGAGTACGAGACCGGCGCCGTCGCGGTCTCCGGCCGGCCGCACCACCCGCTCGACGCCGAGGGCCGCCCCCATCTGCGCCGGTTCGTGCACGGTGTGCCGACCGAATCGGTGCACTGGGTCACCGCGGCCGGCATCCGGCCGGGCGTCGGCTCGGTCACCGTCGAGGACTCCGACACGATCGCCGCCGCCGTACTGACCCTGCTGGCCGACGACACTCACACGGGTACCGGGGAGGCAGGGGTATGAACGGCTGCGACGCCGACACGGGACTGCTCTCCCCGGTGCGGGCCGGCACACCGGTGGAAGCGGCCACCGGGGACCGGGCGTGGCTCCAGGCGATGCTCGACGCCGAAGCGGCCCTGGCCAGGGCCCAGGCCAGGCTGGGGACGCTGCCCGCGACGGCCGCCACGGCGATCAGCTGCGCCGCGCGCGCCGAACGGCTGGACGCCCGGGCACTGGCTCTGGCCGCCCGGGAGACCGCCAACCCGGTGGTCGGCCTGGTCCAGGCGTTGACCGCCGTCGTCGCCGCCGACGACCCGGCCGCCGCCGAGTACGTCCACCGCGGGTCCACCAGCCAGGACATCCTCGACACCGGGACCATGCTGGTGGTCGCCCGGGTTCTGCCGGTCCTCCTCGCCGACCTGCACCGCACGGCCGACGCCCTGGCCGGCCTCGCCCTGGAGCACCGCGACACTCCGATGGCCGGCCGCACCCTCACCCTGCACGCCGTGCCCACGACCTTCGGTCTCAAGGCGGCGGGCTGGCGCCAGCTGGTGCTGGAGTCCGCCGAACGGCTGCGGCGGATCCTGGTCCACGGACTGCCGGTGGCGCTCGGCGGCGCCGCCGGCACGCTGGCCGGATACCTGGAGTACGCGAAGGTCGACGGCGGCGTCCCCGACCATGGGCTCGGTGACTACCTCGACCGGCTCACCGCGGCCTACGCGGAGGAGACCGGGCTGGCCCGGCCCGTCCTTCCGTGGCACGCGCTGCGTACCCCGATCGCCGACCTGGCCGCCGCGCTGTCCCACACCGCGGCGGCCCTCGGGAAACTCGCCGTGGATGTCCAGGTCCTGGCCCGCACCGAGGTCGGGGAGGCCTCCGAACCCGCCCCGGCCGGCCGTGGGGTCTCGTCCGCCATGCCGCACAAGCGCAATCCCGTGCTGGCGACGCTGATCCGCTCTGCCGCGCTGCAGGTGCCGGTGCTGGCGGCCGGCCTGACCCAGTGCCTGACCACCGAGGACGAGCGGTCCGGGGGTGCATGGCACGCCGAGTGGCTGTTGCTGCGCGAGTGCCTCCGGTTGGCGGGTGGCGCCGCCCACACCGCGGTGGAGCTGGCCGAGGGCCTGACCGTCCGACCGGAACGGATGCGCGCCAACCTTGACCTGACTGGCAGTCAGATTGTCACGGAGCGGATTGCCGCCGTCCTCGCTCCCCGGATCGGCAGGACGACCGCCCGCCAGTGCCTCACCCGGGCTTCCGTCCTGGCCGATCGCGAGGGCCGCCCGCTGGCCGAGATCCTCACCGGGCTGCCCGAGCTGAAGGGTGTGTTCGCCGACGGTGAACTTGTCGGCCTGCTGGACCCCAACGGCTGCACCGGGGCCGCGGGGCTGCTCGTCGACCGTGCCCTCGCCCGGCGGCCGGACGGCGCCGACAGTACAGGTACAGGACCGGCAGCACAGGGCTGACCGCCCCGACGGCCCCGCACCGCCCCACCGAGAAAGGCACGAACCCTGTGACCGAACGTCAGCACGGCCCTCGTCTGCGGCCGAACCTGGATGCCCTTTCCGCCCACCGCCCCGGAAAGCCGGACCACGCCGTCCCCTTCGTCCTGTCCGCCAATGAGAACCCCTACCCGCCGCTGCCCGGCGTCCTGGAGACCGTGGTGGCCGCGGCGGGCGACCTCAACCGCTACCCCGACATGGCCGTCGGCGCGCTCACCACCGAACTCGCGCAGCACTTCGGCGTTCCCGCCGAGCACATCGCCACCGGCCCCGGCTCGGTCGGTGTCGCCCAGTCCCTGGTGCTCTCCACGGCCGGCGAGGGCGACGAGGTCCTGTTCGCCTGGCGCTCGTTCGAGGCGTACCCCGTCATTACCCGGATCTCCGGCGCCACCCCCGTCTTCGTCCCGCTCACCGCCGACGGGTCCCACGACCTCGACGCGATGCTCGCCGCGATCACCGACCGCACCCGGCTGATCTTCGTCTGCAGCCCCAACAACCCGACCGGTGCCGCCCTGCGCCGCGACGAGCTGGCCCGCTTCCTGGACGCCGTCCCCACGCGCGTCCTGATCGTCCTGGACGAGGCGTACCGCGAGTTCGTCCGCGACACGGACGTGCCCGACGGCATCGCGCTGTACCGCGATCGCCCCAACGTCTGTGTACTGCGCACCTTCTCCAAGGCATACGGCCTGGCCGGCCTGCGGGTCGGCTTCGCGATCGCGCCCGAGCCGGTGGCCGCGGCACTGCGCAAGACGGCGGTGCCGTTCGGTGTCAGCCAGCTCGCGCAGGACGCCGCAATCGCCTCGCTGCGCGCCGAGGACGCACTGCTGGAGCGGGTGGAGACGCTGGTCGGCGAGCGCGCCCGGGTCACCGCCGCGCTGCGCGCCCAGGACTGGACGGTCGCCGACTCCGAGGCCAACTTCGTCTGGCTGCGGCTCGACGGGCACACCCTTGACTTCGCCGCCGCCTGCGCCGAGGCCGGCGTAGTGGTCCGCCCGTTCGCGGGCGAGGGCGTACGCGTCTCGATCGGTGAGGCGCGGGGCAACGACCTCTTCCTGGCGACCGCCGAGGCGTTCCGCAAGGGGATCTGAGCACGGCCACGGGCAGGGGGCGGGCAGCGTGGCCGCCCCCTGCCCGTGAAGGCAACGCCCCGGTGGGAAACGCCCTGCGCGGGCCGGGACGCCCCGGCGGCGCGGGGCGTCCCGGCCCGCGCTTCAGTAGTTCGGCAGCTTGTGGAGCAGTTCGCGCCGCTCCATCACCTCCGGGCGGTAGACGCGCTCGTTCCACTCGGAGGGGTCGACGGGCTCCAGGGCGATCGACACGGCGTCCTCGGTACAGCCGAGGTTCTCCATCAGCGCCGCGGTGATCGCGGCGACCAGGCGGGCCGACTGCTCCTCTCCGACCGGGGTGGGGAAGTGCTTGATGTTGACGTGCGGCATGAGGGTCTCCCTGTGCAGGTGTGAGGCGGTCCCGATGTGGCTGACACGGGCCTGTTGTTCGCGGCCGGTCAGCCCGTGGTGCCGAGGCCGGGGGCGACCAGGCGGGCCAGTTCGTCCACTCCGGGCTCGCGCAGGATGCCGTAGTGGTCGGCGGAGAGTTCATGGATCTGCGGCTCGGCTGCCGACCAGCCGGTGCTGCCGTCGAGGAACGAGGGGCCGTCGCCGGCCGCCTTCACGACGGTCACCGGTGCCTTGATCCGCCGGGACCGCAGCTCGGCGGAGGTGTGGGTGAACTCGTAGGTCTGCCGGACCACGGCGGTGATCCGGCAGACCAGCTCCCGGTCCAGGCCGTCGAAGTGCTCGACCATGTGGGAGACGAAGCTCTCTTCGTCCGTGGTGGCCCGCAGGCACGCCTCCAGGGCGGGCCCGGTGACAGCCCCCGCGAAGACCGAGTACAGGATGGTCAGGTAGGCCGGGTCGGTGTACGAGGCGCGGCCTCCGCCCACCGTGCGGAGCTTCGGCGAGCCAGGGGCGATCAGCAGCAGCCGGTCGACCCGGCGGCCGTCCCGCTCCAGCAGGTGGGCGGCCTCGAAGGCCACCCGTGCGCCGAAGGAGTAGCCGAACAGCGTGTACGGGCCGTCCGGCTGGGCCTCGGTGACGGCCCGCACGTCCCGCGCCGCCATCTCCGTGATGGTGGCGTACGGCTGCTCCCCGGTGTTGACACCGTGGGCCTGGATGCCGAGGAACGGACGGTCGGTGTCGAGCCGACGGGCCAGTGTCCGCAGGTTCATCGGGTAGCCGCCGAGGCCCGGCCAGCAGTAGACCGGCCGGCCGGAGCGGGCGGCGCCCAGCGGCACCAGTCGGGAGGAGGAGGTGCCCCGCTGCCCGTCGACCCGCCGGGCCAGTTCCTCGATGGTCGGGGACTCGAACAGCACCTGCAACGGCAGCGCGCAGCCGAACCGCCGGTTGATCCGGTGCACCAGCCCGACCGCGATCAGCGAGTTGCCGCCGCACTCGAAGAAGTCGTCCCCCACGGAGGCGGCCCGCTGCCCCGTCCCGGCCTGCCACAGGTCGCGGACGATCCGCTCGGTGGTGGTCCGCGGCGCGACGAAAGGCCGCTCCGAGGCCGCGAGTTCCGTCTCCGGCGACGCCTCCAGCGCCCGGAGGTCGACCTTCCCGTTGGCGGTCAGCGGAAGCCGGTCCATGACCACCAGACGGTTGGGCACCATGTAGTCGGGCAGGAGCTCCACCAGGTCGGCCCTGATCATCTCGGTCGGTCCCCGCATGTGCACGCTGTCCTCGCGCATGCCCTGGTGGGCGAGCTGCTCGGCGCTGACCCGGCCGCCGACGAAGAAGTACGAGGGGCCCGTGGGCCGCCCACCGGCCCGCAGCACGGCTTCCATCCGCTTGGCGGCGGGCAGGTCGTGGCCGGTCCTGGAGCTGTACCCGGAGGACATGAACCCGAAGCCGGCGCCGTTCATCTGCAGCTGCTGGAGTCTGCGTCCCAGGTCCAGGTAGGAGCGCGGGTTCTCCGGGCCCGGACTGACCACCGTGATGCCGAACGCGGCGCGCTCGTACACCTGCTGGTTGATGGCGATCACGTGGCGCTTGAGCACCAGTTCGTCCGCGATCCGCTCCAGTGCGCCGCCGGTGTACCGGTACTGGCCGGCCGTCATGCCGGGTACCCGGCCGGGGTGGACCTGCAGGTACACGTCCACCGGGACGTCCGGGCGGTCGGCGTGGAACGGGACCAGGTCGAAGGCCCCCAGGTAGTGGTCCTCCTCGGCGCAGTGCAGGCGGTGCATCGCCTCGGGCGTGTACGGGGCCGCGGCGACGTCCAGACCGTACGCGGGGAGCACCTCCTCCAGCAGGCCGACCATGTGTCCGGCCTCGATCTCCAGGACCTCCTGGACGTTGTTGCGGTACACCGGCTCGATCGCCCGCCGCCGGCCCGCGAAGTGGAAGCGGATCCCGGGCCCGCTCCCCCGCCCGTCCCCGGCCTCGATCAGGTACAGCCGGTGCTCCACCGGGTGGTAGTACCAGTGGCCGGGTGCCAGACCGGCGCAGCCGTCCGGGCCGGCGATCTCCAGGTACAGCTGGGTGGCGTACAGCGAGCCGGGCGAGGCGTAGCCGTACTTGGGCAGCAATCGCTCGTCACTGGTGTACTGGCCGAAATAGCGTAGAACGGAGCCGAGTTCGACCGCCTTCAGATGTTCGGGCCGTCGCGGGGCGGCGCCGGCGGTGCGGGCGGCCAGCAGGGCGAGCAGATCCTCGGGGCGGGTGTCGTCGCCCTCGTAGAAGCGGTAGGTCTTGCGGGCGAACACCCGGCGGCGCTGCTCGGCGGTGGGGGTGCGGCCGGGCAGGTCGACGCAGCGGCGGCCGGCCAGGTCGGTGGTGTCACGACAGCCGCCGCCGGAGAGCTGGGCGCGCACCTGCAACCGGCCGGCCTTGGAGACGTGGTGCCGGTCGTGGTCGCCCTGGTCCATCAGGACGGCCTCGCGCGGGCTGAGTTCGATGCAGGCCACCAGATTCTGCTGTCCGGTCGCGGGGTCGTCCTTGACCAGCACGGCGGCGTTCCTGACCCAGTCGTGGGCCTCGATGGCGAGCCGGATCTCGTCCGGTTCGACCCGGTAGCCGCGCAGCTTCACCTGCCGGTCCACGCGGCCGCCGAACCGGTAGTCGCCGTGCTTCCGGTGGACCAGGTCGCCGGTGCGGTACAGCACGGCGTGCGCGGGGTCGGTGGAGAACGGGTTGTCCAGAAAGCGTTCGGCGGTCAGGTCGGGGCGGTGCAGGTAGCCGCGGGCGACCTGCACGCCGCTGATGTACAGTTCGCCGGCCGCACCGGGGGGGACCGGCTCCATCCGCTCGTCCAGCACGTGGAAGGCCAGACCGTCCACGGGGGTGCCGATCGGGATGCCGGACGGGCCGTCTGCGACCGACGACGGATCCACGGTGCGGGCGGAGGCGTTGATGGCGCACTCGGTGGGCCCGTAGAGGTTGACCAGTTCGCACTTGTGCAGGGTCTCCACGAAGCGCTGCGCGAGCCGCCGGGACAGTGTCTCCCCACCGCAGAAGACCTGGGTCAGCGAGTCGCACTCGGGCAGCCGGTCGGTGTCCAGCAGCGCCTGGAGCAGGGTCGGCACACACTGCAGGGCGCTCACGTCGTGCCGGACGACGGTGTCGACCAGGGCTTCGGGGTCGCGGTACGCGCCAGGCCCGGCGAGCACGATCCGGCTGCCGAGGCACGGTGCCAGGACCTCCCACTGAGCGGCGTCGAAGCTCATCGGTGTCTTCTGCAGCACGGTGGTGGACGGGCCCAGCCCGTAGGTCCGGCCCAGCCAGCGCATCTGGTGCGCGATGCTGCAGTGCTCGACCATCACGCCCTTGGGCCGGCCGGTGCTGCCCGAGGTGTAGATGACGTAGGCGAGGGCGCCCGGCGCCGGGGAACCGGCCGGGCCGTCCCCGGCGGCGCGGGGGCCGGTGGCCGCGTCGGCCGGGGTGAGGATGACGGTGCCGGGTGGCGCGAGGGCGGCGAGCCGGTCCCGGAGCGGCTCCTCGGTGAGCAGCACCGGGGCTCGGGAGTCCTCGGCCATCGCGCGGATCCGCTCGTCCGGGTAGTCGGGCGACAGGGGGAGGTAGGCGGCGCCGGCGAACAGGACACCCCAGACGGCGACCGGCAGGGCGGTGGAGGGTCCGAGGAAGATGCCGACGCGGTCGTCCCGGCGCAGTCCCAGGTCTTCCAGTGCGGTCGCCAGCTGCGTGGCCCGCCCGACGAGTTCCGCGAAAGTGAGGGTCTCGTTCCGGTACTCCACCGCTATGTCGTCGGGGCGAATCCGGGCCTGCGCCGAAATCAGGTCGACGAGGCTCGGCGCTCCGCCCGTTCCTCGCTCCGGAACCTCCGGCACGCCCTCGGTCAGGATTTCCACAGAACCCCCCGTTCAAATGAATCCTCATGCGCAGAGCAAATCGAACTATGAGTTCCTCTCGGGCTTTTTGGCAAGCAGCCGCGAGACGGGTGTCCGATCGCCCACCCAGACATGTCGGCACACATTTCCGCAAACAGTGCGCGAAGCAGCCGGGGGCACTGGCCGTCGACAGCGATTCCCGGCCTGTCCGACGCACGGATTCACCCCGCCGCACCCTCCCGGCCACCCGAAACAAGGGCGATTTGTGTTTTTTTTGCGGGTATGAACCCTGGAATTTCGCGCACTGCGTCAATCCGAACCATGGCGACCGTGGCATCGGCGAAGGGCGGACGGCAGAGTCATGGCCGTCAGCGGGGCGCCAGCTGAGGTCTTTTCCGGCGCTTTCAGAAGAGGCTCCAAACAAGGGGGAAGCCCGTGCTGGATAATCCGGCGGACGATGGAATCGAAACCCTCCGGGCGAAGCTCGACAGCATTGACCTGCGTTTCCTCGAGGAACTGCGCGCTCGCATCGAGACCTGTGTGGAAATCGCGCACTACAAGCGCGAGAACGATGTCCGGATGATGCAGCCGCACCGGATCAAGCTCGTCCAGGAGCGCGCCGCCCGGTTCGGCGAGGAGCACGGGATCAGCCAGGACTTCCTGCGCCGCCTCTACGACCTGATCATCGAGGAGACCTGCCGGGTGGAGGACGTGGTCATCGGGGTCGCACCGTGAGAACCCTGCTGATCGACAACTACGACTCCTTCACCTACAACCTGTACCAGCTGCTCGGCGAGACCAACGGCCGCCCGCCGGTGGTGGTGAAGAACGGCACCGACTTCTCCGATCTGCGTTTCGAGGACTTCGACGCGGTCGTGGTCTCCCCCGGGCCGGGCCGCCCCGACCGGGAGCGGGACTTCGGCATCAGCCGGCGCGCGATCCTGGAGAGCGGCCTGCCGGTGCTCGGCGTCTGCCTCGGCCACCAGGGCATCTGCCACCTGTTCGGCGGCGAGGTCGTCCACGCGCCGGAGCCGATGCACGGACGGGTCTGCCCGGTGCTCCACAGCGGCACGGACATCTTCGCCGGCCTGCCCAGCCCCTACGACGTGGTCCGCTACCACTCGCTCGCGGCCGGCCGGCTCCCCGACGAACTGGAAGCCCTCGCCTGGACCGAGGACGGTGTGCTGATGGGCGTGCGTCACCGGACGCGGCCGATCTGGGGTGTCCAGTTCCACCCGGAATCCATCAGCAGCCAGTACGGCCGCGAGCTGCTCGCCAACTTCCGCGACCTGGCGATGGCGCATCACGCCGTGCAGCGGTGCGAGCCCCGCTACACGGTGCACGTGCGCAGGCTGGACGTCGAACCGGAGGCCGAGTCGGCCTACCGCGAGCTGTTCACCGACCACGACACCGCGTTCTGGCTGGACAGCAGCAGTGTCATCGACGGGCTGTCCCGGTTCAGCTTCCTCGGCGACGGCTCCGGCCCGCTGGCCGAGTACGTGACCTACCGGGTCCAGGACGGCACCGTCCGGATCACCCGACCCGGCCGCTCCGACGACGGCGACGAACTCGTCCAGCAGGGCTTCTTCGACTACCTGGACGGCCAGCTGCGGGTCCGCGCGGTCCCCCGGCCCGAGGGGCTGCCGTTCGACTTCAATCTCGGCTACGTCGGCTACCTCGGCTACGAGTTGAAGGCCGAGGCGGGCGCCCGGGCGGCACACAAGGCGGAGACCCCGGACGCCGCCGTGCTGTTCGCCGACCGGATGCTCGTGCTCGACCACGCCGAGGGCGCCGCCTACCTGCTGGCCCTGTCCGAGGGCGAGGAGCACGCCGCGGCCGTCGCCTGGCTCGACCGCACCGAGGCCGCCGTGTCGGCGCTGCCCAGGGCCGGTGGCGGGCCGCGCGGCGAGGCGGCCGGCTTCCTCGGCGTGGGCATGACCGACCCGCAGGCCGAACCGATCGTCGGGCTGCGGCACGACAATCAGGCCTACCTGGACCGGATCGCCGAGAGCCTGGAGGAGATCCGCAACGGCGAGACCTACGAGGTGTGCCTGACCAACGCGGTCACGCTCAAGGCCACGATCGATCCGCTGCGCACCTACGCGCACCTGCGGAAGATCTCGCCCGTACCGTACGGCGCGCTGCTCGACTTCCCCGGGGTGGCGGTACTGAGCGCCTCGCCGGAAAGGTTCCTGACCATCGGTACCGACCGGGTCGCCGAGTCCAAACCGATCAAGGGCACGCGCCCGCGCGGGGCCACCCCGGCCGAGGACGCGGCGCTGCGCGAGGACCTGCTCTCCCAGGAGAAGGACCGCGCCGAGAACCTGATGATCGTTGATCTGATCCGCAACGACCTGAACGTGGTCTGCGAGGTCGGCTCGGTACACGTGCCGGCCCTGTTCCACGTCGAGACCTACGCGCCGGTGCACCAACTGGTCTCCACCATCCGCGGCACCCTGCGGCCCGGGGAATCGGCGGTGTCCTGCGTGCGGGCGGCGTTCCCGGGCGGGTCGATGACGGGTGCCCCCAAGCTGCGCACGATGGAGATCATCGACCGGCTGGAGGACGGCGCCCGCGGCGTCTACTCCGGCTCGATCGGCTGGTTCGCGCTGAGCGGCGCGGCCGACCTGAGCATCGTGATCCGCACCCTGGTGGCGACCGAGGACCGGCTGGGCTTCGGCGTCGGCGGGGCGGTCATCGCCCTGTCGGACCCGGAGGAGGAGTACACGGAGACGGCCGTGAAGTCGCGTGCCATGGTCTCCGCCGTCCTCGCCACCGCGCTGGAGTCCGCCGGGGGCCACCCGTGATCCGGCGCTGTGTGGTGGTCGGCGGCGCCGGCGCGGTGGGCCGGCTGTTCGCCGAACGGCTGCTGGCCGGTGGCGCCCGGGTGGCGGTGGTCGACACCGTCGAACCGGGCACGGAACCCCCGGACACCCACTACGTGTGCGGGGACGTCACCGCCCTCGGCCCGCGGTTGGAGGCCGACCTCGGCCACGCCGACCTGGTGGTGCTCGCGGTGCCGGACTCCGTCGCGCTGGCGGCCGTCCCCGGTCTGGCCGGGGTGCTGCGGCCGGACGCGCTGCTGGTGGACACCCTGTCGGTCAAGCAGCCGATCACCGCGGCCGTCCGGGCCCATGCCCCGGCCGTGCAGGCGGTCGGCCTGAATCCGATGTTCGCCCCGGCCCTCGGCTTCGAGAGCCGCCCGGTGGCCGCCGTCGTGGTCAACGACGGGCCTCGGGTCGGCCACCTGCTGGAGCTGGTCGGCAGCTGGGGCGCCCGGGTGGTGCCGATGGACGCGGCCGAGCACGACCGGCTGGCCGCCGTGTCGCAGGCACTCACCCACGCCACCGTACTCGGCTTCGGGCTGGCCCTGACCCGGCTCGGCCCCGACCTGGGGAGGATCCGCGAGATCGCCCCGCCTCCGCACAACGCGCTGCTCGCCCTACTGGCCCGGATCAGCTCGGGCGCGCCCGCCGTGTACTGGGACGTCCAGGCCGCCCACCCGCAGGCCGCGGCGGTACGCAAGGAACTCGCCGAGGGAGTGCGCAGGCTCGCCGACCTGGTGGAGCACGGCTCCGAATCGGAGTTCGCCACCGTCCTCGGACAACTCCAGGACCAACTGGGCGAGCACCTCCCCCACTACCGCGACCTGTGCGCGCGGATGTTCACGTCACTCTGACAAGGAAGATGCATCCCATGGCAACGTTCGCCGCGACCGTCCTGACCCCGAAGCAGCGTGAGCAGCTGGCCGCCGACTCCACGGTGGGCGGTGGCAACCTCCTGCGGTCGGCCATCGCCGCCAACCCGCACCCCGAGCTGCCGTTCGTCCACTCCTACCGGGCGATCACCACCACCTCGGGCGAGCAGACCCACGACCTCAGCCTGAACGACATCGACGCACTGGCGCAGAGCTGGTCGGTGTACTACCTGACGCAGGGAGTGCGCCGGGGCGACCGGGTCGCGGTCTGGTTCGAGGACTCCTTCGCGTACTCGGTGCACTACTACGCGATCGCGCAGATCGGCGCCGTCGCCGTGCTGATCAACAGCAACGCCACCGGGTCGATCGCCCAGTCGCTGCTGGAGCAGACCGCCCCCGTGGGTCTGTACGCGGACCGGGAGCGGCTCGCGATGCTCGACACCGCACAGCTGCCGAGCATCGCCTGGACCGGCACCGCCGAGGAACTGCCCGCGCCGCCGGCCGCGCGGCTCGCCGAGAGCGACCGCTGGAACCATCACGCGGACGACCCGGTGGTAATCCTGCACTCCTCCGGCACCACCGGCCGCCCCAAGCCGACCATCCACACCCACAGCACCATCGTGGCCGGCCCCAAGTTCCGCCTGGTGGACCACACCGAGACGCCAGGCGCGCTGATGATGACCGCGCTGCCGCAGTCCCACCTGGGGTGTGTCGCCTACACCACGTACGCGGTGCTCGGCGGCACGCCGGTCGTGGCTCTGAGCGACCGCAAGGGCGCCGAGCTGGCCGCCGCGGTGGAGGAGTACCGGCCGACCTCGGTGATGTCCTTCGCGCATGGCTACGCCGAGCTGGCATCCGCCGACCTGAAGCCGGGTCAGCTCGACTCCGTGCAGGTGTGGGTGTCGATCGGTGACGCGGTGCATCGCGCGCACATCGACAAGGTGCTGTCGAACCGCAGCGCCGACCTGCCTCCGTCGGCGTTCTTCGACCGCCTGGGCACCACCGAGCTCGGCTGGGGCTGCCTGCTCCAGGTGCACACGCTGGACAACAAGCCGCACAACCGGTGCGCCGGCAAGCCGGTCGGCGTCGCCGAGGTGGCGGTCCTGCGCCACGACGGCTCGATCGCCGACACCGGCGAGGTCGGCCACCTGGCCGCCCGGGGCCCGGCGGTGACGCCCGGATACTGGGGCGACTCGGCCACCACGTACTCCTTCAAGCTGGCCGGCTACTGGATGCCCGGCGACATGGCGTACCGTGACGAGAACGGCGACTTCTACCTGGTGGACCGAGCGGCGGACGCCATCCACACCGCCCACGGGACCGGTTACTCGGTCTTCATGGAGGAGGTCGTGCTGCTCCAGGTGCCCGACGTCGAGGACGTCGCGGTGGTGGCCGGCCGGGACGGCGGCACCGTCGTGCCGGTCGCCGTGGTCACCGCCGCCGAGTCAGCGGAGCCGGCGAAGCTGCTGCTCCTCGCCAACGAGGCGCTGCGCGCCGCCGGCCACCCGGAACTGGGCTTCCTGGAGATCGCCGCTTCCGAGGCGGACTTCCCGGTGGGAGTTACCGGAAAGGTGCTGAAGCGTCAGCTCCGTGAGAAGTACGCTGTCTTGTCCGAGTACCGTCATTCAGCGCAGGGCAAGTCCTTCGCCGCAGCCCCCACCGGAGACGCCGCGTGACCAGCAGCACCACCCAGACCACGAAAGTCGACTTCTACTTCGACCCCGCCTGCCCCTTCGCCTGGATCACCTCCCGGTGGATGCTGGAGGTCGAGCGTCAGCGCGACGTCGAACTGCGTTTCCACGTGATGAGCCTCTACTTCCACAACGAGGGCAACGAACTCCCGGACTGGTACCGCACGCTCGTCGACAAGTCGATCGGCCCGGTCCGGGTGGCCGCGGCGGCTGCCGCGCACCACGGCCCGGAGGTGCTGCGGGACCTGTACACCGCGTACGGAACCCGGATCCACGAGAAGAAGATGACAGACCTCGACGAGGTCGTCGCCGAATCCCTCGCCGAGCTGGACCTGCCCGCCGAGCTGGCCGCCGCGGCCCACGACCCCGCGCACGACGAGGCCGTGCGGGTCAGCCACGACGCCGGCAAGGACCCCGAGGCGGGCGGTTACGTCGGCACGCCGACGATCCATGTGGACGGCACGGTCTGGTTCGGTCCGGTGCTCCGCGCGATCCCGCGCGGCGAGAAGGCGGCCGAGCTCTTCGACAGCTTCCGGGTGCTCGCCGGCCACCCCGACCTGTTCGAGCTGAAGCGCACCCGCACCGGCGGCCTCGACTACAGCTGACCCGCTCCCGCGCGAACCCCTCGTGCGAACCGTTCCTGTCCGGGGAGCGGTTCGCGCCCATGCGAATGGACGGAAACAGACTGATGGACACTCAGACGGCTCCCGGGGAGCGGCCGGACGCCTTTGTACTCACCGGGTCGTTCCTGGTGGTCTGCCGGGCGCCGCTCTACCTGGCGGAACTGGCCCGCCGCGGCCTGAAGATCCTGCTGATCACCCCCTCCTCCTGGCGCGAGGACGCACTGGGCGCCGCCAAGGACCCCGACCACCCGGCGTACGTGATCGACGAGGTCGCCTTCGTCGACGGCGACGTGGGCCGCGAGAACTCGTACCTGCCCGGAGTCGTCTCGGCCGCCCGGCGCTGGCGCGACGCCTACCGCATCGTCGGCGCCTACGCGGTCGGCGAGACCCAGGTCGAACCGACCGGTCTGCTCGCCGACGCGCTGGGGCTGCGCACTCCGGGCCTGCGGGCCACCCGGGCGTGCCGCAGCAAGTACCTGCAGCGCTGGTACCTCCCGGAGTTCAGCCCGGTGTCGCTGACCGTGCCGCCCGACGGCCGCGGGGCCTTCGACCCGGCCTCCGTCCGTTACCCGGCGGTGGTCAAACCCACCGGCCGGCACTCGAGCTCGGGCGTGGAGACGGTGACCGGTCCAAACGCCCTGCCGACGCTGCTGCGCTCGTACCCCGAGCACGAGACCGTCCTCGTCGAGGAGAAGGTCGAGGGCCAGGAGTACTCCGTGGAGAGCCTGGTGCAGGACGGCCGGACCGTCTTCTCCTCAGCCACCCGCAAGGCCACCACCGACTCCCACGCCCACACCTTCGTCGAGCTCTCGCACACCGTGCCCAGCGACCAGCCGGAGGCCGACCCGGTGCTGCTGGACGCCAACCGGCGGATGCTGGAGGCACTCGGCTTCCAGGACGGCGTCGCCCACTCCGAGTGGCGGATCGGCGCCGACGGCCGGGCGTACCTGATGGAGGTCGCCGCCCGCACCCCCGGCGACGGGCTGTGCATCCTGTACGAGCTCGCCACCGGTGCGCCGCTGGAGCCGGAGATCGTGCGGATCGCGCTCGGCGAGCAGGCCTCGTACCCGAAGCCGACCCGGGCCGCCCGGCAGGTCTACCTGGAGCACGTGCCCGGCGTGCTGGCCGACGTCCGGGTGCGGGGCTTCGACGTGGAGCCGGTGTGGGTCGGAGAGGGCGGCCTGTGGCCCGCCGTCGGACCGGCCTCGCCCGCCGACCCCCCGACCCTGCGCGCGGTCCTGGTGCACCACGACCGCGGGACCGGGCTCGGCCCGCTGCGCAGCTCCGAGGACCGGGCCGTCTCCTTCTTCATCGACGCGCCCACCGTCGCCGAGCTGGACCTGCTGGAGAGCCGGGTACGGCGCGCCGTCACCGTCCACACCGTCCCGGCGGTCCCGGACACCGTGACCCACGTCCTGGTCGGCTACAGCCCCGTCATGCTGGCCAAGCTGGACGAACAGCTGCCGGCCGACTCGGTGCTGGTCCTGGAGGAGCCGGCCGTCATCGAGGCCCGCGGCATCACCGCGCTCGCTGAACGGCACCCTTGCGTCGCGGCCCTGTTCCCGGCGCCCAGCCAGGACGAGGCCGACCCTCACCGCGTGGTCGGGGCCGTGCCCCGCCCGGTGGGCGTCCGTGCCGTGGTCCCCGTGGTGGAGTACGGCGTGGTGGTCGCCGCCGCGCTCGCCGAGGCCTGGGGCCTGCCCGGTGCGGGCCTGGAGGCGGCCCGCGTGCTGCGCGACAAGGGCCTGCTGCGCGCCGCCGTGGCCGGCAGCGGCATCGCCCAGCCCGACTGGGCCGTGGTCGAACACGCCGGGCAGGTCGCCGACTTCCGCGCCGCCCACGGCGGGCAGTGCGTGCTCAAGCCGGCCGGCCGCCAGGCCAGCCTGGGCGTGCGGCTGCTCGGCCCCGCGGACGACGTCGCCGAGGCCTGGGCCCGGACCACCGCCGCCGACGAGCCGGCGCTGCGGGCCCAGTACGAGGACACCGCCCGGTTCCTGGTGGAGCAGCGGCTGTCCGGGCCCGAGGTGAGCGTCGAGGCCGTGGTCCACGAAGGCGAGGTCGGCTTCACCAACATCACCGCCAAGCTGGTGCAGGACAACGGCCACCCGGTGGAGACCGGTCACACCGTGCCCGCCGACCTGCCGCCCTCCCTCGCGGACGCGCTGCGCGAGGCGGTGGTCCGTCTGGCGGGCGCGGTCGGCTTCCGCTCCGGGGTGCTGCACTGCGAGTGGATCCTGGTCGACGGCACCCCGTACCTGGTCGAATGCGCCGGCCGACTGCCGGGCGGCGGCATCACCGTGCTGATCGACCTCGCCTACGACACCGACATCCTGCGCAACCTGTTGCAGGTGCTCACCGGCGCCGGGCCGGTCGGCCCCCTGCCCCGTCGGCGCGCCGCCGCCGTACGGTTCCTGATCGCCCGTCCGGGCCTGGTGGAGTCCGTGACCGGCGCCGCCGAGGCGCAGGCCGCACCGGGCGTCGCCGAGCTGCATCTCCCGGTCGCCCCCGGCGCCACCGTCCACAGCGCCACCAGTTCCTGGGAGCGGGCCGGACTGGTCATCACCACCGGCGCGGACGTCGCCGAGGCGGGCCGCCGGGCCGAGCACGCGCTGTCCCTGGTCGGCGTACGAACCGTTGGAGGCACGCGATGAGGCTGCCCTCTCCGAGGGAATACGTACCGGCCACTCCGGCCGGGCGTTCCTTCGCCGTCACCTCGCTGATCAACGCCATCGGCACCGGCCTGTACCTGGCCGGCTCCGCGGTCTTCTTCGTCCGCTCGGTCGGCCTGACGAGCGCGCAGGTGGGCCTCGGCCTGGCGTTGTCGGGGGCGGTCGGCTTCCTCACCACGGTGCCCATCGGAGCACTCGCCGACCGGCTCGGCGCCAAGCCGACCCTGGTGGCGCTCCAGTTGTGGCGGGCCGGCGGGTTCGTCGCGCTGGCCTTCGCCCAGGGCATGGTGAGTTTCACGGTGATCTCCTGCTGCCTGGCGGCGGCGGAGGCCGCCACACAGCCGATGACCCAGGCGGTCGCCTCGGCCACCACCGAGGGCACCGACCGCACCCGCACGATGGCGATCATCCGCACCGTACGCAACGTCGGCTTCTCGCTGGGCGCCCTGCTGGCCGCACCGCTGTTGGCCGCCGACCATGTCTGGACGTACCGGGGTATCGTGCTCGGCACCGCCGCGGCGTTCGTGGTGTCCGCCGCGATGCTGTCCCGGGTGCGCGCCGCCACCGCGGCCACCGTCCAGAAGAAGGTGAACCCCCTCGCCGCGCTGCGCGACTTCCGCGACTGGCGGTACCTGCTGCTGACCGCCCTCAACGGGGTGCTCAACCTGCACACCACCATCCTGTCGGTCGGCATCTCGCTGTGGACGATCCAGGCCACCGACGTGCCGGCCGAATTCCTGCCGGTGCTGATCCTGATCAACACCGTGATGTCGATCGTGCTCCAGGTGCCGGTCTCCCGGCTGGTGGACCGCGAGGGCGGGGCCGAGCGGGCGCTGCGCAGGGGCGGGTTCGCGCTGACGGCGTGCTGCCTGGCGCTCGCCCTGACCACGGCCCCGTCCTCGGTGCTGGTGGCCGGCGCGGTGCTGCTGGCGGCCTGCGTGCTGCTCACCTTCGGCGAGATGTGGCAGGCCGTCGGCGGCTGGGAGCTGAGCTACGATTTCGCGCCCGAGGACCGCAAGGGCGTCTATCTGTCGGTGTTCAGCCTCGGCAACGCCGGCCAACGGATCGTGGGTCCGGCGCTGATCGCGTCCGTGGTGATCGCGGCCGGCCCGGCCGGCTGGATCGCCCTGGCGGTGCTCTTCGCCGCCGCCGGGCTGCTGGTCGCCCCTGTCACCCGCATGCTGCGGACGGTCGCGCCGCATCCCGTGGAGAAGGAGGTGGCGTCGTGAGCGCCCCCAAGGACCTGTTGGTGGTCGGCGTCGGCACGATGGGCCGGCCCTACCTGGAGGCGGCGGCCCGGCTCGGCCTGCGGGTACGTGCCGTGGAGGCGGCGGCCGGCTGGGACGGCCGGCCGGTCGACCTCGCCGAGCGCTTCTACCGGGTCGAGGGCCATGAGGAGGAGGACTGGACGGCGGTGGTCGCCCGGGCCGTCGCCGACCGCGTACCGGACGGTGTGGTCTCCTTCGCCGAACCGCACGTGCTGGCCGGCGCGCTGGCGCAGGAGCGGCTCGGTCTGCCCGGGCCGTCGCTGCACGCCGCGGTGGTCTCCCGCAACAAGGCGCTGCAGCGCGCCGTCTTCGCTTCCCGCGGCGTCCGGCAGCCCGAGCACCTGCTGGTGCCGGACGTGACCGAGGCCCGGACCTGGATGCTGGAGCGGCTGCCCGTGGTGGTCAAGCCGCTCACCGGGGCCGGCAGCGAGGGCGTCGAACTGGTCCGCACCGCCGAGGAGGCGGCCGAGGTCCGCACCCGCCGCTCGGGCGAGGGCAAGGTGCTGGTCGAGGAGGCCATCGAGGGGCCGGAGTTCAGCTGGGAGGCGCTGGTCCGCGACGGCGAGGTGCTGTTCGAGAACGTCACGGCCAAGGAGACCACCCCGCCGCCGTACTTCGTCGAGCTCACCCACCGCTGCGCCCATCACTTCGAGGACGACGAACTGGGCTCTCAGGTACACACGTTGACCCGGGGCGTGCTGAGCGCCGTCGGCATGCGGACCGGGCTGGCGCACCTGGAGTTCAAGGTCGACCGGCGCGGCCCGGCGCTGATGGAGATCGCGGTGCGCACCCCGGGCGACTACCTGCCCGACGCGGTCGGCCTCGCCTACGGCTTCGACCTGTACGAGGCCGTGATCCGGCTGGCGCTCGGGCTGCCCGTCGACGAGCTGGTCCACACCTCTCCGGTCTCCTGGCCGGCCACCCACTTCCCGGCCGCGGCTCCCGGGACGATCACCGCGATCACGGGGGTCGAGGAGACCACGGCCCACCCGTCGGTGGTCCGGGTCCGGCTGCGCAAGCGGCCCGGCGACACCGTAATGCCGCTGACGTCCTCCTCCCGGCGGATGGGGCACGTGCTCGTCGACGCGCCCTCCCCGACCGAGCGTGAGGACGCGCTGAAGCACGTGCGAGAAACCCTGAACATCATCACCGAGCAGCGCTGAGCCCCGAGGTATCCGATGACCAACCCACTGGCCGTGGGGGTGACCGCCTCGTTCGAGGACCTGGTCGGCAACACCCCTCTGTTACGCCTTCGCATGGACGGCGTCCCGCAGGACGTGACCATTCTGGCCAAGCTGGAGGCTGCGAACCCGCTGTCCAGCGTCAAGGACCGCCCCGCCCGGCACATGTTCCGGGCCGCGGAGGCCTCCGGTGAGCTGGTGCCCGGAGCCACCGTCATCGAGTCCACCTCCGGCAACACCGGCATCGCGCTGGCCGCCCTGGCCGCCGCCCGCCGCCACCCCTGTCTGATCGTGCTTCCTGAGAACGCCTCCGGGGAAAGGATCCTGACGCTGCGGATGCTCGGCGCCGAGGTCGAGTTCACCGACCCGGCGCTGGGCTTCGCCGGCTGCGTCGAGCGCGCCGAGAAGCTGCACGCCGAGATCCCCGGCTCCTGGTACGCCCGGCAGCACGAGAACCCGGCCAACGTCCGGGCCCACTACGAGACCACCGGGCCGGAGATCTGGCGCGACACCGGCGGGCGGGTGGATGTCCTGGTCTGCGGGGTCGGTACCGGCGGCACCCTCACCGGGATCGCCCACTGCCTGCGCGAGCGCAACCCCGCGCTGCGCGTCGTCGCGGTCGAGCCGGAGGGCTCCCCGCTGCTGTCCGGCGGCGCCCCCGGCTCTCACCGCATACCCGGCCTGAACGGCGGCTTCACCAGCCCTGTCACCGACGTCGACTGCATCGACGAGGTGATCGTGGTCTCCGACGCGGACGCCGCCGCCACCACGCGGGCGCTGGCCGTCGGCAGCGGCCTGCTGGTGGGCGTCTCCTCCGGCGCCGCCGCGCACGCCTGCCGCGAACTGACGCGCCGCCACGATCTGTCCGGGGCGACCGTCGTCACCGTTTTCCCCGACAGCGGAGAGCGCTACCTGAGCTGGTGGCCGTCGGAGGAAGGGCCGTGAAGTTCAGCGAACTCCACCGCAACCTCAAGCTGCGGATCGGCGTCGGCTTCTTCCAGCGGTTCTTCGACATCATGCTGGTCCCGCTGATGGTCATCCACTTCTCGCACCTGTACGGTGCGGCCACCGCCGGCCTGATGACCCTGGTCGTCGCGGTGGCGACGGTGGGATGCACCCTGGTCGGCGGGCACCTGTCCGACGTGTACGGCCGCCGCAGGGTCCTGATGGCCGGCGAGATCGGCGTCTTCCTCTCGTACATCGGCCTCGCCCTGGTCAACTCGCCGATGCTGCAATCCGGTCCGGCGACCTACGTGCTGTATCTGGGCGCCGCCTGCATGGCGGGCATCGCGCTGCCCGCCAACGAGGCGATGATCGTGGACGTCTCCACCCCGGAGAGCCGCACCGCCGTCTACACGATCAACTACTGGGTGATCAACGTCGCCTTCATGCTCGGCTCGCTGGTCGGCGGCTTCTTCTACGGCGGGTACTTCTTCCAGCTGCTGACCGCGGCCGCGATCGCCACCGGGGGGATCTTCCTGGCGACCTTCCTGGCGCTGTCCGAGACCGCGCCGCCCGAGGCAGCGCAGAATCCCCGCGGGGTGCGACCGGCCCTGCGCGGCTACCTGGCGGTGGCCCGCGACCGGGTGTTCCTGCGGCTCGTCCTGGCGGCCCTGCTGGTCTGGTCCGTGGAGGTCCAGATCTCCTCCTACCTCGCGGTCCGGCTCGGCTCCGACTTCCCCGAGCAGCAGCTGCTGTCGCTGGGCTCCTGGCAGGTGACCGTCGACGGCGTCAACGTGCTGGGCATCCTGCGGGCCACCAACACCCTGCTCGTCGTGGTCTGCGGCCTGTGGATGGGCAAGCTGCTCGGACGCCTCGACGAGCGGCTGCGCCTGGTGACCGGAGTGGTGGTCTTCACCGCCGGCTACATGGCCTGGGCGATCGGCGACAACGTCTGGCTGATGATCGCGGCGGCCGTCGTGGTCACGCTGGGGGAGCTGATGAACCAGCCCGTCAACCAGACCCTGCTGGCCTCCCTGGTGCCCGCCGAATCCCGCACCAAGTACATGGCTGCCTACGGACTGCACGTGCGGCTCGGCTACATGGTCGGCTCGCTGTCGGTGATCCTCGGTTCGGTCGTCGACTCCTGGGTGATGGCCCTGCTGTACGCGGCCTTCGGAGCGGCCGCGATCCTGCTGTACCGGAACCTGTTCAAGATCCAGGACGCCCGCGCCACCACCGAGGAGCCGAAGGCCGAGGCCGGCGCATGACCCCCGTACCCGCCGTGAAAGGGATGGCCCGCCGTGGCTGAGCACACAGCGCCCGCGAACAACCGGTTGCTGATGGTGCAGCCGTACACCCAGTTCGTCGAGAAGGCGGTCGGCCTCGGCTTCGAGGTCTGGTCGATCTGGGACCCGACGCTCCAGCCGGCCTCCTACCTGCAGGGGGTCGAGAAGGTCTCCAAGGAGATGCTGTGGGTGGACTTCTCCGACGAGGCAGCGCTGCGCCGCCTGGTCCGGGAGAGCGCCCTCGCCCACGACGTCGGCTGTCTCCTGCACCTGGGCGAGGAGGCGACCATGGTGGCCGTCGCCGAGGAGGCCCAGACCCTCGGGCTGGCCCTCAACCCGCCGGAGGCGCTCCGTCGGCTCAACGACAAGGCGGTGCTGCGCGAGCTGCTCGCCGAGCACGGCCTGTCCCCCGTGCGCACCGCTGTCGCCGACACTCCCGACGAGGTGGCCTCTGTCCTGGCCGGCTTCGAGCTGCCTGTGGTGGTGAAGCCGACCCGTCTGCAGGGCAGCGCCGCGGTGCGCCTGGTGACCGGCCCCGACGGCCTCGACGCCTGGCGGCAGGAGCTGACCGGACACGCGTACCGGGGTCCGGTGCTGGTCGAGGAGTACCTGCGGGGACCTGAGTTCAGTGTCGAGACGCTCACCCACGAGGGCCGTCACCTGGTGGTCGGCATCACCGCGAAACGCAAGACGCCCGCCCCGGCGTTCGTGGAGACCGGTCACGTCTTCCCCGCCCCGCTGGCGGACGCCGACGCCGGGGCGATCGGCGAGCTGGTCACCGCGCTGCTGGACGCCGCCGGGTACCGGTTCGGCCCGGCGCACACCGAGGTCATCCTCACCGCCGACGGCCCGCGCGTGGTGGAGTCGCAGGCCCGGCTCGGCGGCGACCGGATCCCCGCGCTCATCCGGCTCGCCACCGGCTTCGACATCGAGGGCGCGATCCTCGATCTGCTGGTCGGCGGCGTTGCCGAGCCCGCACCGGCCGGGCGGACGGCCGCGATCTCGTTCTTCTCCTTCCCGCCGGGCAGGATCACCCGGCTGGAGGGCCTGGCGGAGATCGATGCGCTCCCCCACGTGCACGGCGTCCGGTTCCCGTTCGCCGAGGGCGATGTGCTGCCGCTGACCCGGCACTCCGGCTCGCGGCACGGCCACGTGATCGTGGCGGGCGGCACCGCCGAGGAGGCCGAACGGCTGGCCGCCGGGACGAAGGCGCTGCTGCGGGTGGAGACCGGATCCGCCGTCCTGAACGCCGTGCACGCGGCGCCCGCCGCGCCGATGCGGCCCGAGCGCACCCTGCTCCTGATCGGGCACCTCACCGAACCGGTGCGGACCGCCAAGGAGCTGGGGTTGAACGTGATCCTGATCCAGCACAAGGAGAAGTTCCAGCCGGAGCAGGCCGAGCTGGCCGATGTCACCCTGATCGCGGACTACACCGACTGGTCGGTGCTGGAGCCGCTCGCCCGGGCCGCCCACACCATCTGGAACTTCTCCGCGGCGCTGTCGCTCACCGAGCCCGGCCTCGAGCCCGCCGGCCGGGTGAACGACCTGTTCGGCCTCGGCGGTACCGGCTTCGAACCGGCCCGGCTGCTCCGCGACAAGCTCGCCATGCGCCGTCACCTCGCCTCGGTCGGCGCCCCCACGGTGGCCGCCGAGCCGCTCACCGACCGGGACAGCCTGGCCGCGTTCGGCGCCGCCCACGACTACCCGTTCGTGGTCAAGCCGGTGGACCTGACCGCCGGCTTCGCCCTGTTCAGGGTCACTGGTCCGCAGGACGTGGACGGGGTGTGGGAGCGGATCGGCGCGGCCCGCCGCACCGGCATGGACCGCGGCTCCACCATGTACGCGGTGGCCGGGTTCCTGATGGAGCAGTACATCGACGGACCCGAGTTCAGCGTCGAGGGCTTCAGCTTCCGCGGGCGCCACACCGTGGTCGCGATCACCGAGAAGCTGACCGACGGCGGGCACTTCGTGGAGCTCGGGCACGCCCAGCCGGCCCGGCTGGACCCGACGGACGAGGAGCGCATCGTCGCGGCCGTCGCCGAGTTCCTCGACGCGATCGGCATCACCGACGGGCCCAGCCACACCGAGCTGCGGCTCGGTTCGCGCGGCCCGCTGATCATCGAGGGCCACAACCGGCTCGGCGGCGACCACATCCCGGATCTGGTCCAGGCCGCCTACGGCGTCGATCTGACCCGCTATGCGCTCGCCTGGCCGTTCGGCCTGGTGGAGCCGATGACGGAACGTCCGAAGCCGGTCTCGGCGGGCTGTGTGCGCGGCATCGTCGGCCGACCCGGTCGGGTCACCGCGATCACCGGCGAGGACGAGTTGCGCGCCCACCCGTCGGTGCTCGCCCTCGATCTGGCTGCCCGGCCCGGCACGGTGGTCCGACCGATACAGGACAACTGGGACCGGCTCGGCCTGCTGGCCGTCACCGCTCCCGACACCGACGCGGCGGTCGCGCTCTGCGAGGAGCTGCTCGACACCGTGCTGACGGTGTCGATCGAGGACGACGTCCGATGACCCTGGTCGTCCTGGACCCGGACGGCCGGTATGCGGCCGACTGCCCCGGCTGGCTCGCCGGCGCCGGCCGGAGGCTGCATCTGGTCACCGGCCGGGCCGGCGTCCACCCGGGCTTCGCGCGGGTCACGGTGGTGGAGCGGTACGACCGCAGCACCACGGCCGAGCTGGCCGTACTGGATGCCGCCACCCGCACACCGGTACGAGCGGTGATCGCGCTCGCACCGGTGGACCAGGTGCGGGCGGCCGGCCTGCGCGAGCGGCTCGGCCTGCCCGGCCAGTCCCGGGAGGCCGCGCTGGCTCTCGCCGACTCGGTGGCGGCGCACGCGCTGCTGACCCGGGCCGGCATCGCCGCGTTCCCCCGGGCCGAGGTGCGGCGGGTCGCCGACCTGTACTGGTGGGCGCACCGGTGGGGCTACCCCCTGGTGATCCGGCCGCGCCGGGGCGCGCGTCGGCCGGTGATCGCCCGGCTGGCCGACGAGGCCGCACTGCGTGCCGCGGTGGCGAGCGGGCTGCTGCCCGCCGACCCGGCGGTGGTACCGAGCCTGACCGTCGAACCGACCGTCACCGGTGGGGTACGGCGCGACGCGGACCTGCCGCTCGCCGGCGTGCTGCCCGCCGACCCGGGTCACCCGTACGCGGTGGAGACCGTCCGCGGCCCGGACGGGGGCCGACTGGTGCACGCGGTGCGCTACGCCCCGGAGACCCGCCCGGCCCGCGAACTGGTGCGGGCCCAGGCCGGGACCGGCCCGCAGTCCTCGGAGGTGGTCTGAGATGACCGTGCTGGTCCTGCACCACCGGGGTTCGCTGACGGGCACCCCGTACGACGAATGGCTGGCGGACCACGAGGGCGATCTGCTGCTGATCGCCTCCCGCGAGCATCTGGCGCTGGTGTCGGAGGAGTTGCCGCCCGAGGGCGGCGCCTACCGGCGGACCGCCGCCGTCGACTGCTACGAGACCGGGGGTGATCTGGAGGCGCTCGCCCTGGCGTGGGCGCGCGAGCACGGGGTCACGCACATCGTCGCCTGCCAGGAGCGCGACCTGGAGCGGGCCGCCGAGCTGCGCGACGTGCTCGGTCTGCCCGGGCAGCGGCTGGACACCGTGCTCCCCTATCGTGACAAGGCGCTGATGAAGCGCCTGGTCGCGGCCGCGGGTCTGGCGGTGGCCCCGTACCTGGCGGTGGAGAGCGCCACCGAGCTGATCGGCTTCGCCGAGCGGCACGGCTTCCCGCTGGTGCTCAAGCCGATGGACAGCGCCGGTTCGGTCGGACTGCGCATCCTGGAGTCCCGCGAGGAGTTGGACGCACACCTGGCCGACGGCCTCGACCTGTACGGGCCGCACCTGCCGAACCTGCTGGTCGAGGCGTTCGTGCCGGGCCGGATGTGCCACGTGGACGGGCTGGTCGTGGACGGCCGGATGGTGTTCGCCTGGCCCTCGCAGTATCAGTACGCGCTGGCCTCGTACCGCACCGACACCGGTGGCAGGCTGGACCTGACCCTGGACGCGGACGATCCGCTGACCCACCGGCTGCTGGAGTTCACCGAGCAGACCTTGGCGGCGCTCGGCGGGCCGGAGGACTTCGCCTTCCACGCGGAGGTCTTCCACACCCCCGGGGACGAGCTGGTGCTGTGCGAGATCGCCTGCCGCACCGGCGGCGCCGCGATCCGCGACATCGTCCGCCTCATGTTCGGGGTGGATCCGAGCGAGGCCTGGGTACGGGCGCAGCTGGGTCTGCCGCTGCCCGCGTGGCTCGGCGCGGAAAAGCGCACACCGCTGCGGATGGTGGGGCAGCTGGTGCTGATGAAGCGTCCCGGCCGGGTGGTACGGACTCCGGAGGGTCCGCCGGACTTCCCCTGGGTCGAGAAGTACCAGATGTTCGTCGCACCGGGACAGACCCTGCGGGAGGCCGCGTTCTCCGCCGACTTCCTGCTGACCGCGTTGGTCTCAGGGACGGACCGGGTCGAGTGCGAGGCCCGGTTGCGGGTCCTGGAGGACTGGTTCCTGGGCGAGCTGGTACTGGAGCCGGTCGACGGGGCTGCCTGAGCCGCCGCCCGGTCGCCCGGGGTGCGGCCCGGCCGGCACTGGACGCCGGCCGGGCCACGTGCGTCCTCCTGCCGGGTCAGGAGGGGCTGCGGCCGTTCTCCCGGGTGATCCCGGCACCTTCTTGAAGGCCCATCAGGTAGCCGAGTTGGAGCCGGTGCTCGGCGCCGTGCTCCTCCTTGAGCCGGGCAACATGGGCCTGCAGGGAGCGAAGGCTGAGGCCGAGCCTTCGGGCGATCTCCTTGTCGGACCTGCCCTCGATGAGCAGTTTCTGAATCGATCCGCGGATCGCCGGAATGACCTCGGGCGCCGCGTCCGCCGCCCGTACCGGCAAGAAGGGATACGGTTCGGCCCGGTCCCAGGCGCGCTCGAAGATGTCGGAGAGAAAGTGCACCACAGTCGGGTGGGTGATCAGCACTGCCGAGGTGCGCGCCGCATTCGCGGGAATCAACACCGTCCGCCGGTCGATGATGATCATCCGGTCGAAGAACTCCGCCAGAGTACGCACCTGAGCACCGTATGAGGTGACCGCCCGGACGTACTCCTTCGTGGGTTCGTCGAATCGCGTGCTGTGCTGATAGAGCGTTCGCATCGAGACGCCGCCCGCGATCCGGTCCCGCACCGCGCCCAGGGCCTCGCCCAGCACCGCACTCGGGCGCGGCCCGTCGGGCTGGGCGGTGAGTATCTCGGACGTGACCCCGTCGATCAGGTCCTGGATCGCTTCGTTGATCTCGGGCAGCCCGTCGATGACCTCGAAGCCGACGCCCCGGGCGGGAGCGGCCTCGGATGCCTGGACGGCCGCGGCCGAGGCACTGCCGACCCTGTTGGAGACCATCCGGGAGAGGTCTCCCAGGGCTTCGCCGACCCTGACCAGCGCCTCACGGCAGGACGGGTCGTCGGGTGGCAGGGTGATTGCCAGAGTGTCGCCCTCGACGGCCGGCGGCGCAACTAAATCCGCAATGTCCCTTTTATTGGAGTAAAATCTCATTTACATCCCTCGCTTTACCGAAGTGCACCTATCCGAAGTATCGGCGACCTTGTCCGTCCAGTCGAGCGGATCGCATACTCGCTCGCGAGGGGCACCGAGGGCAGTCGGCCCGTGTTAATCACCCTTAAACAACCCACACGCCGTATCGACTGCCGCAAAAAGTGTCACCACTGAATCACGGTGAATCCACCAGGGGGAAATTCAATGATGCTCAGTGAAGTGCGTCGCGCCGCATGCAGACCCTCCGCTCCGACCGGACCCGAGCGGGCCGGCGTCGGGGACTCCGCCTCCGAGGACGTGGGCTGGAACGCCGTCCCCGGTCCTCACCGGATGGCCTGATCCACTTCCGAGCCGCCCCCGGACCCGCCCTCGTCCGGCTCCGGGCGGCCGGCCCTCGCCCTCACCACAGCTTCCCGAACTGAACGAAGAGTTCGGCACCGAGGCATCCTTCGGCTCCGGAACTCCGTCGGCCGCCCGGAGCCGGACGGACCCGCCGAGGCAGCGCGAGAGCCACTGCCCGCTCCCTCGGCGGACGGAGGGACGGTACCCCATGAACCCGAACCACACCGCTGCCGCGACCGGCCCGTTCGCGGCGCAGCAACCCGACTGGCCCGACCCCGACGCACTCCGCTCGGTCGCGGACGAACTGGCCACCCTCCCCGCGCTGGTCGCGGCCGAGGAGTGCGACCGGCTGCGCGAGCGGCTGGCCGCGGTGGCCCGCGGCGAGGCGCTGCTGCTCCAGGGCGGCGACTGCGCCGAAAGCCTCGCCGAAGTCGGCCCGGACACCACCACGGCCAAGTACCGCACCCTGACCCTGATGGCCGCGGTCATCTCCGAGGCCGCCGAACTCCCGGTGGTCCGGCTGGGCCGCATCGCCGGCCAGTTCGCCAAACCGCGGTCGAACCCGACCGAGCTGCACGAGGGCATCGAACTCCCCTCCTACCGGGGGGACATGGTCAACTCGCCGGCCTTCACCGCCGCGGCCCGCACCCCGGACCCGAACCGGTTGCGGCGCGTCTACGACGCCTCCGCGGAGACCCTCGGTCACCTGAGCGAACTCACCGCCGCCGACGGCGGCGAGTTCTGGACCAGCCACGAGGCCCTGGTACTGGAATACGAGCGCGCACTCTGCCGCACCACCGCGGCGGGCCGCTACGCCTCCTCCGGCCACCTGCTGTGGATCGGCGAGCGCACCCGTCAGCCGGACAGCGCACACGTCGACTTCGCCGCCCGGGTGCGCAATCCGATCGCCGTCAAGCTCGGCCCGTCCAGCACCCCGGACGACACGCTGCGCCTGATCGACCGGCTCGACCCGGACCGCGAACCCGGCCGGCTGACCTTCATCAGCCGGATGGGCGCCGGTACGGTGCGCGACACGCTGCCGGACCTGGTGGCGAAGGTGGCGGCATCCGGTGCCGAGGTGGCCTGGATCTGCGATCCGGTGCACGGCAACACCGTGTCCTCGCCGACGGGCCACAAGACCCGCAGACTGGACGACGTGCTGAACGAGATCAAGGGCTTCCTCGAGGTCCACCGATCCCTGGGCACCCATCCCGGCGGTTTCCACCTGGAACTGACGGGAGATCATGTCACCGAATGCGTGGGCGGGACCTACGAGGTCCGCTTCGAGGATCTGCCGAACCGTTACGAGACCGTCTGCGACCCCAGGCTGAACCTCGGCCAGTCACTGGACGTCGCTTTCGCACTCGCGGCCATGTACACCGCTTCCCCGGTCGCGGACCGCGGGACCACCTGGGCGGCGGCGTGACCCACGCCACTCCGCCCCCCGTCGACGACGAAGAGGAGACCTGCTGATGGCGGCCACCCGTGCTGGGGAGTTCCTGGCACTTCACGACCGGACCGATCCCGGCGACCCGCTGGTCATCCCCAATGTCTGGGACGCGGTCAGCGCGCGGGCGTTCGCAGAGGCCGGCTTCCCCGCGCTGGCGACCTCCAGCGCGGCGGTCGCCGCCGTACTCGGCCATGATGACGGCGAGGACACCCCGGCAGACGAGATGTTCGCCGCGATCAAGCGGATCGTCCGCTCCGTCGACGTGCCGGTGACGGCGGACATCGAGGGCGGCTACGGCCTCGCCCCGGGCGAGATCGTCGAGCGGCTGCTCGACGCGGGGGCGATCGGCTGCAACCTGGAGGACTCCGCGGGCCGGCAGCTCAAGGACGCCGAGCAGCACGCGGAATGGCTCTCCGAGGTCAGCGTGGCCGCCGGTGAGCGGCTGGTGCTGAACGCCCGGATCGACACCTTCCTGTACGGCGACCGTTCGGTGGAGTCCGCGGTCAAGCGCGCCTGCCTGTACATCGGCGCCGGCGCGGACGTGGTCTACCCGATCCTGGCCCCCGAGGAACTGCTCCCCGGCCTGGCCAACGACGTCAGCAAGCCGCTGAACGCCCTGCACCGCCCCGGCAACGCCTCCCCCAGCCGGCTCGGCTGTCTCGGCGCGGCCCGGGTCACCTTCGGTGACGGCCTGCACCAGCAGGCCGTCACCGACGTCACCGACCTGGCCCGGAGGACCGGGCGGGCGTACGGCGCCCAGTAGGGCCCCGTACGCCCGCGGCGGGCGGTGACCGGCCCCGAGGACCTGGCGGCCGCTACCTGGTGGCCATCAGCAGGTATTCGTGCGACCGATTGGTCAGCATCGGGTCGTCACCGCCCGCCGGCCGGTCGTACAGGTGGATGCGCTCGTCACCCAGGGTGAGGTGGCGTCCCAGCACCCGCGCCGCGTCCCAGGCCAGTGGAACGAACCGGTCGGCGATCCGCCGGTTCTGGACCGCGATCACGGCCCGGGCACCGGGCCGCATGGTCTGCGCGATCGCGCCGAACGCCTCGTCCAGCGCGTTGAGGTAGTCGTCGTAGTCGCGCAGCGCGTAGAACTGCGCGCCGTCGGTGGCGCCGGTGTCCAGGTTGGTGCCGAAGTACGGCAGATCGCACAGCACCAGATCGACCGAGCCTGCCTCCAGCGGAGGCTTCCGGGCATCGCCGCAGATCATCTCCTGTCCCGGACAGGTCGCCAGCCGCTTGCGTGCGTCCTCGGCACGCTCCTCGTTCACCTCGATGCCGAACCCGCGCCGTCCTTCCGCCGAGGCGGCCACCAGCGTCGTCCCCCACCCCGCGAACGGGTCGAAGACCAGTTCCCCGGGTGCGCTGAGCTCCCGGATCAACGGCCGCAACTGGCTGACCAGACCGGCCTGTCCCGCCGCCTCGGGAAGCGCGTACTCCGGGTCCTCACCCCCGAGCACGAGCCAACTGGTAACCCCCACCGGACATCACGCATCCTCTCGCTTCCCCGGCTGTGGTCAGGTCACCGCACGGCGCCGGGAGCGCCATGCTACTCAGCGGGAACACCCGTGCGGGTAATCTTCTGAACTGAAGTCCCCCTCGATCAGGAGGAGTTGACACGGGGACATACGGGTCCCGGAGGAAGCGGTCCAGGTGGTGAGCGAGGAGCGCAGGCCGAGCAGGCGGTGCACGGCCGGATGCGAGAAGGACGCCGTCGGGCTCGTCCGTCGTCCTGGCCGACCGGCCCGTCGCTGCAGCTCTGACGGTACCTCCGCGGGCCGGTGTGCCGAGGGCGGGGACGGAGACGGAGGCCTGACTTCGTCGTCCGTGTCGGCGGTGCCTCGGGCGGGACCCGGGTCACGGGGCACAGGACCCGAGGCGCCGCCCACCTCCCATCTCCCACGGCTCACGGCTCACGGCTCACGGCTCACGGCTCACGGCTCACGGCTCACGGCCGGACGTTCTCCGTGAACCTCCGTGCCGTCTCCGCCAGGACCTCGCGGCCGTCGCGGGCCCACAGCGCGTCGTTGAACAGCTCGACCTCGATGGGACCGGTGTAGCCGGCCGCCTCCACGTACCCCTGCCACTCCCGCATGTCGATACTCCCGTCGCCGATCTGGCCGCGGCCGTTGAGGACGCCCTCGGGCAGCGGGGTGGTCCAGTCGGCGAGCTGGAAGGTATGGATACGGTCCTGGGCGCCGGCCCGGGCGATCTGCGCGGGCGCCGTGTCGTCCCACCAGACGTGGTAGGTGTCGACGGTGACGCCGACCTGCCGGGCCGGGAACCGTTCGGCGAGGTCGAGGGCCTGGGCGAGGGTGGAGACCACGCAGCGGTCGGAGGCGAACATGGGGTGCAGCGGCTCGATGGCCAGGCGCACCCCGTGCTCCTCGGCGTGCGGGCCCAGCTCCGCCAGGGCGTCCGCGATGCGTTCGCGGGCACCGCGCAGGTCCTTGGACCCGGCCGGGAGGCCGCCGGAGACCAGGACCAGGGTGTCGGTGCCGAGCGTCGCCGCCTCGTCGACGGCGCGGCGGTTGTCGGCCAGGGCCGCGGCCCGCTCCGCGGGGTCGACCGCGGTGAGGAAGCCGCCCCGGCACAGGGTCGTCACCGCCAGGCCGGCGTCGCGGACCAGTTTCGCCGCCGCCTCCACGCCGTAGGCCCGGACGGGTTCGCGCCACAGGCCGACGCCGGGGACGCCCAGGTCGCGGCAGGCGTCGACGAGTTCCGGCAGGGACAGCTGCCTGACCGTCATCTGGTTGATGCTGAAACGTGCGAGAGCGTCGGCGGGGCCGGTCACGGGGCCGGTCACGGGGTCACTCCGTACAGGTGCAGCAGGGTCCGCATGCGGTCCTCGGCGAGCTTCGGGTCGGGGAACAGGCCGAGGCCGTCGGCGAGTTCGTAGGCGCGGGCGAGGTGCGGCAGTGAGCGGGCCGACTGCAGGCCGCCGACCATGGCGAAGTGGTCCTGGTGGCCGGCCAGCCAGGCCAGGAACACCACGCCCGTCTTGTAGAAGCGGGTGGGTGCCTGGAAGAGGTGCCGGCTCAGCTCCACCGTCGGGTCGAGCAGTCCGCGGAAGCCCGCCGTGTCCCCGGTGTCCAGGGCGCGGACGGCCCGGGCCGCCAGCGGGCCGAGCGGGTCGAAGACGCCGAGCAGGGCGTGGCTGAAGCCCTCCTCGTCGCCCGCGATCAGCTCGGGGTAGTGGAAGTCGTCGCCGGTGTAGCAGCGCACGCCCTGCGGCAGGCGGCGGCGCAGGGCCACCTCGCGCTGCGCGTCGAGCAGCGAGACCTTGATGCCGTCGACCTTGTCGGGGTGCGCGGCGATGACCTCCAGGAAGGTTTCGGTGGCCGCGTCCAGGTCGGACGAGCCCCAGTAGCCCTCCAGCGCCGGGTCGAACATCGGGCCGAGCCAGTGCAGGATCACCGGCTCGGCGGACTGGCGCAGCAGGTGCCCGTACACCTCGAGGTAGTCCTCGGGGGAGCGGGCCGCGGCGGCCAGGGCGCGGGACGCCATCAGGATGGCCTGCGCGCCCGACTCCTCGACGAGCGCGAGCTGTTCCTCGTAGGCCGCCCGCACCTCGGCGAGGGTTCCCTCGGTGATCTGGTCGGTGCCGACGCCGCAGGCGATGCGGCCTCCGACGGCCTTCGCCTCGGCGGCGGAGCGGCGGATCAGCTCGGCCGCTCCCGCCCAGTCCAGGCCCATGCCGCGCTGGGCGGTGTCCATCGCCTCGGCGACGCCCAGGCCGTGCGACCACAGGTGGCGGCGGAAGGCGAGGGTGGCGTCCCAGTCGACGGCGGCGGGCGAGTCGGGAGTCGTGTCGGCGTACGGGTCGGCGACGACGTGTGCCGCGGAGAAGACCGTACGGGAGGTGAAGGGGGCTCCGGCGGTGACCGCGAGGGGCTCGGTGCGGGGCTCGTGGGTCCGCAGCCGGCCCCGCGCGTCGGGCAGTTCGATGGTCACAGCGAGATCTCCGGTACGTCGAGGCGGAGGCCCTCGGCCGACGACCTCAGGCCCAGCTCGGCGAGCTGGACGCCGCGGGCGCCGGCCAGCAGGTCCCAGTGGTAGGGGGCGTCGGCGTAGACGTGCCTGAGGAACAGCTCCCACTGGGCCTTGAAGCCGTTGTCGAACTCGCCGTTGTCCGGGACCTCCTGCCACTGGTCGCGGAAGACCTCGGTGGCGGGGATGTCCGGGTTCCAGACGGGCTTGGGGGTGGCGGAGCGGTGCTGGACGCGGCAGTCGCGCAAACCGGCCACGGCGGAGCCCTCGGTACCGTCGACCTGGAACTCGACGAGTTCGTCGCGGTGGACGCGGACCGTCCAGGAGGAGTTGATCTGGGCGACGGCACCGCCCTCGAGTTCGAAGACGCCGTAGGCGGCGTCGTCGGCGGTGGCGTCGTAGGGCTTGCCGTTCTCGTCCCAGCGCTGCGGGACGTGGGTGGCGGTCAGGGCCTGGACGGAGCGCACCCGGCCGAACAGCTCGTGCAGCACGTACTCCCAGTGCGGGAACATGTCGACGACGATGCCGCCGCCGTCCTCGGCGCGGTAGTTCCAGGACGGGCGCTGCGCGCCCTGCCAGTCGCCCTCGAAGACCCAGTAGCCGAACTCGCCGCGCACCGAGAGGATCCGGCCGAAGAAGCCGCCGTCGATGAGCCGCTTCAGCTTGAGCAGGCCCGGCAGGAACAGCTTGTCCTGCACCACGCCGTGTTTGATTCCGGCGGCGTTCGCCAGCCGGGCCAGTTCCAGGGCGCCGTCGAGGCCGGTGGCGGTCGGCTTCTCGGTGTAGACGTGCTTGCCGGCCGCGATCGCCCTGGTGAGGGCCTCCTCGCGGGCGGAGGTGACCTGGGAGTCGAAGTAGATGTCGATGCTCTCGTCGGCGAGCACCGCGTCCAGGTCGGTGGAGACGTGCTCCAGGCCGTGCCGCTCGGCCAGCGCGCGCAGCGCGTGCTCCCGGCGGCCGACCAGGACCGGCTCCGGCCACAGCACGGTGCCGTCACCGAGGTCGAGGCCGCCCTGCTCGCGCAGGGCCAGGATGGAGCGGACGAGGTGTTGCCGGTACCCCATCCGCCCCGTCACACCGTTCATGGCGATACGCACCGTCTTGCGTGTCACGTCGTTCCCTTCGTACGCGGTCCCCGCGCGCCGCGCACGCCCCGCCCGCCGCGTATCGGCCGGCGAGTGGCGGCCGATGCGCGACGAGTCCGGTGAACGCCACAGCAAGCGCTTTCTATGCATCTAGAAGCTAGCCTCTGAACGGTGGTCCGGACAAGACCACGACGAACCCGTCTTGTTCGAGGGGGCGAACAAGTGGGCGCGGGGCCATAGGGTTTGGTCGGGAGCGGAACATCGGGTCCGTGCCCGGACGCGCCCGGACACCGCGGTCGGCGCCGATACGACGAGATGCGCGGCCAGAGGACGAGAGATGACGGTGACCCTGTCGGACGTGGCGGCCCGCGCGCAGGTCTCCCCCGCGACGGTGTCGCGCGTGCTGAACGGGAACTACCCCGTGGCCGCTTCCACCCGCGAGCGGGTGCTGAAGGCCGTGGACGAACTCGACTACGTGCTCAACGGCCCCGCGAGCGCCCTGGCAGCCGCCACCTCCGACCTGGTGGGCATCCTGGTGAACGACATCGCCGACCCGTTCTTCGGGATCATGGCGAGCGCGATCCAGGGCGAGATCGGGGGGCCGGGCGGGCGGGCCGGCGGGGAGAGACTCGCGGTCGTGTGCAACACGGGGGGCTCCCCGGAGCGCGAGCTGACGTACCTGACGCTGCTCCAGCGGCAGCGGGCCGCGGCGGTGGTGCTGACCGGCGGCGCCATCGAGAACGCCCCTCACAAGGCGGCGATGGACGCGAAACTGCGCAGGCTGGCGGAGGCCGGGACTCGGGTGGTGCTGTGCGGCCGGCCGCCGGCGCCGGACACCGGGGCGATCGCGCTGGCCTTCGACAACCGCGGCGGCGGCCGGGAACTCACCGAGCATCTGATCGGGCTCGGCCACCGCCGCCTCGGCTACGTCGCGGGCCCGCAGGAGCGCACCACCACCCGCCACCGCCTCGAAGGGCACCGGGCCGCGCTCGTCGCGCACGGCATCGAGGAGGACCCCCGCTGGACCGTCCACGGCCGCTACGACCGCCGCTCCGGCTACGAGGCCACCCTCGAACTCCTACGCAGAGACCCTGGGCTGACGGCGGTGGTCGCGGCGAACGACTCCGTCGCGCTGGGCGCGTGCGCGGCCCTGCGGGACTCCGGCCGGAAGATCCCCGACGACGTGTCGGTCGCCGGTTTCGACGACCTCCCGTTCAGCATCGACGCCGTGCCCGCCCTGACAACGGTGCGGCTGCCGCTCGCCGAGGCGGGGGCGCGGGCCGGCCGCATCGCGATGGGCCGCGAGGAGCCGCCGCCCGGGAAGATCGCCTCGGTGCGGGGCGAGTTGATGGTGCGGGGGTCCTCGGGGGCGCCGCGGGGGTGAGCGGGCGGGGCACGTACCGGCGCCGGCAGCCGTACCCGTCCCCGTGCCGGTGGCTGTCCCGCCAGGTCGCAGTACGTGGTTCCCGGCGGCGATGAGTTCCGCCGCTGCCGTCGGTCTGCACTTGCGTCATCGCCTCAGCGAACACCAGGAGCGGCAGCCATGCGTATCGTGATCACCGAGTTCATCAGCCTCGACGGTGTCGTGCAGGCCCCCGGTGGCCCCGAGGAGGACACCGACGGCGGTTTCGCCCACGGCGGCTGGTCGCACGCCTACTTCGACCCGGAGGTCCTCGGCGGCGCCTTCGACGCGACGCTGGAGAAGGCCGGCGGGCTCCTGTACGGGCGCCGCACCTGGCAGACCATGGCCGAGGCGTGGTCCCGGCGGGCCGGGGACGCCTTCGCCGACCGGATCAACGGCCTGCCGAAGTACGTCGTTTCCGGCACCCTCGGTGAGTCCGACCTGACCTGGAACAACAGCCGGCTCCTTCCCTCCGGGGAGGCCGTCGCCCGGATCCGGGAGCTGCGCGCGTCCGAGGGCGGCGACCTCGTGACGATGGGCAGCTCCACGCTCGCCCGCACCCTGCTGAGCGAGGACCTGGTGGACGAGCTCCAGCTCCTCGTCATGCCGGTGGTGCTGGGCGGCGGCAAGTCGATCTTCCCCGTGGACGGCACGAAGCGCCCCTTCGAACTGGCCTCGGCGACCGCCGCGAAGTCCGGCGCCCAGGTGTGCGTCTACCGCCGCGTGTCAAAGGCACCCGCCGAGGCCTGAGGCCCCGCACGGGGGCGCCGCGCCCGGAGGACCGGACCGGCGCCCCCGCCCCGCCCCGCACGCGGCACCGGAGTGGTGAGGAGCAGCGAGGGGGAGTGACCGCCGCGGGTCCCGGGTAGGGTCCGTTTTCATGAAGCTGGCGTTCTCCACCCTCGGTGTCCCCGGCCTTCCGACGGCCGACGTACTGCGTCTCGCGACCGCGCACGGCTATCACGGCGTCGAACTGCGCGCGCATCCCGAGGAACCGGTCCATCCCGGCCTCTCCCCCGCCGAACGGGCCGATGTCGCCGCCGAGTTCAAGGCGGCCGGCATCGAGATCCTGAGCGTCGCGGGCTACACCAGGGTCGCCGCACCGGGCGACGACGAGGCCGTCGTCGCGGAGATCCGCGCCCTCCTCGGCCTCGCCCGCGACCTCGGCGCCCCCTACATCCGGGTCTTCCCGGGCGGTTCCCCCGACCAGACCTCCGAGGAGGCCGACGCGACGGCCGCCCGGCGACTGGGCACGGCCGCCGAGCACGCGGCCGACCTCGGCGTGCGCATCCTGCTGGAGACCCACGACTCCCACCGCACCGGCGCCGACGCGATGCGGATCCTCGGCCTCGTGGGCCACCGCCACGTGGGCGCCCTCTGGGACGTGATGCACACCTGGCTGGGCGGCGAGCAGCCCGCGGAGAGCCATGCCGCCCTCTCCCCCCACCTCGGCTACGTCCAGGTCAAGGACATCGCCTCCGCCGAGGACACCACCCCGCTCCCCCCGGGTGAGGGCATCCTCCCGCTGGCCGACTGTGTGGAGATCCTCTCCCGTCACGGCTGGGAGGGCTGGCTCTGCTGGGAGTACGAGAAGCGCTGGTACGAGAAGGCTGCCCCGCTCCCCGACCTCCTCGGCCCTGCCCGGGCCCACCTCTCCCGCCTCCTCAACGACTCGGCCTAACCGACTTCCGTCACCCCGGCCGGCTCGTCCGCCCTGCCACCGGGCCGGCTCACCCCGTCACCGACCCCGGCCACCAGCCCCCTCTCCCGACCGATCCGCCACCCCCGCCCCCTCGAAGGACCCAGCCCACCAGCCCCCACCCACCGGCCCCCGGGCCGCCGGACCGGGCCGCCTCGTCCACGCGCCCGGTCACCTGCCGCCGGACCGGGCCGCCTCGCCGCAAGCCCCGCACGTTCAGCCGGGCCCTTCTCTCCCGGCCCGCCTGCTGCCCCGCCCCTCAACCAACCGGCACAACCGGCTCCCGTTCCCCGGCCGGCCCCGCACACCGCCCCGTCGGCACGGCCCCCTGCGCACCGGACCCGTGCGCGTCGTCGCCGGGCCCGTCCGCCCCGGCCGCGGGCTCCCCTCCCGGCCCGCCCGCCGCTCCCGCCCGCTGAACGACGCCAGGGCCACACCGCCCACCAGCAGGGCCGCCGCCCACCACCTCAGCGGGCTCACCGGCTCGCCCAGGAACAGGGCGGCCGAAGACATCCCGAAGACCGGTACCAGCAGGGAGAACGGCGCCACCGTCGAAGCGGGGTGACGGCGCAGCAGCCATCCCCAGGCCCCGAAGCCGAACACGGTGGCGCCCCAGGCGACGAACAGCAGGGCGCCCGTCCCTCCCAGGTCCAGCGCGCCCAGTGCCTCCAGGTCCCGCGACGGGCCCTCCAGGAGCAGCGAGAGCGTCAGCAGCGGCAGGACCGGCACCGTGCTCACCCAGATCATGAAGTTCAGGGCGTCGTCGGGCACGGCCCTGCGGGTCAGCACGTTCGACACGCCCCAGCAGGCCGCCGCGGCGATGATCAGTGCGAACGCTCCCAGAGGGCCCGAGGCGCCCTCGTCGACGGCGGCGACACCGATTCCGGCCAGGGCCACCGCCATGCCCGCCAGTCGGATGCGCGCGGGCCGTTCGCCGAGGAGCAGGAACGCGAACAGGGCCGTGAAGACCGCCTGGATCTGGAGCACCAGGGACGTCAGCCCGGCCGGCATGCCCGCGCCCATGCCGACGAAGACCAGCCCGAACTTGGCCACCCCGAGCGCGAGGCCCACCCCGACGATCCACTTCCACGCCACCTTCGGGCGCCCCACCAGGAAGACTGCGGGGACCGCCGCCACGAGGAAGCGCAGCGCGGAGAACAGCAGCGGCGGGAAGTGGTCGAGGCCGATCTCGATGACGACGAAGTTCACGCCCCAGACGGCGGCGACGAGAACGGCGAGCAGGACGTGGGAAGGTCGCATACGTCGAGGATCACCGCCCGCAACCCTTCAGCACCAGCGAAGATTCCTGCATGGTGAGATGAAGCACCGCTTACCGATGGGGAGCCGTCATGCTCGACCTCCAACGCCTTCGCGCGCTGCACGCCGTGTCCGTGCACGGCACCGTCGGGGCCGCCGCCGCGGCGCTCGGCTACACCTCCTCCGCCGTCTCCCAGCAGATCGCCAAGCTGGAGCGGGAGACCGGGACCGTGCTGCTGGAGCGGGAGGGCCGGGGCGTACGCCTGACCGACGCGGCGCACCATCTCGTGGCCACCGCGCGGGAACTGCTGGCGATCGTGGAGCGGGCCGAGACCGAGTTGGAGGAGCGGCGCGGGGTGCCGTCCGGACGGCTGACCATCGCCGCCTTCGCGTCGGCGGCGCGCGGACTGATGCCGCCCGTGCTGGCCGACCTGGCCGGGCGGCACCCCACGCTCGACACCCGGCTGACCGAGGTCGACCCGCACCTGTCCGTGGACCTGGTCGCCAAGGGCGCGGTCGATCTCGTCGTCGCGCACGACTGGGACATCGCGCCGCTGCCCGCCCCGGCGGGCGTGGAGCAGGCGGTCGTCGGGGACGACCTGTGCGATCTGCTGGTGCCGCGCGGGCATCCGTTCGCGGAGCGCGGCACGGCGGTACGGCGCGAGGAGTTGGGCGGCGAGCGGTGGATCTGCCAGCCGCCGGGGCGGGTCTGCCACGCGTGGCTGGTGCGCACCCTGCGTACCGCCGGGCACGAGCCGGACATCGTGCACCAGGCGGACGAGAACCCGACCCTGGTCGCCCTGGTCGCGGCCGGGCTCGGCATCGCGCTGATCCCCCGGCTCGGGCGCGGCCCGCTGCCCGACGGGGTGGTGGAGGTCCCGCTCGACCCGATGCCCGTACGGCACGTGTACGCGCTGTGGCGGGCCGGCGCGGCCCGCCGTCCGGCGATCGCGGAGACCGTCCGCACCCTGGGTGCCCACTGGCCCGCCGTCTCGGCGCACCGGCCGCCCGCGCCCCAGGCCTCCCAGGCGCCCCGGGACCCGGCGTCCGCCCCGGACTGAGATTTCCGCCCGCACCCGGGAACCCCCGCCCGCCCCCTCCCGTCCCATACGCGGGCTGCCGGAAGAGTCCGCGCGCGGTGTCGGCCACGCGCCACCGGCTGCGACGCCGACCCACCCTCTCCTCCGTGCCGCGGCCGGCAGCACCGCCGCCATCGGCGCGCCCCCTTCCGAAGCGCCGGTGGCGGTCCCGCCCGCACTCCCGGCCGGCCGTGCCCGCCGACCGCGCCCACCACGTCCACACCCTTGACTGGCAGAAACTTCCCGGATATGGGTGACTCCTCGGCAGTTTCCTTCAGCGGATCCCCCACGGATCACCTCCCCAAGGAGCCCACGTGCCCGACAGCAGCACGGGAAGCACAGGAAACACGGAGAACGCAGGGAGCACGGGGAGCGCCGCGCGCCCGTCCAGACGCGCCGTCCTCGCCGCGACGACGGCGGTCACCGCCGTCCTCGCGGCCGGCGCCACCGCACACGCGGCCGGTGCCTCCGGCGTCCCCGCGGACCCCGCTTCCCCGGACGACCGAAAGCTCCGGGCCCTCCTCTCCCGGATGACCCTGGAGGAGAAGGTCGGCCAGCTGTTCGTGATGCGGGTCTACGGCCACTCCGCCACCGAACCCGACCAGGCGGACATCGACGCCAACCTCGAGGAGATCGGCGTGCGCACGGCCGCCGAACTGCTGGAGAAGTACCGGGTCGGCGGCATCATCTACTTCACCTGGGCGCACAACACCCGCGATCCGCACCAGATCGCAAGCCTCTCCCATGGCATCCAGAGGGCGTCCCTCGGTCTGCCGCGCGGGCTGCCGGTGCTCATCTCCACCGACCAGGAACACGGCATCGTCGCGCGCGTCGGAGAACCGGCGACCCTGTTCCCGGGCGCGATGGCCGTCGGTGCGGGCGCCTCCCGCTCCGACGCGCGCGACCTCGGCCGGATCGCGGGGCGCGAGCTGCGTGCCCTGGGCATCCGTCAGGACTACGCCCCGGTGGCCGACGTGAACGTCAACCCGGCCAACCCGGTCATCGGCGTACGGTCCTTCGGGTCCGAGCCCCGGGCGGTGGCGGAGCTGGCCGCGGCCGAGGTGTCCGGATACCAGCGTTCCGGGGTCGCGGCGACCGCCAAGCACTTCCCCGGGCACGGCGACACCGCCGTCGACAGCCACACCGGCCTTCCGGTGATCACCCACAGCCGTGAGCAGTGGGAGCGGCTGGACGCGCCGCCGTTCCGGGCGGCGATCGCCGCGGGCATCGACTCGATCATGACGGCCCATCTGATGGTTCCGGCGCTCGACGCCTCCGACGACCCGGCGACCCTCTCCCACCCGATCCTCACCGGCATCCTCCGCGAGGAGCTGGGCTACGACGGGGTCGTGGTCACCGACTCCCTCGGCATGGAGGGGGTGCGGACGAAGTACGGCGACGACCGGGTGCCGGTGCTGGCCCTGAAGGCGGGTGTGGACCAGCTGCTCAACCCGCCGTCCCTGGACGTGGCGTGGAACGCCGTGCTGAAGGCCGTCCAGGACGGCGAACTGACCGAGGCCCGGCTCGACGAATCGATCCTGCGCGTGCTGCGCCTGAAGGCGGGACTGGGCCTGTTCGAGGACCCGTACGCCTCCCCGGACGGGGTGGACCGCATCGTCGGCACCCGGGCGCACCGGGCGGCGGCCGACCGGATCGCCGAACGGACCACCACCCTGCTGGTCAACGAGGACCGTGCGCTGCCACTGTCCCGGCGCAGGCAGCCGACGCTGCTGGTCGTCGGCGCCGACCCGGCCTCCCCGTCCGGCACGACGGGACCGCCGACCGGTGTACTGGCGGACGCGCTGGGCGAACTGGGGTTCACCGCCACCGCCCTGCCCACCGGTACGGCACCGTCCGCGGCGACGATCGACCGGGCCGTGGCCGCCGCCGAGGAGGCGGACGCCGTGGTCGTCGGGACGTACAACGTGACGGCGGCGAGCAGCCAGCGGACGCTGGTCGAGCGTCTCCTGGCGACCGGCAGGCCGGTGGTCGCGGTGGCGATCCGCAACCCCTACGACGTGGCCCATCTGCCCGCCGTACCGGCGTACCTGGCGACGTACTCCTGGACCGACGTGGAACTGCGGGCCGCAGCCCGGGTGATCGCGGGCCGGGCGGAGCCGCGCGGGACGCTGCCGGTGCCGGTGCAGCGGGCGGACGACCCGGCGGCGGTGCTGTACCCGGTCGGGCACGGGCTGACGTACTGACCACGGCAACCGACCACGGCATCCGGGTCCCGCCCGCCCAGGGCGGCCCCTGACGTAGCACCCGTACGTCACACACCCGACACCCCCTCACCGACGCGCGCCGAACATGCCGTATGTCTGGTGTGACCTGCTGCGGCGGGTCACACGGGACGGGGTGTCCGGGGGGTGGTGACGCACGTGAGAAGTTCCCCGGGTGTGGTGTGCGCGCTCTCCGTGCTGGCCGCGGCCCTGTCGGCCGGCTGCCAGAGCGCGCCGGGCGGCGCCGAGAGGAACGGCCGCCCGGACGGACGGCGGACGGCGGACGGCGGACGGCGACGGGACGGCGACGGTGTCACCGGCACCGACCCGGCCCTCCGGGTACGGAGCGGTGTTTCTGGGGGTCGACGAGTGCAGTTCGTTCGGCCGGACCCGTTTCACCGAGGTGCCGTGCACGAGTGAGCGGGCGGCGGCCCGGGTCGTCGCCCGCCACGACGGAACCGTCCGGGACGGGCCGCGTTGCCCCGCCACCACGGACTTCGTCCTGCACATCGGCGAGCAGCGTCCCGTGTCCGGCGAGGACGGCGAGGACGGCGAGGACGGCGACGGGACGGCGAGGACGGCGAGGACGGCGACGGGACGGTGCCGCGCGGCTGCGCCTGCATGCGCAACCTCCAGCCCCCTCACCCGGGCGATCCCGGTGGCGGGGGCGGGCCGCGCACCATCGTCGGCGACTGCGTCCGCGACCTGGATGACGGGCAGGTCCGCGAGACGGCCTGCGACGGCACGGGGGAGCACGCGCCCGAGTACGAGGTGACGAAGGCCGTGGACGCCAGACACGCGTGCCGGGCGTCCACGACTCTCTATGTCCGGCTCGGCGGCGGTTCGCCGGTGGGCTGCGCCCGCCCGGTGTGAGCCGTCACCGCCTACGCCCTAGCCCCGTCCACCGCAGGTCACCCGTTCGGGAAGATCAACTGATCACAGCTGGTCAGCCACCGATCAGCGCAGCGGTCCGCGGTGCAGAACCCGCCGAAGCACGATCACTTCAGGACCGTGATCCAGCCCGGAGGCTGTGCAAAGGAGTGACCCGCGGAGGACGGACCTAGCGGTGCAGCGCGGGTTCCCGCTCGATGTCCCGCACGTCCAGCCTGCGGTCGAACTTCGCCAGCGGCTTCGCCCCGGCCGGGTCGTCCTTGACCGCGTCCGGCGCGACGCCCGCCCAGTCGAGGATGCGGGCCGTGGCGAGCGCCCTCTCCCCGTCGGGCAGACCGGCCACGTTGGCCCCGTGGTTCATGCCGGGGGCGGTCATGACGTACGAGTCGCGCGCGCCCTTGCCGAGGCGGAAGGGCTCGGCACCCCACGGGTCGTTCTCGCCGTAGACGAACAGCATCTGCCGGGCGTTGTGCCGCACCCAGGTGTCGACGTCCCGCATGGCCCGGGGGTCGAACGTCATCGGGATCGAGCGGGGCACGAAGTCGCGCGGCGGCTGGTAGCCGTAGCGGACGTACTTCTTCTCGATGTGCGGGAAGCGGATCGTCGGCGCACCGAGCTGCGTACCGGCCTGGTAGTAGTACGGCGTGTACGGGGACAGGCCCTGGTCCGTGTAGAACGAGAAGCCGGAGATCGTGTCGACCGAGGTCCAGATCTCGTCGTCGGTGGCGTTCCCTGCGTCCGCCGGGATCTGCGCGCAGTCCGCCACGCTGCCGTACTGCCAGAAGCCCCACACGTAGTCGAGGACGACCGCCTCGTACGCCTTGTCCAGGCTGCCGACGGTGTCGAAGGTGTAGCCGTTCCCGGCGGCGAGGGCCTCGTACTTCTCGCTCAGCGCCTCGCGGCGCACCAGTGCCTCGCGCTGCACGCCGTTCAGGCGGGTGCGGCACTCCTCGGTGCCGACCTTCCGGAAGAAGCGGTCGTAGGCGGAGTCCTCCTTGTCCACCACGTCGTTGGGGGCGACGTAGGCGACGACGCCGTCCATGTCGCGCGGGTAGAAGCGCTCGTAGTACGTGGCGGTCATGCCGCCCTTGGAGCCGCCGGTGGAGATCCAGTTCTTCGAGTAGATCTCCTTCAGCGCCCGGTGGATGCGGTGCTGGTCGCTGGCGGCCTGCCAGATGTCCAGCGTGGACCAGTCGGCCGGGTCCGGGCGGGACGGGGTGAAGAAGCGGTACTCCATGGAGACCTGGTTGCCGTCCACGATCTGGGCCGGCTCGCTGCGGCGGGGCGTCGTCGAGACGTGGTAGCCGCCGGTGAAGAAGACGGTCGGCCGCGCCACGTCCTTGTGCAGCACGGTGATCCGCTGCTGGAAGGTGCCCTTGGAGGGCCTGCGGTGATCGACCGGCTGGGTGTACTCGAGGACGAAGAAGCGGTATCCGGGGTACGGCTTCTCCTCCACCAGGCTCATGCCCGGGACGGAGAGCAGCCTCTCCTCGATGTCGGTGCCGGCGGTGACGTCGGTCTCGGCGGCGGTGGCCGCACTCGCCGCGCTCACCGTGCCGATCAGCATCGTGAGCGTCAACAGCCATCTGAGCGCCTTGCGCATGCACACTCCCCTGTCAAACAGATGTGGCCGGAAGCTAGCCGACCAACTCGCCCGAGCACCAGGGGACATGGGGATAACCCTCTGCACAGAAGAGGGCAAAGGCCTTACGCCGGACAGAAATCGCGGCTCGGGTCCGGGCGCGCGCTCAACACAGGATCCAGCCGGAGCCGACCGAACCGCCGGCCACCCTGCCCTCCCCCAGACGCAGCGGCGCCCGGCGTGCACGGTGACCGGGCCGGCGTGCCGCTTGTGGCGGCCCTCGTCGGCCACCGGACGGCCGCCGCGTGCCCGGATACTCACCGACATCCTCCGCTTGGTACCGGGCTTCCGGGCGAGGGTCACGGCACAGGGGCAACCGCCGCGCTTGTGGACGACGACCGAGCCGGTGGAGAACGGCAGGGTGCGCATCTTGCGTCCGGGGCAGTGCGCCGCGGCCTGTGCGTCGGCCGCGCGGCGACCACCAGCAGCCCCGCCGCGGTCAGCACCGCCGGGCCGAGCGCGAGCCGCCGGTGTATCGCTCCACATCCCGCTGCCGTTCCTCCCCGTACCGCACCGCATGCGCCGCGACCGACGACGTACGGGTGTACGGACGCACGGCGTACCCCGGATGGTTGCCCGCCCGCCTTCCCACCCGCCTCCCCGGCTCCGTGCCCGCCCCCCGCGGGCTCACCGCCCCGCGCCGACCGGCTCCTCCGGTTCGGCCTGCCCGACGAAGGTCCGCCACAGCGCGGCGTACCGCCCGTCGCGGGCCAGCAGTTCGTCGTGCGTGCCGTCCTCGGCGACCCGGCCGTGGTCCACGACGACGACCCGGTCCGCGCGGGCCGCGGTGGTCAGCCGGTGCGCCACCACCAGCGTGGTACGCCGTCCCGCCAGCCGCTCCGTCGCCTGGTTGACCTGGGCCTCGGTGGCCAGGTCGAGCGCGGCCGTGGCCTCGTCGAGCAGCAGGACGTCGGGGTCGACGAGTTCGGCGCGGGCCAGCGCGATCAGCTGGCGCTGGCCGGCGGAGAGGTTGCGGCCGCGCTCGGCGACCTCGTGCAGGTAGCCGTCCTCCAGCGTGGCGATCATCTCGTGCGCCCCGACCGCGCGGGCCGCCGCCTCGACCTCGGCGTCGGTGGCGTCCGGGCGGCCGTAGGCGATGGCGTCGCGAATCGTGCCCGGGAAGAGGTAGGCCTCCTGCGGGACCACGCCGAGCCGGTGCCGGTACGCGGTGATGTCGAGGTCCCTGAGATCGATGCCGTCGACGGTGACCCTGCCCCCGGTCGGGTCGTAGAACCGGGCCACCAGCTTGACCAGGGTGGACTTCCCCGCCCCGGTCTCGCCGACGAACGCGACGGTCTGCCCGGCGGGGATGTCCAGGTCGATGCCGCTGAGCGCCTCCTCCTCGTCCCCGTAGGCGAAGCGCACGTCCTCGAAGGTGACCCGGCCGCGCAGCGAGGGCACGCCGAGCGGCTTCGCGGCGGCCCGGGTGGACGTCGGCTCCCGCAGCAGTTCCTGGATGCGGCCCAGGGAGACGGACGCCTGCTGGTAGCCGTCGAAGACCTGGGAGAGCTGCTGCACCGGGGCGAAGAACAGGTCGATGTAGAGCAGGTACGCGACCAGCGCGCCCGTCGTCAGCGTCCCGTTGTCGACCCTGATCCCGCCCACGACGAGCACCGCCACCGCTGCCGACGACGCCAGGAACTGCACGAACGGGAAGTACACCGAGATCAGCCACTGTCCCCGGATACGGGCGGCCCGGTAGCCGTCGCTGCGCTCGGCGAAGCGCCGGTTGCCCTCCCGCTCGCGCCCGAAGGCCTGCACGATCCGCAGCCCGGACACCGATTCCTGGAGGTCGGCGTTGACCACCGACACCCGCTCCCGGGCCAGCTCGTACGCCTTCACACTGGCCCTGCGGAAGAAGTACGTGGCGATGACCAGCGGGGGCAGCGTGGCGAAGACGACCAGGGCGAGCTGGACGTCGATCACCAGCAGGGCGGCCATGATGCCGAAGAAGGTGACCACCGAGACGAAGGCGGTGACCAGGCCCGTCTGCAGGAACGTCGACAGCGCGTCGACGTCGGTGGTCATCCGGGTCATGATCCGGCCGGTCAGCTCGCGCTCGTAGTAGTCGAGGCCGAGCCGCTGGAGCTGGGCGAAGATCTTCAGCCGCAGTGAGTACAGCACGCGTTCGCCGGTGCGTCCGGTCATCCGGATCTCGCCGGTCTGCGCCGCCCACTGGACGGCCACCGCGAGGAGACCGAGCAGGGCCGCCGCCCAGACCGCGCCGAGGGCGGCCCGGGTGACGCCGTCGTCGATGCCGTTCCGGATCAGCACCGGCAGCAGCAGGCCCGCGCCGGCGTCCACGGCGACGAGGCCGAGGCTGACGAGCAGGGGTGTGCGGAAGCCGCGCAGGAGGCGGCGCAGGCCGTAGGACTCCTCCGGCTGCACGGCCCGGCGCTCGTCGACGTCGGGGAGGTCGTCGGCTGGGGGAAGCGCCGCGACCTGGGCGAGCAGTTCCGGGGTGGCCGGGCTGCCGGCCAGGGCGGTGTCCTTGGGCTCGCGGTCGCCGGTCCACAGGTGGGGGGTGACCCCGCGTTCGGCGTCGAACTCGGCGTCCAGCTCCGCGCGGACCGTGGTGTCGGCGGTGTCGTCCTCGCGGAGGACGACGGCCGGGTGGTGGCCCGGGGAGACGCCGCCCAGCTCGTCGGGGTCGGTGAGCAGCCGGCGGTAGAGGGCGGAGCGCCGCTGCAGCTCGTCGTGGGTGCCTGTGTCGGCGAGCCGGCCGCCGTCGAGGACGGCGATGCGGTCGGCGAGGTTCAGGGTGGAGCGGCGGTGCGCGATCAGCAGGGTGGTGCGGCCGCGCATGACCTCGGCCAGCGCCTCGTGGATCTCGTGCTCGACGCGGGCGTCCACGGCGGAGGTGGCGTCGTCGAGCACCAGCAGGCGCGGGTCGGTGAGGAGGGCGCGGGCGAGCGCGACGCGCTGGCGCTGGCCGCCGGAGAGGGTCAGTCCGTGCTCGCCGACGGTGGTGTCGTAGCCGTCGGGCAGCTCCGTGATGAACCGGTCGGCCTGGGCGGCGCGGGCGGCGGCCGTGATCTGTTCCCCGGTCGCGTCCGGGCGGCCGTACGCGATGTTGGCCCGCACGGTGTCGGAGAAGAGGAAGGAGTCCTCCGGGACCAGCCCGATCGCGGCCCGCAGCGACTCGGCGGTCAGTTCGCGCACGTCGTGCCCGCCGACGAGGACGGCGCCGCCGGTGACGTCGTAGAAGCGCGGCAGGAGCAGGGAGACGGTGGACTTCCCGGAGCCGGAGGCGCCGACGACGGCGAGGGTCTCGCCGGGCCGGATCTCGAAGGACAGACCGTTCAGGACGGGGCGGGCGGGGTCGTAGCCGAAGGAGACGTCGTCGAACTCGACGGTCGCGGGGGCGTCGGCGGGGAGCTTTTTGGTGCCGTCGGCGAGGGACGGCTCGGTGTCGACCAGTTCCAGGACGCGCTCGGTGGCGGCCCGCGCCTGCTGCCCGACGGTCAGCACGACGGCGAGCATCCTGACCGGGCCGACCAGCTGGGCGAGGTAGGTGGAGAAGGCGACGAACGTGCCCAGTGTGATGTGGCCGCGCACGGCGAGCCAGCCGCCGAGCGCGAGCATCGCCACCTGGCCGAGGGCGGGGACGGCCTGGAGGGCCGGGGTGTACCGGGAGTTCAGCTTGACGGTGCGCAGCCGGCCCGCGAACAGCCGGCGGCCGACCTCGCGGAGCTTGCCCGTCTCCTGCTCCTCCTGCCCGAAGCCCTTCACCACGCGGACGCCGCCGACCGCGCCGTCGACCACGCCGGCGACGGCCGCCGCCTGGGCCTGCGCGTACCAGGTGGACGGGTGCAGCCGGGTGCGGCTGCGCCTGGCGATCCACCACAGGGCGGGGGCGACGGCGACGGCGACGGCCGTGAGCGGCAGCGACAGCGACGCCATGATCCCGAGCGAGATCAGGAACAGCAGGATGTTGCCGATGGTCATCGGCAGCATGAAGAGCAGGCCCTGGATCAGCTGGAGGTCGCTGGTGGCCCGCCCGACGACCTGCCCGGTGGACAGCTCGTCCTGACGGCGGCCGTCGAGCCGGGTGATCGTCCCGTACATGTCGGTCCGCAGGTCGTGCTGGACGTGCAGGGCGAGCCGCCCGCCGTAGTAGCGGCGGACGTACGTGAGGACGTAGACGACGACCGCGGCACCGATCAGCGCGCCCGCCCAGGGGGCCATGGCGCGGGTGTGGCCGCCGATCACGTCGTCGATGATCACCTTGGTGAACAGCGGGACCAGCGCCATCACGGCCATGCCGCCGAGGGACGAGCCCAGGGCCAGCACGACGTCCCCCGGATGACGCCACGCGTACGTGCCCAGTCGCCGTGCCCATCCCTGCTGCGGTGCCACGCGGGTGCCCTCCGGTCGTCCTGACCGGACCGTCCTGACCGGACCGTCCTGATCTGCCGGAAGACACCAACGCCCACCGAGCCGGATTTCATCCCTCCGCCCCCTTCGGGACGGCCGCCCCCGGCGGGGTGACGGGCGGGGCGGACCGCCGGCCCGGTGCACCCGGGCGTCCCGGGACCCGTCGCGCCCGGGCCCGTGGCCGCGGAGCGGGCCGCTCCTCCAGAAGGACGTCACGCAATCGACACGTCATGTACATTCCCATGGCCTCATGTCCATGTCACGATGCGAGCGCCCTGACTCAACCCGCGTAGATCGGACGCCCCCACATGCTCGCGATACGCATGCGCACCCGGCGCCACAAGGCGTCGGCGTGCGCCACGGCCGCCGCGCTCACCGCCCTGGCCGTCCCCGCCCTCACCGCGACCCCCGCCACGGCCACGACCCCCGCCACCGCCACGAACACGGCCTACGACTCGACGTACTACAAGAACGCGGTCGGCAAGACGGGGACCGCCCTGAAGTCCTCGCTGCACACGATCATCAGCAGCCAGACGAAGCTGTCCTACTCGGGCGTCTGGAACGCGCTGAAGGCCACCGACCAGGACCCCCGCAACAGCAACAACGTGGTCCTGCTGTACTCGGGCCTCTCCCGCGGCAAGTCCCTCAACGGCGGCGACACCGGCGACTGGAACCGCGAGCACGTGTGGGCCCAGTCCCACGGCGGCTTCGGCACCTCCACCGGCCCCGGCACCGACATCCACCACCTGCGCCCGACGGACGTCCAGGTCAACAGCATCCGCGGCAACAAGGACTTCGACAACGGCGGCAGCGCCGTCTCGGGCGGCGGCGGCAGCCTCACCGACTCCGACTCCTTCGAGCCCCGCGACGCCGTCAAGGGCGACGTGGCCCGCATGATCTTCTACATGGCGGTCCGCTACGAGGGCGGCGACGGCTGGGCCGACCTGGAGGTCAACAGCAGCGTCAACAACGGCAGCAACCCCTACATGGGCAAACTCTCCGCGCTGAAGGCGTGGAACGAGCAGGACCCGCCGGACGCCTTCGAGGAGCGCCGCAACCAGGTCATCTACGACTCCTACCAGCACAACCGCAACCCGTTCATCGACCACCCGGAGTGGGTCGAGGCGATCTGGTAGGGCCCCGCGACGCCCGTGGTGCCCGGCGACGGTCCCCGAGCACCACGGCACCACCCCGGCAGCCCCGCCCGCCCGGACGAAGCCCTACCCGTCGGCCTCGCACCGTCCGACCTCGAGGAAGTACCGCAGGGCGTCCGGGGTGCGTTCGTCCGGAGCCGCTTCCGCCGCTGCGCGCAGGGCGTCACTGATGCCCGGGGTCGGCCAGGAGCCGGAATACGGCACCACGGTCGCCCTCGAACCGAGCAGGGCGGTACCCCGTCCCGAGCCAGGCCCGCACCTCCTCCACGGCGCCGTTGTCGAGGAGCTGGTTCGCCTCCCGGATCACCCGCTTACCACTGCCGGGATCAGCCAGCAGCCGGAGGATGGCGACGCGCAGGCCGTGCACGTCCATCTCGTCGTACGGGGAGCCCGTCTCCGACGCCTCGGCGACAGCGACGGGCGCCGGCAGCCAGGGCGAGGGGCGCGCGGAACAGCCTCACAGGGGCAACCACCTTGCGTCGTAGGCATGTCGTACGGCTGAGAGCTTCTCCCCGGGCGGAACCGTCCGCATCAACGCCCGAATCAGGGAGCCTTCACCGCCCGCTCGTTGCCCGCGCCCGCCCGCAACCATCCCGCGTCTGCCTGCGGTTGTCCGGACGAACTCAGACCTTCGGCCGGGTGAAGCGGATCAGGACACGGCTGAGCGTGCGGACGTACGGTGCGTTGTTCCGGTACGTCCGCACGCTCGGCGGAGGGGGCGGGTCAGACGCCGGGGGCCTCTTCAGGGGTGACGTGGGAGGCTTCGTCGTCGTGGGGCACGGGGAGACGCGCTCCCCTGCTGCGGGCGATGCGATGCACGTCGTGGAGCGCCTCGGCCAAGCACGCCGCGAGGTGACGGAGTTGAGGAGCGGTGGCTTTGCCGTCGCCCAGGAGATCGACGGCGTGGCCGAGAAGGTCGTCGGCCATGCCGAGCTGGACGGCCTCGACGTCGTCGGCGAGGCGTGCAAGACGGCCCGTGCCGGTGCCGTCGGTGACGAGGTAACAGGGGTTGCCGTCGAGGTTGGACCAGGGGAGGAGACGGGGCCGGCCGACCAAAGATCCTTGCCGACCCAGTGACACCCGTAGTGTGGGCGCTACTGGATGAGGCGGTGCTACGACGCCGGATCGGTGACCCGGAAGTCATGGCGGAGCAGATCAACCACCTCATCAGACTCGCCGAGGCCGAACGGATCCAACTGCACCTTCTACCGTTCACGTTGGGCATGCATCCCCTCATGAGCAACATGCTCACGCTGATGTGGTTCGAGGATCAGCCGCCTGTGGCCTATAGCGAAGGCCTGTATATGGGGAAGATCCATGACAGTCCGTCTGTGGTTCAGGAGCTGCAGCATCGCTACGATTTCGCACTGGGCAACGCTCTGCCGCTCAGGGAATCACTGGCTCTGCTCAGGGCAACAGCAAGGGACTACGAACATCATGGCTGACCGAGCGATACCGAACGCAGGGGCGCTGAAGGGCTGGCGGAAGTCCTCTCACAGCAACGACCAGGGCGGCAGCTGCCTGGAGGTCCTGGACAACTACCCCACGGGCGTCCCCGTCCGCGACTCCAAGGCCCCCGAGGGGCCCGCACTGGTCTTCCCCTCGGCCGGGTGGGCGTCGTTCGTTGCAGGGGTCAAGAACGGACACCTTTTCATCTGACTACTCACCGCGACGATTCGTCCGGCCCGCCTTGTGGCGCGGGCCGGACGTCCCCACTCAGGCCGCCGCGGCATGTACCGCAACCTGCCCAGACAGCAAGTCGTCCACAAGCCCTTGCTTGAGTTGACGCAGCTTCGCAAGCTCGGCGAGGCCGAGAGGGGTCAGTACGTGTCGATGTGCAGCGCCTTCTGATCCAGCGCGTCGCGGACGTACTTGTAGTTGTCGTGGTCGAAGAGGCACCAGACCTGAGGCAGGTACTCAGCCTCCAGCTTGGCCCGCTTCGCCTTGCGGTCCTCTTCGCGCTTCAGCCTGATCGCCTGCTCGACGAGGTCGAGCGGCTTGCGCCCGCTGTCCGCCCTGCGGTTGGCGATGTGTATCTCCACCGGCACCTCGTCGGCGAGTGGGACGCCCTGGTCCTTGAGGATGTCGAGATACGAGGGCTCGGTCACCTTGCCCTCGGTGAAAACGAAGACCTGACGCCTGCGCTGCCCGCCCCGTCGAGCCGGACGCTCCCACGAGTCCCTGCCCTTCTGCGCCCGCCCCATCAGTCGCGCCCCGCCCTGTCCGCTCGCTCGCCCGTCCCGTCGTACGCGCCGGCCTCACGCGCCACCAGCAGCCTCCGCGCGATCTGCCCCTCCAGGAGAGCCGGAACCCCGCCGAAGACCCCGGCGAGATAGGACTGCGTGAGGTCCTCGTCCTCGCCCGGCTCCGCATCGGTGAGCGGGTACAGCCCGGTCGCCCCGTCCTTGTCTTTCTCCGTCAGCCACACCTGCGCCGGGGCGAGGAGCCGCTCGCCGCTCGAGGCGATCCGGTGGCGGACGGTCCCCTGATACGGGCGGCGACGGGCACCGGCCGTCCGCTCCGCGCAGGTGCGTCGCGGAGCGGGCGAGCCCGTCCCGGCCCGCCCGGCATCCGCCCGGAACGTCTCAGACCTTCGGCTGGGTGAAGCGGATGCGGTTGCCGAAGGGGTCGCGCAGGCCGCAGTCGATTCCGTACGGGCGCTCGGTGGGTTCCTCGGTGAACTCCACGCCTCTCTCCCGCAGCCTCTCGTAGGTCTTGCGGCAGTCGTCCGTGGTGAGGACGAGCCAACCGCCCATGGCGCCCTTGGTCACCAGCTCGCGTACCTGCTCCGCCGTCTCCTCCGACATCGCCGGAGCGCCCGGCTTCTCCAGGAGGATCTGCCGCTCGGGGTGGCCGGGGACGCTGACGGTCAGCCAGCGCATGAAGCCCATGTCGATGTCCGCGGCGACCTCCAGACCGAGCGTGCCGGCGTAGAAGTCGAGGGCCTGGTCCTGGTCGAGGACGTATATCTGTGACTGCGTGATGGCGTTGAACATGACGCTCACGCTATCGAGCCGGCCGGACGGAAACTTATCCGGAACTGCTCGGTTGCCGGCCGCCGGACACCTGCCGGAAGGTCAGGTACTCGGCCGGGTCCACGCCATCGTGAAGCACGTCGGCACGCCCACGGCCCTCGCCTCCTTGCGGTACGTGCGTGGTGACCGGCCGACGATGTCGCGGAACGTACGGCTGAAGGTTCCCGGGCTGCCGAAGCCGACCTCGAAGCCGATGTCCGTCACGCTGCGGCCGGTCTCCCGCAGCAGGAACATCGCCCGTTCCACCCGGCGGCGCTGGAGGTAGCGGTGCGGTGTCTCACCGAACGTGGCCCGGAAGGTCCGCGTGAAGTGCGCCGGTGACACGTGCGCGATGCGCGCCAGGGCGGGGACGTCCATCGGCTGCGCGTAGTCACGGTCCATCGCGTCCCGCACCCGGAGCATGCGGCGGTTGGTCTCTTCGGCGGCGCGGCTCACGCTGCCATCCCATCACGGTCCACCCGCCGCCCACCACGCGCGGACCGGCTCTGCTCGATCGGCTTCTCGCCCCGTGGCGGCCGGCGCGGGCCACGGAGGGCCGGGAGAGGACGGTGACGGCGACGGAGAGGGCGGCCAGGGCGGTGATCCTGGTGCCGGGGGTGAGGCACAGGGCGGCGGCGAGGCCGAGGACGGCCGTGCCGCCCGAGGTGATGTTCATCAGCGACCGCGCCACCGCGTACGTGGAGGCGGGGACGACGTCGGCGAGCAGCCCCCACCGCGTTCCGGTGCCGAGGGACTGGAAGAACCCCAGCACCAGGAGCAGGCCGAACCGGGCGGCCGGGGGCAGCCCCGGGACCGCCTGCGCGGCGACGCCCGCCGGGGAGCGGCACTGGAGCGTGACGAGGGTCCGGCGCGGGCGGTGCCCGTCCGCGACCGACATCGGGGTCAGCGCGCCGAGCACCGTGGCGAACGTGGCGCCGTACACGCTCACGGCGGTCAGGAGCGGGGACCCGGTCCTGTCGTCGACCAGCGTGCCGAGCGCGAAGCCCGACAGGGTGCTCGCGGCGACCGTCAGCGTGAGACCGACGTACAGGCCGGCGAACTCACGGTTGCGGAGCAGGGCGCGGTAACCGGCGGGAGGAGCCCCGGTGGGGGAAGCCCCGGTGGGGGCGGGAGTGCGTGCGGAAGGGGGCGCGGAGGCGTCGTCGGAGGGCATGAAAAAAGCCTCCGTATGCGCCCGCTGGGCGCCGGAGGCCAACTCGCACAGTCTAGCGGGGAGTTCGGCCGGCAGGCGTCCGGTCCAGGTGGGTCGGTGCGAACATCCGCAGGACCGTGGGGAGGACGACCACCGACGGGCCCGGCGTGTTCAGGGCCCGGGACAGGTCCTGTTCCAGGGTGCCGGGGGTGGTCCGCACGCCCGGGACGCCGAAGGACCGTGCCAGGGCCGCGAAGTCCGGGCGGGTCAGGTCGGTCGCCGTGGCCTCGCCGTAGGCGTCGGTCATGTACGCGCGCAGGATGCCGTAGCCGCCGTCGTCGACGATCAGCCAGGTGACGTCGAGGTCGTACTGGCGGGCGGTGGCCAGTTCGGCGACGGAGTACAGGGCGCCGCCGTCCCCGGAGACCGCGAGGACCGGGCGGGTGGGGTCGGCGACCGCCGCGCCGAGGGCGGCCGGGAGGCCGTAGCCGAGGCCACCGGCGCCCTGGGCGGAGTGCAGGCGGTTGGGTCCCTTGGCGTCGAAGGCGGACCAGGCCCAGTAGGCCAGGACCGTCATGTCCCAGAAGGAGGGCGAGTCTGCGGGCAGGGCGCGGCGGACCGACGCCAGCACCTCCTGCTCCAGGGTCAGTCCCTGGGAGGCGATGCGTTCGGCGACCTTCGACAACAGCGTGCGCACGCGCTCCGGCGCCGCCTCGTCCTCGCGCGGCTCCACCGTCTCCAGCAGGGCCTGGAGGGCGAGGCGTGCGTCCGCGTGGATACCGAGCGCGGGGTGGTTGGACTCCAGCTTGCCGAGGTCCGCCTCGATCTGGACGATCCGGCCGCGCGGCGTGAACGTGTGGTGGTTCGAGGAGAGTTCGCCCAGACCCGAGCCCACGACCAGGAGCACGTCGGCGTCCTGGAGGAAGTCCGTCGTGTGCCGGTCCTCCAGCCAGGACCGCAACGACAGCGGGTGCGTCCAGGGGAAGGCGCCCTTGCCGCCGGGGGTGGTGACGACCGGCGCCCGGAGGCGTTCGGCGAGCTTGCGGAGCTTGCCCGAGGCGTCGGAACGGATCACTCCCCCGCCCGCGATGATCGCGGGGCGCTCCGCGTGCGTCAGCCAGTGGGCGGCCACCGCCGTCAGTTCGGGGCGCGGGGGCAGCTCGTCGGGGGTGGCGTCCATGGCCGTCACGACCGGGAGGGACGTCGGGGCCGCCAGCACGTCCTGCGGGATCTCCACCCACACGGGGCCGTGTGGCACCGTCAGCGCCGACTTCCAGGCCCCGGTGACCGCCGACGGGATCTGGGACGCGGTGCGCGCGGTGTGGACGGACTTGACCACGCCCCGGAACGAGGCGGCCTGGTCGGGCAGTTCGTGCAGATAGCCGTGGCGGCCTCCGCCCAGTCCCGCCGTCGGCACCTGGCTGCCGATCGCCAGCACGGGGGCGGAGGCGGCGGCGGCCTCCTGGAGCGCGGGCAGCGCGGTCAGCGCGCCCGGCCCGGTCGACAGCAGCAGCGGGGCCGCCTCGCCGGTGACGCGGCCGTACGCGTCCGCCGCGAAGGCGGCGTTGTTCTCCACCCGCAGCCCGACATACCGGAGGTCCGAGCGGCGCAGGGCGTCGAAGACGCCGAGCGCGTGCCGGCCGGGCAGGCCGAAGACGGTCGTCGCGCCGAGGCCGGCCAGGGTCTCCACGACCAGGTCGCCGCCCGTGCGGCCGTCGGGCGGGTTCAGCGCGGCCTCCGTCTGTGCGGCGGTCGGGCGGAGCACCAGGTCGTGGTCGTGGGTCACGTGCTCTCGTTCTCCTCGCGGGCCCCGGCGATCCGACGGGACATGATCGTGGTCAGCTCGTACGCCGTGTGGGAGGCGGCGACCGAGGTGATCTCCGCGTGATCGTACGCGGGGGCCACCTCGACGAGGTCGGCCGAGACCAGGTTGCAGGAGGCGAGTCCGCGCAGGATCTCGAGCAGCTCACGGGAGGTCAGGCCGCCCGCCTCGGGGGTTCCGGTGCCGGGGGCGTGGGCCGGGTCCAGGCAGTCGATGTCGACGGAGATGTACAGCGGGCGGTCGCCGATGCGCTGCCGCAGCTGGTCGGCGACCTCGTCGGCGCCCCGGCGGTAGACGTCGGCGGAGGTGACGATGCCGAAGCCCATCTTCTCGTCGTCGGTGAGGTCCTGCCGGCCGTAGAGCGGGCCGCGGATGCCGACGTGGGAGAGGGCCTCGGTGTCGAGGACGCCCTCCTCCACGGCCCGGCGGAACGGGGTGCCGTGCGTGTACTCGGCGCCGAAGTAGGTGTCCCAGGTGTCCAGGTGGGCGTCGAAGTGGAGCAGGGCGACCGGGCCGTGCCTCTTCGCGACCGAGCGCAGCAGCGGCAGCGCGATGGTGTGGTCGCCGCCGAGGGTCATCAGGCGGGCGCCGGTGCCGAGCAGGTCGTCGGCGGCGGCCTCGACGGTCTCGACGGCCTCGTTGATGTCGAACGGGTTGACGGCGATGTCGCCGCCGTCCGCGACCTGGGCGAGGGCGAAGGGGGAGGCGTCCTGCGCGGGGTTGTAGGGGCGCAGCAGCCGGGACGCCTCCCGGATGGCGTTGCCGCCGAACCGGGCGCCCGGCCGGTAGGAGACGCCCGAGTCGAACGGCACGCCCACCACGGCGATGTCGGCGCGGCCGACCTCGTCGAGCCGGGGCAGCCGGGCGAAGGTCGCGGGGCCCGCGTACCGGGGGACGCGGGACGAGTCGACGGGCCCGCGGGGCGTCTCGTTGCTGCTCATGGGGTACTGCCTTCTTTCCTGCGCTTCGTCGCGTGGGCACTGCCTGCCGCATGACTCCAATGACGCCGGGGACCTGGCCCGGCCTTACTGTCAGCGACGTTAGGCGGCCGGAAAGCGGGCTGCAAAGTGTACGTTTCATCCACTTCGGACGGCGGACATGGAGGAAACGTCCACCCTGCCGGACCCACGGCCGGCCCTCGGGGGACACGGCCGCGGTGAGTACGCGTGCGGAGGCCGCCCGAGTACGTGACGCGCGTCCCAGGGGGGCAGTACGCCGGGTACGCCCGGCCCCGGCTGCTCCACAATGGGAGGCATGCCGATATCCGGGACGCCCAGCCGCGCCGAACTCCTCGTCCACCTCGCCGCCACCCGTGTCGCGGGCGACGTCGCCACCCCGCGCGAGAACAACCTCTCCCACTACCGCAAGCTGGCGAACGGCGACCGCCACTACTGGCTCGGCCTGGAGCTCGGCGACCGCTGGAGCGACGAGCAGGACGTGCTCGCGGTGATGGCGGAGCGGGTCGGCGTCAGCGACGACGCCGAGCACCGGTACGGCCAGGACACCATCGATCCCGAGCTGACCGTGGCCGGCCTGGAGCGGATGGCGGGGCGGCTGCGCAAGGCGGCGGACGGGCGGCAGCGGGTGCTGCTGGCCACCGGTCACCCCGGCGGGCTGCTCGACGTGCACCGGGCCACGGCCGCCGCGCTGCGCGCCGCCGGCTGCGAGATCGTGGTGATCCCGGACGGGCTGGCCACGGACGAGGGCTACGTGATGCAGTTCGCGGACGTGGCGGTGCTGGAGCACGGTGCCACGCTGTGGCACACGCACTCCGGTGAGCCGATGAAGGCCGTTCTCACCGCCCTGGAGCGCGAGGGCCGCCCGCTGCCGGACCTGGTGGTCGCCGACCACGGCTGGGCGGGCTACGCGGGGCAGCACGGCGTCGACTCCGTCGGCTACGCGGACTGCAACGACCCGGCGCTGTTCCTGGCCGAGGCGGAGGGCACCGTCCAGGTGACGGTCCCCCTCGACGACCACGTGGTCAGCCCCCGCCACTACGACCCGATGACGGCGTACCTGCTGGCGGAGGCGGGACTGGACCGGGGCGCCCGCTAGGTCCTGGCGGGAGTTTCCCGTCTGCCGTGCGGCGTCCGGCACGGCAGACGCCGCACGGCCGGATCACCCCGGTACGTCCGGTACGAGGGCGGTCCGGCCGCACACCGATGCACCGCACCGGACGCCGCAAGGCCACCCCTCGGGCGACGCCGGGACACTCCAGACAGGACCTAGCAGGCCGGTGAGGGACTCTCGCGGGGGACGCGGACCAGGCCCTCCTGGATGACCGAGACCGCGAGGCGGCCGTCCTGGGTGTAGATGCGGGCCTGGCCGAGGCCCCGGCCGCCGTGCGCGGACGGGGACTGCTGGTCGTACAGCAGCCACTCGTCGGCACGGAACGGGCGGTGGAACCACATGGCGTGGTCGAGGGAGGCCCCGACCACGTCCCCCACCGCCCAGCCGCCGCGGCCGTGGGCGAGGAGGACCGAGTCCAGCAGCGTCATGTCGGAGACGTACGTGGCGAGGACGACGTGCAGCAGGGGCTCGTCGACCTCACCGCCCAGCTTGCCGTTGGTGCGGAACCACACCTGGGAGTGGGGTGCGCGGGGCTCGCCGAAGCGGCCGTAGGGAGGCTCGGCGCCGTAGCGCAGGTCCACGGCCCTGCGGGCCTCCAGGAAGCGCTCGACGACGTCGGGGGCGAGATGCCCGTAGTCGCGCAGCCGTGCCTCGGAGGTGGGCAGGGTGGCCGGGTCGGGCGCGGACGGCATCGGCTCCTGGTGTTCCAGGCCCTCCTCGTGGATCTGGAAGGACGCCGAGAGGTGGAAGATCGGCTTGCCGTGCTGGACCGCGACGACGCGGCGGGTGGTGAAGGAGCGGCCGTCGCGGATCCGGTCGACGGTGTAGACGATCGGCGCGCCGGCGTCGCCGGGGCGCAGGAAGTACGCGTGCAGCGAGTGGGCGGGCCGGTCCGCGGGGACGGTCCGCCCGGCGGCGACCAGCGCCTGCGCGGCGACCTGCCCGCCGAAGACGCGGGGGACGACGGCGAAGCGGGACTGGCCGCGGAAGATGTTCTCCTCGATCTGTTCGAGATCGAGGAGATCGAGGAGTTCCTGCAGTGCCTGGCTCATGGGGTCAGTTGTACCGGTACGTGTAGAGGCCAGGGATGTCGGTGGCCTTACAGGCCCATGTCCTTGGCGATGATCGTCTTCATGATCTCGCTGGTGCCGCCGTAGATGCGGTTGACGCGGTTGTCCGCGTACAGACGGGCTATCGGGTACTCGTTCATGTAGCCGTAGCCGCCGTGCAGCTGGAGGCAGCGGTCGATGACGCGGTGCGCGACCTCGGTGCAGAACAGCTTGGCGGAGGCGGCCTCGGCGGGGGTGAGTTCGCCCGCGTCGAGGGCCTCGGTGGCGCGGTCGGCGACGGCCTCGGCGGCGTCCACCTCGGCCTGGCAGGCGGCCAGCTCGAACTTGGTGTTCTGGAAATGGGCGACCGGCTTGCCGAAGACGGTGCGCTCCTGCACGTACTGCTGGGCGAACCGGACGGCGGCCTTGGCCTGCGCGTAGGCGCCGAAGGCGATGCCCCAGCGCTCGGAGGCCAGATTGTGGCCGAGGTAGGAGAAGCCCTTGTCCTCCTCGCCGAGGAGGTCCTCGACAGGGACCTTGACGTCGACGAACGCCAGCTCGGCGGTGTCGGAGGTCCTCAGACCGAGCTTGTCGAGCTTGCGGCCGACGGAGTAGCCCTCGGACCTGGTGTCGACGGCGAACAGGGAGATGCCGTGGCGGCGGTCCTCCGCGGTCGGCGCGGCGGTGCGGGCGCAGACGATCACCTTGTCGGCGTGGACGCCGCCGGTGATGAAGGTCTTGGCGCCGTTGAGGACGTAGTGCGTGCCGTCCGCGCTCAGCTTGGCGGTGGTCTTCATGCCCGCGAGGTCGGAGCCGGTGCCCGGCTCGGTCATCGCGATGGCCCACATCTCCTCGCCGGTGGCGAACCTGGGCAGGTAGCGCTTCTTCTGCTCGTCGGTGGCGAGCATCTTGATGTAGGGCAGGGCGAGCAGCACGTGCACGCCGGAACCGCCGAACTGCACGCCCGCGCGGGCGGTCTCCTCGTAGAGGACGGCCTCGAACTTGTAGGTGTCCAGGCCCGCGCCGCCGAACTCCTCGGGGACAGTGATCCCGAAGATGCCCAGCTCACCCAGCTTGTGGTAGAAGTCGCGGGGTGCCTGGCCCGCCGCGAACCACTCGTCGTAGACGGGGACGACCTCGGCCTCGATGAAGGCGCGGACGGTCTCCCGGAACGCCTCGTGATCCTCGTTGAAAACCGTACGGCGCACGCCGCCACCCTTTCCTGCGCCCAAACCGGCGCCGCTCTCGCGTACCTGGTTGCTCGCCGTGGGGGTTCCTCGGTCGATGGCTGCGGCCCCACACGGCTAAGCGCTTGCTCAGGGTCTTAACCGTACCGGTGGGTAGCCAAAGCCGTCCAGACCGCCGGCCGCGTAACGCTCGTCACGTGCGCCGGCGTCAGGCCGTGCCCACCGCGGCGAAGGCGCCGCGGGCCATCCGGTGCAGGAGGGCCGCCGTCGCGGCACGGCCGGGCAGGGAGCCGGGCCGGGCGAGGTGCGGGGTGGAGTTGAGCAGCCCGAACACGGAGTGCACGGCCGAGCGGGCGGCGGCCTCGGTCAGGTCCGGGTAGAGCGCGCGCACCACCTCGACCCACAGCTCGACGTACTGCCGCTGCAACTGCCGCACCAGCTTGCGGTCGGCGTCCCGGAGGCGGTCCAGCTCACGGTCGTGCAGGGTGATGAGGGGCCGGTCGTCGAGCGCGAAGTCGATGTGGCCCTCGATCAGCGAGTCCAGGACCCCCTCGGGAGCCGCTCCGCCGACCTCCTTCAGCCGCTGCTTCGCGCCGGTGAGCAGCTGACCGCTGATCCCCACGAGGAGCTCCGAGAGCATCGCGTCCTTGCCCGCGAAGTGCCGGTACAGGCCGGGTCCGCTGATGCCGACCGCGGCGCCTATCTCATCGACCCCGACTCCGTGGAAGCCGCGCTCGGCGAACAGCCGCGCGGCCTCCTTGAGGATCTGCTCGCGACGGGTCGGGGCGTCGGTTCTGATGGCCATGGGAACGATTCTAGACAGCGGGGTTAGCGCTCGTTAACCTGAGTGAAACCGTTAACGCTCATTAACCAGTGAGGGGACCGGCAGATGGACGAGGCACCGGAGCTCCACAGCGCGGCCGATCCCGCGTCGGAGTTCTTTCGGGCCAACGAGGAGGCGCACCGCGCGCTCGTCGAGGAGCTGCGCGCCAAGCTGGCGGCGGCCGCGCTCGGCGGCGGTGAGCGGGCGCGGGCCCGGCACACCGCGCGGGGGAAGCTGCTGCCGCGCGAGCGGGTGGACACCCTCCTCGACCCCGGTTCGCCGTTCCTGGAGCTGGCCCCGCTGGCGGCCGACGGAATGTACGAGGGGCAGGCCCCGGCGGCCGGGGTGATCGCCGGGATCGGGCGGGTGGCGGGGCGCGCGTGCGTGGTCGTCGCCAACGACGCGACCGTCAAGGGCGGCACGTACTACCCGATGACGGTGAAGAAGCACCTGCGCGCGCAGGAGGTGGCCCTGGACAACCGGCTGCCCTGCGTCTACCTGGTGGACTCCGGCGGCGCCTTCCTGCCGATGCAGGACGAGGTCTTCCCGGACCGGGACCACTTCGGGCGGATCTTCTACCACCAGGCCCGGATGTCCGGTGCCGGCATCCCGCAGATCGCGGCGGTGCTGGGCTCGTGCACGGCGGGCGGGGCGTACGTCCCGGCGATGAGCGACGAGGCGGTGATCGTCCGCGGCCAGGGCACGATCTTCCTCGGCGGTCCGCCCCTGGTGAAGGCGGCCACCGGCGAGGTGGTCACGGCGGAGGAGCTGGGCGGCGGCGAGGTCCACGCGCGGGTGTCGGGCGTCACCGACCATCTCGCCGAGGACGACGCGCACGCGCTCAGGATCGTGCGGAACATCGTCGCGACGCTGCCCGCGCGCGGTCCGCTGCCCTGGCGGGTCGAGCAGTCCGTCGAGCCCGAGGTCGACCCCGGGTCGCTGTACGGCGCGGTCCCGGTCGACCCCCGTACGCCGTACGACGTGCGGGAGGTCGTCGCGCGTGTGGTGGACGGTTCGCGGTTCGCGGAGTTCAAGGCGGAGTTCGGACAGACCCTGGTGACCGGCTTCGCCCGGATCCACGGCCATCCGGTGGGGATCGTCGCCAACAACGGCATCCTGTTCTCCGAGTCGGCCCAGAAGGGCGCCCACTTCATCGAGCTGTGCGACCAGCGCGGGATCCCTCTGGTCTTCCTGCAGAACATCTCCGGCTTCATGGTCGGCAAGGACTACGAGGCCGGCGGCATCGCCAAGCACGGCGCCAAGATGGTGACGGCGGTGGCGTGCACGCGGGTGCCGAAGCTGACGGTGGTGGTCGGCGGTTCCTACGGCGCGGGCAACTACTCGATGTGCGGCAGGGCGTACTCGCCCCGCTTCCTGTGGATGTGGCCGGGCGCCAAGATCTCGGTCATGGGCGGCGAGCAGGCCGCCTCGGTGCTGGCGACGGTCAAGCGGGACCAGCTCCGGGCGCGTGGCGAGGAGTGGCCGGCCGAGGACGAGGACGCGTTCAAGGCACCGGTCCGCGCCCAGTACGAGCGGCAGGGGAACGCCTACTACGCGACGGCCCGCCTGTGGGACGACGGAGTGATCGACCCGCTGGAGACCCGGCAGGTCCTGGGCCTGGCCCTGACCGCGTGCGCCAACGCGCCACTGGGCGAACCCCAGTTCGGCGTCTTCCGGATGTGAGGGACGGACGACTGTGACAGATCGAGCGATGTTCGAGACGGTTCTGGTGGCCAACCGGGGCGAGATCGCCGTCCGGGTCATCCGCACCCTGCGGTCGATGGGCGTGCGCTCGGTGGCCGTCTTCTCCGACGCGGACGCCGACGCCCGGCACGTCCGCGAGGCGGACACGGCGGTACGGATCGGGCCGGCGCCCGCCGCGGAGAGCTACCTGTCGGTGGAGCGGCTGCTGGAGGCCGCCGCCCGCACCGGTGCCCGGGCGGTGCACCCCGGCTACGGCTTCCTCGCCGAGAACGCGGGGTTCGCGCGGGCGTGCGAGGAGGCGGGGCTGGTGTTCGTCGGGCCCCCGGCGGACGCGATCTCCCTGATGGGCGACAAGATCCGCGCGAAGGAGACGGTGAAGGCGGCCGGTGTCCCGGTCGTCCCCGGCTCCAGCGGCAGCGGCCTGACGGACGGGCAGCTCGCCGACGCCGCCCACGAGATCGGCGTACCGGTGCTGCTGAAGCCGTCGGCGGGCGGCGGCGGCAAGGGCATGCGCCTGGTGCGGGACGCGGCGGCGCTGCCCGACGAGATCGCCGCCGCCCGTCGCGAGGCCCGCGCCTCCTTCGGCGACGACACACTCCTGGTCGAGCGGTGGATCGAGCGCCCCCGGCACATCGAGATCCAGGTGCTGGCCGACGGCCACGGCGACGTCGTACACCTCGGTGAGCGCGAGTGCTCGCTCCAGCGCCGGCACCAGAAGATCATCGAGGAGGCGCCCAGTGTGCTCCTCGACAAGGAGACCCGGGCCGCGATGGGCCGGGCGGCGGTCCAGGCGGCCCGCTCCTGCGGTTACCGGGGCGCGGGCACGGTGGAGTTCATCGTGCCGGGCGACGACCCCGCCTCGTACTGCTTCATGGAGATGAACACCCGCCTCCAGGTGGAGCACCCGGTCACCGAACTGATCACGGGACTCGACCTGGTGGAGTGGCAGCTGCGGGTGGCGGCGGGTGAGCGGCTCGGCTTCACGCAGGAGGACGTCAGGCTCACCGGCCACGCCGTCGAGGCCCGCGTCTGCGCCGAGGACCCGGCGCGCGGTTTCCTCCCCTCGGGCGGCACGGTGCTCAGGCTGCGCGAGC